>CAZLAM010000035.1:0-116750 GCA_964557435.1 uncultured Eubacteriales bacterium
GTTGGACCAATATGCCTATGAGTTCAACTATATCCGTCCCCACCAAGCGCTAGATTACCTGACGCCCCATGCCTTCTTCCTGCAATGGAAGCGCTCCCACAAGGCGAAAGAGGTGTCCACCATGTCCTGACCCAGTACACAGGCTTTCCCGGCCGCGGGGGATTATGGTATGCTTTTGCGTCCGGCTGGGGGTCGGACCGCCCCGCGGAAAGGAAATTCCCGTGAGCCCGTTCCTGGAGATACTCAAAGACGAGGTTCAGTTGGCCGCTTTGGTATTCATGGCCTCGGTCTACGCCCTGCGGGTGGCCTGGTTGTTTCGCTTCCCCCCCCGCCGGGAACGCACCCGTCCGGCCGGCCGGGCGGCGGCCGGAGCGGCTTATTCTTTGATAAATATCGCCAACCCAGGGGGCATGGAATCGACGCGGAAACGCCCCTGGTTCTACTTCCAATTCGTCGTCTTCCATATCGGAGTAGCGGCGGCGATATCGGCGACTTTCCTTATACCTTATGCGCCCGTCATCTTGGAAAATGCCTTCCTGGCTTGGACATTCACGGTCCTGATGGCTTCGGCCTTTCTGGTCGGAATGGTGCGGCTTTACCGCCGGTTGACCACCCCGGTTTTGCGGATGGTCAGCACGCCGGACGACTTCGCCTCCTTGATCTTGATGATCGTCTATTTCGCGTCCGGGATCCTGGCCTTATCGCCTTTGGCCGATCGGTCGGAATGGCCTCTCATCCTCTTCTTCAGCCTGACGACCTTCTTTCTTGTATATGTTCCGTTTTCAAAAATCGGGCATTATCTCTATTATCCCTTCGCTCGAATATACCTGGGTCGGACGCTTGGTCACCGCGGCGCTTGGCCGCCCCAAGGCCGATCCCGGCGGGGAGGGGCCCGATGAAACGTCCACCCCTCGAACGATCCCCGGCGCTCGACGCTGCGCTCGTTACCCGAACGCAGGAAAAGGCCAAGTCCGACGGACTTCGTTCGGTCTTCGAAGGCCGCCTGCCGACCTACGAACCCGGAGCCCCCAATGTCGATCGGTTTCTCGAAGGATTGCGCCGCCGGATCACCCGGCCGCTGGCCATATCCCTGGTGGCATGCGTCCATTGCGGTTTGTGCGCGGAGGCCTGTCATTACAGCCTGGCGCGCCCTGATGATCCGACCATGACTCCGGTCTACAAAGCCGACCAGATCCGCAAGATTTTCAAACGTCATTTCGATTGGACCGGACGCATCGCACCGTGGTGGGTGAAGGCTCGCCGGCCGGTCGATGACGCGGACCTCAACGCTCTCAAAAACATCGTCTTCGGCACCTGCAGCGCCTGCCGACGCTGTACGATGAACTGCCCCATGGGAGTCGACACCGCCCTCCTCGTTCGCATGACGCGGGGGCTTCTGGCCGATCTGGGCATTCTGCCCGAAGGCGTTTTCAACGTCGACCGTGACAGCTGGGAGTTCGGAAACCAGATGGCCGTCCGCGAGGAGGATTACCTGGAGACGCTGGCTTGGATGCGGGACGAAGTCCGGGCCGAGACGGGCCGTCCCGAACTCGATATCCCCGTCGACCATTCGGATTGCGACTTTCTGTATACCATCAACCCGCGCGAGATAAAATTCGACCCTCGTTCGATCGCCAATGCGGCCAAGATCTTCTTCCTGGCTGGGGAGACCTGGACCTTGCCTCGCTGGGGCTGGGATCAGACCAACTTCGGGTTATTTTCCGGTGATGATCGCCTGGGCGGCTGGCTGGCCAAGAATGTCTACGACGCGGCCGAACGGCTGCGGGCCCGCCGGATCGTCATCTCCGAATGCGGTCATGGGTATCGTTCGACACGCTGGGAGGGATTCAATTGGAGCGGAGTGGATCAGGCCCTGCCGGTCGAATCGGTGGTGGTGTCGATAGAGCGCTGGCTTCAGGACGGCCGGCTCCGTGTCGATCCGGCCGGGAATACGGAAGCGGTGACGTTCCACGATTCGTGCAACATCGCCAGGTCTGGAGATTTGGTCGAACAACCTCGCCGGGTGCTTCGCCGAGTCTGTTCCGACTTCCGAGAGATGCATCCCAACCGACGCGAAAACTTCTGCTGTACGGGCGGGGGGGGATTGTTGTCCATGGAAGAATACCGGCCTCTCCGGCTCGAAGCGGCCCAAACCAAGGCCGAACAGCTCCGGGCTTCGGGGGCCAAGCTGGTCTGCACGATGTGCCACAATTGCGTGGATGGATTGAACGATCTCATCAAGCATTACCGGTTGGACATGCAGGTCGTCCAAGTGATGGACCTTGTGGCCAGGGCTTTGGTGATTCCTTAAGACCTGCGGTTCACCGATCCGGAGGTTTCTCCGAGCCGTTCCGGGCGTCCTCGGCTGAGCTTTGGAAAAGCGTCTCATGCATTATTATCTAGGTCTTGGAAGCAACTGCGGAAAGCGCCTAAAGCTGCTGTCAAGGGCGCGACGCGCGCTTCGCGGGGCGGGTCTGCTGATTCTCAAAACATCCCCCCTTTACGAAACCGAACCGGTCGGTTTCACCGACCAACCCTGGTTCTTGAATCAAGTGATCGAGGTCGAAACCGAGATGTCCCCCTGGAAACTCCTGCAAACGGTCCAGGCCATCGAGAAAGCCCTGGGCCGCGGTACGGGACGGAGAAACGGCCCGCGTCCGATCGATATCGATATCCTGCTGGCGGAGGAAACAATCCTGCGAACCCCGGCTCTGGAAGTGCCCCATCCGCGGTTAGCGGAGCGCCGTTTTGTTCTCATCCCGCTCAACGACATCGCTCCCCGGGCGGTTCATCCGCTGTTCCGTAAAAACATCGGGACTCTTCTTCGGCAATGCGGCGATCCCGCAGTCGTCCTCAAATTCCGCTAACCATCTGGAGCTGAACCCTTGCCGATGTTTTTAATCTCCCGACCATGACCCCGATCGCCTTTTCCTCCATACAAAAGGTAAGAGAACCTGGTTTCTTTGTTGGTTTTTAAAACACCTCCTTTCTTTGCGGAACGATGAAATCCATAATACATTTACGGCGCCAATCCTAATTTATAAATTAGGACAAAAGTGCCGCACTCATAAAGCAGAAGCCGTGCTTTATGAGTACAGGCCAAAGCGCCGCTCAGTATTAACCCTGGATATACCCCGGGCTTCAGCCCGCCCTAATTCGCTTCGCGAATGAGGACTGCAAAGCCTGGGGAGTCGAATAGGTTTAATTGATGCCAAAAAAGGGACATCTTCCGACCGACAGAGGCAACGAGGGGGAGGGAAGGGCTTCGCGGGTGAGAGAATTTTAAAACGCGTCCGGAATATGGCGAATGTCCATCGTTCCGTCGTCGTCGACGTCCACGGCCAAGACGTCGAAACGGCAAAACGGCGTCCCCAGACGGCGGTCGAACAGGTAAGCTTCGGCGATTTTCCTGATTTGATGCTGTTTGGCCCGGGTGACGGATTCCTCGGGTAAGCCGTGTTCCGGGCTGGTCCGGGTTTTGACTTCCACGAAAACGAGCATGTCCCCATCCCGGGCGATGATATCGATTTCTCCGCGCAGGCGCCGGTAGCCGCGTTCGACGATCAGGAATCCGCGTTTCTCGAGAAAGCGGGCGGCGGCGTCCTCGCCCTCTCGGCCTAGCTGTCGGCGCCGGTCTTGACGATCTTCCACCGGATTCCGTCCTTGGTATCTTCGAGCACGATCCCGGATCTCAGGAGCTCATCCCGGATCGCGTCCGCCGTCGGGAAATTCCCGGCGCGCCGGGCTTTTTCGCGTTCGGCGATCTTCTCCAGCAGGCCGTTCGGGGCCTCCTCGCGCCGCCGCGGAGGCAGAACGGCCAACACCGCGTCCAAGGTCCGGAAGAAATCCAAGAAGGAGGCGGCATCATCCGCTCTTAGAAGCCCTTCCTTTATGAGGGTATGGACCTTGCGAATGAGTTCGAAGGGGCCGGTCAGGGCCGCCGAAATATTGAGATCGTCTTCCAGCCCCTGGAGAAATCGCCGTTGCGCCTCTTCCAGGACGGCGGCGGCGGGGTCCGTCCGGCCCGGGGGAAACATTCCGGACGTCAACTCGTGGAGAAAATCCTTGATTCGCTTCAGCGCGGCTGCCGCCTGCTCCAGAGCTTCAAAGGTGAAGTTGAGAACGCGCCGATAGTGGGTCGAAATCAGAAAATAGCGGAGGACGGCGAAATCCACACCCCGGTCCGCCAGATCGGGCAGGGTGAAGAAATTACCCTTCGATTTGGACATCTTTTCGCCGTCCACGATCAGATGGTGGCAATGGAGCCAGTACCGCACGAACGGTTTCCCGAAATACGCCTCGGACTGGGCGATCTCGTTCTCGTGGTGGGGAAAGATGTTGTCCACTCCGCCGCAGTGGATGTCGAACGTCGGTCCGAGGTATTTGGAGCTCATGGCCGAGCATTCGATGTGCCAGCCGGGGCGGCCCGGGCCGATGTCGGTTTCCCAAAACGGCTCTCCCTCCTTGGGGGCTTTCCACAGGGCGAAATCCTGGGCGTTGTCCTTTTCGTATTCGTCCGACTCGAGTCGGACGCCGATCCGGGCCGTTGTGCGCAGATCGTCGGGATTCATCCCGGAAAGTTTCCCGTAATCGGGCCATCGGGCGATATTGAAATAGATCGAGCCGTCTTTGCGATAGGCGGCACCCTTGTCCAGAAGACCGCGGATGATCGCCGTCATTTCGGGGATATGCTCGGTCGCCCGCGGGTAATGATCGGCCGGATCGACGCGGAGAACATTCAAACCGTCCTTGAATTGCTTTATGAAAGGCGCGGTGTACTCATTCAACCCCAATCCGGCCGCCCGGGCTTCGCGGATGGTCTTGTCGTCCACATCGGTGATGTTCATGACGTGGAGGACGCGGAACCCGCCGAAGCGGAGGGCGCGTTTGAGCAGGTCCTCGAAAACATAGGCCCGGTAATTGCCGATATGAGGGGTGCCATAGACGGTCGGCCCGCAGGTATAAATCCGGACTTCTCCGGGGATGAGAGGCTGGAAATCCTCCTGACGGCCGGAGAGCGTGTTTTGAAAGTGGAACATGACGGGATTTATTATAGTCATGCGGATACCAAACCGGAAGGGGGAAAGTGAAAAAGCCGGCCCTGGATCGAGCCGGGGGCGGGGGGGGCCCGACGCCTCAGTCCCCCTTGTCGGAAAGGGCCGGATATGCCATAATTTTGTCTAATTCATTGTTTCGCCATCATCGTCATAGGATTCATCCATGCCCAACATCATCGGGGTCCGACGGGAAGACAAAAATCCTTGGGAGCGCCGTGTCCCCCTGATCCCGAGTCATATGCGGGATTTGCGCCAGGAGCAAGGGATCCAATTCATCACCCAGCCGTCGCCCATCCGTATTTTTCGGGACGAGGACTACCGTCTGGAGGGGATTCGGGTCGAGGAGAATCTTTCGTCCTGCTCGGTCATCCTGGCGGTGAAGGAAATTCCCCTCCCGCTTCTCGAACCGGGCAAAGCCTATCTTTTTTTTTCCCATACGATCAAGGGCCAAGCCCACAACATGCCCATGCTCCGGCGGCTCATGGCGCTCGGCTGCACACTGATCGATTACGAAAAAATCACCGATGAACAGGGCCGGCGCCTGCTGTTCTTCGGCAAACAAGCGGGCCAAGCGGGAATGGTCGATACGCTCTGGGCACTGGGGGAAAAACTGACTGCCGAAGGGCTGGCCAATCCGTTCTCCGGGCTCCTCCAGATGTATCATTACACCAGCCTGGTCGAAGCCAAGGAGGAGATCGCCGAAGTCGCGCATTCCATTCGCACGAATGGCCTCCCCGAGCCGTTGGTCCCCCTGGTGTGCGGATTCACGGGGTACGGCCACGTTTCGCAAGGTGCTCAGGAAATATTTGATCTTTTACCGACCGAGGAAGTGCCGCCGGAAAAGTTCGGCGCCTTCCTGCGGCAAAAGAATTTTTCCGCCCACCGCGTCTATAAGACCGTCTTCCATGAAGAGCATTTGGTTCGTCCGCGCAGCGCGTGCCGTCTGTTCGAGCTGAAGGATTATTATGAGAATCCGTCCGGATACGAGCCTTTGCTCGAGTCGTATCTACCGTATCTGACCGTCCTCATCAACGGCATCTATTGGGCACCCCAATATCCGCGCTTCCTGACCAAATCCTTTGTCCGGGAGCTCTTTGCCCGGGAGTCCCGGCCGCGGCTGCGCATCATCGGCGATATCTCCTGCGATGTCGGGGGGGGGGTCGAGTTCACCCTCCGCTCGACCGACCCGGCCAATCCCGTCTTCACCTACGACCCCGAGTCGGACAAGGCGGCGGACGGTTTCCTGGGGCATGGACCCACCGTCATGGCCGTCGACAACCTGCCCGCCGAAATTTCCCTCGAATCCTCCGTTTATTTCAGCCAAGCCCTCAAGCTATTCATTCCCCCCCTGGCTCGGGCGGATTTTCAGGATGGTCCGGACGGGGTGGACCTGCCCGCTCCACTCAAGAGGGCTATGATCCTCTGTCGCGGCCGGCTGACGCCGTCATTTGCCTATCTTGGGAAATTCCTCGACCTTCATGCCGAAAAGGACGTTTCTCATGAGTAGAATCCTCGTTCTCGGGGCCGGGTTCGTTGCCGGCCCATTCGTCCGCTATTTTCTGGCCCGCCCGGACATGGAAGTCCGTATCGGCGATCTCGAGCCGGACAAGGCCGCAGCCCTGGCGGGCGCCCATCCGCGCGCTTCGGCGTTCGGGCTTGACCTTCAGGATGAAGCCGCCTTGGATGCGGAAGTGAGCGTCGTCGATGTGGTCATCAGCCTTGTCCCATACACCTTCCATCCCCTGGTCGCCCGAGCCTGCCTTCGCCGCGGCAAACATATGGTCACCACGTCTTACGTCAGCGAGATTATGCGCGGCTTCGACGCCGAAGCGAAAGCGGCGGGGATCACCATACTGAACGAAGTCGGACTGGATCCGGGCATCGACCATATGGAGGCGATGCGGATCATCCACGGCGTGAAAAACGGCGGGGGGCAAGTTCTCGGATTCACTTCCTATTGCGGCGGACTTCCCGCGCCCGACGCCAATACCAACCCGTTCGGCTACAAGTTTTCCTGGAGCCCGCGAGGCGTATTGATGGCCGGAACAAACGATGCTTGTTATCTAAAAGAGGGGCGCGAAATTCGGGTCCCCGGACGTGACCTGTTTGAACATTACGCCCTCATTCCGGTCTCGGAGATGGGAGTTTTCGAGGGGTACCCCAACCGCAATTCGCTTCCTTATATCGAGCTCTACGGCATTCCCGAGACGCGGACGATGTTCCGCGGGACGTTCCGATACCCGGGCTGGTGCCGAACTCTGAAGAAAATCTCCGACCTGGGATTTTTGGACCCAATGGTTCGGGATTTAGCCGGTCTGACAGTCCTGGACTTGACTCTGGCCCTCCTCGGCGAGGTCAAAGGACAGGCCTGGGCGGCGGAAATGGCCCCCCGGGCAAGCCCGGGGGGCCGGACGCCGTCGAGCGGAACGCCCGATCCTCGAGCCTTGCTGGCCCGTCGACTCGACCTCGACTCCGACATCGTCGATCGCTTGGATTGGCTCGGCCTTCTCCAGGACCAACCCCTGGAAATGGCCAAGGGGTCCCCCCTGGATGTGCTCGAACGGTTGATGTTAGGAAAACTCCGCTACACGCCGGGGGAAAGGGACATGATCCTGCTCCAACACGTGATCCAAGTCCAGGCGGCCGACGGCCGCGGGGAGACGATCACTTCCACCCTGGTCGACTACGGTAAACCGGGAGGGGATTCATCCATGGCCCGGACGGTCGGATTACCTGCCGCCGCCGCGACGCGTCTTCTCCTCGAGGGGAAGATCTCCCGACGGGGCGTCCTGATTCCGATCCATCCCGAAATCTACGGGCCGATTCTGACGGAAATCGCCCGTTTCGGTATCGTCTTCGACGAACGACGGACAATGACAGAGAAATAAACAAATGGCCGACAGGAAGCGGCGTGCGGCGGTGGCCGGATATTTTTATCCCCGGGACCCGGCGGCCCTGAAACGTCGGATGATCCAGCTTCTGTCGCCCGATCAGCCCCGGAAAAAAGCGCTGGCCGTCGTTTCCCCCCACGCCGGCTATGATTACTCAGGCCCCGTGGCCGGGGCCGTTTTTTCCTCGGTCGAGATGCCCGAGACTTTTATCATTCTGGCGCCCAGCCACCGGTCGATCGGGTCGATATTCGCGATCATGAAGGACGGCGTCTGGGAAACGCCGCTCGGCGACGTTTCCATCCAGACGGAATTGGCCGAGTCGCTGGCCCGCCGCTCGGCGCGTATTTCCGTCGATCCCGAGGCGCACGAGGCCGAGCATGCACTCGAGGTCCAACTGCCGTTCATCCAGTCCCTGACGACCGCCCCATCCATCGTTCCGGTAGCCGTTTCGGTCCTGGCCCGGGCCGAGGATCTGCTCGAACTCGGACATGCCGTGGCCGCGTCCGTCCGCGATTTCGGACGCGATGTTCTCCTGGTCGCCTCCACCGACATGAGCCATTACATCAGCGCCGCCGAGGCCCGGATCAAGGACTTCCTGGCCATCCGTAAGATTCTCGACCTTGATCCCGGCGGTTTGATCGAGATCGTCCGGGACGAGGATATTTCCATGTGCGGTTTTCAGCCGACGGCGGCCGTCCTGATCGCGGCCCTCGACCTGGGGGCGACGAAGGCCGATCTCATCATGTACGCGACATCGGGCGACCGGACGGGAAATCAAAGCGAAGTCGTCGGCTACGCCGGCATCCGGATCGCTTGAGCCGTCCCGTCCCGGGGAGTCCGGTTTGACACGGCCGGGGGGCGGGCTATAATAAGATGCGAAATTCATGAAGAATACCGGATTGCGTGAAAAAGATCTGATCATCCTCCGCATCATCGTCGAGGCCTATCTTCACAACGGTCAGCCGGTGAGCTCCGGAAACGTGCATGACCGGAAAGAGCTGAACGATTCTCCGGCCACGATCCGCAATATCATGGTCAAGTTGGAGCAATTGGGCTTTTTATCCCAACCTCACGCTTCGGCCGGCCGGGTTCCAACCGATACGGGCCTTCGCTTCTATGTCAAAACGCTGCTCGCCGGCGACCTCCGGAATTTCGAGGGACCCGGGCTTCCGGCGGACGATTGGACGGGCCGGAAGGATGACTTGAACGCCCTCCTCGAAGGGGCCTCCCGCCTTCTGGCCGACCAGTCCGACAGCGTCGGTTTCGTCCTGTCACCGCGGATTTCGCGACTCAATTTCCAACATTTGCGCTTCATCAAGATCGGCGAAGCCAAGGTCATGGTCATCCTGGTCACGACATTTAATATGGTTCTGACCGAAATCGTTCCGGCGGAAACTTATTTTACTCAGCTTGAGCTCGACCGGGCTTCGCAATACATCAACCAGAATTTCGCCGGGAAAAACCTGACCTCCATCCGGGAGTATCTCCTAAGGGAGCTGCCCGTCTTCAAGTCCCAGTTCGACAAGGCCTATTCCAAACTCATGAGCCTCCTGGGAGCTTCCATTCTCCAGGAGGAACGCGAACAGCCGATCATCGTCCAGGGGGCTTCCCGTCTCATCGATAAATTCGAGGAAATCGATCCTGATTCGCTGAAGATTCTCCTCCATAATTTCGAAGAAAAGGCCAATCTGGCCCGTCTTCTTTCGGATTTCATCGCCCTGGACCGGGTCAAGGTTCTTATCGGCTCTGAATCCAATGTCCCCCAGATCGCCGATTGCGCGCTGGTCCTGTCCCATTACGGCGACGACAACCAGATCCTGGGTTCGCTCGGGATCATCGGTCCCAAGCGGCTCCCGTACCAGAAAATCATCCCCCTGGTCGACACCGTAGCCAAGAAACTCAGCCGGAGAATCAGCCGTAATTCAAACTGAGGTTAAATCCCATGACCGCCGAACACGACCAACCCGAAAAAAAGAAGAAGGAGACGACGCCCCCTGAACTCGAACCGACGGTGATTTGGGGTTCCGAGCCCGACGAAGAAACCGTGGACTCGGACATCGACCCGGACGCCGAGGCCGGGCCAACGCCGCCAAGGAAACGCGTGCGCCGTGAATCCGACCCGGCTCCCGCGCTCGGCGAACGCTTGAAAGAGCGTGAACTCGAGATCGAAGACCTGCGGCGCGAAATCGCGGAACTCAAGGATAAGTACATCCGCTCGGCGGCCGAGATGGCCAACTTTCGCAAACGCCTGGAACGGGAGAGGACGGATTATATTCAGTTTGCCCTGGCCGGTCTTTTAAAGGAACTGCTTATCATCCTCGACAATTTTGAGCGGGCCATCCGGACGGCCGGGGGGATCGATGCGAAAAGCTACCAGGAAGGGATCGAGATGATCCATAAGCAATACGCCGACCTTCTCCGCACGCACGGGGTGACGCCGATCGAGGCCCCCGATCGGCGATTCGATCCCAATTTCCAACAGGCCATCGTGACCGAAGCCGTCGAAGGGATCGAGGAGCCCGAAGTCGCCGAGGAGCTTCAAAAAGGCTACTGGCTGCATGACCGTCTTCTCCGCCCGGCCATGGTTAAAGTCCTCGTCCCCCACAAGGATTGATATGGAACCCATCATCGGCATCGATCTCGGCACAACCTACTCCTGCGTCGCCAGCCGGGTCGGCGGTTCGGCTAAAGTCATCCCCAATATGGAAGGCACGGCGACGACCCCCTCCATGGTCTGCATCACATCGTCGGGGGAGAGCCTTGTCGGCAACCTGGCCCTGCGCCAGGCGCTGACCAACCCTGAACGGACGCTTTATGCCATCAAGCGCCTTATCGGGCAGAAATTCCGCTCGGCCAAGGTCCAGGAAGCCCGGCGTCGCCTGCCCTATACGCTGGTGGAGGCGCCCAATGGCGACGTCCAGATCGAGGTCGGATCCCTGCTCCTCTCGCCCCAGGAGGTTTCGGCTTTCGTCCTCAGTTACTTGAAGAAATGCGCCGAGGCCTATTTCGGCCAAGCGGTCAAAGATGCGGTGATCACCGTCCCTGCTCATTTCGATGATAATCAACGCCAGGCGACGAGAGACGCGGCGATCATCTCCGGGCTTAACGTCCTTCGTGTCATCAACGAGCCGACCGCGGCCAGCTTGGCCTACGGTCTCCACTTCAAACGTTCGGGAAAGATAGCCGTTTTCGATATGGGGGGAGGGACCTTCGACATCACCCTTCTGGAAATCAGCGGCGGTATTTTTCATGTCCTATCCACCACCGGCGACTCCTTTCTCGGCGGCGAGGACTTCGACCACCGCATCGTGGAGTGGCTGCTCGAGGAATACCGTCGTGAAACACGGGACGATTTGTCGCGGGACAAGAATGCCCTCCAGCGCATCAAGGAAGCGGCGGAGAGGGCCAAGCGGGAGCTGTCCTTCACTCACGAGTCTGAAATCAACCTCCCCTTCATCGCTTCCGGACCGTCCGGCTCCAAACATCTCCGCAAGACTCTGACCCGGCCTCTGCTCGAGGAGTTGACCCGGGACCTGGTCGAAAAGGCCTTTCCGCTCATCCAGAAGTCGCTGGCCGAATGCCGCCTTCCACCGCAGGCGATCGAGGATATCATTCTGGTCGGCGGCCAAACGCGCATGCCCCTGGTCCGCCGCCGCGTCGCCGAGTTTTTCGGAAAAAAGCCCAATGAACAGCTCAATCCGGACGAGAGTGTCGCCATCGGAGCGGCCATCCAATCCGGCATTTTGTCGGGAGAGTCCGACGATATCGTCCTGCTCCTGGATGTCACGTCGCATTCGCTGGGCATCGAGACCGAGCGGGAGGGGTTCGAACGGGTGATCGACAAGAACGTCACGATCCCGGTGCGCAAAACAAAGGCCTTCACCACGGTCGAGGACGGCCAGCGCCGCGTGCGCATCCACGTCCTTCAAGGCGAAAGCGTCCGAGCGTGCGAAAACACATCGCTCGGCATGTTCGACCTTGTCGGCATCGCCCCGGCGCCCGCCGGTGTTCTCCAGATCGATGTCACTTTCGAACTGGACGCCAACGGGATGGTTCGGGTCTCGGCCAAGGATGTCGCCTCCGGGCGCGAGCAGAAGATGGTCGTCCAACCCTCTTCCGGGCTGAGTAAAATTCAAATGAATTCGATCATGGAGCGGGAAAAGTCCCGGGAGACGAATGTCAAAACGCGATTATTATGAAATTCTAGGCGTCGCCCGAGATGCCGGCGCCGACGAGATCAAGAAGGCCTACCGGCAGGCGGCGCTGCGGCATCATCCCGACCGCAATCCCGGAGATAAGGCCGCCGAGGAGCATTTCAAGGAATCGGCCGAAGCGTACGGTGTCCTGGCCGAACCGCAGAAGCGCCAGATCTACGATCGGTTCGGCCATGACGGCCTGCGCGGTGAAGTGAACCAGGGATTCAACTCGACGGTCTTCGAGGATTTCGAGGACATCCTGGGCAATTTTTTCGGATTCAATTTCGGACTCGGCGATTTGTTCGGAGGGTCGCAGCGTTCGCGCGCCCAGACCCGGGGCCGCGATTTGGCCCTGGAAATGGAGATCACCCTGGAGGAGGCGGCGGCGGGTGTGGAGAAGGACATTTCCTTGAACCGGGCTGAACCGTGCCCCGGCTGCCAGGGATCAGGGCTTCGACCCGGGACGCGGAAGTCATCCTGCGGCGCCTGCGGCGGCCGGGGTCAAGTGCGTCATCATCAGGGATTCTTCGCCATGGCCCGAGCGTGTTCGACTTGCGGGGGGACGGGAGAAATCATCCCTTCTCCTTGCGACGATTGTCGGGGATCGGGTCAAAAGCGGGAAAAGAAGAACCTCAAAGTCCGTATTCCCGCGGGCGTCGATGAAGGGGTTCGCCTTCGCCTCGCCGGCGATGGCGAGGTCGGGGAGCGCGGCGCCGGCCGCGGTGACCTGTATGTTGTCATCCACGTCCGTCAACACGAGTTCTTCGGCCGCGAGGACAACAACCTGACCGGCGAGATATCGGTCTCCTTCGCCCAAGCCGCGTTGGGAGTCGTGGCGGAGATTCCTCTCCTTTCGGGAGAGACGGAGAAACTCAAAATTCCGGCCGGGACGCAATCGGGCGAAGTCTTCCGGATCCGGGGCGCTGGTCTACGCGACCTGGAAAGCCGGCGAACGGGCGATCTTTTCATGCGCGTCCTTGTCCGGACTCCCGACGGCTTGACCAAGGATCAAAAGGCGATTCTTCGCCAACTCGCCTCGCTCCGCGAGGAAACCCTGGACACAATTGATGGCGAGGCGGTCCGGCGTTCGAAGCCGCCCAGGCGTTAGGACGGACGGGGAGGACAATGCGCGATCCGAGCGCCCCAAGAGGGGGAAGAAGAAGACCTGAATCTTCGGCGGGCGTCGATTCCGAGGAGAGCGTCTGAAGTGTTTATGCAGGGCCAGAAAATCGGCAAATACGAAATCATTCGTTCGCTCGGCAGCGGCGGTTTCGGTTCGGTCTTTCTGGCCAAGGATATCTGGCTCGACATCAAGGTCGCCCTCAAGGTTCCACACAAGCAATCTCTTGAACTCTATAAACTGCTCAAGGAGCCGCGTCTGCAGGCCGCCCTCGATCACCCCAATATCGTCCGCCTGCTGGCCGCGGAAAAAGTGGACAAGATCTTCTTTTTCGTCATGGAATACGTCCGGGGGCGGACACTGGAGAAGATCCTGCAGAAGGATAAAACCCTGGACCTGGTCGCGGCGGTCGACATCATTCGTCAAGTGGCGGCCGGCGTGGAGCATGCCCACAAGAACAAGATCATCCACCGAGACCTGCGCCCTTCCAATATCATGGTGTCCGAGGAAAACCAAGTCAAGATCACGGACTTCGGAACTTCGGCGTGGTTACAGAACGTTCCTTATGCCACCACGCGCATCGGTTCGCCGCCGTATATGGCGCCCGAACAATTTATTGGCAAAGCCGGCTTCGGGGCCGACATTTATTCCATCGGGTGCATCCTCTACGAGATGCTGATCGGGCGGCCGCCTATATATGACCCCGATCCGTTCAAGATTCTGGAGAAAGCGCAAGAGGGAAAAATCACCCCCCCTCGCCTCAAGAACACCCGGATCCCTCGTGAACTCGACGAGATCATCATGAAATGTTTGGCCGCCAAGCCCGACGAACGTTTCCCCAGACCGGGAGATCTCTTGAAGGCGCTGGCCGACATTCGGGGCGAAAAACACCAGAAATCCGAGATCGATGACATGATGGGGAGGATCCGGGCTCGGGAGCGGTCGGTCGGCGATTTATGCTGGAACTGCCGCCGTCCTCTTCCGTTCCGGTCCCGCCATTGCCCCCATTGCGGCGAAACCTCCTAACTTACCGGGCTTGATGGGTTTAATTTTCTTTGTCTGAGTTCTCGATTGACTGTACGGCGACGCCCGGGTAACATGAAGATTCCGAGCGGACCCCCCCCCGCCGGAATAAAGCGTGAGGACCGCATGCATATCAACGATCTTCTGAAAATCGCCATCGAGATGGATGCCTCTGATGTTCACATCAAAGTCGGGAACCATCCCCAGTTCCGTGTCCAGGGCGTACTCGTTCCGCTGACCCAACTGCCCAAGCTGACGCCCAAAGACACCGAAGATGTGGCCGGTCAGATCATGTCCGAGTATCAAAAAAAACGGCTGGAGGAAGAGTTCGACATCGACCTGGCCTACAGCCTGCCCGGGTTTGGGCGGTTTCGCGGCTCGATATTCCGTCAGCGCGGAACGCTGGCCGTGGCGCTGCGCATCATTCCTTCCGAGGTCAAAAGCTTTAAAGAACTCCTCCTCCCGATGGTCACGGAGTCGATCGCCGCGATCGAGAGAGGCCTCGTCCTGGTCACTGGTTCGACGGGAAGCGGCAAAACGACCACTTTGGCCTCGATCATTGATTTCATCAATCAGTCCAGGCGTGAACACATCATCACCATCGAAGACCCCATCGAATATCTCCACCGGGACAGGAAAAGCATCATCTGCCAGCGTGAAGTCGGATGGGACGTCAAGTCGTTCGCCCGGGGTTTGCGCGGCGCCCTCCGCGAGGATCCCGATATTATTCTTGTCGGCGAGATGCGCGACCTGGAGACGATCGAGACCGCCATCCTGGCCGCCGAGACCGGCCATCTCGTCTTGAGCACTCTCCACACGGTGGACGCGCCCGAGACGATCAACCGCATCATCTCGGTCTTCCCTCCCTATCAGCAGCGGCAGGTCCGGGTCCAATTGGCCTCCATTCTGAAGGCCGTCATTTCCCAGCGCCTCATTCCCCGCCAGGACGGCCGCGGCCGCGTCCCCGCCGTCGAAGTCATGCTCGCCACTCCCTATGTCCGGGAATGCATTCAGGAGCGGGAGAGGACGATCCTCATCCGCGACGCCATCGCCGCCGGGATATCTCAATACGGCATGCAGACGTTCGACCAGTCTGTCTTTCATCTCTTCAGCCAGAACTACATTTCCTTCGACCAAGGGTTGCGCTATTCGACCAGCCCCGATAATTTCCGTCTCCGTGTCCGGGGCATCCAATCGACGCAGGACATCGCCCTGGAAGAAATGCAAAAGAGCGGGCAGACCGACAAGCCCGGAAAATAATCCGAGGTAAACGCCTCATGAACGCCCAACGCATCCGCGAGAAATTTCTCGATTATTTCGCCCGTCACGGCCACAAGATCGTGCCCAGCGCTTCGCTTCTGCCCAAGGACGATCCGACTCTCCTCTTCACCAACGCCGGGATGAACCAGTTCAAATCCCTCTTCCTCGGACAGGAAACGCGGAGCTACGCGCGGGCGGCTTCGGTGCAGAAGTGCATGCGGGTGAGCGGCAAACACAACGACCTGGAACAGGTCGGCCGAACGAGCAAACACCACACTTTTTTTGAGATGCTGGGCAATTTTTCATTTGGAGATTACTTCAAACGGGAAGCCGTGGCTTTCGCCTGGGAGCTCATGACGGAGGTGTTCGGTCTTCCTCAAGAGCGTCTTTACGCGACGGTTTATGAGGACGACGACGAGGCCTACGAATTGTGGCGAAGCGAAATAGGAGTTCCAACCGAGCGCATCTTCCGCTTCGGCAAGAAAGATAATTTCTGGGCCATGGGCGACACCGGACCTTGCGGTCCCTGTTCGGAACTCCATTTCGATATCAATCCCGGTCTGAAAGCCGGTGATCCGCGCGCCTTGATCGAATCGGGCAGCGACCGTTTTATCGAGCTCTGGAATCTCGTTTTCATGCAGTTCGAGCAGGATGGATCGGGTCGCATGACTCCCTTGCCCAAGCCGTCGATCGACACCGGCATGGGCTTGGAGCGCCTAGCCGCCGTGCTTCAGGGCAAGACGAACAATTGGGAGACCGACCTCTTTGCTCCGCTTATCGATGAAGTGAGCGCCCGGACCGGCCGGGAATATCCTTCCGGAGACGAGGGCGACGTTTCCGTCCGCGTCATCGCCGATCACGCCCGATCGGCGGCGTTTCTCATCGGAGACGGAGTCATGCCGGCCAACGACGGCCGGGGCTATGTCCTGCGGCGGCTGATCCGTCGGGCCTTCCGCCATGGCAACAAGCTCGGTCTGGATGAACCTTTTGTCTACAGCCTCATGGGCATCGTCGCCGACATCATGAAGGGTGCGTATCCGGAACTTCTGACCTCTCTGAACTTCATCGCCCGGATGTGCCGGGCCGAGGAAGAGCGCTTCGCCCAGACCCTGTCTTCCGGGTTTCGTGTTTTCCAGCAATTTGCTGCCGAGACGCGCCGATCGGGCGCGACCGTCATCCCCGGCGAAGCCGCTTTCAAGCTCTATGATACTTTCGGTTTCCCCCTGGATCTGACCCGGGACCTGGCCCAGGAGGAACAGCTAGCCGTGGATGAGCCGGGCTTCAACGGCGAGCTGGAGAAGCAGAAGTCCCGCGCCCGTCTTGCCTGGAAGGGGGATGCCCAGCTTCAGGAGCGCAAGATTTATGAAAATCTAGCCGGAACGAGCTCGGTTTTCGCCGGAGACGATGCCGGTGTCGTTTCCGAGGCCCGCATCGTCGCTCTCTTTAAAAACGGGGCCCGGATTCAATCGCTCGGTGATGGAGATGCCGGGGAAATCATCCTCGACCGGACGCCGTTCTACGCCGAGGCCGGCGGGCAGGTCGGCGACTTGGGATTTTTGAAAAACACATGTTTTTCGGCGGTCGTGGAAGCCGTTTTCTACCCTGTTCCCGAGGTCCGAAGCCATAAAGTCCGCGTTGTGGCGGGCCGAATCGGTGAAGGAGACATCGTCGAGGCCGGCATCGATCGGGAGCGCCGCAAGATGGTGCGGGCCAACCATACGGCGACACATCTCCTGCATGCCTCGCTCCGTCAAGTCCTGGGCGAGCACGTTAAACAGGCCGGATCGCTCGTGGCGCCGGACCGCCTGCGGTTCGACTTCACTCATTTTCAGGCCTTGCAGCCCGAGGAGATCGTCCGTGTCGAAGCCCTGGTCAATGATAGAATCCGGGATGATTTCAGGGTCGAAGTACTGGAAATGTCCCTGGAAGAAGGCCTGCAAGCCGGGGCCATGGCCATTTTCGAGGAGAAATACGGTGAGCGTGTCCGCATGGTCGTTGTCGGGGAATTCAGCAAGGAACTCTGCGGGGGGGCCCATGCCGCCCGAACCGGGGAGATCGGATTGTTCAAGATCGTGTCGGAGGCGAGTGTCGCCGCCGGGATGCGGCGCATCGAAGCGTTGACCGGAGAGGCGGCGCTTCATCATGTCCAGGAGAGCGAGCGCTTGATCGGAGAATCGGCCCGCTTTCTCAATGTGCCCCGCAAGAATCTCACGGTCCAGCTTGAAAAGATGCGCGACCTCCTTCGGGAAAGGGAGCACGAGATCAAAACCTTGCGGCAGAAATGGATGTCCCGAAGCGTTGAAAAAACCGAGAATGAGGTCCGCGAAGTCAAGGGCATCAAGGTCCTGGTCCGGAAGCTTGACGGTTTGAACCCCGCCGAAGCCCGGACGCTGGCGGACCAGCTCAAGCGGAAAATCGGCTCCGGGGTCATCATTCTGGGCTCTCTCCAGGACGACAAGGCCTTCCTCGTGGCCGCCGTAACGAACGACTTGACGTCTCGCATCCAGGCGGCGGCCGTCATCAAAGCCCTGGCCCCGATTATCGGAGGCGGGGGAGGGGGTCGTCCTGATTTCGCCCAGGCGGGAGGCCCGGGCAAAGACGATCTGGATCGGGCTTTGGCCGAAAGCCCCGAATGGATCGAAAAACTGCTCTAGATGTTCGAGCCGGGGGTCAAGGGACAGGCCTGGGGCCAGCCACTCACCCGTGGTTTGTATCCAAGGGCGAGTACGGCGGAAATGGACCCCCGGGGCCCCGGCCGCCGGGGGCGTACGTCGACCGAAAGATCACCCTTAGGGGCGATTGACGGAAAGCCCGTTTTGATGGATGATACTGATCATGACGCGACGAATGATCATGACCGGTGGGCTGGCTGCCATCGTGAGCGTTTTCTTCATGGCCGGGCCGGCCGAGGCCGGGTTCCGATCCTACTTAAAAGCCAAGTATGATTCCCTTATTCGATCCGCCGCGCTTCGAAATGGTCTCGATCCCTCGCTCGTCCATGCCGTGGTCCTAACCGAATCGGCTTATAACCGGTGGGCCGTGTCCGGCGCCGGCGCTCAGGGGCTGATGCAGCTGATGCCCGGGACGGCCGCCCACTACGGCGTCGAAGACCCTTTTGACCCGGAATCGAATATCGAAGGCGGAGCGAAATATCTCAAGGAATTGTCCCGTCTTTACGGCGGCCGCACGGAGCTTGTCCTGGCCGCGTATAACGCCGGCCAAGCGGCGGTCAAGAAATACGACGGCATCCCCCCCTACGCGGAAACGCGGGCTTACGTTGAAAGCGTCAAGGCTTCCTTTGCCAAATCGCTGAATGGCGTAAGGACCCGGGTGTTCACGATTGTGGATGCTTCAGGAAAGACGATCATCACCAACGACCTGCGATTGGCGCAGCTTCGGGCGCGCTGACGATACGTTCGACGGCGCCAAATCCTATTTTTTTAGGATAAAAAGCGCCGCTCAGTATTAACCATGGATACACCCCGGGGAGTCGAATGGGGTTTATTACAGATAGCTTTTGACGAGAAGGCTACGGGGGGCGATCTCAAAAACGGCGGGAAGCGTGCCCAATTGTTCGCCATCGAGTTCCAGAAGCACAAGTTCGTCGTCAGCCGGATCGGCCTCGACCATACGACATCGGAGGACGTCGACCTTGTGATACCCGACGTGGGAGCCGTTCAAAAGCTTCCAGCCATGCCGGCAGAATTCAAAGAACCGCATGCCCTTGACGAAAACGGCATCGAATAAGCCGTCGTCGAGACGGGCATCAGGGGCGATTTTCATCCCTTTTCCGAAGACGCGGCCGTTGGCGACGGCACCGATGAGATACTCGGCTCGGGGCAGGTCCCGGCCGTCGACCTTGATCCGAACGCGCTTGTTCCGGTAATGGGCCATGGTTTCGACCAGGCAACGGACATAGGATGAGGCCCTCCGTTCCATTCTCCGGGTGTTGACTTTATGGACCACTTCCCCGCCGACTCCGAAATCGGCGACATTGAGGAAAAATCGTTCCTTGAGCGATCCGTCCGTACCGCGGAAAGTAACCTTCCCGACGTCGATCGAATTCGACGGAGCTTCGGTGATGACCTGCAGGGCGCCTCGAAGGCGGGACGGGATGTTGAGCGAGCGAGTCAGGTCGCAACCTGTTCCGGACGGAAGAATGCCCAGGGCGGCCCGGGGATTGATCAGCCGCCGCTCCTCAAAAAAGCCGTTGGCGATTTCGTTCATCGTTCCGTCCCCCCCGACGCCGATGACGAGATCGGTCCCGTCCTTGAGGGCCGACCGGGCGATTTCAATGGCATGGAGCGGCTTCTCCGTGAACTCGACCTTGAACTCATGGATGAAATGGCGGATTCCGGCCTTTATCTGCGTCCAGCGACGGCGGGTCTGTCCTTTGGCCGATTCTGGATTAACGATGATTTGGGTCTTGCAGCGTTTCATGACAGGCTTCCAGGCGGCGACGGGGGAGGGGGGGCTTCGGCGGAAGACCCGGAAGATCCCGGCGTCCGTTTATTGAAGATGCTGATCCCGATGATACCGCCCAAGGCGGCCAGGACGGCGAAAACGGCCGCGTTGATGACGACGCCGATAAGGAACCAGCCCAAAGAAAATGGTCCCGAACCGCGATCGAACCATCGTTCCCATCCGGCGGGCATCTCCCGCACATACTCGGCCATGCGCTCGATGAACCGGTGCAGGAAGGCCGAATTCATGGCGGCGAGGGGCAGTCCGATGAGCGAAGCGGCCGCCGCCGCGATGACGCCGGAGAACGCTCCGGCCCGAGCTCCATCTCCGGCCGTGAGGGGGACCGGCGATTCTTTGACCAGAAGATAAGAAGCAAGAATACCGCCGCCGATAATCCAGAGGCAGCACAGGCAATTGAGGAAGGGAACTCCCGACAGAACCCCTCCGGCTATGCCGCCGATCAGAGCCGGCATGAGGATCGCGGGTTTCCGTCCGTTCATCCTTTCCTCCTCGGCCGATTCCGGCGCCGGAGAAGGGTTTGTTCTCGGGCCGGTGACAACGAAGGTATGATTCTAATTATTCCTACGCCGCGATGCAAGCCGTCGAAGCGAGGCGCCGGTGACCAGTTCGCCGACGCCGGTCAGAAAAAAGAACGGAAGAATCATCCCCCAGACAAGGCCGGTCAGGAAACGAACTCCGTTGGCGGTATTCCAGAAGCGCAGAAAAATTCCTGCCGCATCGAGGCCGATCGGCAGGGAAACAAGAATAAATGTCCGGAGGGACGGTGGTCGCAGGACGGAAAATCCCCGGCCGAAGGGATACCATCCGAGCCCGGCCAAAATCCCGAGATAGATCCCGAAACACCGGGCGCAGACGGCGAGCGGAAATCCGAAGAGGTAGAAACAGCGTTCCGGACGCTGATGGCAGACGGGCGCAAAAATGGAATAGAGAAAGGGCGCCGCCCGGCCGGCTCCGGAGGCGGCGTAAGGAGCGAGCATAATCATCGCCAGCCAAACAGCCGTTCCGGCCAGGGTCAAAGCGTAAAGAGCAATCAACCGATTCCGCGAGCCGCCGGAGGCAACCTCGATCGCCATCGGGTCAGACTAATTCCTTTCCGCGCAGGTAAACCAAGGCCAGGGCCGCCGATAAGAAGCAGATCGTCAAAACGGACCAAGACATGAATAGCGCATAAGCGGGACGCCCTAAGACATCATAGAGGGTCAGGGCGATGAGTCCGAAATCAAGGCCCAACAGGATTTTTGCAGGTGGGGGGAAACTCCGGAATCGGGCCACAAGGAGAGAAACGGCCGGCAGGGCCGAGAGGAATGTGTAGTCCCATCCGAGCGGTGAGAGTAAGGGAATGAATAGGAGCAAAAGGGCGATTTCAAGGGGTTCCGGATGGGGCAGCAAAGCGCCTTTCCGGAGGACAAAAAGCATCAGGACTGCCAAGGCGATGGTCGACAGGCCGTAAACGGCCATGGCCGCCCCGGAAGCTCCCAACCATTTGGAAAGAAAGCCCAGAAGGGAGACGTTGTCTTGCGTGACAAGGAGCGGCGGCGTGGATCGGGATAAGCTTTGAATCCATTCCTTGTGAACAGCCAAGTTTCCGGAGAATCCGTAGGAAACGGCCGGGAGGATGAGGCTCAGGGCCAAGCCAATCGTTCCCGTGGCCGCCGAAATCCATTTTTTCTTCAACAGGAAATAAGGGAGAAAGATGACGCCATAGGGTTTCAAGGCCGTGGCCAGACCCCACAACAGTCCTGCCGCGGCTTCCCGTCTCTGGGTCGGCCGCTTTCCGTTCGGAACGAGAAACCAGGCCATGGATAGAAAAATCGCCATGATCAAGGCATTGATTTGCCCCAATTCAATCTCGCGGAAAAAATATTTTGCCAGAACGAGTCCAGGCAGAAAAACGATCCCCCCCCCTTGGCGGAAGGGGAGGCCGGCGAACCGGGCCGACATCGCCGTGGAAAAGACGGCGGCCGCAAGGATAAGGACGAACCAGAGGACCTTCGCTATCGGAAGCGGCAAGAGGGCCAGGGGGAGGTAAAGGAGGGCGCTCGACGGCGAATACTTGAACTGGTAGTGTTCATCCGTCGTTCGATAAAGAGTCTCGCCGTGGGCGAGCCGATCACCGGCGGTGTAATTGACCTCAAAGTCGCGCATCCCGATCCGGCCGTTGAGAATGAAAAGGATACCGCCGGCCAAAACGACAGGGATCAGAACTGCGGGAACGAGAAATGGCTGTCTCATGTCCCTTTCAACGTACAGGAGCGAGACGGTTTAGTCAATTATCCGTATGGTCCAGCCTTATCCCCCTCGCTCCGCACCCAAACGAGGATCCCCTTCGCCATATGATTGGAACAGACTTCGCAACTGGCCGTCAGTAAATCTCTTGTGAACTTGCGTCATGTTGTCCTCCCGGGAGAGGACTGTATCTCAGGTGTTCACTTTTCAGCCTTAATCTGTTCACTTTTCAATTTTCGCTAACACCGTCAAGGCTGGAATTGACAGATTGAGCCGACCGTGTCAGAATGTTGTTTAATCCCGGCCGCGTCAGCGGCCGTTCAGAGGAGGCATCATGATGCATAAATCAATCAAAGCTCTGATTCTTTGCCTTGCCGTTCTGTCCGCGGCCGCGTTTCTTCCGGCCCAGGACCAGGACCCCGGCCAGAAGCTTCTGGCCCAATCGAATCCCGGCGTTTTGTTTCTTATCAGTTACGATAAGGAGAAAAAGGAAATCGCCAAGGGTTCCGCGGTCGTCCTGACAAAGGAACTGGCCGTCACCAATTATCATCTCGTCAGCCCGGCCGCTAGTGTCGTCGGGTTCAATTACAAGAAGAAAGAAGTCGATGTGCTGGGCATCGTCGCTGTGGACAAAACCCTCGATCTGGCCCTGATCAAGATCGACGGCAAAGCCCAACCGCTCGTTCCCGTAGCCGACTCGCTGGAAGCCAAGAAGAAGATCATGGCCGTCGGGGCCAATGAATCGGGTGACATCATCGTTTCCTCGGGCGAAATCAGGACCTTGTATGATCTTGGAGGGGGAGTCAAGCTCGGCGAAACGGCCCTGTCCGTCCCCGAAACATTCGCTGGAAGCGCGGTGTTCACCGAGGACGGAAAGTTCATCGGGTTGATGACAATCCTGGACCGGAGGCTCCGTTTCGTCGTTCCCGCCGCCGCCATTACGGCCCTGGACAAAGCCGGGAAACTCCAAGCGTTCAAGACCTGGACACCCGATGATTACGCGGCGTCCCTGGAATCGGCCTGGCTGTCCGGCCGACTCTACGCCTGGATGGACGAATCCTACACCGCTCAGCGGAACCTGGAAAAAGTCTCCAAAGCCCAACCCGACAACCTCGAGGCTTGGAATCTGTTGGCTTCCGTCTACTTTAAACAGCGCGATTTCAGCAACGCAGTCACCGCTTACAAAAAGATCATCGAGCTTGATCCGAATAGCGCCAGCGCTTATCTCGGACTCGGGGATGTCCAGGTCCGGATGCAGAAGCCACAGGAAGCCGCTCCGAACCTGGAAAAGGCCCTGGCCCTGGATCCCGAAAAGAAGGAAGCCCTGATGTTCCTGGGCAACGCCTACCAGGACGCCCGCGAATGGGCCAAAGCGGCCGACGCTTATGAAAAATTCCTGGGTTCGGGACCGGCCAATGCCTGGATGATTTATAAAAGCCTGGCCGATTGCCGCCTGGAGGGGGGGGAGTTCGATAAAGCCGCCGCGGCCTATGGAGAAGCCTCCAAAGCCCAGCCGGACGATCAATCGATCCTCTACAAACAGGCGCAGGCTTTTGAACGGGGCGGGAAACCCGAATCGGCCGAGACGATTTATAAAAAGCTGGCCGAATTGAGCCCCAAGGATGCCATCAACTATTACCGCGGCATCCTGTCTATGTACGACAAGGCCAACAACTCGCCCAAGGCCATCGAAGCGGCCAAAAAAGTCGTCGAATTGAACCCCAAGGACGAACTATCCCATTACAATCTGGGTTTCATTTACCAGAAAATGCTGAAATATCCCGAAGCCATCGCCGGTTATAAAAAGGCCATCGAGGTCAAACCGGCTTATGACTACGCCTGGTTTCAGCTCGGTTATTGCTACTATATGCAAAAGAATTATCCTGAAGCGTTGAACGCCTTCAAGAAAAACGTCGAAGTCGTACCCGACAACTTCTACGGCTGGCTTTATATCGGCATGTGCCATATGCAATCCAAACAGTACTCCCAGGCCATGGATCCGATGAAAAAAGCCGCCGACCTGAAGCCGGACGACGGAACAGCGCTTTTCAACCTGGGGATCATCTACCTGAATCTCAAGGATAAATTCAGTGCCCAGGAAGTAGCCAAGAAGCTCCAGACGATTG
Organism: uncultured Eubacteriales bacterium; assembly: GCA_964557435.1. Classification (GTDB taxonomy): domain Bacteria; phylum Acidobacteriota; class Aminicenantia; order Aminicenantales; family UBA4085; genus UBA4085. The sequence continues at coordinate 24,385 of CAZLAM010000035.1, forward strand.
ACCCCAACCTGGCCGCGAAGCTGCGTTCATATATCAAATAGACAAGTTTGGCGCAGGCCAACGGGCGAAAACCGGGCTCCCCCCGGGCTCGGCTTGGCCCTTCTTTTTTCGTTGTTTTCTTAGCTGTTTTCTAGAATGAATAATGTTAATGTTTAATTGACAGCCGAACGCGTTTGTGGTAAAAAGAAATTCCAGTTCCCCCGTTCCCTTCGAACGCGTCTCCAGGCTATCCCGAAGCGGTGATGATTTACTGCATGGGCAGGTGGCGGAACGGCAGACGCGCTAGGCTTAGGACCTAGTTCCTGACGAGGGAGTGCGGGTTCGACTCCCGCTCTGCCCATGACCGATCCCGGAATGCCTGCGTCCGGATCCGATCACCGGATCGCGGCCCTTTCAAAAAAAAGGATGATCACCCCATGACCGAGACGATCGAGCGCTTGAAAAGCACGGTGAATGACCTAAGCCCCGGACGCAAAGAAATCGAGGTCGAGCTCCATGCCGACGAAGTAGCCCACGAGTTCGAGCATGTTCTCGAACATTTCGCCGAGCGGGCCCGTCTCAAGGGTTTCCGTCCAGGCAAGGCTCCGAAGGACATGGTCAAGAAAATCTACGCGCGTGAAATCCGCCAGACACTCATCGATGAGCTTGTTCCTAAAGTCCTTGAAGAAGTCCTGGCCGATCGGCATATCCATCCCGCGGTCTCGCCGTCCGTCGAAGATCTTTCGTTCGAGGAAGGACAACCGCTTCGCTTCAAGGCCGTCGTTGAAGTCTGGCCCGAGTTCGTTCTGCCGGCCTACCGGAAGATTCGGGCGACCCGGAAAGAAGCTTCGGTCCCGGACGCCGACATTGACATTATGATCGAGGATTTGCGCCGGAAATCGGCTGAATACATCCCGGTCGAGGATCGGGGCGTCATCGCCGGCGATTATGTTGTTTTCGAGCTCCAGAGCCGGGACCATAAAACCAAGCGCATGCGTCCGGTGGAAAAGGCGGTCCTCTTGGCCGGACGGACCGGCAATGATCCCGCCGTCGATGCCGCCGTCATCGGGATGAAGCCCGCGGAAACGAAACAACTGCGTCATATTGTCCCGGCTGATTCGCCCCATCGCACCCAGGCCGGGAAAGACGTGGAAAGCACCCTCAAAATTCTATCGATTAAAGCCGAGAAGCTTCCCGCGCTCGACGACGACTTCGCCAAGAGCCTGGGCCAGTACGACGGCTTGCCGGACCTCCGGGAAAAGATCCGGGCCGAGCTCCTCCGGTCGCGCGAAGCTCAGGCCCGTCGGGAAACTTCCGAGGATATCCTTCGCCAGCTGGTCGAAGGGGCGACCATCGACCTGCCGCCGGCGGTTATCGAGGAAGAGGCGGCCGGCGTGTTGAAAAAGTCTCTCGAACAGATCCGGCCCGAGGGAGTCACGCCGGCGCTCATCGAGGAACTCCGGCCCCGGGCGCGCGAACAGGCGGCCTCCAACCTCAAGCGCCACCTTCTCCTGAAGCGAATCGCGGAGGAAGAAAAAATCGAGATCGGAGAGGAGGAAATCGACCAGGAGATCCGCGACCTGGCCAAGGCCAACAGCGTTCCGGCCGCCCGACTTTTGGATTCCTTCAATGCCGAAGGGCGTCGGGAAGGGCTCCGCACCACCCTGGTCCTGCGGAAGACCGTTGACTTTCTGGTCACGCGCGCTATAATGGATTGAAACCATTTCCGGAATTCCCATGACCCTGATCCCCTTTGTCGTTGAGCAGGATGGCCGCTCCGAGCGGGCTTACGATATCTACTCGCGCCTTTTGCGTGACAACATCGTTTTTATCGGTTCGGAAATCGACGACGCTCTGGCCAATGCCGTCATAGCCCAGTTGCTTTTCCTGGAAGCGGAAAATCCGGAGAAGGAGATTTCCCTTTATATCAATTCGCCCGGCGGGAGCATAACCGCGGGCCTGGCCATCTACGATACCATGCAATACGTGACCAACGACATCGCCACGATCTGCGTGGGCCAGGCGGCCAGCATGGCCGCCGTTCTCCTGGCGGCGGGCACGGCGGGCAAACGAATCTCTCTGCCCAACGCGCGGGTCCTCCTCCATCAACCATTCGGCGGGACGCACGGCCAGGCTTCCGACATCGCCATTCAAGCCAAGGAGATCCTGCGAATGCGGGAGACCCTGTATCATATTCTGGTTAAGCATACGCGTCAGCCGAAAATGAAGATCCAGTCCGATATCGAGCGGGATTTCATCATGACCGCCCCGCAGGCGAAAGAGTACGGGATCATCGATCAGATCTACACGAGCCGCGCTCCCTCCAAGAAGTAGGGGAGAAGCGGAGCCCGGCGCGGCGCCGGAGATGAGACCAAGACATCATGGACGACACCCGAAACGGACGGCCCGAGGGCTCGGTTAAATGCGGCTTTTGCGGCCGCAACCAGTCCCAGGTCAAAAAACTCATCGCCGGCCCAGGCGGAATTTTCATCTGCGACCAGTGTGTGGACGTGGCTCATTCCATTATCGAGTCCGATAAATCCAAAGAGACGACCAAGGAAGCGGAAGCGGCCAAGGCGCCCGAGGAATCCCCGACGCCGGCCGTTATCAAAGACGCCCTCGACGAATACATCATTGGACAGGACCAAGCCAAGAGGAAGATCGCGGTAGCGGTTTACAATCATTACAAGCGGATCCGCCTCCCGCGGAACTCGTCGGAAGTCGAGATCGCCAAGAGCAATATCCTGCTGATCGGGCCGACCGGGACGGGCAAAACCCTCATGGCCCAGGTTCTGGCCAAGATCCTGTCCGTGCCGTTCGCCATCGCCGACGCCACGACGTTGACCGAAGCGGGCTATGTCGGCGAGGATGTCGAGAACGTTGTCCTCAAGCTTTATCAAGCGGCCAAAGGCAGCATCGTCCAAGCCCAAAAAGGCATCATTTACATTGATGAGATCGATAAAATCTCCCGCAAAAGTGATAGTCCCTCCATCACCCGCGACGTATCGGGCGAAGGGGTCCAGCAGGCCTTGCTCAAGATCATCGAAGGCACCGTGGCCGGCATTCCGCCCCAAGGCGGCCGCAAACACCCCTATCAGGAATTCATTCCCATCGATACCACTGACATCCTGTTCATCTGCGGCGGAGCTTTTGTGGGGCTGGACCGGATCATCGCCCAGCGCCTGGGACGTTCCATGGTCGGCTTCAAGGCCGAGTCCAAGATCAAGCCCAGCGATGCCTCTTCCGCCCTGCTCGGCGAGCTCATCCCCCAGGACCTGATCAAATACGGCCTGATTCCCGAGCTCGTCGGCCGCATCCCCGTCGTGGCCACTTTTTCCGACCTGCAAATCCGGGACCTCGTCGATATCCTGACCCGGCCCAAGAACGCCATCATCAAGCAGTATCAAAAGCTATTTGCCATGGAGGGGGTCGAGCTCGAGTTCAGCGACGACGCACTGGCTTCGATCGCCCGCAAATCCGTCGAGCGGAAGCTCGGAGCCCGCGGATTAAGGACGATCATCGAGGATCTCATGCTCGACCTCATGTTCGATCTGCCCTCGGCCCGCAAACCGGGACGGATCAAGATCACCAAACGCATGGTCGAGGAATGCGGCCCGAGTGTCGACCGCGTCAAATCGGCCGTGGGAGAATGACATGGACCCGAACGGCGAATCCCTGGAAACATTGAAAACCCTGCCTCTGATCCCCCTGCGGGACCTGGTGGTGTTTCCGGCCACGCTCGTCCCGTTCATCATCGGCCGATCATCCTCCATTCAAGCTCTCGAAAATTCGGCGGAGACCGACCGGATGATCGTCCTGTCGGCCCAGATGGACCCGACGTTCGACAATCCCGCCCCCAAGGACATCTACTCGATGGGCGTGACGGCCAAGGTCATCCGGACCGTCCCTGTTGACGACAAAAACGTCCGCGTCATCGTCGAAGGAAAGAAGCGCGCGCGCATCCTGGAATATGTGGGCTCGATTCCGTTCTACAAGGTTTTGATCAAGGAAGTCCGGGTTTACGACGATGCCGGAAAGGACGGTCCGGAGGCTCTGAAAAGAGTCCTCCCGCTTTTTGAAGAATATCTCAAGCTCAACCAGAATACCAACGTTCAGGCCATTATTCCGGCCCTCCGCGAGCATACTCCCGACCGGATCGCCGACATCATTTCCTCCCATCTTTATCTGCCGCTCGACGAAAAACAGAATCTGCTGGAGACGATCAACAGTCTGGAAAGGCTCCGTCGCATCCAGATCCTCCTCGAGTCCGAAATCTACCGGCTGCAGACATCGAGCCGGAAGGACGGCCGGGGCGCGGGCGGAGCCAAGCGCAAGTCGCCCCTGGGATCGGGGAGCCCCGGGGTGTTCACGCCGGGCGGCGCGCCGGTCTCCAAAAAAGAAGACCAAGCTTCGGAAATCGAGGAGTTGCGCAAGAAAACCGCGGCGGCCAAGATGCCGGCCGACGCCGATGAGAAGGCCCGCAAGGAGATCGAGCGGCTCGAAAGCATGCCGCCGATGTCGGCCGAAGCCACGGTCTGCCGCAACTACCTCGATTGGCTCATCGCCTTGCCCTGGACCAGGAAGACGCGCGAGAAGCGCGACATAAAGGACGCCGAGCGCATTCTCAACGAGGATCATTACGGGCTGGACAAGGTCAAGGAACGCATCCTGGAGTACCTGTCCATCCGCCAATTGGTCAAAAATCCCAAGGGGGTCATCCTGGGCCTGGTCGGCCCTCCCGGAGTGGGCAAGAGTTCCCTGGCCAAATCCATCGCCCGGTCCACCGGACGGAAGTTCGTCCGCTTGTCGCTCGGCGGTGTGCGCGACGAAGCGGAGATCCGCGGCCATCGGCGGACCTATATCGGCGCCTATCCCGGCCGGATCATCCAGATGATCAAACGGGCGGGGACGAAGAATCCTGTTTTTCTGCTCGACGAAGTGGATAAGATGAGCATGGATTTTCGGGGCGATCCGGCTTCGGCGCTCATGGAAGTGCTCGACCCGGAACAGAATAACGCCTTTCTCGACCACTATATCGATACCGATTTCGACCTGTCCCAAGTCATGTTCGTCGTCACCGCCAATATGATCGACCCCATTCCGAGGCCGCTGATCGACCGCATGGAAATCATCCGCATCGCCGGCTACACGGAGGCCGAAAAGCTCCAGATCGCCAAAAAATTTCTCTGGCCAAAACAGCTTAAGGCCCACGGCCTGACGGCCCGGAATTTGAGTATCTCGGATTCGGCCCTGGCTCAGCTCATTGATGGTTACACCCGCGAGGCGGGGGTGCGGAATCTGGAGCGCGAGCTCACCTCCCTTTGCCGCAAGACCGTCAAACGCGTCGTCCAGAAGGGCCGCGAACACGAGGAGCGGGTCAGTCGGAAAAACCTGGAGACCTATTTGGGAGTTCCGAAATTCCGCCGGTCGGCCATGGATCGCGAGGATGAGATCGGTGTCGCCATCGGCATGGCCTGGACCGAGTTCGGAGGCGAACTCCTGACGTTTGAGGCGACCAAAGTCCACGGCAAAGGGGGCTTCGTCCTGACCGGACAATTGGGCGAAGTCATGCAGGAGTCGGCCCAAGCGGCTTTCAGCTATGTCCGGACCAAAATATTCGAGCTCAACGTGGCCAAGGACCTGACCAAGGACTTCGACATCCACATCCATGTTCCCGAAGGATCGACACCCAAGGAAGGTCCCTCGGCGGGCATTACCATCGCCATCGCCATTCTGTCGCTTCTGACCGAAATCCCGGTCAGCAAGAAATTGTCCATGAGCGGGGAAATCACCCTGCGCGGAAAGGTCCTGCCGGTCGGGGGCATCAAGGAAAAACTCCTGGGCGCCCACCGGGAAGGCATCCGCGAGGTCATCCTGCCCCTCGACAACAGATCTGACCTCAAGGACCTGCCTAAGAACATCACTCAATCCATGACCATCCATCTGGTCGAGACGATGGACGAAGTACTCAAGCTGGTTTTAACCAGGGAACTGCCCCTGGGACCGGAACCGGCCCGGGATAAATCCGGTCCAAACACCAAAGGCACGGGAGAATCCCCGGCCGACAAAACGGGGGAGGACAAAAACTGTCCCGAGCCCCCCATAACGCACTAAGGAGGTACCATCACATGCCGAACCAACAAGGACGCTATAGACGGGGCCCCAAGCCGCACGCGCCCAAGGATCTTCCGCCGGACCCCCGTCCCGAATATGAGGAATACCAGCCGCCGACTGATCCCCAGGCCCCCCGCGACTGGGGCCTGATCGAGCTCGAAGGCAAGGAAACAAAGGAAGTCATCAAGATCGCCGGACAGGTCGGACTTCCGCCGGGGGAGATCGAAGCGGATAAAACCAACAAACACAACCTGATTTTCAAGATCCTGGAAGCCCAGGCCAAAAAACAGGGTTTGTTGTTTTCCGAGGGCGTCCTAGAATGCTTAGAGGACGGTTTCGGTTTTCTGAGAGCGCCGGAATTCAGCTATCTGCCAAGCCAGGATGACATTTACGTTTCACCTTCGCAGATCCGCAAGTTTCAGCTTCGGACGGGCGACACGCTCTCCGGCATCGTCCGTCCGCCCAAGAACGGCGAAAAATATTTCGCTCTGATCAAGATCGAAGCCATCAACTTTATGCTTCCGGACGTCATCATCGAACAGCGCCGCAACGTCCATTTCGAGCAGTTGACGCCCCTTTATCCGTTCGAAAAGATCCTTCTGCAGGATGGCAACCAAAAAAATATGTGCGCCCGGATCATGGAATTGCTGACTCCCATCGGCAGGGGCCAGCGCGGCCTGATCGTTTCGCCGCCGCGCGCGGGCAAGACGACCCTGCTCAAAACGATCGCCAAGTCGATTGAAAAAAACCATCCGGAGATCTTCCTGATCGTCCTCCTCGTCGCCGAAAGACCCGAGGAAGTCACGGATTTCCAGCGCAGTGTGAACGGCGAAGTCGTCGCTTCCACTTTCGACGAACCGCCCGCCCGCAACGCCCAGGTCGCCCATCTCGTTCTGGAGAAAGCCAAGCGTCTGGTCGAGATCGGACGCGACGTTGTTATCCTCCTCGATTCTATCACCCGACTGGCTCGCGCCCACAACGCTATAGTCCCGCCCTCGGGCAAGGTCCTATCGGGCGGCATCGACGCCAACGCCCTGAACAAACCCAAAAAGTTCTTCGGTTCGGCGCGCAAGATCGAGGAGGGGGGAAGCCTTACCATCATTGCCACAGCCCTGGTCGACACTGGCAGCAGGATGGACGAGGTTATTTTCGAGGAATTCAAGGGCACGGGCAACATGGAAATTAATCTCGACCGACGTCTGGTCGACAAACGGACATTTCCGGCCATCGACATCAACCGCTCGGCCACCCGGAAGGAAGAACTGCTCATCGAAGAGACCGAGCTCAGCCGCACTTGGATCCTGCGCAAGATCCTGAGCCAGCTGAACGAGGTCGAGGCCATGGAGCTGCTGATCGAAAAGCTCGGCAAGACCAAAACCAACGCCGACTTCCTAAACGCTATGAGCAAGGGAGTCTGATTCTAGCGGAAGTGGATCAAGCAGGCAACCAGGGGCCGCCTTCGGGCGGCCCTTTTTTTTGCACCCCGGAAGGGAGTGCTTAATTTAGGGTGAAAGTCCCGAACACGCCGGACAGGGGAAGTGATATCCGGACGGCAAGGGCGCCCGTTGCGAAACGGGGTCTGAAGAAAGCCGCCGGCAAAACGCCGGCTCGACGAACAGGAATCGCATAGAGGCGGCCGCGCGGGATAAGATGCCCAAAATATCTTCAACGTCCCAACCCTGTCCGGACGCGCGGACGTATATGCAGCGGGTATAGGCGGGAAAGCGGGTGCGCATTACCCGGGGAGACCGATCCTGGTAGGTCATTCGATACTGATCTACATGGTTCCTCTACAGCTCATCAATAAGGAATATACCCACCAAATCTGGGGGAAAGATATCCACAGTTGCCCAAGATATCGTCGGTATTGATTTCCACACCATTATAAATCAATTAAATTATTTATTATGTGTTACATGCGACAAGTCGTAGCTATGAGTCGCATAACGATTATTATGTCTACTAACTTAAAAAATATTTTGGCGTAAAAATGCCATAAAATTTTTTTCTGTTTTCACATCTACATTTTAGCGGAAAAAAAATATAAAACTATTTTTTACGTCGTTGTTTTCAGCTTTGACAACAAATCTTCAAGTATCCTTATGATCTCCTGACGTCCCACTGTTTCCTTCTTAAATTCGATCCGAATATTATAAGATTTGTCTTCTCTCGGACGATAGTTGAAAACATAATGCTTTGGTTTGGCCGGGCCATCCTTTCCTTTCATTTCCTTAGTCAGGTCCCTGGTATCCTCGCGCTTCAGTCCATGCTCCTCAATCTTTTTTATTAGCTGAATCATTTCGTTTTCATTTTCCAGTTTGGAAAGTTCTATCAGGAGACTTTTATTTTTCTCCATCCCGGCCCTCTGGCAAAGTTCCCGCGCGGTGCGAGGAATCTTGCTTATATTGATTATCTCCGTGATAGTTGATCTTGCCTTGCCTATTTTTTCCGCGATTTGGGCATGGCTGTAATCATAAAGTTCCATTAGTGATTTCAATCCGTCGGCTTCTTCAAAAATATCCAGGTCCTTCCGCTGAAGGTTTTCGATTAACGAAATTTCCATCGCTTCGCTGTCATCGACGTTCATGATAATGGCAGCAATTTCAGTTAATCCGATATTTTTGGAAGCGATGTAACGGCGCTCTCCGGCGATAATTTCGTACGAATCCCCTTTTGTACGTACCAGGATTGGTTCGAGGACTCCTTTGGCCTTGATGGAGGTCATCAACTCCTGGATATTGCCAAGCGAGGAACGCGCCTGATGCGGATTAGGAGTAATTTTCTCCAGGGGTATCATTCTGACCAGCGGCGCCGCATTTTTTTTGGATATCCATTCGACAAAATGGGTGTCATGACGCATGTCTATAGAGGCCGGCAAACCGGATCGTTTAGGCTTTTGTCCGCTCAAGGATTTCCTCCGCAATGCGTTTATATTGTTGAGCGCCGGTTGATAAGGCCGCATAAGTGAAAATCGATTCTTTATAAGCCGGACTTTCCTCGAGCTTTACGCTCTTGGAAATAAATGTTTTGAAAACGCGATCGCCAAAAACTTTATATATCCGTTCAACCACGTCGCGAGCAATGTTCGTTCGTGTATCATGCAAAGTTATTAAAACTCCAACAATCTCGAGTTGCGGATTGGCTACTCGCCTAACTTTTTCTATCGTTTCCAGAAGATCATCCGTTCCCTCCAAACAAAGATAAGAGCTTTGGATTGGGATAAGAAGATGAGTTGCGGCTACCAATGCATTTAGAGTTATGAGTCCTAGGGTCGGCGGAGTATCAATAATTATATAATCATATTTATTTTTGATGGTGGCTAAAGCATCGCGTAATCTGAAATGACCGTCGATCTCACCGATAAGCACGTGCTCCAGCTTCGCCATGGAAATGCGTGAAACTGCGACATCGAGCCCCGGAATGGTCGACTTTGTGACAATGTTTTCGAATTTTTCTTTATTCCCGCTAAGAACATCAAAAAGAGAGCGGGAAACGGTTTCCGGATTCCTAACGCAATAAATCGAAATGTGTCCTTGCGGATCAGTATCGACTAGAAGAACGCGTGAGCCCTTTAAGGCTAAGGCCGCTGAAATATTGACGGCGCTAGTCGTTTTTCCGACTCCGCCCTTTTGATTTGTAATGGTGATAATCACGGGCCATGGCCTCCCATTGAAACAAAATGTAACATACTGGAAAGAAAAATAAAAAGCAAGTTTTCTAGAATGAAATTGTCGGCCGGCCGACAATTCTCTATGCGACAGAAAACAAATAAAATACATTGATGTCATCCGGTGAAAAAAGATTCTTGAAATAATTCCCTTCGACGGCGTCCCGGGCCTCGGGCTTTGCGGTCCTTAATCGCGAAGCGAATTAGGGCGGGCTTAAGTCTTGAGCATGCCCTGCAAAAACCGCAGGACTTGCTCGCCAAGCCCGGAGCATGTTCAGGGTTAATACTGAGCAGCGATTTTTCCCTGATATAAAAAACGGGGTTTGGCGCCGTAGAATGTATCAAGCTTTGACTTGCGTTGTTCTCGCCGAGATAGGAGATAAGCTTGATATGTAAAAATGAAAACCAAATAATTGCGATTCAATTTTTTTTGATCTCGAATCATCGTTCATTTAAACTGTCGTTTCCTTTCCTTGCTGTTTCCTCATCTAGTGCCCCCTCTCATAAGTTCCTTGATCGAGTCTTCCGTGGTGATGGGCCATTGATGTGCCAGGCCGCTCCCCTCAAGCTCCCCGGCGAGAGTCTTTAGGAAAGCAACTTGTGAGACGGACAACTAACTTCTTGTCTCACGAATTGTAAAATCCATCTAGACTGAGCATATGGCTGAATTAAAAGCATCTTGGCCAAGAAAAATATTTTGACCGATTGAAGCTTTCCCTTGACCCTGATAGTATAAACATCGGTTTCGACCGACCTTGAAATAGAATTTATTTTTTGCATGTTATTTGTTATCAATTACATAAGTGGACTAAATTGATGTCAGACCGAATTTTGAAGAGGAAACTCAATTTCAAGGACGCGTTGTTCCTCGTTATCGGTTCAGCCTTCGGTTCCGGCATTTTTTTGACGACGGGGTTGATGGCTTCCGATTGTCCATCACCCGTCCATATCCTTTTTGCTTGGCTATGCGGGGGAGCGATCACGATTATGGGCGCCGTATCCTTTGCCGAGCTTGGAACGATGTTTCCGGGATCGGGAGGACCCTATGTATATTTGAGGGAAAGCTACGGGCGACTGTCCGCATTTTTGTATGGCTGGGGCTTTTTCTGGATCGTCGGCTGCGGAGGAATTGCCGCACTTGCGGCCGGCCTGGCCGAATCTTTGCGTCCTTTTTTCCCTTTTTTGAATTCGGGGCGGGCGCTGGTCCGGATCGGCGCCGGTTCAATTTCCTGGTCGTTGACCTCGCCGCGGCTTCTAGCAGCCCTGGCGATTATTGTTCTTTCCGGCTTTAATTTTCTGGGGGTCAAATCCGGGGCCAGGTTTCAGAACGTTCTGGTCCTTGTCCGTCTTGCCGGTTTGGCCGTCTTTATCGGCGCAGGTCTCATCGCCGGATTATCAGCCTCGTCCGGATCGGGCCTCAGTGCCGGGCGCATCTTCAAATCCGGTCCGGTATCGTTCTCGGGATTCGCGGCCGCGCTACTGGCCGTCCTCTGGACTTATGACGGCTGGTATTCGGTCACTTGCATGGCCGAAGAGATCAGCCATCCGAGGCGAACCCTTCCGGCGGCGCTGGTTCTGGGAACGCTGGTCCTGACCGGTCTTTATTTGTTGACCAACATCGTTTATATTATGGCCCTTCCGATGGGAGAAATGAACGGCGTCGTCAATATCGGTGAAGGGGCGGCGCTTCGCCTTTTCGGTCCGCGGGCCGCCACCGCCTTTGCCGCCATGATCGCTGTTGCGGTCCTCGGGTGCTTGAGCGCCAGCATTCTTTTCTGTGCCCGCGTCCCCTTTGCCATGGCCCGCGACGGGCTGTTCTGGAAAAGCCTGGGCCGTGTTAATGCCCGAACCCTCGTTCCTTCCCGCGCCCTCGGCTGGCAGATGGTCGCAGCCTGTATTCTGGGGCTTACAGGAGGATATCGGCGCCTTTATGAGTTCGTCGTCTTTGCCCTGACGATTTTCTTCGCCGCAACAGCCCTGGCGTTGATGGTTTTACGCCGCCGCAAACCCGACCATCCGAGGCCCTATCGCGCGTGGGGGTATCCGGCCCTGCCCCTGCTCTACGCTTTCGTCAATCTGGCGATTTTTGTCCTGAGCGCCGTTACTCATCCGCTGCAGGCCGCCGCCGCGGCCGGCGTCTTGGCCTTGGGAATTCCCGCCTACGTCCTCTGGACCCGACATCCTTCCCGGCGGGGAGCCTCCGCCGCAGTTCCAGGAGAGAAGGCATGAACGAGTGTGACATCGTCGTCCTGCCCGAAGGAGTGATCCTGAAGGCCGCCCGGGGAGCGATCCTGGCCGATGTCCTTCGGAATTCAGAGTTCCCGATCCGCCTCGACTGCCGACTCCGGGGTGTTTGTGGGAAATGCCTGGTGGAAATCATCCGGGGAGACGCCGCAGAACCGGATGAGACGGAAAGATACCTGATCCGGAATCGTCAAGCCGGCGGTCGATTCCGGCTGGCCTGCCGATGCCGCATCCAGGGGCCGCTGATCGTCCGAATTCCCCGGGAGTCGCTCTTGCTCTCGATTCCGGCCTTGACCGAGGGCTTCCGCCGCGAATTCATTCTCGATCCTCCGCTTCGGAAATTCGCGGCCGCACCGGCCGCAGCCACCTTGGCCGAACCCGAGGCGGTGCTCGATCTTATCGTATCCCGATTCGGTGATACAAAAACCCGGATCTCCCCGGCCGCCCTGACCCGTCTGGCGGCTTCGGGATCGTCGGCGGAAAGAACCATTACGGTCATCATGCACGGTAATGAGATTCTCGATATCGAGCCCGACGATACGACGGAGCGCATCCTCGGATTAGCCGTCGACCTGGGGACGACGACGGTCGTGGCCGAGGTCGTCGATCTTCTGACGGGACGATCGTTGGCCGCGGCCACCGCGCTGAACGGCCAAGCCCGCTTCGGATCGGACGTCGTATCGAGAATTTCGGCTGCCCAGCTCAACGCGGCGGCCCTGGGGGAGCTTCGAGACGCCGCCCGAGAAACGATCAACTTGCTGATGGCGGAGCTTCTCGCGCGGATTGGAGCCCTCCGTTCGGACATCTATGAAGCGGTCATCGCCGGCAATACGGCCATGACTCACCTGCTTCTGGGACTCCCAGTCGCGACGCTGGCCGTAGCGCCTTTTCAGAGCTTATTTTCGGCCCTTCCCGCTCTTCCTGCCGACCGGACGGGAATCCGAATAAATCCGGCCGGGCGGGTCTATCTGGCTCCCAATATTAAAAGTTTTGTGGGCGGCGATATATCGGCTGGGTTAACTGCCGTCGACATAGAAAGCGGTCCAGGTTCGCTTTTATTTATAGATTTGGGCACTAATGGCGAGCTCGTTTTAAAGCATGGCGGCATTCTTCTGACCACTTCCACAGCGGCCGGGCCGGCCTTCGAGGGTATGTCCTTGAGTTGCGGTATGATCGCCGCTCCCGGGGCCGTCCATCGGGCCGATTTCGTCGATGAACTCGCTTTAGGAACGATCGGCGGAGGTCCGGCCGTCGGCGTCTGCGGAAGCGGCCTGATCGATCTCCTGGCCATCGCCTTGGACCAGGGATGGATGACCGCCGCCGGGTCCATTTCCAACCCGGCTAAAGTTATTGTGATTTCCCCGGCTATCGGGCTTTTCCAGAAGGATATCCGGGAAATACAGTTGGCCGCGGCCGCGATCAAGACCGGGATTAAAAGGTTATTGGCCGAGGCCGGTTTGTCGCCGGCGGACTTAGACAAGATCGTCGTGGCCGGGGCGTTCGGAAACACCTTGAACTTCCGGAATGCGGCGCGTCTGGGACTGATTCCGAGCGTCGCAGAAAATAAGATCGATTTTGTCGGCAACTCCTCTCTGGCGGGAGCCCGGATTTTCCTTCTTTCGGCAGCGGAACGGGACCGCTGCGAAGCGCTGGTCCGGCGAATTCGACATGTTTCTTTGGCCCAAGGTCCCGCCTTTGAGGACGCTTTTGTCGAAAGCCTGGAATTCAAACCATGGAAATAATAAAGATATATCGATAAATTGAGTATAAAGGTGATTCCATGACCGATGCCGTTCTTTTCGACCGAATGATCCAATCCGTCGTCAGCGGCGATCGTGAGGCGTCCGCGTCCTTAGCGGCCGAAGCGCTTTCATCGGGTTTGGACCCTCAATTGATCATTTCTTCCGGATTTTTACCAGGCCTCTGGAAAGTCGGTGAACTGTGGGAGAGCGGCGAGTATTTTCTGCCCGAGCTCATCCAGAGCGCCGAGTGCATGAAGAAGGCCTTGGCGGTGCTTCGTCCAGCCCTGGAAAAAGCGGCGGGATCGGTTTCGGCCCTCAAGGGCAAGGTCGTCATCGGGACGATCGAAGGGGATATCCACGACATCGGTAAAAACCTGGTCTCATCGCTGCTTTCGGCCAACGGATTCGAGGTAGTCGACCTCGGGGCCGACGTCAAGGTGGACCGCTTCATCGACGCGGCCGTGGCCGAAAAGGCCGACCTGATATGCTTATCCGCCCTCTTGACGACGACCATGATCAATCAGCGCCGGTTCATGGACCGGCTTCGCGAACGGGGCCTCCGGGACTGTTTTCAAGTTCTGGTTGGAGGCGCTCCGGTGACGGCGAAATGGGCCGCCGAGATCGGGGCGGACGGATACGGCGAGAATGCCCTGGCCGCAGTCCGGGCCGCCGAGAATGCCTTGGCCGGGAGGAGCTGATCATGTTCCCCGCCCTCCGGCCTAAGGCCAATCTGTTGTCGGCCGAATTGGCCGATCGGATCATCGATGAAGGCTTTACGGTTCTCGAACGAACGGGAGTCTTCATCGAAAACCCCGAAGCCCGTTCGCTCCTGGGCGAGGCCGGCGCCGACATCGAACCCGGCCGCGAGCGGGTGCGCATCCCCCGCCGGCTGGCGGAGGAATTCCTCCGCCATGCTCCGGAGACGATCGCGCTGTTCGACCGTTCCGGCAACCGCGAGTATTCGCTCGGGGCGGAATTGAGCCGGATCATGCGGGCGAACGCGTCCCGAAACGGGATCGATAGGCTCCCGGCTATCGGCGGATAACAAGCTTCGTCGGATTCCGTTCCGGAAAAGACCGCTTCGCTCCCCCGGCTGGGGGTGGATGGATCGGAAATCCGGCTTTTTCCCCGCTTACTCTCCCCCGATCTGGAGGAGCTTGATGCGGAACGTCGGTGCGGAGGTGCCGCGGTTCCGGTCCAGGTCGTCGGCCACCGCGTCGATCCCCGAAAACATCTCCTCGGCCGTCCCGGCCACGGTCAGTCCCTTGACCGGGAAAGCGATTTTGCCGTTCTCGATCCAGAAACCCGACGCGCCGCCGCTGAACTGCCCGTTGACCGGATTGATGCCGTAGCCGGTGAGCTCCTTTAAAAGGAGGCCGGTCTTGGTCGAGGCGATGATATCGTCCGTTTTGGCTGTTCCCGGGATCATGTGGAAGTTATGGGCCCCGATACCCGGCAGATCGGTAAATCCGCCGCGCGCGGCGTTGCCCGTGCTTTTCGTCCCGGCCCGTTTGGCCACGGCCGTGTTGTAAAGGAAGCCTTTCAGCACGCCTTTGTCCACGATCAGCCGCTTGGACGTCGTCACGCCTTCGCCGTCGAAGGGGGCGCTGGACGGTCCCTTGGGCAAAGTTCCGTCATCGGTCACCGAAAGGAGGTCGGAAGCGATGATCCGGCCGATTTTTTGGGCCAGAAAACTCGCGCCTTGCAGGACACGTTCGCCGTCGATGGCACCCAGAATTCCGTTCAGCAGAACGCCACCGACGTCGGCGTGGAAGATCACCGCCGCTTTCTGGGTCTTGACCGGCCGCGGATCGAGCATCTCGTACGCTTTCCGGGCCGCTTCGGCGGCGATTTCCTCGGGAGACTTGAGATCGGCCCAGGTCCGCCGGCCGCAGAACTTCCCCCCCGTCGTCTTCTGTTCGCCCTTCTCGGCTACGACCGAGACCCCGAATGAACAGCCCGTTGACCGATAGCTCTTCAGGAGGCCCAGAGAGTTGGCGATGATGATTTCACCGTCCCCTTCCCCGTAGGAGGCTCCGGCGCTCTTGGTGATGCGCTTGTCCGCCAGGGCCAGCTTTTCCACGGTCTTGGCTAGTCCGATCTTGCGCTCGAGCGGAACCTCGGCGATCTGCGGATCGGCCAATCCTGGAACATCGATGACCGTCTTGTCGTCGGGCAGGACGTTGTTCTCGTCGGCCGTCGTGATTCGGGCGAACTCCACGGCCCGGGCGATGGCTGCCTCAAGAGAGGCTGACTGGAAGTCGTTGGAGCTGGCGAAAGCCATCCGTCCCTTGACGAAAACGCGGAATCCCACACCCTGGGAAGCTGCTTCCTCGACGGTTTCGATCTCGCCGTTGCGAACCTCGATGCTCAGGTTGCGGCCGGTTTCCAGGAAAACTTCGGCGGCATCCGCACCTTTCTTCAGGCAGGATTTGACCAGTTGTTCAGCCAGAGGTTTCATGTCCATGGTCGTCATCGTCCTTTCACCGGACGGCCCGGGTGCCGCCGACGTTGATGCCCCGCAGCCGGACGGTGGGTTGTCCGGCCGTCACTTCGGCCGACTGTCCTTTGCCGCAGATGCCGGGACCGAAATCCAAGTCGTTGCCCACAGCGTCCACGTTCCGGATGATATCCAGGCAGGCTCCGATGAGGGTGGCGCCCTTCACCGGATAGGTTTTTTTCCCGTTTTCGATCAGGTAGGCCTCGCGACAGGTGAAATTGAAGACGCCGGTGACGGGATTGACGCTCCCCCCGCTCAAAGCTTGCACGTAAAGGCCGGACTTGGTCGAGGCCAGGATGTCGGCCGGGACGTCTTTTCCATTGTCGATGAAGGTATTGGTCATGCGCGGGATAGGGATGTTGCGGAAGGATTCCCGGCGTCCGTTCCCCGTCCGGTCTTTTTTGATCTGCCGGGCGGAAAGAATATCCGTCATGTATTTGACCAGCACGCCCTTGTCGATGAGAACGTTGCGTTTCATCGTCGTGCCTTCATCGTCGAAATCGGTCGTCCCCCGGAAGTTGGGCAGGGTGCCGTCGTCGACCATGGTGAAAACCGGAGAGGCGACGCTCTGTCCCAGCTTGCCGGTAAACGCCCCGATCGACTTGGCGATGTTGTCGGCCTCGAGCGGGTGGCCGACCGCCTCATGGACGAGAACCCCGCCCCAGCCGTTCTGCATGACCACATCCATCTTGCCCGCGGGCGCATCCTTGGCCTCCAGCATGACGACGGATTCGCGGGCGCAGGCCCTGGCAGCCTTCTCGGCCGCCCCGCCGTCAAACATCTCGAATCCGGAGTGGGCGGAAATCCGTTCCCGGCCCATATGGGATGTTCCATTTCCGGCCGCCAGTGCCTGGATGATGAAAAACAACAGCGGCAGTTCATCCGTAAGAAAAAGTCCTTCGCTGTTGGCGATCGTCCGGCCGCGAATCTCGTCGTAATAGCTGACCGAAGCCATCCTCACGCGCTTGTCGAAGTCAAGGGCGGCTTGATGGGCGTTCTGCATGATCCCGAGGCGCCTGGCGTCGGCCACGTCCTGAAGCGGAATCTTGACCGCGATAGCGGAAGGGTGCCGGCTTTCCGTTAAGCCGACCGGCGAGACCGCCTTGGACCCCTTGGCAATGGCCGAGGCGACCTCGGCCGCCCGCAGGATCTTGTCCTCGGTCGGCTCGTCGGTATAGGCATAACCCGTCTTGTCGCCCGACAGCACCCGCACTCCCGCCCCTTGGCTGATGCCGAAAACGGCGCTTTTGAACTTCCCCTCTTCGAGGAGAATCGTCCTGGAAATCCGCTTTTCCACGTAAACATCGGCGAAATCGCCGCCCCGGGCCAGCGCCCTGCGAACGGCCCGTTCGAGCAAACCGGGATCGATGGTCGGACGCATGGATGAGAAGGGACTTTGAGCGGCCCAGAGGTCTTTGAGGAGCGCCGGGGCGGACGCCAGGGCGATCCCCCCCTTCAACCCGAGTTCGAGAAAGCGACGGCGGGGAATATCCCCGTCCAGGACGTGGTAAATCATGCTTGACTCCTTAGACTCGTTAAACGCGGGAAACCGCGGGAACACTGCCGAGGTCATCGGTCGATGATGTCGCCGATCCGGATGCCTTTGGTCTTCAGACTGGTTCCCAGCGAGCGTTCGAGCGACGACAGGGACAAATTATAATCGATGAGGGCCTTGAGCTCGTTGGTCTTGGCCGCGGCCAGATCGCGCTGGGTGAGCAGAACAAGATAGTTTGTGGTCATGCCGACGTTGAGCTTTTTCTCCTCGGCCTGGAGCCGCTTTTCGGCCAGCTCCCGGGCCAGTTTGTAGGCTTGGACGCGCTTGAAATTCGTCTCCACGTCCCGGACGCTGTTCTTGATCTCCAGGAAGATCTGCTGTTCGAGACTCTTCAGCCGGAGCAGGGTTTGATCGTAGCTCATCCGGATCTGGGCATAATGGGACCGGTTGATGTAATTGTTGATCGGAATGCTCAAGCTGAGGCTGAGGGACCAGTTTTTATACCGCAGATGGAAGGCGTCGCGGAGCGAATCCGCGGCTCCGGCGGGAAGCATGCCGGTGACGACGTTGGTCAGCGGATTTCCATCCTGGTAGAGGATCTGAGTCCCTGAAATGCCCGGGCTCCAGTAGGCCGCGCTCAGGGAGAGGTCGGGTAAAAGCTGGTTGCGCAGGTAGTCGTAGGTGATCTCCTTGTTCTGCAGGTCAATCTTGGTCACCTGCAGATCGGTCCGGTTTTCCAGGGCCGTCTGAAGACCGGATTCAAAATCGATGGCCCGCGCCTCGAAGGCGGGTTGGTCAGTCGGGACCACGCGGGCGAGACGCGTCTCGTTATCCTCACGCGGCAGGTTGAGGATCGTGGCCAGGCTGTCCTGGTTCGAGGCGACCAGCGCCTCGGCCTGGAGGATGTCGGCTTCCCGAGTGGCCACCTCGGCTTCCGCGTTCAAGACCTCGATGGGGGCGATCGTACCGACCTGGGCTTCTCGAGTGTTCTTGACCAGCAGGTCCTTGGCCAGATCAAGCGACTGACGTCTGACCTTGAGGTTCTCGATGGCGAAAACGAGATTCCAATAAGCCTGCTCGACGCCGAAGATCGTGTTCTGAAGCACGGCCCGGAATTGGACTTCGGAGATATTCAGGTTGTTGCGGGCGATGATGATGTCGCGGTGGTTGAGCCCGACGCCGAAATTCCGCAGGAGCGGCTGCCAGACGCTGAAGGTCAGGGTGCTGCCGAATCGCGGGTTAATCGTCTGGAAACTGCGGTTGCTCTCGCTTTTATACGACGACAGGGTGGCGTAAAAACGCCCTCCCGTGGGGATGAACTGGGAGACCTGGGCGCTGTAATTATTGTCCTGGGACGAGACCGTGGCGGCGGCCTCGATCCAGGAAAACGAGGCCGAACTGGTGTTGGAGGAGCTGAAACCGAAGGACATGGAAGGGATATATTTCTCCTTGGTGAATCCCAAGGACATCTCCGCAAGCCGGGGATTGATGACTTCGATGGCCACCCCCAGGTTGTTCTTGAGGGCTTCCATAATGCAGGCGTCGAGCGACATGGACGCGTCACGGTCCTGGGCGGAGGCCGGACCGGGCCAGGCTACGATGATCGCCAGGAGGAAAAGCCCGAATCCGATAGGGGTTTTCGCCAAGCGCTTCCCGGCCACGTCCTTACCGTTCTTTCAAAGGCAGTTTGTCCCGGCCGCCGTAGGCGCTATAGGACGAGGTGATGACGCGATCGCCCGGTTTCAGCCCTTTGACGATCTCGACGACGTCGGAGTTCTGGCGG
The DNA here is from genome assembly GCA_964557435.1 of uncultured Eubacteriales bacterium. Taxonomy (GTDB): domain Bacteria; phylum Acidobacteriota; class Aminicenantia; order Aminicenantales; family UBA4085; genus UBA4085. Next base: position 43,909 of record CAZLAM010000035.1, read on the forward strand.
CCGATCTTGATTGACTGCCGGACGGCCGACTTAGAGGCCTCGTCGATCCGGTAAACCCAATCGCCGTCGGTGGACTTCAGGTATTCCCCCCGCGGCAGGGTCAGGGCTTGGGAAAGCTCGCCCCATTCGATCCGCACATGGAGCGTCTGGCCGCGTTTTATGCCCTTGGGCCGTTCGCCCCGGAATTCGAGTTCGGCCTCGAATTTCCGGTTTTTGACCTCGGGGAAGATCTTCCGGACGATGAGCTTGTAGGCGCGACCGTCGTATTCGAACTCGCCGCCCGTGTTGACCTCGATCCGCGACAGGTAGTCTTCGCTGATCGAGGCGGTGGCCTTGAAACCGTTCAGGACATCGATCTGTCCCAACCTCTGGCCGGGAGTCTTGGACTGGCCGATCTCGGCGTCGAGGGAAGTGATTTGTCCGGCTATCGGAGCCTTGATGGTCAGGTTGTCCTGTTTCTGCTTGACCGCGTCGAGATTGGTTTGCATGCGGGCCAGGGATTGCTCCAGCGATTCGAACTGGCTGGTGCGTAAGGCCAGCTCGCTTTGCTGGCTTTTCTCCATCAACTCCTTGCGTTTGAGCAGGTATTCATATTGATCGCGAGCCTGTTCGAAGCTCTGTTTAGAGATGAGGTTGTCCTTGTCCAGCTCAACATACCGGTCGAAGAGCTTCTTCTGCTGGAGAATCTGGTTGTCAAGGTCGGTCAATTGCTGACTGAGCTGAAGCTTGAACTGGTCCATGGACAGGCGGGTATTGCGGAGGTTGTTGGATTGCTGGAAGAGCTCCGACTCCCGGTTCATGATATCCATCAGAAGATTGGTATTAGCCAGTTGGAGGACGGGGTCTCCCTCGTTGACGATGGATCCCGTCTCGACAAAAATTTTCTCTACGCGGCCGCCTTCCGAAGCGTCCATGGTGATGGAGTTGAGCGGCTGAACCATGCCCTCAACGGGGAGAAACTCGCGCAAAGGGCCGACGCGGGCTTCGGTGACGGTGACTTCGGCCAGCCGGATGGAAGGCGCCGGCTTGCCGTCGCCCTGGAGGTAGAAACGGAATATATAAACGGCCAGAAGGACGATGAGGATGAACGAAAGGGACAGCTCCATCCCTTTGAGGATTCGGCCCGACTTCCGCTTGGGCGCCGGCTGCCCGGCGGATAAGGCTTCCTTGGTCATGTTTATTCTTATCCTCGGGGCTTATTTTATCGCCCCGCCGGTCCGCTTGCAATCGAATTATTCGGAGTCATTCCAAAATCGTGGAATCTCCGTAAGCGGGAACCATCACACTCCAGCCTAATTCGCGCTCGATATGGGCGGCCAAATCGAGCGCCGCCTCCCCGTCTCCGTGGGTCAGGAAAAGGCGCCGCGGCGGCCGGCCGAACGATTTCAGCCAGCGCATAAGATCGCTTTTTCCGGCATGTCCGGAAAATCCGCGGATTTGTTCGATGCCTGCCCGGACCTTGGCGATCCGGCCGTTGATCCGGACTTCGGGCCGGCCTTCGACGATCTGGCGGCCCAGCGTACCCTGGGCTTGGTAGCCGACGAACAAAACGGTTGATTCGGGCCGTTCGATATTGAACAGGAGATGGTGTTTGATCCGTCCGGCGTTGGCCATTCCCGATCCCGCCAGGATGATGCACGAGCCCCGGATGGCGTTGATCGTTTTCGATTCCTCGGCCGTGCGGAAAAGTTTAAGACCCGGAAAATCGAATGGCGGACACGCCGACGCATAAAGCGCCCGCGCCTCTTCGTCCAGGATATTCTTATATCGGGCGAAAAGACGGGTCACCTCGACGGCCATGGGGCTGTCGAGAAAGATTGGGACGCGGGGGATGCGTTTGCTGCAGACGAGCTTCCCGAGCACGTAAAGGACTTCCTGGGCCCGTTCCACGGCGAAGACCGGAATGACGACGTTGCCGCCGCGCGCCACGGTCTTGTCGATGACCCGGATTAGAATATCTTCGATAGTCCCGTCGTCCTCATGATCCCGGTCTCCGTACGTGGATTCCATGACGATCACATCCGCCTGGGGGAAGACGGATGGATCGCGGACCAGAGGTTTGTCCCATTGACCGATGTCCCCGGAAAAAACCACGATTTGTCTTTGTCCCTTCTCCTCGACGGCGATTTCGATCATGGCTGAACCCAGGATGTGACCGGCGTCGTGGAATGTAACGCTCGCGGTTTTGCTCAAGGGGACGGCCGTCCCGTAAGGGGCCGGCCGGAACAGAGGGAAGGTCTCCTCGGCCTCGGCCACGGTATACAAGGGGACTTCGGGATGGGGGCCTGTCCGGCCTTCCTTGCGGTGCCGCTTTTTCTTGAACGCCGCGTCTTCTTCCTGGATATGAGCTGAATCGAGAAGGACGATGCGGGCCAAATCGGCCGTTGCGAACGTCGCTGGAATCGGGCCGGAAAAACCCTCCTTGACCAGCCGCGGCAACCGTCCGCAGTGGTCCAGGTGGGCATGGGTCAAAAGACAGGCGTCGAGGGAATCCGGAGCCACAGGAAAGGGTTCCCAGTTCCGGTCCAGATACGCTCGTTCCTGGTACAGCCCGCAATCGACGAGTAGGCGTTGCCCGGCCGCTTCTAGAAAATAGCTGGATCCGGTGACTTGCCTGGCGGCGCCGAAAAAGCTGATCTTCATTGGCATTTATTCTTACCCTTACTGTTTATTAGCCTGTATTATACATGAATTAAACCCATTCGACTCCCCTCTCTCCGGCCGGCTCCGCCCGCTTTTCCCCTCCTGATCTGCGACAGGCGCGCATCAAAAGGCTTAGGGGGTGTAAAAAAATAGTTTAACAGCTATTTTTTACAAGCCCTTAGAACGGGCAGGACGTCGGGGCGTTCTGTAAATGGGACTCCCAAGTCGCGCGTCGGGGAAAGTACATGAAAACGAGAACCAGCGAGACGAATGACAGGGCGTATAAATCCCGGTTGAATCCCCCCAGGAGAAACAGGCAGAAACCGAGAACAGCCGGGACCTCGGTCAGGAGGAGCACGGCCATCGCTACGGTGGAGACCCGGCGGAGACGGTTTTCGGGGGTTTCGGGGGCTGCGCGTTTCTTTAAAAATGCAGCTTGGATCAAACGAATCGCCACGATGACGGCCGCCGCGCCGATATAGATGCCGTAACGAAGAGACATTCGGCTCCCGCCCGGTCCGGCCCAACCCAGGAATGGGGCGAGCCGCGCCCTGAGGAGCTCTTCGATGAGAATATAGCCGAGAATTGAGGCCATCACCATTGCGCCGACGGCTTTAGCCGTCCGCAGTCGCCGTGACAGAGCGTCCCGCAAATCCGTATTCGGAGCGGCGTTCATGAGTTCGTCCTTTCCGGGGCGCGTGGAGCGGTCATCAGCCAATATGAAGGAGCAGCCCCTTGAGATATTCGCTTTCGGGATGGTAAATATTCACCGGATGATCAAAGGCCTGCCGGTGCCGCTCCAGGATGCGGACACGCCGGCCGGCCTCGCGGGCCGCCTGGAAGACGACCTGCTGAAAGAGGGTCTCATCGACGAAGTGGGAGCAGGAGAAGCTCATCACCAATGCCCCGTCCGGGGCTTTTTCGAAGACCAGGCGGTGGATGTCCTTGTATCCGCGGCAGGCGGCCATGACCTCGCCTTTGCGCTTGGCGAAAGCCGGCGGATCGAGGACGATAAAATCATAGTCAAGAGGACGCGCGCGGAGAAACTCGAAGACATCGGCGGCGAAGAAACCGAGATGCGGCCCCTCAAAACCGTTTAAGACGCAGTTTTCCCGGGCCAGGGCTACGGCCTTAGCCGATATGTCGACGCTGTCGGCTCCTGTCGCTCCTCCGGCCAAAGAAGCGACCGTGAATCCTCCGGTGTAGGAGAAGGCGTTGAGGACGCGCCGCCCTCCGGATAGACGGCGGGCCAGGAGCCGCATTTCCCGTTGATCAAGATAAAAACCCGTTTTTTGCGATTCCGCAATGTCGACGAAAAACCGCAAACCTGCCTCCAGGATTTCGACTCTTCCGGCGGGTTCGCCGCGAACCGGGCCTTCCCGGGACGGCAGACCTTCTTCCCGGCGCGAAGGAAGATTGGATTTTTCATGGATCGAGCGGGGATTCAACAGGCGCGCCAGCTCATCCAGGATGAAATCGCGGAGCCTGTCCATGCCCAACGTGGATATCTGCACGACGAGAGTATCGGCGTACCGGTCGACGATAAGACCGGGGCAGTCGTCGCCTTCACCATTGACGATCCGTACGGCGGTCGTCGCGGCGTCGAGGAACGGCCGGCGCAGCGCCGCCGCCCGTCCGAGTGCGGCGGCCAGCGCTTCGAGCGGCGGGGTCTCGTCAAAGGCCAGCATACGGCCGATGATCGAGCATTTGGGGTTGAAGTAAGCCGAACCGAGTCGATCGCCTTCGAAGCTCATAACAGGCAGGATTTCCCCTGGCTCGAAGGAAGGGAGATGATGGACGGCGCCCGAAAAAATCCAATGATGCCTGTTGCGGACGGCCTTGTCCTTGCCCGGGCCCAGAATGACCGACTTATCGGTCATCGCTCCGCTCTTGAATCAGGAGTCGGACAAGGGGCCGATCGGGCTCGGCAAACGAAAAACCGGAAAGAGCGGAACGATCGACCCAGCGGACTTCGGCGTGATCGTTCAGAACGATATCGCCCCTGATGATCCGGGCGCGGAAAGCGATGAGTTCGATGGAAAACGCCGGCGAAACGAAAGGGAAAACTCCCAAGGCTCGTCCGATTTCGACTTCCAAACCGAGTTCCTCCAGGATTTCCCGTTGCAGGCCCTCCTCGGGTGTTTCCCCTTCTTCGACTTTGCCGCCGGGAAATTCCCATACGCCTCCGAAACGGTCCTCGGGTTTTCGCCGGGCGATCAGGAGAGCCCCGTCTTGTTCAATCACCGCCGCCGTCACTGGGATCATATCCCCGCCATCTTAACGGACCCCGCCGTGTTTGGCAATTCTTTTCGCCGGCGGCCGGGGGTCATTTTCCGCCGCCTAGGCCTGTCCCTTGGCTCGTCTTGGCCCCGTTCGTGGATAGGGGAAGCGGTATGATACAATACCGTCCCATGAAGATCGCCATCATCGCCTCGGAAGTCTTTCCCTATGCCAAAACGGGCGGCCTGGCCGACGTGACCGGGACTCTGCCCAAAATCCTCTCCCGGGCCGGGCTGGATATCGCCGTGTTCATGCCCTTTTACCGGGAAGTCAAGAGCCGGAACCTGACCCTCATCAAGGTGCTCGATGCCCATCCGATGGCTTGGAAGGATGGACAGATCCGTTTTTCCGTATGGGCCGATCCCACAACCCCGTTCCCCGTTTGTTTCATCGAACACGACGGTTATTTCGACCGCGAGCGATTATACGGAGACGCCGCCGGCGACTATGCCGACAACGGCGAACGCTTTGCCTTCTTCTCCAAAGCCGCGGTCGAAGCCCTTAAAGCGCTTCCCTTCGAAGCCGACATCGTTCATGCTCATGATTGGCAGTCCGGCGCGGCTTTGGCCTACCTCCGGCATGTCTATGCCGGAGACGTTTTTTATGCCGGGATGCGGTCGCTGTTCACGATCCATAACCTGGCCTATCAAGGTCTTTTTCCGGCCTCCATCCTGTCCACGGTGGGACTTCCCGAGAGGCTGTTCCGGATGGAAGATATGGAGTTCTGGGGCCAGGTCGGGTATCTCAAAGCCGGGATTCTTTATGCTTCCGCGATCAACACCGTCAGCCCGCGCTACAGCCGGGAGATCCAGACACCGGAATTCGGCTGTGGGCTGGAAGGTCTGCTGCATGCCCGCCGCGACGTGCTTTCGGGCATTCGCAACGGCATCGATGAGTCCGAATGGAATCCGGCCACGGACTCCCGTTTGGCGGCGACCTATTCGCCTGCGGATACCGCCGGAAAGGCGGTCTGCAAGCGGGAACTTCTGGACGTTTTCGGACTGACCGCTTCCCCCCGGAATATGCCGGTCGTGGGTATGGTTTCGCGCCTGGCCGGACAGAAGGGCTTCGATATTTTAATCGAAGCCCTGGGGGGGCTTTTTGCCCAAGGTTTCAAGATCGTCATCCTGGGGTCGGGCGAATCGACGGTTGAAAACGCGCTCAGGTCCGCCGGCGAACGCTTTCCTTCCTTTCTGGGACTCCGGATCGGCTTCGATGAGACCCTGGCCCGAAAAATCTTCGCCGGCAGCGATCTCGTTCTGATCCCGTCCCGCTACGAGCCGTGCGGCCTGACCCAGATGATCGGCCTGCGATATGGGACCATCCCCATCGTTCGGGCGACGGGCGGTCTCGATGATACAGTTCAAGAGTTCGATCCGGTCGAGGGTCAAGGCACGGGGTTTAAGTTTGCTCAACACTCGCCTCAAGCGTTGGTCGAGGCGGCCCGCCGGGCGGCCGGGATTTACAGCCGTAAACTTCTCTGGAACCGGCTGGTCGGAAACGCCCTGGCGGCGGATTTTTCCTGGGCCGGGCCGGCGGCGGCTTACACGAATCTTTACGAACAGATTCTTCGTTAGACGAGCGGTCCCTGGGCGAGCGGCCGGAAGAATGACGGTTCGCCATCTTTCTCCCGCCCCAAAGCCCCGGATTGACGCGGTGTGCCGCTATTCACAAAAAATAGAGCCGCACGCTTTCGCGAAAGGCTCTTCCAAATCGATTTTCAGAACAGGGCGATTTTGATCCCCAACGAGGCCGCGAATCCGGTCAAGTCGAGCTTTGCTTCACGGGCGTTTGATACCGATGTTCCGGCCGGCGGACCGGACTGTAAAACGATTTGCGGGAAGGTCTTTCCAGCCACCGTCAAATCATAATAATACAGGACATGGTCGCTCCCGCTGTCGGCAAAGCTCCAGAAATCACCCGTTCCCGTTTCCGTCCAATCGCCCCGGAATGGGCCGATCTTGGCCGCGCGGCCGAGCACGTTCAGGACCAGAGACAGCTTGGATGACAGGGCCAGCTCCAGACCTGCTCCACCCTGGAAGCCGAATCCGACCTTGGAAGATCGGAACGTATAGACATCACTTCCCTGGTAGCCCAGCAGGGCGATATCGTAGCCGAAATCCCAATTCAACCGGGTGATATAAGCTCCTCCACCCGCATTGAGGTCGAGTTTGAGTTTCGGTCCCAGGGTTAGAAAAAGATGAAGACTTCCGGTCAGGGGGATGACGTCGAAAACGGGCTTGAGATTTTCTTCGACTTCGACATAGCCGATTGCATATTCGACCAGACTCTCGAGGCCATGGTGTTCAAACCCGGCTCCCAAGCCCACGGCAAACGATGAATTGAGATGGATGAGGATTTCTCCGCCGGCGGCCCAGCCGAATTTCGGCAGCTTAAACTCGCCGACCAGGTTGTCATATTCAGCCGCATAGTAATCCATTTGACCGCGCAGGCCTTTGGCCAGGTCCCCCCCCGTCCCATAAGCCATTCCTGCGTTGAGACGAAGAGACAGCGTCTGAGAAAAACCGAGCGGAACTGCAGCCAGACAAATACAAGCGAAAACGAAGCCTTTTTGCATCGGGGCCTTCCTGGGTCGGGCGGATGGCATCAATAAAGACGGATCTTAAGCCCGATCCCGAACTGGAGGAACGACGGGTTGATGTCGATCGGGGTGAACAGGCTATTTTCAAAAATGTAGTCGACATCGTCCTGGCTGAAATCTATGTTCGTAATGGCATCGAAGAAGGTCCCGTTATACTGGCCTGTGATGAAGCTCCAATCGAAGGTTTTCTTAGGGCAGAAAAAGTATCGGGCGTCCAGGGTCAAACCGATAGACGGGGTGAACCAGAAGGTAAACCCGGCACCGAAATCGGCCCCGATTCCGCTCCAGCTTTCGTTGAGTTCGATGGGAACCGTGAGGGCGTCTACGTACTGCCAGGGGGAGATGGTTTGAGTGACGCCGTAAAGAAACCCAGAGTCCAGCCAGACCTTGTTGAGAAACATGGTCGGACCGGCTTGGACGAATCCCTGGAACCGTTCCGTTCCGAACCGGGCGATCAGATTCAGGCTGAGGGGCATGCTCTGGATGTAGTTATCCGTTCCGACATAATCCTGTTGCCGGTTATAGGAGGAGTTTTCCGTCCAGGTCCAGTTGAAGTCCGAGGCCGCCGTCGTATCGACTTTGCCCTTGATATAACCGAAATTCAACCCGACGCCGATGTTGGGGGTGAAATAAAAGGCCAACGCGCCGCCGAAGAAAATGCCGGCCTTCGACTTGGCGTCGACGGCCGTAGATTCCGTAACTGTTTTCAGGAGTCCGCTGCTCCATGTATCGCCGTAATCGGACATGCCTTTCAGGCTGGTCAGTCCATATCCGCCGTAGAGGGTGATATCGAACCGCGGCAGGGACTGGGCCCACGAGACGGCGACCACAGTCAATACGAAAAAAGAAACAATCGCCAATCTCTTCATGTTGAACCTCCGTTTAATTATTGCGAAATCGACCGAGGCTTTAACGAATTCTCAATGGATTCCGTATCGAAATCATCATAGTCGCTCCGCATGGCGGGGTCAAGCTAAATCTCGGCTTGAACAAGCTCTTGCTCGCCGCGCAGGAAACGCGCCGCTGCTTCGGGCGGGACCGGGTTGATGAAGAGGCCCGTTCCCCATTCGAACCCCGCCGCCCGGGTCAGGACGGGAAAAATCTCCAGATGCCAATGGAATACCCCGGGAAGAAGAATCCCCCGGGTTGCGCTGAAGTCCGGACGCGCTCCCTGGTGAAGGACGAGGTTGTAAGGAGGGTCGGAAAAGGCGGCTTTCATCCGGCCCAGGATCGCCCTCAACATGTCCGCCAGATCGATCCCCTCCCCACCGTTGAGGCTGGAGAAATTGGGGGCATGGAGGAGCGGAAGGATATGGACTTCATACGGAAAACGAGAGGCAAAAGGCGCGATGGCCGCGAAACGATCGCTTCGCCGGACGAGACGTTCATCGGCCGACGTCTCTTCTTCGATGAGCCGGCAAAACAGGCATCGATGGTCGCGCTTAAAGGCTCTTTCGGCGGCCCGGATCTCATCCCTGACCTGCCCGGGAATGAGGGGGGTCGCGACAATCTGAGTATGGGGGTGAACGATCGAGGCGCCCGACGCCTCCCCCTTGTTTTTAAAGACCTGGACATACGCGGACCAGCCTTCGGCCTCAAGCGCCCGGACCCGATCTCCGATCATCCGCAGGACTTCGGCCAGAGCGGCCGTGGGCAGATCGGAAAGGTCGAGGCTATGGAGGGGCGTATCGATGATGACCTCATGTGCTCCGATCCCATCCATCGACTCGAAAAGGCCGCGGCGCCGGTGGCGCGGCGACTCCTCCCCCTTTGCCAGGGCCGGGAATTTATTGGGAACGGCCCGAACCCGCCAGCCGGGGGAATCGGGCGCCGTTCCGGCGTCGCGGTAAGCCGCTGTTTCGGGAGGCGTTTGAGACTCGTTCCCGGGACAAAAAGGGCAGGACCCGGGCTCGGATGATTCAGGGGAAGCGGCGGATTGAGGAGAAAGGAAAGCCCGAGGCCGCCGGGCCCGGCCGGGGGCGATGATGACCCAGCGTCCGCTCGTCGGGTCCCGGCGGAGCTCCGAGGCCGCGCTCATCGGAACAGGATTTCGCGGATTTTGGCTTTAAGCTCGTCGAGAGAGGAGGATTTGACGACATAAGCGTCCGCCGCCCAGGTCATGAAATCGTCCTTGTAGCTTTGGAAGGCGGTATTGATGATGATAGGGATATCGCGGCGCAGGGCCATGATCTGGGTGATGAGTTCGATCCCGTCGCGGCCCGGCATTCGGATATCGGTCACCACCAGGTCGAAGGCTTCCTCCCGGAGCAGAGTTAAAGCTTTTTCGGCGTCGCCCGCGGACGTCACGGCATAGCCGTCCCGTTCCAGTTCTTCCCTGTAGAGGAGCGCCAAGGCGTCCTCGTCCTCGACGATCAGAAGTTTCTTCATCCCTCGATTCTCCCTTCCGGGGCGCTGTGGAAATGGAGCCGGAACAGCGTGCCCGCGCCGGGTTCGCTGCTTTCCGCTTCCACCCATCCTCCGCAGGCTTCCAAGACCCTTTTGACGTAGAGAAGCCCCAAGCCCAAACCCTTGTTTTTTGTTGAAAAAAAAGGCTTGAACAGCTTGGACCGGACTTCCGCGGTCAGGCCCGCGCCGCTGTCGCGAACCTCAAGAACCACACCCGACCCCTTGTCGCGACGGCCCCGGACCTCGATCCGGCCGCCGGCCGGAGTGGCGTCGAAGGCGTTGTCCAGGAGGTTGCGTACGGCTTCACCGACCGACACAGCGTCGCCCAGTACGGGCGGGAGGCCGTCGTCGATGGCCAGGCTGAGTTCATACGATTCGCTCCGAACCCGAAGATCGGGGGCTTCCAGGACGCCGGACAGCACCGGAGCCAAGTCGAAAGGTTGGGGCCGGCGCATGTCGGCCTGGAGGAAATGGGCCAATTTGTATAAAACATTTTCCAGGCGGCTGATCTCCCGGCGGATGATTTCCAGGTTCCGCCGGGTGCGCGATTCATCTGGAGGAGAATGGAGAAGCTGGTCGGTGAACCCCCCGATGGCGGTCACCGGATTGCGCAGCTGGTGAGTCATGAAAACGGTCATTTCCCCCAAGGCGGCCATCCGTTCCAGGTCGAGCATTTTTTTGTTCAGGGTTGAGGCATAAATGTAGTTGCCGGCGATCAACCCGCACAAGCTGGCTAATTGGATGTCCTTGGCGGAGATCGGCTTTCGGGTAATGGCGTTGTCCACGACGATGACCCCCAAAACCTCGTCGCGGGCGAACAGCGGGACGCAGACAAATTCCTCCACGCCGAGGATTTCCAGGAATCCGGGGTCCACCAGAGGCTCTTGTCCGGCCTCCCGGACGTGGGTGACTTCCCGCTTGATCGCCGACAGCGCGGGCAGAAGAGGATTCTCGGCCGACAGGAAATAGGAGAAACCGCGGGCGCGCTCGCTCAGGGATCCCCCCCCTCGCTTGAGGAGACTGCGGTTGTGGTCGATGATCTCGACATAGCCGATCCCCGGGGTGGAGAGGACTTCCCAGATCAAACGGGCCTCCTCGGCCGATTCCGGGCCGAGCCAAAGCTCTCCGCGAAGGCAGTCTCCATCGGTGCGAAAGAGAAGCGCCCGATTGAATCCGATCCCGGAGCCGGACGTCAAAGCGGTCAGGATGACAAGAAGATTGTCCTCAGTCGTGAACGGTTGGAAGAAACTCTGGGCGATGATCGACAGCAGGGCTAGTTCCTTGGGTTCCTCTTTCTGAAAATCGGGGGCCAGGAACCTGTATGTCTCGATCAATCCGGCCTCCAGCCGCGGGGAACGATGCGGATCCCGTCGCCGTAAACACGAAACTCCCGGACTTCCGTCCCATCGCCGGGAATGATCCGAGCACCGTCCGGGAGGATGGAGTTCTTGTCGATGATGCATTTGCGCAGGTGAGCGTCCCGGCCGATCCGGACTCCCTCGAAGACAATGGAGTCCTCGACGGACGCCCCCTCTCCTATGACGACACCCGGCGACAGGATCGACCGCGATAGGGAGGCTCCGCGGATGGCGCAGCCGGGTCCGACGAGCGAAGACCGGATCGAACTTCCATCGATCAGCGCCGGCGGGTGCTGCCCTTGGTAAGTACGGACCGGCCAGGCCGGATCTTGAATCGGGAAAGGCGGAGTCTCGGATAAAAACGCCATGTGGGATGTCCAGTAGGCATCGATCGTCCCGATATCCTCCCAGTATCCTTCATGGGGATAAGCGAAAACGTTGGCCTCGCCTATAAGACGAGGCAGAATATCCTTGCCGAAATCATGCCCGCTCTTGGACGACTTGGCGTCCTGGATCAAGGCCCGGATCAGGGGGACGGTTCGGAAAAAATAAATCCCCATCGAAGCCAGGGCGCGGGTCGGATCGCCGGGGATTCCCGGCGGATTTTTCGGTTTTTCGACGAACTCGGTGATACGGCCGTCCCCATCCGTGTGGAGAACGCCGAAGCGGCGGGCCTCCATCCGGGGAACGGGTTTGGCCATGAGCACGGCGTCGGCGGATTTGTCCCGGGCGAATTCAATGAACCGCCCGTAGTCGGCCTTATAAACGTGATCGCCCGACAGGATGAGGACGGCATCCGGGTTTTCCTGCTGGATGGTGTAGATATTCTGGAAGACGGCATCGGCTGTTCCCTCATACCAGCGGTCGCCGACCCGCCCCTGGGCCGGCAGGCTCATAATGAATCCGCGGCTCTCGGCGTGGAAGATGTTCCAGCCGAGAAGGATGTGCCGCTCGAGGGAGAGCGATTTGTACTGGGTCAGGAGGGCGATCCGGCGAAGTCCCGAATTCAGACAATTGGACAGACTGAAATCGATCATCCGATAAGCGCCCAGAAATGGCACCGACGGTTTGGCCCGGTCTTTGGTCAGCGGGTAAAGGCGTTCGCCTTTCCCTCCGCAGAGAATCAGGACCAGCGTGCGTTCAGTCAAACGATCCATCGGCGTCCTCAGGAGCGGGGAAATTGACGTTAGGAATCACGATTTTCCCCGATATGAATGCGGGCCGTAAAGGTTTCCCCCGGCGGCAGCATGATCGGCCAATTCGGGGCCAGGCAAAAACCCTGATGGATTATATCATAGCCTTTCTCCGACCGGGACAGCGTTTGGAGAGGAAAGTGCCAGAAGCCGTGGGCGGGCTCGAAAGAAAACCTTAGCCGGCCTCCGGCCATGTCGGCGCCGCTTTCATCGGCCCGGAATTCCTCTTCGATCTGATAGAAATTCCACTCCGAAGCGAAGAACAAGAACGCTTCCTGATCGTCCAGGTTGGTGATTTCCATCAGGATATGAATTCCTTTGCCGTCCGGCCAGATTTCTTTTTGAAGGGCGATGGGAACGCGGCGGGCATTTGACCACACCCTGCCCTTGCGGGTCAGAAATAGCCGGTCCTGGACGATCGACCAGCCGTAGGGCTGTTGAAGAAAATCGCCCTGTTCGCCGAAGGAAGAATCCTGGAAATCTTCGCGCCGGCACTCGGGAGTGAGAAAATGATCCAAAGCGCTCCAGCGCGGGTGACGGTCGTAACGGAAAAGCCGCTCCGCTTCGACAGGGAGTTCCCTCGTCAGTTCATGGATGCTTTTCCCTTCTCCGGATTCGGTCTCCTGACGGACATGATAGGTTTCGCGCCGGCGCGAGAGGACATCGGTCAGGTTGCGTCCCTGGGGAAAGTAATCGATTTCGGTCAGCGCTCCGCCTGCCGAGGGCTTGACGTGAAGGCCGAAGCGAGCGTCCCGGCGGGTGAGTTCGGTCTGTCCATCGGCATCGAAATCGTCCGCCTGCCAGCCGCTTTGGGCGGGCATCATTTTTTCGGCCTGGAGGAGATGATAATATGCCGATTCGCGAAGATGGGGAAGATAAAGGCCGCCGAAGACGCCATGCCAATACGGGTCATTCGATTGGGCCTTGTAAAGCTCCAGCCGGGCATCCTCATCGTCCACCGAACGCACCCGGCCGGAAACATGAAGCATGCGCTTATGGAGATGGTCGGATTCCGGATATTTGCGGAAAAAATCGCGGAAAAAGCCGCTCTTCAGGAAACGGAGGTTTGAGCCATGGATGCCCGCCTTGAGTCGGATGAAGGCCTTAGCCGCTTCCGGTTCGAGCACCCACTCCATCATCTCTTCGTAGGAGGACGGCGGCAGATAAACCCGTCCCGCCGGTTCCCCGGCATCCAGCTCTTGGGAGAAAGTCAGGGTTTCGATCCGCGGATCGGATTCGAGGAAGGTCAGGAAATTCTCCAGCCAGTGTTCATCGTAGACCCATTGTTTCGTCCCCGGCCACATGCCGAATTTCTCACCGTCGTCGCCGAGAATGGCCAGCCCGCCTTGAGCACGGATTTCTTCGAAATACAAGCGGATTTCTTCGAGAGGTCGAAAGGGAATGAGATAACGGAGCTTCTTGTCGATCGGAAAAAGGCGGACCGGGCGCCCCTCGTCCTCGGTGATATAAATCCGATGAATGTCCTCAATCCCGGCAGCCCGGAAGTGCTCCTCGTCGAGGAGCGTGTATTCCACCCCCGCAGCGGCCAGCGTCTTGGGCAGGCTCGGTTCCCAAACGCGCTCGGTCAGCCAAATGCCCCGCGGGCGGGCCCCGAAATGGGTCTCCAGAAAATCACCCATGAGCCGGAGTTGACCCTGGCGGTCGGCTTCCGGGATGATCGTCAGAATGGGTTCATAGAATCCGCCGCCGAGGAGCTCCACCTGTCCGCGCCCGGCCAGCATTTCGATCAGATTCCAGCACTCCCTTTCGGTGTCCCGCATCGCTTCCCAGAGCGGGCCGGAGAAATGGACGGTCAGCTTGAGCGTCGGATGGTGTTCCAGGACGCGGAAGAACGGCAGATAACAGTCCCTGAAAGCCCGGTCGAAAACGGAAATGAAATTCCCGACGGGCTGGTGATTGTGAACGGCCAGAAGGACGGTCAGTTTTTCGTTCATGGCGTTGCGACTCCGGTTTGGCGGTAGGCTTCATCGATGTACAGGCGGAACAATTGCCCGAACGCGGGATGGGGTTCTTCACCGAACCACCAGAACCAATCGGATCCCTCGGCTACATAAAGAGCTGCGGTGGGTCCGCAGGCCGCCCGCGCCCGTGCCAGGACGGACCAGCCGCAGTTTTTGGCCGGCGAGCCGGTCCACTTGGAAAAATTCCCCAGCCAAGTCCCCGGGACGAGTTCGAGCGGCTCCTGCTTTTCGGCGAGGAGACTTTCCTTGTCTCCGAAAAAAGCCGGCCGGATGCTTTTTTCCTCCGCCAGCCGGGCGAAAAGACGACGCAGGAAAGGAACGCCGTTTTGGTGATAATTTCCCCAGGGGTTTTCGCCGTCCAGGGCCAGGGTCAGGACGGCGTCCTCCCCCGCCTCCCGGCCGCGGTCAAGGATCCGGCGGACAAGGTCGTTCGCGGCGTCCTTCTCGTTCCAGCGATGGTATTCGAAGCCGATGAGGTCGGAAAGCTCGAGGTCGCGGAAAAAAACGGTCAATCCGTCGCTTTCGTAGGGCCGGCAGAGTCGACGAAAATCCCGCGCGCGCCGCAGGCTTTTCCAGAGTATATTCTCGTCCGTAACGACGAAGGCAAAACCCGCTTCGACGGCAGCGCGGGCCATGGCCCGACTGACGCCGCCTTCGGAAGGCCAAAGCCCGCGGGGAGCGCGTCTAAAAACACGGGTAAAATACTCCCGTCCCCGCAAAAGCTGATAGGCGGCATCCTGGGGAAAGCGGAATTCGACGTCCGGAGGGCTCTCCGGCCCGGCCGCCGCCGCATCGCAAAGCATCGGCAGGATGGGGTGATAAAAAGCCGAGGTCGTCAGCTCGACCCGGCCCTCCTCCCATAAACGCCGGAAGAGCGGAACGATAGCGGTCCGGATTTCCGCCTGCCTCTGGAGCATCCGTTCCCGATCTTCTGGAACGTCGTCGACGGGAGAAAAAAAAGTCCGGAACGCTTTCCGCTGGAGGGTTGCCGGATCGGAACATTCCCCGGGGACGAACATCCGAAGGAGCGCGAGTTCACTTTCCGTCAGCGATGAGGGGGGCTTTTCCAAGGCCGACTGCCACGGATCGATGGCCCGCCCCGAGACATAATCCTCCATTTGCTCGAGCAGACAAGGAACGAAATTATAGGTGCAAGGCCACCCCTCTTCCTCGGCTAGGCGTCCCATTTGCCAGTAATTTTTCGTTGTGTGAAAATTCACCCAAGGCAGGATGAATTCGTCGCTTCCGGGCTTTTTATAGACCGGCTGATGAAAATGCCAAAGGATGGCCAGGCGCATATCAGATTCCTTCCTCAGAGACGACGACGGTCATGATGGCCGTGACGATCGCTCCCAATTCGAGTTCGCGGGGGTGGACGGCCGAAAGGACGTCGTTGGCGGAATGATGATAATCGAAATAACGTTGATTGTCAGGAATGAAGCCCATCAAAACCGTCCCCTGCTCGGCCAGCGGGCCGATATCCGCCCCTCCCCCTCCGGGTCTCACCCATTGGATGCCCGAGGGCTCGAGCAATCCCTCCCAGATTTTGAGTTTTTCGAAAGCCGCACCCGTCCCCAGTCCGAACCCGATCGGAAGAAATCCGCCACGGTCCGATTCCATCGCCGCGATGTGTTTTTCCCCCTTGCGTCTGGGGGAACGGGCATAGGCAAGTCCGGCGCCGGCCCCGAATTCTTCGTTGGGATAGAGGGCGATGCGAATCGTTCTTTTCGGTTTGACTCCGGAAGCGCGGATGAGTCTGACCGCTTCCAGGCATTGGGCGCAACCCGCTCCATCGTCGTGCGCTCCGGGACCCAGATCCCAACTGTCCAGGTGGGCGCCGAGAAGGATGATCTCGTCCGGACGCTCGGTCCCCCGCCATTGGCCGATGACGATCGAAGATTCGACGGGACCGAGGTCCCGGCAATCGATCCGCAGGCTCACTCGAAGCTCTTTCTTTTTATGCAACCGGAGGGACAACCAGTCGGAGTCCAAGGTGGAAAGGGCGGCAGCCGGGATTTTGGGAGCCGCCGGATCGTATCCGACCATCCCGGCGTGGGGAGCGTCGTCGCGGCGAAGGGTTAGGGAACGGACCAGTACGGCGGCGGCGCCGAGTTTGGCCGCTTCCGAGGCGCCCCGGGTTCGATAAGCGGCCGCCTCGCCATAAGCGGTAAAGGTGTCCATAAGAGCGGGATTCATGGGGTGGTTGAAAAAAACGATCTTCCCCCGAACCTCGGAGGCCATCGCTTGGAGTTCGTCGAACGTGGTAACTTCGACGACGGACGCCTCGATGCCTTGGCCGGGCGTCGGGACGCTCAGGCCCAGAGCCGCAATCCGGAGCGGCCGGGTATCGGTCAAATCCGGTTCCCTGACGATGGCTTCGGCCCGCGTTCCCCTGATCCAATGCTCGACGGAGACCGGTTCCAGCCAGGTTTCGAGTCCCAGGTTTTTCATCTCCCGGAGCATGGCCGCGGCGGCGGCGGAATAACCCGGTGATCCGGTCATACGCCGGGGCGAGGCTTGAAGCAGCCGTTCAAGCACGGCGAAAGCGCCTTCGCTCCTCAATCCCTCTACGCGGATCGTCTGGGCGATTTCGGAATAAGAGAGGGCGGGGGCCGCTCTTTGGCGGGCGACAGCCGGACCCAGGACGGCCGCCAGGCCGACGGCGTATAAGATCGCCCTCGGGAGGACCTTATGATCATTCCGCGAAATGGACATCATGGTCAAAGCCTTGTTCACGGAGACCACCGCAAGGGGGGCTTCCGGCGCGGACGATGTCCGCCGTCAATCCATTCGAATTCGCCGAACCGGACGCCGGGCGGCCGTCTTTTCACCGATGCAGGAAGCACCGCTCGCAGTCCGTTTCCCCCGGTTTGCGGGTCACGATCATGGCCAGGCCGAGGGCGTCCGCTGTATCGATGACTTCCTGGTCCTTGACCGATCCGAGCGGGTAGATGATGGCCGTGATGCCGTGCCGGGCCGCCAATTCCACGACGTCGGGAAAGGGCATGAAGGCGTCCGAAGCCAGAACACAGCCCTGCGGCCCGTATCCACGGCCCGAGAGACGGATAGCGTCCTCGGTCGCATCGATCCGGCTTCGTTGGCCCGAGCCGATGCCGTGGACTTTATCGGCTGTTCCAATGACAATGGCGTTCGAGCGGGTAAAACAGGCGATATTCCAGCAGAATACGGCCGCTTGAAGTTCTTCCTCGGTTGGTTTTCGCCGGGAGACGACGTCGACCGCCGTCGTGGAAACGATTTTGGAGTCGAAACGCTTTTGGACGAGGAGGCCGCCCGCAACGCGTTTAAATTCCAGGCCGTTGTCGATGGCCGGTTCGTGGAGAGACCCGCCCATCCGAACGAGGCGAAGGGGTTTCCTCGCCGCCAGGATCTCTAGAGCGCCGGCGCTGAAATCGGGGGCGTAAACGACCTCGATGTTGCGGAGGCCCTCGATGAGGAGCTTGGCCACAGCCTCATCGACGGCGCAATTGAAGACGTCCACGCTGCCGAAATTGGACAGCGGATCGACTCCCCAGGCTTTTTCAAAAGCGGCGACGGGAGAATCGGCCAGGGCCACTCCGCTGGGGACTTCGTGCTTGATGAGAACGGCGATTTTTTTTTGCGAATAGATCTCGGTCAATTTCTTGACCAGCCGCTGGCCCAGGTCCATGTCTCCGACATTGATGTAACCCAGGCCCTTGGAACCCTCCTGGAGAACGGACATAGTGGCCATATTGGCGCCCGAAGCCTTCTCCTCGATGTAAAACGCCGCCGGGTACCCGGGATTCTCGCCATATCGCATGGCCAAGCGCTTGAGAAAACTCTGCTCCCCGAATGATAGAATTTCGGGAAAATTCTCTTTGACTTTGGTGAAATATTGCTTGCGGGAGGAATGTTTGTCGTCGGCAGGAGGGTTCATAGGCGGTTCCTTTCGTGACGGTTGATGACGGCCAAACGCCGGTCGGAGAGATCGTTCCGCCGGGCATAAACGCAAACGACCGCGACGCGGAAGTCTTCGGACCGGCCGGCGGGCCGGAGCGCGGCGTAGGCTTCCTCGGCGGTATCTTCGGGAGTGCTTCCCCCCATCCCGATATCGAGGGGGTCTCCGGAATAGGCGGCCAGCGGTTCGTGGTTGTCGCCCGCGTAGGTCGACAGGAGCAAGGCCCGGCCGCGCCGGGGGGCGATTTCAAAGAACGCTCGAAACGCCTCCCCATCGGCGCTGCGTTTGATGATGCTGAGCGCGGCGCTGCCGGAAGGCAGAACGCACCCGGTGATGCGCGGGGTGAAGATCGGCGCATCGGGTTCATACGTCCACGACGCCAGGCCGGAGTCCAGGGCGCTCACGGCGCTCGATGCTCCAGCGGTGTCGATGTCCGTGGTCTGACGCCCGTTGCTCGCGGCGATCCCGCGCCCGAATATGACGGCCGGATAGACGAGCAGCTCGGGGTTTCCTTTTTTCAGAACCTCGGGGTCAGTCGGCTTGGTCCAGACGGAGTTTCCGTCCAGCTTGAGCTTACGCGCCTGGCTGGACGGCGATCGGCCGGTGATGGCGTAGAGAATCACATGATGCTCCCCCCCCGGATCGATGCCGATGGCCAGCCAGCGTCCGGGGTAAATCAGGCGCGAAAGGTCGTCCCACATCCTGCTCATGGACTCTCCTTCCTTCGTTTCGGCTTATTAGATAACACAGCCCCCGGTTGAAGTCAAAACGCCTTTCGACTATGATTCCGATTCGCGTGAGGATCCCATGAACGAACGACGGCTTCCCGAAAAAGCTTACGACAACCCCGAATTCCTGTCTTCTCCGGCGGCCAGAAACCTGCGCATCTTGAGCGAATATCTCGAGCCCCAAACCCGGCTCGATCGTCTCAAGGTCAATACGACCGTTCTTTTTCTCGGTTCGGCCCGGATCGATCCCGACGATCCGAAAGACCCGCTGCGGCGCTATTATTGGGAAGCCGAAGAATTGGCTTTTCGCCTGACCCGCTGGGCCATCCCTCTCCGGCCTCAAGGCAAGAATTTCGTCGTCTGCACGGGAGGCGGCCCCGGAATCATGGAAGCGGCCAATCGCGGGGCGGCCCGCGCGGGCGGCAAGACGATCGGGATGAACATCTCTCTTCCGAACGAGCAGTTCCCCAATCCCTACATTTCCCCCGAACTGTCGTTCGTCTTCCACTATTTCTTCATGCGCAAGTTCTGGCTGGTTTCCCGAGCCAAAGCCGTGATTGCCTTCCCGGGAGGATTCGGCACCCTGGACGAATTCTTCGAGATCATGACCCTCATCCAGACCGGAAAAATCGACCGCACCCAGGTCTCCGTCGTTTTGTATGGGGAAGATTATTGGAAGAAGATCGTCGATTTCGGGGCGCTTGTCCGCGCCGGCGCCATCACCTCCGCCGATGCGGGTCTTTTCACGATCGTATCCGACCCGCGAAAGGCGTTCACTTTTCTCAAACGCAGGCTGATCAAGATCTGCGATTGCGGCGACGGCGATTGCCGCAAGGACGGGTTCCGCTGAGCCCGGTCACATCCGGACGATCAGGCGAAGCTCGGCTTGCGGTTTGAATCGCTCATTCCCCAGGGTCCGGATGTAGCCGCCTCCGGCGGCGTTGAAATAGAAGTGCCGTCCGAAATGGGTTTAATTTATTGCTTTTTACGGAGAACAACGATGGTCCATAGGGCGATTCCAAAAAGGACGCCGATGGCGTCGGCCGCGGCGTCGAAGACGTCGGGGTTGCGGCCGGGAACGAAGATCTGATGAATTTCATCCAGGACGCCGCCGGCGAGCCCGATCAGGAAAGGACCCAGGATCCTCGATGAGCCGGGCTGCCGAACCATCCGCCGCCAACTCCAAATCAAGATGATACCGAATCCGGCGTAGACCCCGAAATGCGCGATCTTGTCGAAAAAACGAAACGGAGCCTGGACCGGAAATCGGCTCTGGGCCGAAAGAAAAAAAATCAGTCCGTAATATGCCGCCGGAGGCAGCAGGTATGTCCAACGGGGAATGGTGGGTCGGCCGAATCGGTTTTCCATGAGCGTCAGCTTAAACGATTTCCGTGGAAGCCGCCAGTGGGTGACGATTTCCGTCGGTTTTCTCGCCCTCGTCTCGGGCCAAGCGGCCATACTCGCACCTTCCCCCCGAATCGCGGCCGTATCCGAAGGAGGATGCCAGGCGCGCGCCCTCCTCGAGGGTCGGAACATTCAGCAGCGCTCGTCTCCCCGTTCGGCTTGCCGGCATCATCGGGGGGTCCCCCGCATCCTCGCCCGGGGTGAGGCCTCCCGGCTAAAAATCATTGGCGGATTCATCGGTCCGGACGATGGGCCTGCCGCATTTCCCGTGTCATCATCATCGCGCTCATGAAGAATCGAATCGTTTCGTTTTCGGCGACTTTCAGGATCACCTCGATTCTGATGGCCGCGCTTGCCCTGGTGTTCTGTGCCCGGATCCGGCCTCCGGCGGTCTCGCCGTTGGGCAAGGAAGAGATCCGCGAAACCCAGATCGGAATCGCTTCCTGGTACGGACCCGGCTTTCACGGACGATTGACTTCCAACCGCGAAGTCTATGACATGAATGAAATGACGGCTGCCCATAAGACCCTGCCGTTTGGAACCAACGTTTTGGTCACCAATCTAACCAACGGAAAAGCGGCCCGCGTCCGGATCAACGACCGTGGCCCGTTCGTCGGGGATCGCCTTATCGATCTATCCTACGCCGCCGCCCGGACGATCGACATAGTCGTTCCCGGGACGGCCCCGGTGCGCCTGGATATCTTGAAAGACCATTCGCCCCCCCCGAACTCCGTCCGGTATGCCGTCCAGGTCGGATCGTTCGCCCGTGAAGAAAACGCCCGGGTGCTCGAGGCCCGGCTCCAGCGAACCTTCGCCCGGGTTTCGGTGTCCCGGCACGAAATCTCCGGGGCGACTTTTTATCGCGTTCGAGTGAAAGCCTCCGGCCGCGCCCAGGTCGATCGAATCGCCGCCGATCTCGCCCGCGACGGCTTCAAGAGCTTGATCGTGGAAGAGGATTGAGCGCCGCCTTCATCATCCCCGGGCTTTCCACAAAAAGGCCGCGTCGCGCAGCTCCGCTTTCGTTCCGTCGTGGACGGCAAAACGGGCCGGCCCGGTGAAAGAGGCCGAGCCGAACTCGCCTTTCTTGTTCAAAGCGTAATAATTCATCCCATAGTTCGGCCGCCCGTCGGGGCCCGTCAGCCGGGGATGGCATCTGGATTTGTCGGCCACCCGTTCCAGCGTTTTGAGACAGGCTTGCTGGGGCGACATTCCGGCGCCCATGAACTGGACGATCTGGAAGCTGGCCAGGTTCATGATGTTGACTTCTCCGAATCCCGTCGACCCGGCGGCGCCGATTTCATTATCAACATAAAGTCCGGCTCCGATGATGGGAGAATCCCCTACCCGGCCGGAACGTTTCCAGGACAAGCCGCTGGTGGTCGTCACCCCGGCCAGGTCGGCTTTGCGGTCCAGAGCGAGGCAATTGATCGTCCCGTATGTCATCAGGACGGCCCGCACATCGGCCGGAAGCTTGGGAGACGGCGCCGAGATCCAATTGTCGGCTTCGGAAAGACTCTCCTTCCACCTCAACCAGGCTTCCCGCGCTTTCTCGGTCAAAAGATTCTCTTTCCGAAAGCCGTAAGCCAAGGCAAAATTGAGCGCTCCCTCCCCGACCAGCAGGCAATGATTGGTCCGCTCCATGACCAGCTTGGCCACCTTGGACGGATTTTTGATGAATTGGATGGCGGCCACGGCGCCGCTGGCATGGGTTGGACCGTGCATGACCGAAGCGTCCAGCTCGACCTCTCCATTCTCGTTGGGCAAGCCTCCGTATCCCACCGACATATCGTTGGGATCGTCCTCGACGATGTTGACTCCGGCGATGACCGCGTCCAGCGGATCGGCTCCCATTCTCAGGAGCTCCATCGCTCTCTCGGCCGCTCGCAGGCCGTTGCCGGATGAAACAACGACCGGACCCGGTTGGGCCGTGATTTGAACCGGGTCTCCGGCCAGCGGGGCCCGTCCGGCCAAGGCCGCCGCGCCTGCGGCGACGCCGGTTTTCAGGAAATCCCTTCGCGAACAATTCGAGCGCATGGTTCCTCCCTTATCCTCTTTTTATGAATTTATCCAGCCATTCGGGGCAGCGGTTGGACAAGTTGCAGTCCCGTCTGCCGACATCGGTTTTCTTGATCTGGGTCCGCATTACCGGAAAATCTCCGACGGCCGGTTCAATACCAGCCGCCGCTCCGGAAAATCAGCCGTGGAGAGGCCTATATTATAGTTTTGGCGTCCCCGGGTAAAGCCATGACCAACACACCCACCGTGAATTTTTCGCCGACGTAGCCGGCGTCCATGTCGCCCGGAACCAGTCCGGTCCCGGCTTCCGAACAGCCGGTCTTACCCTCTCCAACGACTCGACGGCGCACAGAATCGGAGGGCGGCCAAAAAAATCGCGCTCTCCGCATCCGCGCTTACATACCGATAAGCATGGAGAACCCGCCACCGTTGGACCCGAAACGGGGATTGATCACTTTGCTGAAGATCGAACCGAAGGAATAGCTGAACCCGACCGAGAAGAAGTAATTATAGCCCGTTTCGAGCTGTTTCCGCCGCAGCAAAACTTCTTCAAGCGAAGCCCCGCCCTGAGGCAGAGACAGCTGATCGTGGATGCGTGAACCGCCCCCGTGGAAGTTGATGTTCAAACCGCGGAAAAGGCGGACGGAAACCTCGCCGTTGAGCTCGAGGCGGTATTTCTTGAAATCATGAAAATAATGCGACCCCTCGAGCGAAGCGCTGATCGTGCCCCAGGGCTGGGTGAGATCGAGGGAAGCGGAGAGATTCTCGGACAGGAGTGTCTGCTTGAGCTTATCGTAAACCGTCACTTCCCTATACCGGACAAACGAGGGACCGATGGTATAGAGGAACCGGAGCTGTTTTTGGGTCGATTGGGAATAAGGAAAAAGATTGTATTCGACGGCCGGAGTGGGGATGACGATCCAATCGGTATTATCGTAGGTAGCGGAGGAGATCCGGAGGAAAGCTCCGACCGACCAGTGCTCCCCCAGGCTTTTGGCAACCAGCCCGGAGAAGCCCTTGCTGTTGGACTCGCTGTCGTAGATGTAGTCGTCGATGGTGAAAGTATTGCGGTTGAGAGAACCGTTGAGTCCGAGCCGGATCTTCCACTCGGGTGTGACGCGGTTGGCCGAAAAATTTCCGAACCACATCTGACTCTTGTAAAATTCTTCGCCGTTGACGAAAGCGTTGATCCCGGCGCTGAAGACCCAGAATTTCCAGGGATCGACCACCGCCGTCGGCTTGACCGTATCCAGCAGCCGGACCTCGACGAAAGAAGCGGCCGGGGTCTTGGACACATACTTGAGCAGGCCGAGTTTGATGGTTTGGAGAATATGGGTCTTCCTGTCGGCGGCGGATTCGCCCGGCACGACCGGATAGGTGATGAGGTTGTCCTTTTTATCGAATTCGGCCAATCCGGTGAACCGGACGCACGTCTCCGACGTTTCGGATTCCACGACGATCCAGACCTGAGCCCGGGATTTGTCCTCGACCAAAACGGCAAAGGGAAGCTCAGCTTTAAGCATATCCAGGTTGAAATCCTGGCTTTCGATGAAAACCCTGGGCCGATCTTGGGACGGATCGATCGAAGGAGACGGAGCGGCCTGCGCCCCGGCCCAAGACGCGCCGGCGGACAGCATCCCGGCCCAGACGATCAGGAGAAGGCGTCGGGGAAGGGATGACATTCTGGATGTCCTCGATCCGGGAAGAGAGTGGAAGTTATGAAATTTCATTGCGTTTCTCTCAATTCATAATGATGCTGACGCCGCCCCCGCCCGAAGACCCGAATCGGGGATTGATGACGTTTGTAAAGATGGAGCCGAAGGTATAGCTGACCCCGAAGACGATGAAATAGTTGTATCCGGATTCGAGCTGACGCCGGCGCAACAGGACTTCTTCGAGAGAAGCTTCTCCTTTAACGAGCGAGAGCTGATCGTGGACGATCGAACCGCCCCCGGCCGCATAGGCGCTCAATCCCTTGAGCAGGTTGAGGTTGAGGGAGCCGAAAAGGCCGATTTGGTATTTGGAAAAGTCGTGAAAATAGTTCTGGCCGGACAGGGACGCGCTGATCGATCCCCATTTTTCCTTGAGGTCCAAGGTCGCCGACAGCGATTGATCGAGCAGCGTCTCACGCGTTTTAAAATAGATCGTCTCGGCTCGGTAGCGGACGGTCTGAAATCCCAGGCGATACAACAAGCGCAGTTGGTGACGCGAGGACTGGGAATACGGAAAGACGTTGTATTCCACGGCCGGAGCGGGGCGGATGCGGAATTCGGTATTGGAATAGGAAGATGATTCGATATCCAGGGACACGCCCGCCGACCAGTGGTCGCCCAATCCTTTGACGTACAGGCCGCTGAAGCTGTAGCTCTCCTGCGTGCTGGAGATGGTTTCGGAATCATATTCGAAGCTGTCGTTCCGGAAATCCGCCGACAGACCCAACCGGAGCTTGATGTCAGCGGTGATGCGATTGGCCGACATATTCAGCCCCCAGGAGTTGCTGGACACGGATTGCTCGCCCTGGAAGTATCCTTGCCCGCTCAAGCTGAAGACCCAATTCTTCCACCGGTCGGACTTCGGTCCGGCGCCGGGAGGGACGGTATAGAGGACGGCCAATCGGGAGGCGATGGGGGTGCGGGCGGCGTAGGCCGCCAGGCCTGTTTTCAGCGCCTTGACCAATCCGCGCCGAACCTCATCGTTGGTATCGGATTTGTTGGAGAAATACTGAATCGTATCGTCGACGCCCTGAAATTCGTTCTGGCCGAGGAAATTGAACATAAACTCCCGGCCGCCGCTTCCCGTCGGTTGAATGGTAATCAGGATGTGGACCTGGGCTTCCTTGCGGTCGCGCACGTAATTGACGAAGGTGACCTCGGTTTTGATGTAAGGTATGTCGCATTCATTGCAATCGATAAAAACCTTAGGAGCCGACTTTTTGAGAGCTTCCATATCGGCTCCGGTCGGCGCACCTTGGGCCAGGCCGGCCGCAGGCGTCAGGACTCCCCAAACGGCCAGTAGTAAAAGAAAGGTTAAGCTCCGATTGCGCATCCGAAAATCCTCCATTAAATGTCAAATATCTTTACAGCCGTAATAAAACCGCAACGTCTTCCCTATCGCCTCTTGGGATGAGGTCCAGGAAACGTAATGTTTTCTTTAACCGTATCCTCCAGTCCCCAGCTGCAGCAGTTTTCATGCCGAAACAGCTTTAAGGAATGGACGGAATCTTTATTAGTACGTTTGGAAGAGCGATATGGTTACAAATACATTTCAATTCCTGTATGATAACTCTCCTCCAGGAAAGAAAACCGGCCATGGCTAGGATGGGCGTTCGCATTCTCGAAGCGACGGTAGGCCTGCGCTCGGCTGACGAACGGCTCCTCCCCCGCCTGCCCGAACCGATCGCCGTTCCCTCTCTGCGGACTGATTTCCGTGTCGTGGAGGAAATTCCCTTCGTCCCCGGACTGGACGCTGAGATTGTTCTTCGTCCGGATGCCGGCCGGGCCCTGACGTTTTCCCTGACCAGCCGGCGGGTAGTTTTTCGCGGTCCCCTGGCCCGGGCCGAGCGGCAGGCATCCGACGTCCGTTTCGGCCTGTGGGGCAATCAGGGTTTTTTGTATCGCTTCACCCTGCGCCTCCTCGAGGAATGCCATGGGATTTTCAGCCTCCACGCCGTCGGGCTTTATGATGAATCCCGGCATACGCTTTTTGTCGTCGCCGGGGGAGCGGGCAGCGGCAAGACCGTGTATCTGCTCGGCGGACTAGCCCGCGGACTAGCCCTTTTTTCGACGGAAACCGTCCATTTCCGGCGGACCCGGAAAGGCCTGACCTGGTTCAAAGGCTCTCTGGTCGACAACATCCGCCTGGGCACGCTGGTCTGCGATTTCCCGGATTTCCTACCCTCGGGCTCCGCGGCGGGCGTCGTCCGGGATTTATGGCAAAAGAAGATCGCCCTCGATTTATCCTTCCGCCAAACCCCGGCCGACGTCCTCGACTCGCCGCACGTCGTTCTTGTCTTTCCGCACATCGAGGAAGGCCGGCCGGGGTTCGTTCGAACTCCGCTCAGCGACCCTCGGATTGCGGCCAAGGCCGTCTTCGACAACGCGTCGCAGAAAATCGGCGAAACCTTCGTCTTATGGGACCGATTGCCCATCGCCGGCCTGGACTCGGCCGGTCTGGCGGTGGCCAGGTGGAAGACCGCCCTCGAACTCGTCCGTCATGCCAGCCTGATCGGAATTTCCGCCGTTCTCTCGAATCCTAAGGAGTGTTGGGGCGACCTGCTCGACGAATAGAATTTCACCTCTTATTAAGGAGATCATCATGCCTTTAAAAGCCTGGGATGGAGTCATCGCCATGCCGTTGGGGGGCCGTTCGGCCAAACCCCGCGCAGCAGGTCTGACCATGGTCATCGACAAAGGGCTCGGCGCCCATGGACTGGAGGATCTGCTGGACAATGCCGCCGATTATATAGACGTCATCAAGCTGACCTTCGGCACATCGGCTTTTTACGACCGGAAGCTTCTTCGGGAAAAGTGCGAGGAAACGACCGATCGCGGCGTCGACATCATGCCCGGCGGAACCTTCCTCGAGGTTGCCGTGTGGCGGAATTGCGTCGAGGCCTACCTCAAGCGCGCGGAAGAACTCGGATTCAACATGATCGAAGTCTCGGACGGAACGATCGCCGTCGACCGGGTCGTCCGTAAAGATCTCATCCGCCGGGCTCTGGATCGGGGATTCAAGGTCATCTCCGAGGTCGGGAAAAAAGACGCCCGGGAAGTCCTGCCGATCGCTCTGACCCATGAACTCATTCAAGCCGACCTGGATGCGGGAGCCTTCAAAGTCATCATCGAGGCCCGCGAGGCGGGCAAGGGCGTCGGAATCTTCGACGCGGAAGGCCGGACCCGGAAGGACGAAGTCGAGAACATCATCGCCGGAGTCGCCGATCCCTCGACCCTGATCTGGGAAGCCCCGCTCAAAAACCAGCAGCAGGACCTCATCCTCCGGTTCGGAACGAACGTCAATCTGGGCAATATTCCGCCCGAGGAGATCCTGGCTCTCGAAGCGCTTCGTCAGGGCGTGCGCGGCGATACGTTGAAAAAAGCCTATCTGGACAGCTTGAAAAAATAGGGCAACAAGCCGGACTCCCCCCATCCCCTTCGCCGGATTCCACGGCGGTCGGAGCCCCGGACTTTGCAGTCCTCATTGGCGAAGCGATTGAGGGCGGGCTTTGTCAGGGGATCCGCTTCCGCCGTACTCGCCCGTTGATATAAGACGCGGGTGAGTATTTCCGCCGTTGACGAACGTGAGTCCGTGGAAATTCAATCAAGGGCTTGCAGGAGTTGGAGGAGAACGGTGTGGTTTCCCTCGGGAAGGTCGAATCTGAACGACCGCCCGCGGAACACTTCCTTGGGAACGCCGTCCAGGAGGAATTGGTATTTCCCCCGGCGCAGAAATCGGACCTCGACTTCGCGCTGGCGAAGGACCTTGATTTCGAACGATACCTCGTTTTCCGAGTAAAGAAAACGGCGGACGACGGCCCCGCCGTCGGCGGAGAAGATGACCCGCTCGTCCTCCGTCAAGCGGACCCGCTTGGGTGAAACCTCGACTCCGTAAGTCCGGCCTTGAACGGCGATCTGGCGAAGCTCCCCTTTGTCCTCGGGGCGCAACATGCCGAACCGGAACCCTTCCCAGGGCGTGAAGTCCAGGTATTCCTCGAGGGCGATCAGGGCGAAGAGCGGACCCCAACTCTGAAACCGCTGGCCCGAGGCTTCACCCGTCCGGGAATCGAAGTTTTCGGGACACAGCTGGAAGTTCGTCCAAGTCCGCATGAATAGATCCGCGCTTCGGCGGGCGAACTCGGCGGCTTCGATATCGAAACCATAGGCTTTCAAGCCCTGATAGACAAGGTAGTTTGTCGGCGGCCAGATCGTCCCCCGCCAGTATTGCTGGTCCTTGAAAGTGGGATCGTCCCGGGAAATGGAGGGAATGACGTAATCGCCCCAGAATTCCTTGGGGTCGAGCAAACGGCGAAGCATTAATCGGGCCCTTTTTTCGTCGGGGATCCGGGCCACCAGCGGATAGAAATTCGAAGCCGCCTTGCGGGTCGAAAAGCGTCCGTCGAAATGACGGTCGAAATAGAAATTCTCGCGGGGGTTCCAGAGCTGGTCATTGATGAGCTCCCGCATCTGCTCGTATTCGGCTTGGTAGGCGTCGCCTTCGTCCCGGCGGCCGAGAATCGCCGCCATTTGAGCCAGACAGGCGGCGTCGAGCGCGTAGAGGCAATTGAGATCCAGGCAATTCAAAGCCAATGTTCCGGTTTCGGCGTTAAACGGAATATCGTCCCAATTGGGCAAATCATCCTGTCCGGATTCCCATTTCGCCCGCTGTCCGCCCTTGGCGTCCTGTTCCCAGGGCGGCACCTTGTCCTTGTCGGTGACGAGGGCCGTATCCGACCCCCACTCCAGCAGCCCGTCGCCGTTGCCGTCCCGTCGGGCCTGACCATTGGCTTTGCGCGTTTTCCAAAAAGCATGCCATTTGCGCAGGCTGGGATAGGAGGTCTTCAGAAGATCCAGATCGCCCAACCGTTCGAACAATTTTAAGACACAATACGCTCCCACGGGCGGCTGTGAACGGTCGGGCGTCCCGCTGTACCGGCTTCTCCAGTTGGGGATGTTCCCGCTGGGGTATTGCGTATCCAGGACGGCCTTGACGGCATCAGTGGCCAGCTTGGGGCTTTCGACCGCCAGCTCGAGGGCGTTGAAGAACGAGTTCCAGGCAAAAATCGTCCAGTGATCGCTCCCCCCCTCCGGCCGGGGGAAAATCCAACGGCGCCCCGCCGGAGTATAGAGGCGATGCGCGCCGGGCTGATAAAGGATCATCCAGAAAAGATTGTTGGTGATAGCTTCGGGGACGCCGGCAAAAAGGCCGCCTTTTATCGAGACTCGTTTCTTGAGGTAGCGGTCCCGCTCTTCCGTAAGGATGCCGGCGATGGCTTTACGGCTTTTGAAACGGTCGAGATGAGTGTTCAGCCCATCGGGTTCCTCGGCGATTCCGGCGGCGAAATAAAGCTCTCGCCCGTCTTCGGAGGAGAAAGCGATTTCCGTCTCTTCCCCTTCCCCCGCCAGAATTTCGCTTTGGCGATTCGTCCACAGGAGGCTGTGAAAAGGCTTGCTTCCCCGCGAATTACCCTGGATCATTCCGTCGGGAAGAACCCGGTAGCGACCCTTGAAATCCCAGGGAAAATATTGAACCAAGCGAACTCGGGATCGAGCCGGCGCGGTCAGCCTGCCGACGACCGTACGCTCGTCTTGGCGCGACCATTCCAATGTCAGAGTGTCTTTGGGCGGCGACGGTTTAATCAGGATCGGCGTATCATTGCGCTGGTCGGCGGGAAGAAGCGGCGTGCTGAGATCGAACCGGACGCGGGCATAAAGCCCGTCGGGGGAATGGGGGCCGACTTCCGAAACCCTATAAAAGAGGTCGTCGCCGTCGGTGATTTGACCATCTTTTTCGATTTTAAAACGGAAAGCGAACCCCCCATCGCGGGCCGGAACAAGAGCCAGTCCGCACCAGCCTCTCCCTTCCAAGGCACCGATGTAAACGTCCTTCCAGGGATAATGAACTTCGGAGCGAAGACCCAGAACCAAGAACACAAGTGCGAGGGCCGACCCGGCGCGCAGAACAAGAGGCACGATCGCTTTCATCGAAATCCTTCTACTAATGTAAGAGAAAACGGGCTAAAAGTAAATCCGAAAAGGCGCGGGTGTAAGGGGGGCGGACATTCGCCATCCCCCGGCGAGAAGTTTGTGACTAGGCCCGCCTGAGCGGTAGGGGCCTCAACGCGCCGTTTGGTTAAGGCCGGGGAGTTGTGATAGATTGGCTCTATTAACGGGAGGCGGCATGGATTATCAGCTTTATTTCAAATCCCGCCAGGGCGAGATGATCGGCCTTCTCAAGGAACTCGTCCAACGCGAATCCCCGACCACGGACAAGCGGGCCGTCGACTTGTGCTCGGCTTTTCTGATGGACAAATTCAAAGCTTTAGGAGCCAAGATCACCCGCCTCCCCCAACGGAAGGTCGGAGATTTCCATCTCCTCGAATACCCCGGCCGGGACGACCGGATCAAGCGCGGAAGGATCCTGGTCCTGACCCATATCGATACGGTGTGGCCGGTGGGCCAGTTGGCCAAAATGCCGTTCTATCTGCAGGGGGGTAAAATATTCGGACCGGGCGTTTTGGACATGAAGGCGGGACTGGTACTGGCCTATTCCGCGCTCAAGGCCCTCCGCGACATGAACCGGACGCCGAACAAACGGATAACCGTCTTCATCAACTCGGCCGAGGAGACCGGTTGCGACGAAGCCCAGGAAGTCATTCGCGCCCAGGCCCGGAAGTCGGAGATCGTACTCTGCCTGGAACCGGCCCTGCCGGGCGGCGCCCTCAAAACCCAGCGCAAAGGAGGCCTCGTCATCCGACTCGAATCGTTCGGCCGTTCGGCGCATGCCGGCCAGCCCGAGAAAGGGATCAATGCCATCGAGGAACTGGCCGCTCAGATCAAGGCTCTGGCAACCCTCCGATCGAAAGACGTGACGATGAACGTCGGACTTATCGGCGGCGGCGAGAAAGCCAACATCGTGGCCGACAAGGCCTGGGCCGTTCTCGACTTCCGTTTTTGGACCGCCGCTCAAAAAACTAAAATCCTGGCCGCCGCCCGAACCCTGAAACCGATCTTCCCCGAAGCCCGATTGAAGGCGACCGTGGAAAGCCTGACGCCGCCCCTGGTACGCACGCCGGCTTCGATCCGTCTTCTGGCCGCGGCTCGGACGATCGCGGAGCCGCTGGGAATGACCCTGGAAACCGGAAAGACGGGCGGAGGATCGGATGGGTCTATCGCCGCGGCCTTGGGCACGGCGACCCTCGACGGGCTGGGTCCGGACGGCGACGGCATCCATGCCGACGACGAGCACCTTCTTTTGGCTTCCCTCGTCCAAAGGGCGGCCCTGCTGACGGAACTATTATTGCGCCTATAAGTTGACAAACGGTTTTTTTTTGTAATATGTTTAATTCTAATGTTGTAATACCAAACGGTTATTAAGGGTATTTGTCCGGCCCTAGAATTCATCATATTTGAGGAGGAATCATGATTAAAAAGTATTATCTGCTGTCGCCCGGCCCCACTCCGGTGCCGGAAACCGTCTTGGCCGCCGCCGCCGAGCCGATCATCCACCATCGGACACCGGAGTTTTCCAAGATCTTCATGGAGACGACGGAAGCCTTGAAAGCCGTCTTCGGCACCAAGGAGGACGTCTTCATTCTGACGGCGTCCGGAACCGGAGCCATGGAGGCATCCGTGGTTAACACCCTGTCGCCCGGCGACAAAGTCATCACCATCAACGCCGGCAAGTTCGGCGAGCGCTGGGGCAATATCTGCAAGGCTTACGGCATCGCCTACAAGGAGATCATCGTCGAGTGGGGCAAGGACTACCGCAAAGAACAGCTGGAGGCCGAACTCCAAGCCATGCCCGACGCCAAGGCGGTTTTCTGCCAGTTGTCCGAAACCTCGACCGGGGCCATTTTCGACGTCCGGGGCTTCGGCGAGGTCGTAGCCCGGACCGGGGCCATTCTCGTCGTGGACGGCATCTCCGGCACGGGCGCCACGCCCTGCCCGATGGATGAATGGAATGTCGATATCATGGTCTCGGGAAGTCAGAAATCATTCATGATCCCGCCCGGCCTGGCTTACGTCGCCTTCAGCCCCAAGGCTTGGAAGTTGGTCGACACCGCCAAGTGCCCCAAATTCTATTTCGACGCCAAAAAAGCGAAAAAGAATCTCCTCGACAAGACCACCCCGTGGACGCCCGCCATTTCGCTCGTCATCCAGCAAAAAAAGGCCCTTGATATCATTATGGGCATGGGCTTGGAGAAACTCTTCGCCCATCACCGGCTTCTGGGAGAGGCCATGCGCGCCGGGGTCAAGGCGCTCGGGCTGGAACTGCTTGCGGAAAAGCCGGGCAATATCCTGACCGCGGTCAAAACGCCGGCCGGGATCGAGGGCGGCAAGATCGTCAAGACGATGCAGAACAAGTACATGGCTTATATCGCCGGCGCCCAGGATCCTATGAAGGGCAAATTCTTCCGCATCGCCCACCTCGGTTATATGGGCGGTTTCGACATCGTGACGGCCCTTATCGCCCTGGAGATGACCTTGGCCGATCTCGGCTACGCCTTCGAAACCGGAGCCTCGGTCAAAGCCGCTGAACCCGTCCTGAGAGGAGGATGGCTATGAAAAAAATCCTGATCGCTGATGGTTTGGATAAGGAAGCCCTGGCCCAGCTCGCCGCCGTTCCGGGGTTCGAAGTCGTGGTCAAGACCGGCCTGGACGAGAACGGGCTCGTTCAGATCATTCCCGGCTTCCATGCCGTCGTCGTCCGCAGCGCCAGCAAGATCACCAAACCCATCATCGACGCTGCGACGAACCTGGAAATGATCGTGCGGGCCGGCATCGGACTGGACAACGTCGATTCCGCCGCGGCCAAAGCCAAGGGCATCGGAGTGGCCAATACTCCGGCGGCCACGACGATCTCGGTCGCCGAGCTTGCCTTCGGCATGATGCTATCGGCGGTCCGCCAGCTCGGCCGGGCCAATGTGACTATGAAAAAGCACCAATGGGAGAAGAAGACTCTGCACGGGACCGAAGTTTTCGGGAAAACGCTCGGCCTTATCGGTGCCGGCCGCATCGGCCTGGCTCTGGCCGAGCGGGCTATCGCCGCCGGGATGAAGGTCCTGGCTTACGATGTCGTTCCCATCCAGACCACTCTGGACGTCCGCCAGGTCAGCCTGGATGATCTGCTGGCCCAAGCTGATATCTTCTCGCTCCACGTTCCAAAGACCCAAGGTCCGATTCTGGGCCCGGCCGAATTCGCCAAGATGAAGACCGGCGTCATCATCGTCAACGCCGCCCGCGGAGGAGTCATCGACGAGAAAGCCCTTTTGGAGGCCTTGAATTCCGGCCGGGTCCGGGCCGCGGCCATCGACGTCTTCGCCAAGGAGCCTCCCGAGGATTGGAGCCTCATCGACCACCCCAACGTCCTGGCCTCCCCCCATATCGGCGCCCAGGCCGAGGAAGGCCAGAAACGGGCCGGCTTGGAGGTCGTGCGGATCCTCAAGCAAAAATTGATCTGAACCCTCCATCCAATATTCTCTAATCGGACGGTGCTTCGCCGCCCCTTTCTTTATCTTGAAAAGGTTTTCTTATCGGAATAGTCATTTGACTGTCTTTTTTTGATACAATAGCCTTTCCGTTCGAACATTCGGAGAAAGAGAGACTCGCGATGGTCTATTTCGACAATAACGCCACGACCCCCCTGGATCCCTCCGTCGTCGCCCGCATGGCCGCCTTCATGACCGAAAATTTTGGTAATCCCTCTTCGCTCTATCCCATCGGCCGCCAAGCCAAGGAGCGGTTGAATGAAGCCAGGGAACACGTCGCCCAGGCCATGGGCGCGGCCAAGGGAGAAATCTATTTCACAGGATCGGGGACGGAATCCGATAACCAGGCCCTTCTCGGCGTCCTGGACGCCGTCCCGGATAAACGCGAATTCATTGTTTCCTCGATCGAGCACCCGGCCGTTCAAGAGACCGCCGCTTATCTCGAACGTCGAGGCTGCCGCGTGACGACCGTTCCCGTGGACGGGACCGGGATGATCGACCTCGACGCTCTAAGAAACGCGGTCACTCCGCAAACGGCCCTGGTTTCGGTCATGCACGCCAACAATGAGATCGGGACGATTCAACCCATCGCCTTGATCGCTGAAATCGCCCATGAGAAAGGCGCCCTTGTCCACACCGACGCCGTCCAAACCTTCGGCAAGATCGATCTCGACGTCGAAGAGCTCGGCATCGACCTTTTGACGGTCTCGTCGCACAAAATCTACGGGCCGAAAGGCGTCGGAGCGTTGTATGTCCGGAAAGGCACTCCGCTCGCTCCCTTCGTTCATGGAGGCCACCAGGAACGCGGTCTTCGGGCCGGCACCGAAAACACCATCGGGATCGTCGGTTTCGGCGAGGCGGCCCGAATTCTTCCGGCCCGGATGAAGGACGACAAGCCCCGCCTCGAGCGGCTGGCCGACCGCCTCCGTCGCGGGATCGAAGAACGCATCCTCAAGATCAAGCTCAACGGTCATCCGGCCATCCGGATCCCGACCACCCTCAGCTGCTCCTTTCTCGGACTCGAAGCCGAGGCCATCCTCCTCGGACTGGCGACACGGGAGATTTTTGTTTCCACGGGTTCAGCTTGCAGCGAGGATGCGGAAGAGGTGTCCCATGTCTTGAAGGCCATCGGATTGCGGCCGGAGTTCGCCCGGTCCACCATCCGGATGTCTCTCGGAAGGTTCAACACCGACGAGGATATCGATATCGCCCTCGAGGTTCTGCCGGAAATCGTCGCCAAACTGCGGCGCATATCGGCCTGGGATCCCGATGAATTCTGATATTCGTTTCTCCTCTTCCGCTTGATTTTTCGGTCTGGGCATCCGATAATATCCTGAATTTCCAACCTGCAGGGAACGCTAGATGAAAACAACGATTCTGGAATTGGCTCAAACGAGAACCGTTCTTCTGGACGGCGGTATGGGCACGGAATTGATGAGCCGCGGAATTCCCCAGGGGATGGCGTTCGAGCTTTGGAATATCGAAAATCCCGACGCGGTCCGGAGCGTGCATCAGGCCTATTATGATTCCGGCTCCGATGCCGTGACGACGAATTCCTTCGGCGGACATCCGTTGAAACTCGAGGCCTATGGCCTGCAAACGCGCTGCCGCGAATTGAACCGCGCCGCGGCCGAAAACGCCGTCGCCGTCTGCCGCCCCGGGCGGTTCGTCGGCGGAAGCCTCGGACCGACGGGCCGCCTGCTTAAACCCCAGGGCGAATACACGGAGAGGGAATTCGAGGACGGCTTCGCCGAGCAGGCCCGCGGGCTGGTCGATGGCGGAGCCGATTTCCTGTTGATCGAAACGGTGTTTGATCTGCGCGAAGCATTGAGCGCTCTCCGGGGAGCGCAGCAAGGCGCTCCGGGCGTTCCCGTCCTGGCCACGATGACTTTTTCCAAGAAGCCGCGCGGTTTCTTCACCATGATGGGCGATCCGTTGCCCCGGGCGGCGGAGGAGCTGGAAAGGTGGGGCGCCTCGGCGATCGGGGCCAATTGCACGCTGACGTCGGGCGGAATGATCGAATTGGCCCGCACGCTCCGGCCCTTGACCGGTCTTCCCGTCATCATCCAGCCCAACGCCGGGAAACCCGATCTCGCCGCCGACGGCCTGGTGTCCTACGCCCAAAGTGTCGGGGAATTCGCCGCTGACATGGTCGAGATTGTCGCCGCCGGAGCTGATTTGGTCGGCGGATGCTGCGGCACGAACCCGGAGATGATCAGGGCTCTGGCCGTCCGGATTCTCGGCTGAACCGCCGTTTTCCTCCCCCGCCCTTGAAGTCGCTCCCGCTCCCGTCTGAACGAAATTGATTTTAGGGAATCGATTCCCTATAATGGGTGAACTTTCGCCGAAGGATGAAGCCAATGAAATGGGTGTATGTTGAAGATATCGCCGCCTCCAAGGACCTGGACGTTGAAATCCGCGGCTGGGTCTATCATAAGACATCCATGGGGAAAGTGCGGTTCATCCTCGTCCGGGACGGCACCGGGATCATCCAGACGACGATTTTCAGCAAGGACGAGACGAATCCCCTCTTCGATAAATTCGACGCCCTGACCCAGGAATCCTCACTCATCGTGCGCGGCCGCGTTCGCGAGGATAAGCGCGCCCCCGGCGGGTACGAATTGAGCCTGTCCGACGTGGAAATCGTCCAGATCGCCGCGGAATACCCCATTACTCCCAAGGAACATTCAACTCCGTTCCTGATGGAGCACCGCCATCTCTGGCTCCGCTCGCGCAAACAGCATGCCGTCCTGGAAATCCGGGCCGAGGTCATCAAAGCCATCCGCAATTTTTTCGACGATCGCCGCTTCCGCTTGATGGACACTCCAATCCTCACGCCCAGCGCTTGCGAAGGGACGACGACCTTGTTCGAGACGCGCTACTTCGACCAGGCGGCTTTCCTGAGTCAAAGCGGCCAGCTTTACAATGAAGCCACCGCCGCGGCTTTCGGCAAGGTCTATTGTTTCGGTCCCGCCTTCCGGGCCGAAAAATCCAAAACCCGCCGTCACCTGATCGAATTCTGGATGGTCGAGCCGGAAGTCGCTTTTGCCACGCTTGAGGACACCATCGAGTTGGGTACGGACCTCATTCTTTTCATCATCGAACGTATTCTCACGCGCCGGCGGGCCGAATTGGAGATCCTCGAGCGCGATCCGAGCCCTCTCGCGTCCATCGCCCGTCCTTTTCCCCGCTTCACCTACGACGAGATCCTTCCCCGGCTCCAGGAGAAAGGATCGGCCATCGAATACGGGGGGGATTTCGGCGCTCCCGAAGAAGCTATTCTATCGACGATGTCGGCCCAACCGATTCTCATCACTCTTTTCCCGGCCGCCATCAAGGCTTTCTATATGCAGCCGGACGAACAGCGTCCCGACCTGGCCCTGGGGGTCGATTTCATGGCTCCCGAAGGCTACGGCGAAATCATCGGCGGAGGCCAGCGCATCCACGACTTGGAACTTCTCGAACGGCGGATCCGCGAACACAACCTGCCCCGGGAAGCTTACCAATGGTACATTGATCTGCGGAAATACGGTTCCTGTCCCCACTCGGGATTCGGTCTGGGGGTCGAACGGGTCGTTTCCTGGATGTGCGGCATCAAGCATATACGGGAAACCATCCCCTTCCCACGCTTGCTTTACAGGATCTATCCCTAAGCCCCATTCCGGGATACTTCGATCATGACCACCCCGGCGGTCGCCCTCGTCACCTTCGGCTGCGCCAAGAACCTTGTCGACAGCGAAGTCATGCTCGGTTATCTGGCCGGATCCGGCTACCGATTCGTCCCCGAAACAACGGAAGCCGATATCATCATCCTCAACACCTGCGGTTTCATCGGCCCCTCCCGCGACGAGGCCGAAGACGCCATCCGGGATGCTTTGGCGCATAAGGAACGCCGCGGCGTCCGGGTCATCGTAGCGGGTTGCTATGCCGAGCGGTCCTCGACGAAACTGCGCCTCCGCTATCCCGGCGTCGATGCCTGGATCGGGGTCAGGGATTATGACAAGATCGCGGCCATTGTCCGCGGCGAGCGCTATCGGGCGGGGGTTCGGACGTTTCTTTACGGTCCCGACACTCCCCGGATTCTTTCCACGCCTCGCGGCTGGGCGTATATCAAGGTTTCCGAAGGCTGTTCCCATGAATGCGCTTACTGCGCCATCCCCCTGATCAAGGGAGCTTATCGTTCCCGGTCCGAGTCGTCGATCCTCCGGGAAGCCGAAGATCTCGTCGCCCGGGGAGTCCGGGAGATCGTCCTGATCTCCCAGGACACGACTTTTTTCGGCCGCGATAAGGGCCGCCGCGAAGGACTGGCCAAGCTCCTCCGCAGGTTGGCCGAAATCCGCGGTATCGAATGGATCCGGTTCCTGTACGGCTATCCGGAGGAAGTTTCGGATGAACTCCTCGAAGCGATGGAACATCCCCGTATTTGCCGCTATCTCGACATTCCGTTCCAACATGCCGACGCCGCTATCGTCAAGCGCATGAAACGATCTCTCGCCGGCCCTCGGGCCCTCAAGCTCATCGATAAAATACGCCGGAGACTTCCGGATGCGTCCATCCGGACGTCCGTGATCGTCGGCTTCCCCGGCGAAGGCGGCCTCGAATTCGAGAACCTGACTGCTTTTATCCGCGAAGCCCGATTCGACCATCTGGGCGTTTTTACCTATTCCCGGGAGGAAGATACGGCGGCATTTACTTTAGGTGATCCCGTCCCCGCCGCGGTCAAAGACCGTCGGCGGAAGCGGATTCTTGAAATCCAGTCAAAGATTTCGGCCGAACGCCTGAAGTCCCAGGTCGGGAAGACGCTCGATGTCTTGATCGAAGGGCCCTTCGAACGAAGCGATATCCTCTTGGCCGGTCGAACCCGCTTTCAGGCTCCCGAGGTCGATGGCCTGGTTCTGGTCGAGCGTCCCGCCGCTTGGGCCGCATTCGGCGTCAGATCTCCGGACGGAGACCGGCCGCCTTTGGTCGAGGTTGAAATCACCCATTCGGATGTGTATGATTTACATGGGCGGATGGTCGGGCCGGCCACCGTTCGATAAGCGTTTTCCCCGGGGTTCTTCAGCGTGCCGCCGGATCACCCAGAGAATAGGACGGGAATGGAAAAGACAAAAGGTTCAGAAGGTGTGTTTCGTTTGACCCGAACGGTCTCGACGTGTTTCGGGGTCGGCTATTTGCCGGTGGCGCCGGGGACATGGGCCAGCCTGGTTGCCGCGCTCGTCTTCAAATTCGCCTTGGTTCGCCTGACTTGGCCGATTTATCTGGCTGTCCTCCTGGTCATCGGCGTCCTGGGGATTTTCGCCGCCGACGGCTTCTCGCGCCGGATCGGCCGACGCGATCCGCCCCAAATCGTCATCGACGAGGTCGTGGGACAGTGGATCGCCTTCATCGCCGTTCCGCCGGCCTGGTTGAACATCGCCATCGGGTTCTTCTTGTTTCGCGTTTTCGATGTACTCAAGCCGTTCGGGATCCGAAAAATCGAGGCTCTTCCCGGAGGATTGGGGATCATGGCCGATGATGTGGCGGCCGGTTTGGTTTCGCTGACCTTGCTTCAAGGCTTCCTGTTAGTCCAATGAATATCGAAATCATCGCCGTCGGATCGGAACTCCTGACGCCTGATTTTCAGGACACGAACTCTCTTGACCTGACCCGCAGCCTCCATGACCTGGGACTCTCCGTCTCCCGAAAAACGATCGTCGGTGACCACCGCCAAGATCTGAGCCTGGCGCTTCTCAACGCCTTAAGTTTCGCCGAACTCATTCTTATTACCGGGGGCTTGGGACCGACGGGAGACGATTTGACCCGCGAAGCCGTTGCCGACGCCTTGGGACGAACGCTTGTTTTCCGTGAGGATATTCTGGCAGGAATCGAGGAGCGTTTCCGGCTCCGGGGCAAACCCATGCTCGGGACCAACCGGAGGCAGGCATTTATCGTCGAAGGCGCCGAAGTCCTGGCCAATTCTGCGGGCACCGCCCCGGGGCTTTGGATCGAGGCCGGGACAAAGCGTCTCATCCTTCTCCCCGGCCCCCCTCATGAAATGAAAACGGTTTTCCGGGAACATGTCCAGCCCCG
Organism: uncultured Eubacteriales bacterium; assembly: GCA_964557435.1. Classification (GTDB taxonomy): domain Bacteria; phylum Acidobacteriota; class Aminicenantia; order Aminicenantales; family UBA4085; genus UBA4085. Next base: position 83,730 of record CAZLAM010000035.1, read on the forward strand.
CTTGGCCGCCCGGCGGCAAGGATTCGCCGCCCGCCGCATTCTTCGTACGACAGGCTTGACCGAATCCGAAGTCGAGGAGCGTATTTCCGGCCTCTACCCGGAAAGCGATGATATCCGGCTGACCGTCCTGGCTTCGCCCGGACGTATAGATCTTCACGTGGCCGCTTTCTCCGTCCGGGACGAAGCGGGGGCCTCGGCCAAGGCCGACGCCTTGACTGCGGAGTTGCGCCCCAAACTCGGGACCGCCGTCTATACCGAGATCGAAGAGGAGATGGAGGCGGTCGTCGGCGCCCTGCTTCTCCGGTCGGGCCAAACGGTGGCCACGGCCGAATCCTGCAGCGGCGGCTTCCTCGCCCATCGCCTGACCAATGTTCCCGGAAGCTCGAATTTCTATCGGGGAGGCTTCGTCGCCTATGCCAATGAAGCCAAGATCCGCGATTTGGGAGTTCCGGCCGAACAAATCGATGAACACGGCGCCGTCAGCGCTCCGGTTGCCGAAGCGATGGCCCGCGGCGCCAGGATCGTGACCGGAGCGGATTTGGCCTTGGCCGTCACCGGAATCGCCGGCCCGGACGGAGGAATGCCCGGCAAACCCGTCGGACTTGTTTTTGTGGCCCTCTCCTCGGCCGCCGGCGACCATTCCTTTGCCAACCGTTTTTTCGGCCTCCGCGAGGGGATCAAATTCCAATCCTCCCAAAAAGCGCTCGACTTGCTCCGCGGCTATCTTACGGGCATTGAATAAGCGAAAATCGCCATGCGAACGTTCATCGCCATCGATCTGGACCCTGCCATCAAAGCAACCCTGGCCGATTTTCTGAAGCGCCTGAGGAAGGTCAACGACCGGGATATCAGCTGGTCAAGCTTGGAGGGGTTGCACTTAACCTTGAAATTCCTGGGCGAGGTCCAGCCCGAAAAAGTAGATCGGGTCAAGGATACGCTCGTTCGGCTGATCCCGTCCTTTCCCACTTTCCCGCTTGTTCTCAAAGGAACGGGGTATTTTCCCAACAACACCAAGTTCATCCGTGTGCTTTGGGCGGGTGTTTTCGAACAGCCGAATCTGATGAATCTGCAACGGGAAATCGTTTTCCATCTGCAAAACCAGGGATTCCTGTCCGAAGAGCATCCCTTCCATCCCCATCTGACGCTCGGACGCGTGAAATCGGTCCTGAAACTCGCTGATGTTCTGAACGAATTGGAACGCTATCAATACTCCGATTTCGGACAGATGACGGTCTCCAAAATCACTCTTTTTGAAAGCCGGCTGCTGCCCTCGGGCGCCGTCTACAAGCCGCTGGCGGAGTTTTTCCTCTCATGACTCCGGAACTTCAAAAATCTCTGTTGGCGGCGGCGTCCTATCTGATCGGCTCTTTCCCCTCCGGCTACATCCTGTTCCGGGCCGGCGGGAAAAAAGACATCCGCTCCTTCGGCAGCGGCGCCACGGGGGCGACGAACATGCTTCGGCTCAAAGGCTGGCGGTCGGCCATCCCAGTGGCTTTGATCGACATCGCCAAGGGCTTCGTCCCGGCATTCGCGGCCGCCCGGATGTTTTCGAACCCGGCCTTCTCCGCCGTGTGTGCTTCGGCGGCGGTCGTCGGTCATTGTTTTCCCGTCTACATCGGCTTCAAAGGCGGCAAAGGCGTCGCCACGGCAGCCGGTGCGATGTTCGCCTTGGCCCCGGTCCCCGCTTTGGGAAGTCTGGCCGTTTTCATCTTGACCGTCGCCTTGACCCGGTTTGTCTCGTTGGGATCGATTCTGGCCGTGCTCCTCTTTCCGGTTTTTGTGGTGGTCTTCCGGATGACCGGACCGCTCCTTCCATGGACCCTGCCGATCATTCTTGTCATCGGACTCCGCCATGCCGGCAATATCGGCCGTCTCCTGCGCGGGACGGAGCGCAAACTCGGCCGGAGGACGGCCGTCGAATCATGAAAGCCGGAGTCGTCGGCGGCGGGAGCTGGGGATCGGCCTTGGCCCTTTATCTCGGCCGTTTGGGAATCCCCACCCGGTTGTGGATTCGTGAGCCCGAGATCGTCGAAGCGGCCCGGCGCGAGCGGGAAAACACCGTCTTTCTTCCGGGCTACAAATTTCCCGCCGATGTCTCCATCCACGGTGATCTCCGCGAGACGATCGAATCGGCGGACATCGTTTTCACGGCCGTCCCTTCCCAATTCAGCCGCCGTGTTTACTCCCATATGGCACCCTGGGTCCGACCGCACCAGACCATCATTAGCCTGACCAAGGGGATCGAGAAAAAAACGCTGATGCGGATGACCGAAATCATGGCCGCCGCATTCGCACATGAGGACGGTCCGAGCATCGGTGTGCTCTCCGGACCCAGCTTTTCGAAAGAAGTCGCCGAGGGCCACCCGACCGCCCTCGTCCTGGCCTGCGCCGAATACGATCCGGCCCGGCGCATCCAGCAGCTCTTATCCAGTCTCAGCCTTCGCGTCTATACAACTCGCGACATTGTCGGCGTCGAGCTGGCCGGCGCTCTTAAAAATGTCATCGCCATCGCCGCCGGAATGTCGGACGCCCTGTTGTTCGGTCATAACTCGCGGGCTTCCCTGGTGACCAGGGGGTTGGCCGAAATCACACGCTTGGGCCTCAAAATGGGCGCTCAACGCAAGACCTTCTCGGGATTGGCCGGCATGGGCGATCTGGTCTTGACCTGTACCGGCCATCTCAGCCGCAACCGACGGGTCGGGATGGAAATCGGCCTCGGCCGGCGATTATCGGAAATCGTCGCTGAGATGCGCATGGTGGCCGAAGGCATTGCCACGACTCTGTCGGCCTATCAGCTGGCCCGCCGTGAAGAGGTCGAAATGCCCATTACCGAGCAGATTTTCAACATTCTCTACAAGAAGAAGGATCCCCGCCGCGCTCTCAACGACCTGATGTCACGCGGCCTCAAGGACGAGTAATATCGGCGCCGATGGGCTATAATAATGCCGCTGACTCGTATCCCCTGAAATCGGAGAGATCGATCATGAAACGGAAAACTGTTTTTCTTGGCCTCTCGCTCGCCGTCCTGGCCGTCGTCGCCACAGCCTGCGTGACGGCCGAACAAAAGCTGGCCGCCAAAAGGGAAAAAGACCCCCAATATCAGTACGAAAAAGCTGTCATCTGCATGAATGCCGGCCTCACCGACGCCGCCATTCCCTATCTACGTCAGGCCTTGGCCCTCGATCCCCGGCACTACCCCTCCCTCAACCTCCTGGGCCTCGCCCATATGATCAAGGGACAAGTCGATAGCGCCGTCGCCGTTCTGAAACAATGCGTCGAGATCGCCCCTTCGTTTTCCGACGGCCGTAACAACCTGGCCACGGCGCTCTTGGAAAACGGAAACACGGAAGGAGCCGAAGAGCAATATAAAAAGGCCTATGCCCTCGACGGAAATTTCAACGCCAGCTACAATCTGGCCAAGATCGAATTTCAGCGGAACAAACCCCAGGAGGCGCTGGAATACGTCCAAAGCTCGTTGAGGAAAAACAACCGATCGCTCCTCGCCCTCAACCTGCGGGGATTGATCGAAGAGGCCTTGGGCCGGCCCGACGAAGCCATCTCCAGTTATGAGGCCGCCCTCAAGATTGTTCCCGAAGAGCTTAACGTGGAATACAACCTGGCCGTAGCCCATTACAAAAAAGGGAACACCGATAAAGCCCGCACCCTTCTCCAGAAGATCCAGAAAAAGCTGCGGCAACGGACCCCTCCGCTGGCGGGCGACGCCGAACTCAAGGGGAGAGTGGAAGAGCTGCTTAAACTTTTGGACGGCCGCTGAACGTATCAGGTCCCCTCTTCCCAGTCGGCCAGGTATTTTTTCTGTTCCAAAGTCAGCTTGTCGATCTTGATGCCCATCGTCTCCAGCTTCATCCGGGCAATTTCCTCGTCGATCGGCCGGGGCACGGAATAGACTTTGTTTTCGAGTTGCCGGCCTTCGGTCACGAGATGGAGAACGCTCAAAGCCTGATTAGCAAAGCTCATGTCCATGACCATGGCCGGATGCCCTTCGGCGGCGGCCAGGTTGATGAGACGGCCTTCCCCGAGGAGAAAAATCTTACGCCCGTTCTTGAGGGTGAATTCCTCGACGAAATCGCGGACCGTCCGGCGGCTGACCGACAATTCGGTCAGGGCCGGGATGTCGATCTCGACGTTGAAATGTCCGGAATTGGCCACCACCGCGCCGTCCTTCATGGAGCGGAGATGCTTGGCCGCGATGACGGTTTTATTGCCCGTTACGGTGACGAAAACGTCGCCGATCTGGGCCGCCTTGTCCATCGACATCACGGTGTAACCGTCCATGAGGGCCTCGATCGCTTTAAGGGGATTGATTTCCGTGACGATGACGTGAGCGCCCGCCCCGTGGGCCCGCAAGGCCAGCCCGCGACCGCACCAGCCGTAGCCGGCAATGACGAAGTTCTGTCCGGCCAGGAGCACATTGGTCGCCCGCAAGATACCGTCGATGGTGCTTTGACCGGTTCCGTAACGATTGTCGAAAAAGTGCTTGGTCTCGGCGTCGTTGACGGCAACGATCGGATAGCGCAGGACCCCGTTGCGGGCCATGCTCTTCAGACGGATGACTCCCGTCGTCGTTTCCTCGGTGCCGCCGATGATATGCTTGAGGAGTTCCTGACGTTTGGTGTGCAGGATGGTGACCAGGTCGGCCCCGTCGTCCATGGTGATATGAGGGGCATGGCCGAGCGATTGATGGATATGTTTATAATAGGTTTTGTGATCCTCGCCCTTGATGGCGAAGACGGGGATTTTGTGGTGCTTGACCAGGGTCGCCGCCAGGTCGTCCTGGGTGCTCAGGGGGTTGGAAGCGGTGAGCCGGACATCGGCTCCGCCGACCTTGAGTGTTTCGATGAGATTGCCCGTTTCGGTGGTGACGTGGAGACAGGCGGCGATGCGGATCCCCTTGAGCGGCTTGTCCTTGGCAAAACGGTTTTTGATCGAACGGAGAACCGGCATGAAGCGCTCCGACCATTCCATCCGGAGGCGGCCTCTGTCGGCGAGCTTGAGATCCTTGACGTCGAATTCCATGAAGGGACTCCTTAACCGGGAAACGATTACAGTCCGGCGTCGCGCTTCAGCGCGGCGGCCAGGTCGGTCCTTTCCCAGGTGAACTCGGGTTCGGTCCGGCCGAAATGCCCGAAGGCGGCCGTTTTCTTATAGATGGGACGTAAAAGGTCCAGATGTTTGATCATGCCCTTGGGCGTGAGGGGAAAATGGGACAGGATGAGTTCCTTGACCTTGTCTTCGGCAACTTTATTGGTGCCGAAGGTGTCGACCATGAGCGAGACGGGCTGGGCGATCCCGATGGCGTAGGCGACCTGAACCTCGATCCGATCGGCCAAGCCAGCCGCAACGCAGTTCTTGGCCACATAGCGGGCCATATAGGATCCGGACCGGTCGACCTTGGAGGGGTCCTTGCCGGAAAAACAACCTCCGCCATGACTGCCTACGCCGCCGTAGGTATCGACGATGATTTTGCGGCCGGTCAGGCCGGTATCGGCGATCGGTCCGCCCTGCTCGAAACGGCCGGTGCCGTTGATGAAGAACTTGGTATCGCGGTCCATCATTCCGGCGGGAATGACTTCGTCGATGACGAGTCGGCGGATATCGTCGCGCAGGTCGTTCATCCGGACCTCGGCGTCGTGCTGCGCGGCGATGACGACCGCCTCAACGCGGCGGGGAACTCCCCCGTCGTACTCGACCGTGACTTGGGACTTGCCGTCCGGGCGCAGGTAGCCGAGCACGCCGTCGCGCCGGACGTCGGTGAGCCGGCGGACGAGCTTGTGGGCCAGCAAAATCGGCAGGGGCATCAGCTCTTCGGTCTCGCGACAGGCGAACCCGAACATCAATCCCTGGTCGCCTGCGCCTTGCTCATGTCCGGACGTCTCGTCGACGCCCATGGCGATGTCGGGCGATTGCTCGTGGATGGAGGACAGGACACAGCATGTTTCGTAGTCGAAACCGTAATGAGCGCGCGTGTATCCGATTTCCTTGACCGTCTCGCGGACGACTTTCTGGAAATCGCAATAGCCGAGTGTCGTGATTTCCCCGGCGATGAGGACCATTCCGGTCGTCGCCAGCGTCTCGCAAGCCACGCGGCTGCGGGGGTCTTGGGCCAACAGGTCGTCGAGGATCGCGTCCGACACCTGATCGCAGACTTTGTCCGGGTGTCCGACGGTAACCGATTCCGACGTGAAGAGATGCTTGCCGTTCTGACTCATAGGGAGATCCCTCCTCCGTGGATTTGAAAAATAAAGTGGCGGTCAAGATAACATAAGGACAGGCTGAGCGCAATGTTTTTTTGGCCGAAGTTGTTTTTCGAAAAAAAGGCGGAGACGATTCAGGCCCATTTACGGAACCGAGCCGCGGCCAGAAAGGCCAGCACCCCGATGAATTGAACGGCGACCAGGGCGTGATGGGTATAGAAAAGGAACAGCGGCCTCCCCAAGACTTCCTGGATCGACGCCCCCAGGATGATAAGATTCAACGCGGCCGAGATCCGCCAGATCGTTGAGAACCGGGGCAGGACGCTCAAGAGAATGAAAACAGCCGGAATTCCATAGAGATAGTTGTACGACCAGCCGAGCGGGGATAAAAGCGGAATGCAGGCGAGAAGATAAACGAACTCCAAGCTCTCGGGCTTTTCCAATCCCTTCCGCCGTCCCGGCCCGATGATCAGGAGAAAAAGGATTCCCAGAACCGCACCAGCGGCCAGCGTCGAGACCAGGGCTATTTCCGTTCGATCGGCTCCGAATGATTTGGCGCTCAGGGCAAACAACGACGCATTATCGCCGACGGCCAGCAGGCTGCGCGTGGACCGGGTCAACGAGACGGCCCATTCCTTGAGAACAACGAGATTGCCGCTCCATCCATAAACCACGGCCGGAAGGATCAGCCCGGCGGCCAATCCCGCCGCCCCGAAACCGAGGGGGCGAAACCTCTTCTTCCACAGAAAATAGGGAAGGAGGATGAGGGCATACGGCTTGAAGACTAATGACACGCACCATAAAGCGCCCACGAGGGCATCCTTTTTCCGGAGAAATCCGTCGGCCGCCGCCAAGAGAAGAAACAGGATGAGGGCGTTGACTTGCCCAAGTTCGATTTCACGGCCCAGAAATTTGATCCCCGCCAGGGCCCCCAGTCCGGCCAGGAACCAAGGGCTTTTCCGAGGTCCGGGAATGAGTCTGTAGGCCAGCCGGCCGCCGGCGAGCAGGAGAACAACCTGACATGCAAACCAGACGGCTTGGGCCGTTTCCCAAGGCAAAAGGGCGAACGGGATAAAGACGCACGCCGAAACGGGGGCGTACTTGAACTGCAAGTGCCCGTCCGAAACGCGGTAGAGAGTCTCCCCGTCCAGAACCCTGCGCCCCGCCTGGACGCAGACGCCGAAATCGCTCATATCCTTGCGGACATGGACGAGGAAAGCGAGGACGAGAAGAGCGAAGACTCCGGCCGCGAAAAGGATCGCACTCCGGTGTTTCTGGCGATGGCGGAGGGTGGGGTCCATGGCGTTTCGATTCTTTTCCAAACTACCGGATTTCTCACTTTTCGTCAAATGCGCCGGTTTTCAGCGGGAAAATTGACACATCCATCCCCTTTCTGCTAATAATGAAGAATGATCAAGTTGATTCTGAACAAAATATTCGGGACTGATAACGATCGCGCTTTAAAAAAAATCAAACCCTATCTGGCCGCGGTCAATGAATTCGAACCTTCCGTCCAAGTTTTGACCGATGCCCAACTGCGGGCCAAAACCGCCGTCTTTCGCGAAAGTTTGGCCCAGGGTGCCACGCTCAACGACGTCCTTCCCGAAGCCTTTGCCGTGGTCCGCGAAGCCTCCCGGCGGGTCGTCGGAATGCGTCACTTCGATGTCCAGATCATCGGCGGCACGGTCCTCCACCAGGGCAAGATCGCCGAGATGAAAACCGGCGAAGGTAAAACGCTTGTGGCCACCCTGCCCGCCTACCTTAATGCCATCGAGGGCCGCGGGGTTCACGTCGTCACCGTCAACGACTACCTGGCCAAGCGCGATACGGAGTGGATGGGACCCATCTTCCGGTTCCTGGGACTATCGGTCGGCACGATCCAACACGATATGCCCGACGCCGACCGGAAAGCGGCCTATCGGTCCGACATAACGTATGGGACAAACAACGAGTTCGGTTTCGATTATCTTCGGGACAACATGAAATTCCGGTTGTCCGACCTCGTCCAGCGTCCCTTCAACTTCGGCGTCGTCGACGAAGTGGATTCCATCCTCATCGACGAAGCCCGAACCCCCCTCATCATCAGCGGCCCGACCGAGGAATCCACGGAGATGTACTTCAAAGTCGACTCCGTTGTCCGCCGCTTTCAAAAAGACAAGCATTTTAAGATCGATGAAAAAACGCGTACGGTCTCCATCCTCGAAGAGGGGGTGGCCGAGGGCGAAAAATCCCTCCATGTGACCAACCTTTACGACCTGGCCAACATGGACCTCGTTCACCACATCAACCAGGCCCTGAAGGCCCATTACCTGTTCAAGAGGGACGTGGATTATATGGTCAAGGACGGCCAGGTCATCATCGTCGATGAATTCACCGGCCGTCTCATGCCCGGACGCCGTTACAGCGACGGACTGCATCAAGCTCTGGAAGCCAAAGAGCGCGTCCGCATCGAGCAGGAATATCAGACTCTGGCTTCCATCACCTTCCAGAACTATTTCCGCATGTATAAAAAACTGGCCGGAATGACCGGCACGGCAGTCACCGAAGCAGCCGAGTTCCGTCATATCTACGGCCTGGATGTGGTCGAGGTTCCCACCAACCAGAAGCTCATCCGGCTCGAAAACCCCGATGTCGTATTCCGCACGGCCGAAGAGAAGTGGAACGCCGTCCAGGCCGAGATCGCCGCGCTCAATGCGACGGGAAGGCCCGTGCTCGTGGGCACGACCTCCATCGAGAAATCCGAACACTTGAGCACCCTGCTGCGCAAAAAGAACCTCAAGCACGTCGTCCTCAACGCCAAATACCATGAACAGGAAGCATCCATCATCGCCCAAGCCGGCCGCCTCGGCTCGGTGACGATCGCCACCAACATGGCCGGCCGCGGTGTGGACATCCTGCTCGGCGGGAATGCGGAATACATGGCCCGGGAGAAATTGCGCAAATCCGGCCTTGATCCGGCCCAGGCCAGTCCCGAGCAATGGGAAGCCGCCTTGGTTGAAATGAAGCGGGTGACGGAGGAGGAACACTGCCGCGTTGTCGGCCTGGGGGGCCTTCACATCACCGGCACGGAACGCCATGAGGCCCGGCGCATCGACAACCAGCTGCGCGGCCGCGCCGGCCGCCAGGGAGATCCGGGTTCGTCGAGGTTTTTCCTCAGCCTCGAGGACGACCTCATGCGCATTTTCGGCAGCGACCGTCTGTCCAACCTCATGGCCCGGTTCGGCATGGGGGAAGGCGTGCCCATCGAACACACCATGGTCAGCCGGGCCATTGAACGCGCTCAAAAGCAGGTCGAGGGCCACAACTTCTCCATCCGCAAACACCTCCTTGAATACGACGATGTCATGAATAAACAGCGGACGACGGTTTACCGTCAGCGCCGCGACATTCTCGACGGAAAACCGATGCGGGAGTATGTCCTGGAACTCGTCGCGCAAATCCTGGACTGGCTTCTGGATACCCACGCCAACAAGGAAAAAGCGTCCGAGGATTGGGATGCGTCGGCCCTTCGCGCGGCCATCGGCGCCCAGTTCGGCCTCGATATCGACGACCTGGGAATCGACCGGCAGGCCGTCACGTTCGACGAGCTGCATGACAAGGTCCTGAACCGGCTCCTGTGGGCCTACGGTGAAAAGGAGCGTCTTCTCCAACCTGAACGCATGCGCGAGTTCGAGCGGGTCATCCTGTTGCATGTCATCGACACCCAGTGGAAGGATCATCTGCTGGGAATGGATTATCTCAAGGAAGGGATCGGTCTTCGCGGCTATGGTCAGCGCGACCCGCTCGTGGAATACAAGAAGGAAAGCTTCGATATGTTCCAGGCCATGCTCGACCGGGTCGAAGAGGAGACCGTCCGAGCGCTGTTCCATGTCCAGCCCGTCAGCGAAACGGCCGAAATCAGCCGGCCCGAGCGGCGGGAAGCACCGCTGGTGTACAAACAGCCGGGGCCATCCGCCGCTTCGCCGGGCGGCGGCAAGGCCCGCCAGGCCCGTTCCACGATCCCCCGGAAGCGCAAAAAATAAACCCGGCCCCATAAAGGAGGCTCCATGGTCGAGGATCCCATCCGTGAAGGGTTGACTTTCGATGATGTTCTGATCATCCCCGCCTGTTCGGCCGTCATCCCCGCCCAAACCGACGTCGCCTCGCGATTCAGCCGCGCCATCGCCCTGAACCTGCCGATCGTCAGCGCAGCCATGGATACCGTCACCAAATCGGCCATGGCCATCGCCATGGCCCAGAACGGCGGGCTGGGGATCATCCACCGCAATATGCCCATCGAAGCCCAGGCCGATGAAGTGGACAAAGTCAAACGCCATGAGAGCGGCATGATCCATGACCCGATCAGCATGCGGCCTGCGGACAAGATCTTCCAGGCCAAGGAGGTCATGCAGAAGTACCATATTTCGGGCCTTCCCATTACCGATGAAGCCAACAAGCTTCTCGGCATCCTGACCAACCGCGATATCCGCTTCGAGACGCGCTCGGAAATCCGGATCGATCAGGTCATGACCACGGCCCTGGTGACGGTCTCCGTCGAGACTTCGCTGGCCGAAGCGGAGAAGCTCTTTCATGAGCACAAAATCGAGAAAATCCTTGTCGTCGACGATCATTTCCATCTCAAGGGCATGATCACGTACAAGGATATCCTCAAACGCATTCAATACCCCAACGCCTCCAAGGACGCCTTGGGCCGATTGCGGGTGGGGGCGGCGGTCGGCACGGGCGATGATTGGCTGGACCGAACCCGGGCCCTCATCGAAGCCAAAGCCGACGTCGTTATCGTGGACACCGCCCACGGCCATCAGGAGCGCGTTCTCCAGACCGTCGAGCGTCTGCGCCGGGAGTTCCCGGGGCAGGAGCTCGTCGCCGGCAACATCGCCACCTCCGAGGCGGCCGCCGATCTCATCGCCCGCGGAGTGGACGGGCTCAAGGTCGGCGTCGGTCCCGGGTCGATCTGCACAACGCGGGTCGTCAGCGGCTGCGGCGTCCCCCAGATCACCGCTATCGGCGACGTTTTCAAAATTGCCCGGTCCCACGGCATTCCAGTCATCGCTGACGGCGGCGTCAAATCGTCGGGCGACGTGGCCAAAGCCTTCGCTGCGGGAGCGAGCACGGTAATGCTGGGCAATATGCTGGCCGGCACGGACGAAGCTCCGGGCGAGGCGGTCCTCTATCAAGGGCGTTCCTACAAGATTTATCGCGGCATGGGGTCGCTCGAGGTCATGCGCGAAGGCCGCAGCCGGGACCGCTATTTCCAGGAAGCGACAGCCCCCGAGTCCAAGCTTGTCCCCGAGGGGATAGAGGGCATGGTTCCGACCAAAGGACCCGTTTCATCCATCCTCCACATGATCATCGGCGGACTCAAGTCCGGGATGGGCTACGCCGGATGTCGGACGATCGAAGAGCTCCAGGACCGGGCCCGTTTCATCAAAATCTCATCTGCCGGACTCAAGGAAAGCCACGTCCACGACGTAACGATCACCAAGGAAGCACCCAACTACCGGATGGAATAACGTCTCCCGGCTTTCCCCGGTCATGAAAATGGAGAGGGCATGATTCCAGCACTGAAAGATTTTTTCGCTGTCGCGGCGATAGTATCGGCGGGCGGAGCTGCATTCAGCATGCTGACGCTCATGGGCCGCGCCGAGCCGGCCCGCAATCCCGCCCTTATGCGGAAAATACATGCCTGGTCGGGACGTGTTTTCGCGGCCGCGGTGGGAATCAATATGGTTTTGGGGGCCATCCTGCTTTCGCGCGCCGGAGACGGTCTTTCCCCGCGGGCGGTCCTGCACTGGCATATCGCCCTGGCCCTGGGCGCCGTGTTTCTGGTCAAACTGGTTTCGGTCAAGAAATTCCGCCAGATGCTTCGTTGGGTTCCCGCGCTGGGGGCTTTCACCTTCGGTGCCGCACTCGTCCTTGTCCTCGGGTCGGCCGGATTCGAGTTCCTGATGAAGATCGGACGGTCCGCCTCCGTCCCCCTCGCCTCTCCCGTTTCCCCGCCGGCCGCCTTATCGGCCGATTCTGAAACCGGCCGGGAAATCTTCACCGGACTGTGCGGGGGATGTCATGCCGTCACCGCGGGACCGGCCTTGTCCGGACCCGGTTTGCAGTCGGTGTTGCGCGGCCCGAATCTGCCCGTGAGCCGCCGTCCGGCGACCGACGACAACATCCGGCTCCAACTCAAAGAACCGTTCCGCTCGATGCCTTCGTTCCGGCGGCTCACGGAAGCGGAAATCTCCGCCCTCCTGGCCTATCTACATACTCTTTGACGCCCGCGGAGGGAATTGACTTTCCCCTTTGAGTGCGTTAATATACTCTTATTATCGATAGGAATTATAGGTATTGAGGGAAGGAGAACCATCCCATGCCGTACGCAGCCAAAAATACCGTTTTCACAGCCGCCGTTTTCGGATTGGCATCTATAGCGCTGGCCCGGGCTCAAAGCCCGCTCCCACCGGCACAGGTCCAAAAAGTGCTCAAGGCCAATTGCCTGGCGGCGGGATGTCATACCGGCAAATATCCCGCCGTCAATCTGAATCTCGAGCCTGAAAATGCCCAAGCATCGCTGTTTGACCGGCCCAGCCTGACCCATCCGGATTTCAAATTGATCGATCCGTCCGCTCCGGAGAAAAGCTACATCCTTATGAAACTCCGCGGGGCCGCCGGCATCGCCGGCCAACGCATGCCTTTGAACCGTGATCCCTTGGCTGAAAAGGATCTCAACGCCATCGCCGATTGGGTATCCGGCCTGAAGGAGCGGAAAGCCGGAAACGGAAGCGGGCTCGATCAAAACCCCGATCCCGAAAAACCCGTTTTTTGGGGGATGACACTGGCCAATCTTCCGACGACCCGGACGATCGATAAGGGCCGTTTTCTGTTTCGCCTCAGCCACCGCTTTCTGCCGTCTGTCCGGAGCGGCGGGGATTCGTTTTTCGGGTTGGACGGCCCTTCGTCCATCTTCGTCGCTTTCGGTTACGGCCTCAGCGATCGCCTGTCTCTGACCCTGGGCCGGGCCAATCTGTTCCAGGAAATTGAAACGGCCGTCCACTGGTCCATCCTCGAGCAGAGCCCCGCTCTTCCCTTTGACTTGAGCCTGCATGCCGGCACCGCTCTTGTCACCCAAAAGACCGCGGGCCGGAGTCTTTGGGATGGCGAAAACGTCAATTTTAACCTCGCCCTCAGCATCGCCCGCAGGGTGACCGAGCGCTTGTCCGTGCTCTTTGTTCCCATTTATGCCACGAACACGGGAATCGTGGAGTCCTCCGGCCAAGGAACGTTCTCTCTGGGGCTCGGCGGGCGATTCATGGTTGTCAAGGACATCTCGCTTCTGGCCGAATGGATCCCCGTCTTGTCCGGCAACTCCGAGGCCGGCAACGGCTGGGCTTTCGGCCTGGAGAAGAAGATAGGCGGCCATGTCTTCCAATTCTTCGCCCTAAACACCGTCGGATCGACGTCGGCGCAATTTCTTCCCGGCGGCGACCTGCTCCTCCGCGAGGGCGACTTCCGCTTCGGGTTCAATATCTATCGCTTGTTTTGAAACGGGTCCATGAAAACAGTTTGGCGCTGTTTCGTCTGCAACGACATCCACTACGGCACCCGTCCGCCCGAGAACTGCCCCACCTGCAAGGCTGCCTGCGCTTATGTCCGCGTCTCTCCCCGCGAAGCCCGGGCCGTCGCCGGATCCCCGGCCGATGCGGAATTCACCGAGGACGACTTTCGGCAGGCCATCGAAGCCATGGCTGAAGGCCGGGAATATCGGGTCAATCCAGATCGGGAACGCGTCGATCTGCTGATCGAGGGGATTTTTGAAAACGCCGCCAACCATGGCTTGAAATACTGCCCCTGCCGCCTGCGCACCAAGGATTTCCAAGAAGATTTGAAGATCGTCTGTCCCTGCAACTTTCTCGTCCATGAAACCTACCGGGGGATGGCCAACGGGGAATGCTGGTGCGGATTATTCAAAAAGAGGTGAACCATGTCCAAACTCATCATGTTCCATGGCCGCGAATGCCCTCATTGCCGGGCTATGATGCCGCTCATCGATCGTCTGGAGGCCGAAGAAGGCATCGCCCTAGAGAAACACGAAGTCTGGCACGACGAGAAGAAAGCCGATCTGATGCGATCCTATCGCAGCATTCTGGACCCGCGCTGTGAAGGCCAGCTGCGCGTTCCCGCCTTCATCAACGCCGAAACCCAGGAGGCGATGTGCGGCGAGGTGGATTACGGGACGCTCAAGGCCTGGGCCGGGAAATAAGGCTCAGCGCATGGCCAGGATTCCGTTCTTTCCGTCCAGGAGGATCACTTTCGATACGAAAAAATTAAACCCATTCGACTCCCCGGGTTGAAGCCCGGGGTATAATATGGGTTAATACTGAGCGGCGCTTTTGACCCCGATTTAAAATCGGGGTGTGGCGACGCCTAAAAAATGTTCCGGCCGCGACCGTCCGCAGAGACGATCCTGCAGTTCATGAACCTCGACGTATGTTTTATAGCCGGGAGGATGCATCTCGGCCGGTTCGGGCAGGAATAGAATATCAACTCCGGCCGCGTCGAGGAGCTCGGCGACGGGATAATCGTAGGCGGTCAGGGCGACGATCCTCTCCCCGGCGTCTTTCTTGGCCTGGAGGCCGGGAAAGGTCAATCGAGGTAGGGCGGAAGTTTCGGGCATCGGTTTATCCTTTCTCCCCACCCCGCCTTAATTCACGGGGTTGGGGTAAAGTCATTTCATCCGAAGGTTCATCGTTTCTTGGCATCCTTGGCGTCGTAGCTTTGCGGTACATAAAAGAGAGGCGTCGTCTTCATGGCCCCGATCTGTTCCAGGACATCACAGACGTCGCCTTCCGACTCCGGGTCGAACTCATCGGATTTGACGACCAGAAGCGGGGTCGCTTGATAATTGAAAAAGAAAAAATCAAAGGCCTCGACGAGGTCCTGGAGATATTTTTCGCTGATGTTCTTTTCCAGAGGCGAGCCCTCTCTGGCGATCCGTCGCAGAAAAGTCGGGAAGGAGATCTGCAGATAGATGACGAGATCGGGCTTGGGCACCCGGTCGGCCAGAACCCCGAAGATACGTTCATAAACCAGAAGCTCGTCGTCCGACAGAGTCTGGTAGGCGTAAATCTTGTCCTTCTCGAAAATATAATCGCTGACGATGCGGTCCTCGAACAAATCGCGCTGGAGGAGGCCCGCCTGCTGGTGGTATCGGGTCACCAGGAAGACAAGCTGGGAGAGAAAAGCGGAGCCGTCCTTTTCATCGTAAAAGTCCTTGAGATAGGGGTTTTCAGGTTTGTCCAAAACAACTTTTCCGCCCAGACGGCGACCGATCTGAGCGGCCAAACGCGTCTTTCCGGATTTGAAAACGCCCTCCACGGCGATATGCTTGAATCCGATCTCGGACGCGTCCCTCATTTCATTATGCCTTAAACATCCTGTTTATAAAGGATTGCCCCGTCTAAGTCAACGAACATGGCCGGCCTGCCGTCGCCGGGACTTTTAGATATTAATGCGGATAGGCAGAACTACCGCCGTGATCCCCTTCCAGCGCAGTTCCTGCTGGATGGCGAACGCCGTCTCATTGTGCAGGAGGCGCCGGATAATCCCAGTCTGAGGGAAAACCGACTGTCCGGCAAAGACGGTCGAGCGTGGATAATCGCGAGCCACCTCCTCGACCAGCCGGGACGCCGTCTGGACGATATCCGTCCCCAAGTCATACCGGAAATCGGCCGGGAATCCCAGGCGTCGGGCCATCTCGACGTATTTTTTCAGCTCTTCTCGGACTTGGGTCTCCAGCAGCGGCACGGCGTTCGAGTCCTTGAAAGATCCGACATCGACCTCGGCTACCGAAACAAAGATGAAGTTTTTATAAAGGCCGGGGAAGCTCCGGATGACGGTCAGGAAAGTGTGGACGCCGAATCCGTTGTACCCGTTGACGAGCTGGATGGCCGTCATGGCCTTGGGGTCGGATGGCGCTGTGCTGGGCTTCCCATCGGCCGGCAGAGACAGCAATTCGTCGAGCTGCCGAACTCCTCTTCGGACTTTGTTGTAGTGCGCTTTGGTGGCGTAACAGAGGGCGATGACGCCTGCGGTGATGACGAAGGTCAGCCAGCCGCCCAAGGCAAACTTCTCGATCGAAGTAATGATAAGAATGGTTAGGCAAAGGATGAGCCCGATCACATGGATGGGCAACAGTCGTTTCCATTTCGGCTCAGTCCGCCGGTTCTTGATGAAAAATCGGATCATGCCCAACTGGGACAGGGAAAAAGTCAAGAATACGTTGATCGAATACATAACCACCAAAGTCGTGATTTTCCCCCGGGAATAGAGTAGAATGAGAATGGCCGCACCGCCCATGAGGAGCACCCCGTTCTGGATCGTGAAGCGGCTGGACAACGAAGCGAACCGGTGGGGAAACCAATAGTCGACGGCCATATTGGCCATGACGCGGGGCCCATCGACAAACCCAGTCTGGGCGGCGACCAGCAGGAGAGCGCCCTCGGAAAAGATGGTGATCAAGGCCAGAATGCCGCCGATCTTCCAGTTTCCGAAAACGCCCTCGGCCAGGATCGCGTTGAGCGTCCGGCCCGGGACAGCCTTGACGTCCAAAAGGAGATAACAGATCAGGATGCCCCCCGCCGTAAAGGCCAAAGATACAGCCATATAGATCATCGTTTTTTTGCCGGAACGGGCGCGCGGTTCGCGGAGAATCTGCAGGCCGTTGGAGACGGCCTCGATACCCGTGTAAGTGCCGCCGCCCATGGAAAAAGCCTTGAAAAACAGAAGAACCATCCCACCCGCTCCCAAGGTGGCCAGCCCGGTTTTGAAATCGCCCCGGATACGCTGCGATACCTCCCCGACCTGGGGGATATGCGAAAGAATGCCGTAGCCGATCAGCAGAATGTGGGTCAGGACAAACACAAGAAAGATGGGCGTCAAGGCCGCGATCGATTCCTTGACTCCGCGCAAATTCAAAACGACCAGAAAGATGATGGCGCAGATATCAAACGGAATCTTCGAAGATTGCCAGGAGACCGGAAAAAAGCTGAACAGGGCGTCACCGCAGGAGACAATGGAGACCGTGATGGTCAGCACATAATCGACGAGAAGGGCCGATCCCGAGACGACGCCGGCCTTTTCTCCCAGGGTATGGGTGGCGACGATGTACCCTCCTCCGCCGTGGGGGAAATATTCGATGATGCGCGAGTAGGCCGAGGAAATGATCAGTACGGTCAGGGCGGTGGCCAAGCCCAAACCGAGCGCCAGGTAGGTATGAGTTCCCAGAGTTTTGAAGGCTTCCTCGGGACCGTAAGAGGAAGAGGATAATCCGTCCGCCCCCAATCCGATCCAGGCCAGGAGGGGGATCAGGGCCAGCTTATGAAAAAGCGTCGGGTCTTTGATGTTGCGGGGTTTACCGATCAGTTTCCGCTTGATTTTTTCGCCTAGGGATTCTTCGTCCTTGTGGGGCATAGCTCAGTCCTGAAAGCGCCTTGTTGACAAGGTCTACATCTAACCTTTTCGCCATACACTGTCAAGGCCGGAACCCGCCGGCCCACCCCCAAAAGCCTCCAAAGCCGCCTTGACTAATGGGAAGTCGTATGGTATCAGATAGACCATATTGATCATCTGCTAATTTCAATTCGACGGAGGTCAGCGATGTATGGTTGGACGGGCTGCATACTCCGGGTTAACCTGAGCGCAAAAACGTGGAAACGCGAGTCCTTCAGCGAAGATTTTGCTCATAAATGGGTCGGCGGACGGGGGTTCGCCGCGAAAATCCTATTCGATGAGGTCCCCCCGGGAACAGACCCCCTCGGCCCGGACAATAAATTGATCGTCGCCCTGGGGCCGATCGCCGGAATTCCCGCCCCTAATACGGGAAAGGCCGTCGTTGCCGCCAAGTCCCCCCTGACCGGGTTTTACGGCGACGGCAACCTCGGAACGCGCGTCTCCGAACATCTGCGCAAATCCGGCTATGACGCTCTGATCGTGGAAGGGAAAGCCGATCGGCCGACGATGTTGTACATCGAAGACGACAAAATCGAATTTCTGTCCGCCGAGGAAGTCTGGGGTCGGGGCACATACGCAACGAACGATTGGATATACGCCAAGTACGGAGCCGGGGTCGGAGTCCTCAATATCGGCCAGGGCGGCGAAAACATGGCCCGCTATGCCGTGATCCGCAGCTTGGAAGGGCGCGCCGGCGGCCGGCCCGGGATGGGCGCCGTAATGGGATCTAAACTACTCAAGGCCATCGTCGTCAAAGGCAGCCGTCCGATTCCCCAGGCCGACCCCCAGGCCATGCGGGCCCTGGGCGCTGGCGATCTCAAGAAAGTCGGCCAACTCGACAAGCAGACCGGCTGGTCCATCCAGAGCACGAACGGCGTCCTGGCTTGGTGCAATGAAGTGGCCGGATTGCCGGTCCGCAATTTCCGCAAAACCCGGCACGCCGACGCCTGGCAGATCGATGGCGAGCGTTTGAACGATGCCCGTATCGCCACCTATGGATGCCCCAACTGCACCATGCGCTGCGGCATCACTATCCATGACCAAGAAGGACGCGAATCCGAGCTCGACTACGAGAATATCGGCCTGCTGGGGGCCAACCTGGAGATCTTCGACTTGGCCCAGGTGGGATCGCTCAACTATCTATGCGACGAGTACGGTTTGGACACGATGTCGGCGGGTTGCACCCTGAGCTTCTATGCCGATGCCATCGACCGGGGCGTCGTTAGCGGGGACTTCAAGTTTGGAGACGCCGAGCGGGCCAAAGAACTGCTTCGCCTGGCCGCTCACAGGGAAGGCCCGATCGGCAATCTGCTGGCCGATGGTTCCCTCCGCATGGCCCGCGCCTTCGGCCATGGCTCGGAGGCTTATGCCATGCAGGTGAAGGGGCTGGAAGTGGCGGCCTATAATTGCAAATTTATTCCCGGCCAGGCGCTGGCCTTCGGTGTGGCGCCCATCGGCGCCCACCATCGTGAAGCCTGGATCATCACCTTCGAGCTCAAGCACACAACGCGCGAGTCTTACGGGCCGGAGAAAGCGGCCAAAGTCATCGAGCTCCAGAGGATCCGAGGCGGCATGTTTGAATTCATGGTGGCCTGCCGTTTCCCCTGGATCGAGCTGGGTTGGGGCCTGGACAATTACCCCAAGTATTTCAACACCGCCACGGGCTTGAATTGGACGCTCGACGACATGTGGCGGACGGCCGACCGTATCTACAGCCTGATCAAGCTCAATTACCTGCGCGAATTCCCCAATGCCGACCGCCGCGGCGATTATCCTCCGGCCGTCTGGTTCGATCCCGCCAACGCCGACACCGACGGTCCCATCGCCGGCCAAGTTCTCGAAGCCGACAAGTACGACGGTCTTCTCCAGCATTATTACGATCAGCGCGGATACGATAACCGGGGCATCCCGACCAAGGTCACCCTGGAAAAGCTGGGATTGTCCCAGGAGGCGGCTGAAGTCGAGAAATTCGCCAAACTGACATGACTCTCACCGTCAAGCTCATAGGCCCCCTGATCCAAGCCCTGGGCTTCAGCGAAAAGCCGATTTATTTTGCCGGTGTCCCGACGCCGGACGCGGTCCTGAAGACGATCGCCTTCCCCGCCGACCGGCCGCGAATCATCACCCGCAACGGACGGGCGGTCCGGCCGGATGAGTCCCTGGCCGAGGGCGATCGGATCGTCATTTCCCCGCTTTACTCCGGCGGATGAAGGCGCGCGACACTCGCCCGACCATCAGACCTGGCGGGGAAAGCCGTTTAAGCCTGAACGAAGCAGCGGAGGATTGAGCTCTCCGTATCCCCTATCCCTATCAGGTTGATCAAGGGCCCTCTCGGGAGTAATGTCGGAGGCCGATGTCCCGAAGACGATTCCGCCGGTTAGAACCGGAGATTCCCCCCCATAGCCAGGTCAGTGATAGAGGCAGAGATACGCCGTATCGACAGCTACCCGAAGCTGAAACTTGAGGTTTTTGGCGACGGTGAACGATTGTCCGGCCGGGATTGTTTGCCAGTCCGCGCTTCCGGGCAGCCGGACCGTCAAGGCACCCGAAATCACGGTCATGATCTCTTTGGTCGAGGTCCCGAATTCGTATTCTCCGGGCCCCATGACGCCGACCGTGGCCGGACCGTCGGACGCGGTGAAGGCCAGAGATTTGACCGTGCCCTCGAAATATTCGTTCACTTTGAACATGGTCGTCTCCTTATCCGGATGAGAAGCTCGACGGCCAAATTGGCCTGCATGCCGGCGGCGACGGCGACGCGCGGGGCCAGGGGCGAGATTCCCGGTCTCGGCTCGCTCGATCCGTCTCCGATGAGATAAAGGTTTCCGATCCGCCGTTCCCTCATCCGGTTGTTGCCGCCGACACCGGACAGGCCCGAAGCGGCGATGATGGGCCGATCGGGGAACCGGGACATCCAGGATTCGATCAGCATCTGCTTTTCCCCGGCCCGGTCGAAGGCTTCGATGAGAATATCGGCATCCGCGAAGAGGCGGATGATGTTGCGGCGCGTGACGCGAACCGGATGAGCGACGATCACTGTAAAAGGATGGATGCGGCGAAGATTGTCGGCCAGGGCTTCGACCTTGATCTGTCCGACCTGATCGGCGAAATACTGCTGGCGGTTGAGATTGGTGACCTCAATCCTGTCGAAATCGGCGATGATAAGTTTCCCTATTCCGGCTCGGACCAGGGCCAGGGCGACGTTGGAGCCCAAACCGCCCGCGCCGGCGATACCGACAACGCCGGCGCGCAGAACACCCCGCGTCAGAGGATCATGCCGGGCAAAAAAAGCGGCTTCCGCTATCATCTTCGACTTCATGCGTTCGTGTTGTATATAGCACACGCCTTTCCCCCAAGTCAAAGAACCCCGGGCCTTTTTCGGGTCTTTTCAATCCCCTTCGCGGGATCCCATGGACGTGAGTCCGCGGAGGAATAGCGAAGCCCCGCTTCGGGGACAGGCCGGCTTTGCCAGTACTCATGAACCGGGAACGGTTCATGCGTGCGCTCCGACGCCTGCAAAGAATAGAGCCCACGGACATAAGTCAGAGGAGCTTCAGAGCCCCAGGTCGGCGGCGATCCCCTGCATGGCTGCAAGGGCGACGGCGATAAATTGATCAAGCTCGAGGCCGAGGTTCCGGCATTGTTCGATCTCCTCGCGCCGGGCGCCGCGGGCAAAGCTCTTTTCCTTGTACCGCCGTTTGACGAATTCCAGGTCGATCGCGGCTAGTTTCTTGTCGGGATGCATGAGCGCCGCGGCAATGACGAGCCCGGTCAACGGATCAACGGAGAAGATGGCCCAATCCATGGGGTTTTCACAGGAAACCTTTCCGGCGTGGGCTCGGACGGCGTGGATGACCGCCGTTTCGAATCCGTTCGCTTCCAGGATGCGGACGGATTCGTCCGTATGACGCTCGGGGCTTTTCTCCGTGAGTTCGTAATCCAGGTCGTGGATAAGGCCCGCCAACGCCCAAGGCTCGGGGTCATAGCCGAGACGGACGGCCAGGGCTTTCATGCAGGCTTCCACGGACAGGCAATGTTTAACCAGGTTCTTGTTCTTGAGGTGCGTTTTGAGGAGAGACAGCGCGTCGTCTCGAGTCATGGATTTCGGCCTCCGGAATTGGATTTCAACGGGGACGTCTGGGCGTCCGGTTCTTTGAGAAACAGCAGGGAACCTTCCCCCTTGTCGTTGTCAAAAAAATGGAGGGCGAGAAAACCGGGAATGGCCAGCGGGTTGGCCCGGACCTCCGATCCGGCATCGTATTCGCCTTGCGGCTCACCGGTGTCCGGATGAAAGGAGGAAACCAGGAACGAACGGGAGGCCGCCGCGATACGTCCCATCCAGAGCGTCGGCCCAAAAACAGCCCGGGACGGCAACGGCCGCCACCACCGGACGGTGCCCGAGGATTTATCCAGGGCCAGGAGGACGCCGTTGGAAACGGCTAGAAACAAGCTTCGGGGAGACACCGCAGGCGGAGCGCCGGGGAGCCCTCCGATATTTCTCCGCCAACGGATTTTCATCCGCCGAATATTGATGCAAAAATAAAACCCGTCCTCCCGGGAGGCATAGACGTGATCCCCGTCGACAAACAGCGGCGGGACGAAGGCCCCTCCCGCGTCCAGCAAAGCGATTCGTTCTCCTGAAGAAGAAAACCGACGGATCATCCCGTCCCCTCCCGCCACGAGCAGTTCGTCGTTCCAGACGGATAACGCTTTGGGAACGCCGGGTTCGAGCGAAATACGCCAGCGCTCTTTCGCGGATTCCGGGCTGAAGGCCGAGAGTCGTCCCGACGGGAACAGGATGATGAGCGCCCCGCCCAGGAACACAGGATCGTCGAACGGGGGGCTTTCGATTCTCCACCCCCCCGCCGGCCGTCCGTCGGAATGGAGAACATGGACTCCCCCCGACTCGTCAAACAAGGCGATGAGCCCGCCGCCCACGACGGGCGGGCGCAGAACAGGAGCCGCGCAGGCATACCTCCAGGCTATTGCCTTGCCGACCATATCGATCGCATAAACGATCCCCTTTCGCGTGGTGAAGAGGAGGAGATTCCCGGCGAGAACAGCCCCCGTGTTGATTTCACCGTCATAGACAATCCGGAGATCGGTCATCAAGGACCATTTTTGAGCCGGAAATTCCGTCCGCAGCGGCTCCCCCGGAAGCCCCGCCGCGGCCCAGACGATGCCGAGGGACAGGCAATACGCCAGCCTTCCGCGATGCATGTTCATGGGAAATTCATCTTAACACGTTTTATCCGCACCGCTCAAACCGCCTCCGCCGTGCTGCTTTACATCCGCGGCCGGGAGTGTTAAAATTTTCAATCTTCACGATATATTCGATAGGAAAACAATGGTCAATTATATCCAGTTGTACAAGATCAAGAAGAAAGTCAAAACCATGCTCAAGGAAAAGCTGGCTATGGGGGAAATCGCCACGACCCCCAGCTCCTGCCTCGATTGTCTGGCCACGGACCTGAGCTGGGAGATGTATTACATCATGAAGGAAAAAGAGGAAGACTGATAAACCCATTTGACTCCCTGGGCATGATCAGGGTTAATACCGAGCGGCGCTTTTAACCCCGATTTGCAAAGAATTGCCAATCGGGGTTTGGCGCCGGCTAACGTATCATTCTTCGGGATCCTTCCGGCCGGACCTGAGCTTGTCCTTGATCCCCGCCCACCAATCCATCCGCTTGCGGATGTCCTTTTCGAACCCCATCCCCCCCGGTTCGTAGTAGACCCTCCCCTTCAGCCGCTCGGGAAGCGTTTCCATATCGCTCGTGCCGAAAGCCTGATCATGGGCATAGGTATAATCTTTGCCGTAGCCGACCTCTTTCATCAAGCCCGTCACGGCATTGCGGATCGACAGGGGTACCTGCTCGTGGGGTCTTTCTTCGACATCCTTCAGGGCTTGGGTCAGCGCGACATAGGCCCGATTGCTCTTGGGCGCCGAACCCAGATAAATCACGGCCTCGGCCAGAGCCAACTCTCCTTCGGGCGAACCCAGAAAATCGAACGCTTCCTTGGCCCTCAAGGCCACGGCCAACGCCTGCGGATCGGCTAAACCGATGTCTTCGGAGGCGAACCGGACCAGACGTCGGGCGATATAGAGCGCATCCTCTCCGCCGGCCAGCATCCGGGCCAGCCAATACAAGCCCGCCTGAACATCGCTGTTGCGGAGGCTTTTGTGGAGCGCGGAAATGAGGTTGAAATGCTCCTCCCCGGTTTTATCGTAAAACTGCATTCTTTTCTGAAGCGCTTCCTGCACGATCTCCAGAGTCAGGACGGGTCCCGAGTCCAAGCCGGCGGCCAATTCGAGAGTGTTAAGCGCCCGTCGCGCATCGCCGTTCGATTGATCGATCAGGGCGGTTCGAGCCACCTCGTCGAGAGTCTTTCCCAGGCGTCCCAACCCCCGCTCTTCGTCGGCCAGGGCATCGTCCAGAATCCGCGACAGCGCCTCGCCCGTCAGGGGATTGAGCACCAGAACCTTGGTCCTCGACAACAGCGGCGCAATGATTTCGAAAGAGGGATTTTCCGTGGTCGAGCCGAACAGAATGATATCGCCCTTCTCCACGTACGGGAGAAAGGCTCCCTGCTGGGCTTTGTTGAAGCGATGAATCTCATCAATGAAGATGATCATCGGCCGGCCGTAAAGCTTGCGGTGGCTCTCGGCCCGGGCCATGACCTCTTTGACCTCCTTGATTCCCGACAGAACGGCGCTGAAAAACGAATAAGGAAGGTCGAAATGCCGGGCCAGCATCACGGCCAGGGTCGTTTTTCCCGATCCGGGGGGCCCCCAGAAAATCAGAGATACCAACCGTCCGGACTCGATGAGTTGGGACAGGATCTTGCCCTTGCCGAGCAGGTGGTCCTGGCCGTAAAGGCGTTCGAACCCTTGCGGCCGCATCCGCTCGGCCAGGGGGACATGGTTTTCGGTGGATTTCATCCCGATGAGCATTATAGCAGAGAACGGCTGAGCGAGCCCTGGAAATCAGTCCAGGCTCTCCCATGATCGTGGACAAGGCCCCGTCATCGAACGCTTTCGGGATTGACGGACTTCGGCCGATAATGCTAATGTGAGTGCGATTTTGAAAGGGTCTGAGACCGTGAGCCCGGCCATGGCGAAAGCAAAGACAACCGCAAAGCTTTTTTACCAGATCGAGGAAGTCAGCCGTCTGACCAAAGTCGATGCGGCAACGATCGAATATTGGGAAACCGAGTTCCCCTTTCTTCAGCCCGGTTTTACCGGAACCGGCCGGAAGATCTTCCGGTCCAGGGACATTGATATCATCCTCCGCATCAAGGAGCTCATCGACGGGAAAAGCGTCACTCTGGCCGGGGCGAAACGCCGCATCGAAGATGAGCTCGGTCTGCGGCCGGCGGTCGCGATCCATCCCGATAAGCTCCGCAAAACCCTGCTTCAGGTCCGGGAAGAGCTCCAGGAGATCGCTTCAGGTCTGGCCGGGCGGTCAAAAAAATCCTGAAAAGAATCCGCGCTTTTTGGTATAATGCCTTCCTCTTGCGTCGGGACGTGGCGCAGCCTGGTAGCGCACATGCTTGGGGTGCATGGGGTCGGCGGTTCGAATCCGCCCGTCCCGACCATTCCTTTTCCCCTCTCGGTGAGCAGATATGACGCCGTCCGTGAAAAACGCCAACCGAGCCGAAAGGCCGCTGCTTTTGCTGTCGAATGACGACGGCTTTTTTGCCGAAGGCATTGGCATCCTCCACCGGCGTCTTCGCGATATCGGACGGACCTTCATCGTCGCCCCGGACCGGGAGCGCAGCGCCGCCTCCATGGCCATCACCCTGCGCCGGCCGCTCCGTTTGCAGCGGATAACAGCCTCTGTTTGGTCCCTCGACGGCACGCCGGCCGATTGCATTTATTTCGCCCTGCGGAAGATTCTTCCTCGGCGACCGGATCTTCTGATTTCGGGAATGAATCCCGGGCCCAACCTCGGCCAGCAGGACGTTCATTATTCCGGGACGGTAGCGGCCGCTCTCCAGGGAACGTTCCTGGGGATTCCCTCTCTAGCCGTCTCTCTCCGGCCCGACGAAAAGGGGAATTTCGACTGGAGCTTCGCCGTTGGTGTCGTCCGCCACCTGGCCTGCCGGATTCTGGAGGACGGGCTTCCCGAAGGCGTCACCTTGAACGTGAATATCCCCCCCCCGCCGGTTAAAGGGATCCGCATCACCAAGCTTGGCTGGAAATTCTACGACCCCGATATCATCGAAAAAAAAGACCCTCGCGAGACCGTGTATTACTGGATCGGAACTGGCCAGCCCCGACGGGTCGGCGATGACGATTCGGACGTCAAGGCGGCCTACCGGGGCTTTATCTCGATCACCCCCCTGCATACCGACCTGACCTCCGCCGCCGGCCGGCGGAATGCCGGTTTGCGGAAGATCGTCCGGACGTTCCAAACCGGATAGGATCCGGTTTTTTAGGCTGGACCGGGCGTCCCGCGTCCCGCCTTGCGGTGTTTGAGGATTTCCAGGACCGCGGGGACGAGAGAAATAGCGATAATGGCGATGATGACCAGGGAAAAATTCTTGCGGACAAAGGGAATATTACCGAAGAAATACCCTCCGAACGTAAACAAGGCCACCCAACCCACCCCCCCCACGACGTTATAGCTTAAGAATTTTCCGTAAGACATCCGGCCGATACCGGCGACGAACGGCGCAAAGGTGCGGACGATAGGGACGAACCGGGCGATGATGATCGTCTCGGCCCCGTATTTTTCATAAAAGTTGTGGGTGCGTTCCAGGTAAGCTTTCTTGAAGATGTGCGAGTTTTCCTTCTGGAAGACTTTCGGCCCGACGATCTTCCCTAGCCAGTAGTTGACCGTATCGCCGACGACGGCTGCGACGGACAACAACAGGAAGAGCCAGACCACCCGGAGGTCGCCCCGGGCTGCGAACGTCCCGGCGGCAAAGAGCAGCGAATCGCCCGGGAGAAACGGAGTGACGACCAATCCCGTTTCGCAAAAAATGACGACGAACAGGATCAGGTAGCTCCATAAACCATATTGCTGGATAAGGCCGCTCAGGTGGGTATCCAGATGAAGGATGAAATCGACGATTCCGGCCAAGAATTCCATGACGACTCCTCTGCGATGCGAGACAGGCTATATACCCCAGCGGGCGGCCTCTGTCAACGACGCCGGGCCGTTTTCTGATACAATGAGATATCTCCCATGAAACGCAAATCCGCCCTGATCGAAACGGCTCTGGAGTCCCTGGCGTCCAGGGAAAAACGATGCGATCTCTGCCCCCGCGATTGCCGAGTGGACCGGACCCGGAGCGAAATCGGATTCTGTGGGATCGCCGATCGGGCCGGCGTCGCCGGGTCTCTTCTTCATTACGGAGAGGAACCCCTGATTTCAGGGTCGGCCGGCCCGCCCGGGTCGGGGTCGGGGACGATTTTCTTCACCGGCTGCAACCTCCGCTGCCTCTTTTGCCAGAATTTCCAGATCAGTTGGGGTCGCCATGGCGAACCGGTTTCCGATGTTCAATTGGCCGATCTCATGATCGGCCTGCAGGACCAAGGCGCTTTAAATATCAACCTCGTCTCTCCGACGCACGTCGTCCTCCCCGTTCTGCGGGCGTTGCGCATCGCCGTGGGACGGGGATTGACCGTTCCGGTCGTCTGGAATTCCAACGGCTTTGAGTCCGTCGGAGTCATCGAACGCTTGGCCGGTATTGTGGATATCTATCTCCCCGACCTCAAATACCACTCCCCCATCCCGGCCGAACGATTTTCCGGAGCGAAAGACTATTTCGAACAGGCCTCCCTGGTTCTGGGGGAAATGTACGTTCAACAGCCCGATCTGGAGGTCGGCGTAAGCGGAATAGCCAGCCGAGGTCTGATCGTCCGCCACCTAGTTCTCCCCGGACAGGCCGAGGATTCCATCGCTGTCCTGGAATGGCTCGCCCGGGCGTTGTCCCCCTCGATCGGACTCAGCCTGATGAGCCAATACCAGCCCTGTTTTCGAGCCCCCGAAACGATCCGCCGGGTTTTGCGGGCCGATGAATACGGGGCCGTGCTGAACCGGGCCCTGGAATTGGGGTTCGAGAATCTTTTTGCCCAACCGGAAGCCTTCGCTCCCGATGAGCATCTGATGCCTGATTTCGGCCGCGAATCGCCCTTCCGCTGGAAGCCCGACTGATACGTTCGACGGCGGCCGGGGCCCCAGGCTTTGCAGTCCTCATCGCGAAGCGAATGAGGGCAGGCTTTGCAGTCCTCATCGCGAAGCGAATGAGGGCGGGCTTTGACGGGTATGCTCAGGGCTTTGGTGAGCAAGTCCTGGGTTTTTTACACGGCAAGCCCCGGGTATACCCGGGATCGGCCCGCGGACTCTTGTCCGACCGGGAGCCGTTCAGTCCGCCGAGGAGGTCTTGACTTTTGGAAGATCGGTCTCGGGAAAACCCAGCGCGCGGGCCAGTTCGCGCAATTTGGCCTGAATGAGCTGGACGTTCTCCGGTCCCATGCGAAGAAGATGTTTCTGGGGGGGGCTCATTTCCTCGATCTTGGAATCGACCAGCACATACGTCGCAACCATCTTTTCCACGGCGATCGGCGCCTCGAAGATCGGCGTCCGCAACACCTCGACGATGGCCTTAAGCAAGATACGGTCAAAATCTCCGGTCGGATAGCCGAGGTCGCGGTAGGCTTGCTGGATGGAAGGACGGAAATCGCGGTAAAGCTTGGCGCAGCTTTCCGCGCTCACTGAATCGAAAACATCGGCCACAATGTTGTAACGCTCATAGGAGGCCGGGTCAAGGAACGTTTTCCCGTTTTTCGAAACGACGGCGAATTCGCCCTTGAGAACGAAGAAATCCGCTTGAGGACGAGGGCTCTGGCCGTTGGCGATAGAATCCACGGCGGCGACAAACCGGCGGATGAGGTCCGGACTCTTGAGCCAGTGGAGGAAAAGAGGGTTGAGGGAGACTTCACCGGCCATTTCCCGAACGACGGCATCACTCTGGTCGAGGGCGACCGTCACGGGCTTTCCGGTCATCCCGTCGCCCGGAAGTTCTTGGCCTCCGATTTTTTCCGTCGGCGTTACTCCATCGGAAACGGGAGGCTTCCCCCGATCGGCGATGAACAGGTAATAGATGCCGATGGCGGCGACGAGAAGAATCAGGATGATGATGGCGGTACGGACGGCCTTCTGGTTGTCCTCCATGCCTATTTTCCCTTCACTGAATCTTGCGGAGCTCGATCCTGCCCGCCGAAGCCCGAAGCGTGACCGGTGCGGCCCCGTTTCCCAGCGTGAACGAAGCCGTCCTGGCTGTGCCCGCGCCCGTTCCCGCAGCGGGCCAATCCCCCGAGATCCCAGCGGAGGCTTCAGCTTCGATTTTAACGTTCGCCTCCGGCTGCAAGAGCATGGTGAGGTCGCCCGAACGGATCGTTAGTCGTATTTCGTCTTCTTGGCGGACGTCCAGGACCTCGGCTTGAATGCGTCCTCTCGATACCGACGCGTCCAGGGACCCCGAATAATTCTCCACTTTGAGGTCTCCGTCCAGGACCGAGACGCGGGCTTTGCCGAAAAGATCGGCGATGAGGATGTGGCCGCGCTGGGTGGACAGGTCCCGAAGATCGACGGCCCGGGGGACATTGACGAAATAATGGACCGGATAAGCGTCGCTATCATTCCCCTCCCAGCGGGTTCGGACCGTTAGGGAGTTCCCTTCCGTCTCGACATCGAAACGGGGACGGCCGTTCGGAGATCCGACCAACCAACCCCGGCGGCCCGAGCGGCGTTCGGATTCGACGACGATTTCCAGTTCGGACCGGTCCCAGCCGCGGATGTCGATGTCGCCGTCGAGATTACGGATCGACAGGACTCCGTTCGATGAGAACGGCAGGACTCTGCGGAATTCCCGAACGGTTCCCAAGGCGTCGAGACCCGGATCGTCCAGAACGATGAGACAGGCGGCCGAGGCCAAAAAAGCCACGGCCAGGCCGACCAATCGCATGATGGCACGCATCGTCATGAGCAACCTCCTTCGCCCCCCGGTTATTCCCGGTAGAGGGCGTCGATCAAGTCCTTGAATTTTTCCTCGACCTTGTTGCGTTTCACTTTCAAGGTCGGCGTTAATTCCTCGCGCTCTATCTCGAAATCGCGCTCGAGGAGGATGATTTTTTTTATTTTTTCGTAGGACGCCAAGTTGGGCGTGGCCCGGTCGATCTCCGCCAGCAGAAAACGGTTGATCCGGTCATTCTCCAGGAGTTCCGTATAGCTGGAAGCCGAGATGCCCTTGTCCCGGGCATACTCCTCGATCATGTCCCGCTGGGGGACGATGAGGGCCGCAATGAACTTCCGATTGCCCCCGACGACTACGGCGCTGGCTATATAAGGATTTTGTCGGATCATGTTTTCGATCGGCTGGGGAGCCACATTCTTGCCCCCTGCAGTGACGATAATGTCCTTTTTCCGGTCGGTTATGACCAGGAATCCATCGGCGTCGAAGTGGCCGATATCGCCCGTATGGAACCAGCCGCCTTCGAACGCTTCCCGCGTTTCGGCGTCCTTTTTAAAATAGCCCTTCATGACATTGGGGCCCTGGACGAGAATTTCGTTGTCCTCGGCAATGCGGACCGAGACGCCGGGGATCGGAAGCCCGACCGTGCCGAACCGGATATGATCAAAGGTATTGCAGGCGATAACCGGCGAAGTTTCGGTCAGCCCGTAACCTTCCTTGATGGGAAGGCCCAAACCGAAGAAAAACTCGCCGATATCCTTGGCCAGCGGAGCGCCGCCGGAAACGAAAAATTTGACTCGTCCGCCCGTTTTCTCCAGGATCTTGGAAAAGACGAGTCGCCCGGCCAAGCGGTGGCGGAAACGAAGTCCGGCCGGAATCGGCTGTTTGGCTATCGCGCGTCGAGCCCACTCGAGACCCGTGCGCGAGGCCCAGAAAAAGATTTTCTTCTTGGCCGCCGAACCCGCCAAAACGCTGTTCATGATTTTGGCGTAAAGCTTCTCGAACAGACGCGGCACGCTGACCATGATGGTCGGCCGGATTTCCATCATGTTCCCGGCCACGGTCTCGATGCTTTCGGCATAGGCAATCGAGGCCCCTTTATACAGGAAGGCGAATGTCGTCATCCGTTCGAGGACATGGGACAACGGGAGAAACGACAAAATGGTGTCGGTGGGGTTGAAATCATGGATCGAATCGAGCGCCAGGATGTTGGAGACGAAATTGGCGTGGGTCAGGATGACGCCCTTGGGAATTCCCGTTGTTCCGGAAGTATAAATGATCGAAGCCAGGTCTTCGGGTCGAACAGCCAGGGATCGATTTTCGAAGGCCCCGGGGTTCGCTGCTTCTTCCTCCTCTCCTCGGCGCATCACCTTATCGAGCGTCACAAAACCGGCCGGAGCCTCGGCCTCGAAAGTAATGGTGCGGGCGACCCGGGGCAGGGTTTCACGAACGGATTCGAACTTGCGCCGGAGTTCGGGGGTGGAGCAGACGACGGTCGTGGCCTCGGAATCGTCGATGATGTAGGCGATTTGGGAGGGGACAAGAGTGGGATAGATAGGCACGGTCACGCCGCCCAGGCACAAATTAGCAAAGTCGACAATCGTCCATTCCGGCCTGTTCTCGGACAGGATGATGAGTTTCTGGCCGGGCGTGCAACCCAAGCCGGCGAGCCCCAGGGCGATGCGGCGGATACGGCGTCCGAATTCCTCCGTGGAGACCGGGACGTAGCGGCCTCCTTCCTTGAATTGCTGGATGTCGGGTTTGTCCGCGTATTCCTTGAGGATATGAAGGACAATCTGGCTGAGGGTTTCGATCATGACGAAACGCTCCTTGTGGATTCCGTCGGCTTTCCGGCCGGAGGACTTAACCTCAACTCCCAGGATTATTTATAGCACAAGAACGGGATAGGCGCAAAACTCTCTCTCCTCCCACTCGGACAAATCCTCCCCTCCTGACATTTTCCGCGTTATAATGATCGGCCAGGGAATAAAAGCGATTTCCGGATGTATAGAGAGTGGGAGCTCACATGAGGCACGAAGATCCGTCCGAGGACCAGGCCCTGATCTCTCGGGCCAAGGGCGGGGATATGAGCGCTTTTGAAACTCTGATCCGGAAGCATCAAGGCCGCGTCTACGGCTTATGCCGTCGAATGGCCGGAACCCACCAGGCCGCCGACGACCTGGCCCAGGAGACTTTTATCAAGGCCTACTTCGCCCTGGACAGATTTACGGACGGCCTGGATTTTTACGCCTGGATCCGGAGGATTGCCGTGAACACGACCTTGAATTATCTCCAAGCCCGAAAACGGGAGGAGCCTCTGGGCGACCGGGACAACGCCGTCCCCGACGCCAAGCCTCAGGATGAGCTCCAAAATCGAGAGGCAGAGGCCCGTTTCCAGGAAGCCCTGCAGGCTCTTCCCGACGATCAAAAATTGGTCTTTACTCTGCGTGTCATCGAAGATCTCAGCTACCGGGAGATCGCCGCGTCTCTTCATCTGGCTCCGGGTACGGTGATGTCCCGACTAAACCGCGCCCGTCTCAAGCTCAAACGAGCGTTGGCCGATTCTTGGCCCGGGAGGCGCCGATGAGACACCGCAAAGCCCTTGCTCTTCTGGGGCCCTGTCTGGACCGAGAGCTTCGTCCTGGTCTCTCGCGCGGAGTTCAGGCGCATTGCCGAAGCTGCCCGGCATGCGCGGACGAATGGGAATCGCTACGCCGCCTGAATGCGCTGGCTAGGGACACACCGGGCCCCGAAGCGCCGCTCGCTTATTGGGAGACCTTTTCCGGCCGGATCACCGCCGCCGTAAAACGGCGCGAAGCCGAGTCCGGACTCCAGGAGGTCGTCATGTTCCAGGATTCCTTCGTCGTCGTCGACCGCCGGACGGCGGTCAAAGCCGTTGTCTTTCCCCTGTCCTTGGCCGCTCATGCCCTGCTCGCCGCTTTGCTGATGATCCTTCCGCTTTTGCAGACCTCGAACCTTCCCAAAATCGAGATCACCAGCGCTTTCCTGGCCCCTCCGCCTCCGCCTCCCCCGCCGCCTCCCCCGCCGGCCAAAAAGGCGGCCGCCACGACCGCCAAGCGCATCAAGCCGGTCCAGGCCCAGACCACTTTCGAGGCCGGCCGGCTCGTCGCCCCCGTCGAGATCCCCGATCAGATCGCTGAAGAACAGATTTCCGACATCGGAATCGAAGGCGGCGTTGAGGGCGGTGTCGAAGGCGGCGTTATCGGCGGCGTCCTCGGCGGTGTCGTCGGCGGTGTGCTCGGCGGTGTCGTCGGCGAAGTCGAGGCTCCGGTCCGGGCCATCGGCGAAATCCGGGCCC
>CAZLAM010000036.1:0-14874 GCA_964557435.1 uncultured Eubacteriales bacterium
GGGCCCGGATTTCGCCGATGGCCCGGACCGGAGCCTCGACTTCGCCGACGACACCGCCGAGCACACCGCCGACGACACCGCCGAGGACGCCGCCGATAACGCCGCCTTCGACACCGCCCTCAACGCCGCCTTCGATTCCGACGTCGGAAATCTGTTCTTCGGCGATCTGATCGGGGATCTCGACGGGGGCGACGAGCCGGCCGGCCTCGAAAGTGGTCTGGGCCTGGACCGGCTTGATGCGCTTGGCGGTCGTGGCGGCCGCCTTTTTGGCCGGCGGCGGGGGAGGCGGGGGAGGCGGAGGCGGAGGGGCCAGGAAAGCGCTGGTGATCTCGATTTTGGGAAGGTTGCTCGCGGAGAGCAAAGGAAGAATGACCAGGGCGACCACCACGAAAGCGTGGATGATGAAGGCTAAGGGGAAAGCAAAGGCTTTCCGGCCCCGGGCTTTTTCGCCGACGAAAAAAGAGTCGCGAAAAAATTCAGGGATCTGCGTCTTGGGCGGGGAACCCGGCTTCGTCTTGTCAGCCATGTCTAACCTCATACGTTAGAGAGATGATGTACCGAAACAGATGAAAAGTATAAAGCAATTCGTTCCGTTTGACAAGCCTTAGTCTCAAATTTTTATTTCCGCCGGCTGTTTTTGCCCGGGAACCAGCGGGTCCAGAACAGGACGATCGGACAGCTCAGGTAAATCGTCGAGTAGACGCCCTCGATTGTCCCGATCAGCATCAGGAAGGCGAAGTCGTTAATGACCGTGCCGCCGAAGAGGAAGAGGGCCAGGACGGTCGTGAACACGGTGCCGGAGGTGATGAAGGTCCGGCCCAGCATCTGGTTCAGGCTGAGGTCCATGATGGCCTCGAGCGGCATCTTGCGCATGTTCTTCTGGTTCTCGCGGATGCGGTCGAAGATGACAATCGTGTCGTTGATGGAGAACCCGACGATGGTCAGAATTCCGGCGATGATGGGGAGGTTGATCTCGCGGCTGGTGAAGGAATAGAAGCTGAGGGTGATGAGGACGTCCTGGGCCAAGGTGAAAATAGCCGAAACGCCGTTGGCCACCTTGAACCGCAGGGCGATATACACCAGCATTCCGAGCAGGGACCAGATGGTGGCCTGGACGGCCTTCTTGCGCAGATCTGAACCGACCTGGGGGCCGACGCTTTCCCGGCTCATGATGGTGAGCTTGCCGATGTAGGTCGTGTCCTTGAGGAAGGCGGTGACTTCCGGTCCGACGCCGGCGTTGGACAGCTCGGCAAAATCGGCAAAAATAGCTTCGGTCGTCCGGTATTTGAGGATGGCCGCGGCCAGCTCCTCGCCCTTGCCCGCGAAGGACGGCTCAAGGAGAGCGGCGAGGTTTTTGGCGTCGATGGCGTTCAGGTCGCGCAGGCCTTTGGCGCGTTCCGCCTCGCCGTCCTTCCCGCGCAGGGCGGCGATGATTTTGTTGCTGAGCGCTTGGTGGCTTTCCAGGTCGGTCGCGGCGGCCCCCCGGGTATTCTGGACCTCGACGCTGCGGATCTGGAACTCGCGCCCGGTTTTCCCGGTTTCCTGGATGGAGCTTCCGCCGGCGCCGACTGCGGATAATTCCCCGCGGATGTCGTTGACCGAGGTGGGGGCTTTGAACATGACCCGAATCAGGGTGCCTTCGCCGAAATCCACGCCCAGTTTCAGCCCCTTCAGGAAGAAAATATTGATCATTCCCGCCAGGATGATGACGGCCGTGACCACCAGGGCCACGTACTTGTACTTCATAAATTGGATTTTGGGGGTTGTCTTGAAGATTTCCATGTCAGATGCTCAACTTCTTGGCGGTCTTGGGGATGGCGATGTCGAACATCAGCCGTGAGACGAAGACGGCCGTGAATAGGTTGGCCAACAGGCTGATGGTCAGGGTCACGGCGTATCCCCGGATAGGGCCGGTCCCGAACTGGAAGAGAAAGACGGCCGAGATGATGGTCGTCAGGTTGGAGTCGAAAATGGCCGTGAAGGCCTTGCTGAATCCGACCGAGATGGCGCTGCCGACGCTCTTGCCCAAGGCGCGCTCTTCCTTGATGCGCTCGAAGATGAGGACGTTGGCGTCCACGGCCATGCCGATGGACAGGATGATGCCGGCGATCCCGGGCAGGGTCAGGTTAGCTTTGAAGTAAGCCAGCGTTCCGAACAGGATGACGACGTTGAGAATGAGGGCCACGATGGCGTTGATGCCGGCCAGCTTGTAATAGACGATCATGAAAGCCATGACGGCGAGGACGGCCGCCAAGCCGGCGATCAAGCCCTGTTTAACCGAATCCGATCCCAGGGAGGGTCCGATGGTGCGGTCTTCGAGGTATTTAATCCCGGCCGGCAGAGCGCCGGCCTTGAGGATGACGACTAAATCTTCCGCCTCTTGGGAGGTGAACCGTCCCTGAATAATGCCGCTGTCGCCGATCCGGGTGTTGATCGTAGGCGCGGATTGAAGCTTGTCATCGAGGATGATGGCCAGCTGTTTGCCGATGTTTTCCCCGGTCGTCTTTTCGAAGCGTCGGGCTCCGTCCGTATTGAGCTGGAAGGCGACAGCCGGACTATTCCATTCATCTTGGGAGAGCCGGACTGAGCGCAGGTCGCTGCCCGTGAGCGTGGCGACCTTGTTAATCAGATAGAGCCCCGGATGGCCGCGGCTGGCGTCTCCGTGGACGATTTCGGCGTCCTCGGGAACGGTCCCGCCGAAGGCTTGAAGAAGAGACGCTTCATCGGCGGCAGGGCCGGCGACGACCATCTTCCATTTCAGAACGGCCGCGACCTTGATCAGGTTCTTGACCCGGTCGGGATCGTCCACACCAGGAAGCTCGACGACGATGCGATCGATTCCCTGCTTTTGGATAAGCGGTTCGGCGACGCCGAACTGGTCGACGCGGTTGCGGATGGTTTCGAGGGTCTGGGTGACGGCCTGGTCGCGGAAGAATTGGGCGGTTTGCGTCTTCAAAACGAACTTGACCCGGTCGGCCATAAAGGAAACGTCCCAATCCCGGGTGTATTGGTCGACGAGATCTTTGAGCTTCTTTTCCTGATCGGCGTCCGTTCCGATGAAGGCGAAACGGCCGGGCGATTCCTTGGCCGCCGTCTGGAAGGTGACGGCGTTTTTCTTGAACAGCTCGGTGAAACGGGTGATCTCCTGGTCGGTCTCGGCGCTGACGGCGTCCTCGGTCAGGACCTGGAGAACCAGGTGGATGCCTCCCTTGAGGTCGAGCCCGAGCTTGATCTTGTCGCTCAGGGGTGTGGCCAGAAAAATCGACAGACCGACGACAGCCACGGACAGAATGAGTTTCCAGCGGAGTCCTTTCTTCATCGGGGCTTTCTTTCCTTGTTAATAATGAAGGGGGTTATTCGGTCTTGTCCGGCGCCCCGGACTCGCCGCGGGGGAGGATGACGCCGACGGAGCCCTTGGTGATGTCGACCTTGACGTTGGCCGCGATCTTGACCTCGATCCGGTCCGGCTGAATGCCCATGACCGTACCGTAGATGCCGGCCGTCGTGATGATCCGATCGCCCGGCTTCAACGCGCCGATCTGCTCCATGTGCTTTTTCTGCTTTTTCCTCTGGGGCATGATGATCAGCAGGTAAAAGATGGCGAAAACGAGAACGAAGGGGACCAAGGCTCCGAGCATATTGCCCTGAGGGGGGGGGACCTTGGCGGGAGCGCTCTGCTGGGCGAAAGTGAGAAAACCGCTCAGAATCATTGTGTTCCGTCCTTTATCATGGATTCAATCAGGTTCAACTTAAAACGTTGAAATGAATGGGATTGAATACTCTGCCGTATTTTGCTGAAGATGTCAAGATAAAAATGGAGGTTGTGGATGGTATTGAGAGTGGCCGAAGCGATTTCGGAGCGCTCGAAAAGATGGCGCAGGTAGGCCCGCGAAAAATTCCGGCAGGTATAACAAAGACACGACTCGTCGAGCGGCCGGGGGTCGGCAGCGTATTTGCGGTTCTTGATGACGACGATCCCGCGGCTGGTGAAGAGCGAGCCGTTGCGGGCGTTTCGCGTGGGCAGGACGCAATCGAACAGATCGATGCCGCGCTCGACCGCTTCGAGCACGTCGGCGATATAGCCCATGCCCATGAGGTAACGAGGCCGGTCCCGGGGCAGGAGAGCGTCGCTGAGCTCGAGGACTTCGTGGAGGCGGCTCTTACCCTCGCCGATCCCCAAACCGCCGATGGCATGGCCGTCGAAACCAAGGGCGGCTATCTCTTCCGTACTGCGGCGGCGGAGGTCGATGTCGACACTCCCTTGGGTGATGCCCCAGAGTTGGGAGGAGGATCCGAGGCCGGCGAAATGCTCCCGGGCCCGGCGCGCCCAACGGGTCGTGACATCGACGGCCTCCCTGACTTCCGACTCGGGGGAGGGAAAGCGGACGAAATAATCGAGCGCCATCAGGATGTCCGACCCGAGTTTGAATTGAATATCGACGACGTCTTCGGGTTTCAGAAAGAACTTGGTCCCGTCGAGATGGGAGGCGAAGGACACGCCGTCGGGGCGGACCTTGGCCAATGGTGAAAGGCTGTAGATCTGGAACCCGCCGCTGTCGGTCAGAATGGGCCGCGGCCAGGAGATGAAGGTGTGAAGGCCGCCCATGTCCCGAACGGCGTCCGCTCCCGGCCGGAGAAAGAGATGATAGGCGTTGCACAGAATCAGCTGGGCTCCGAGTTCTTGAACCTGGCCGTGGGTCAGTCCCTTGACCGAGCCCTGGCTGGCGACTGGGGCGAAAGCGGGCGTTTCGATCGGGCCATGTCCGGTCTCGATCGTTCCGGCCCGGGCCGACGATCCGGGATCGACGGCTTCGATGCGGAAGGCCGGGCTCATGGCGAGAACCGGAAAAAGACGGCGTCTCCGTCCTGGACGACGTATTCTTTGCCCTCCAGGCGGAAGGAGCCTTTGTCCTTGGCCTGGGACCAGGACCCGTGGCGGAAAAGCTCGTCGCAGGGAACAACTTCGGCCCGAATAAACCCCTTTTCGATGTCGGAATGGATCGTCCCGGCCGCGGTCAGGGCGGTTGAATTCCGCCGCAGAGGCCAGGCCCGGACCTCGTCTTTGCCGATGGTGTAGAAGAAAACGAGGTTCATCAGCCCGACGGCCGCGGCGAAGAACCGCGTCGGCGTCGTTTCGGTCAGACCGTACTCCGATAGGAAAACGGCTTTATCGCCGGGATCCTCGATGTCCTGAATTTCCGCCTCGATGCGGCCGCAGGCGGCCAACACCTTGGATTGCGGAGAGCGGCGGGCCAGGGCTTTTTCGATAGCGGAGATCATGGGGATATCGGCCTCACCCACGTTGACGATATGGAGGAGCGGCTTTTGGCTGAGGAAGGCGAAGGCCCGCGTCAGCTTTTCCTCCGCTTCGGTCCAGGGAAAATCGCGGAGAGCCGAGCCGCCGTCCAGATGAGACTTGAGACGAAGAAGGATCTCCCTCTCTTTTTCGCCTTCAGGGTTTTTTGCTTTCTTGAGATCCTTGTCCAATTTTTTGAGCCGCTGTTCGATCCCCACCAGGTCGGCCAGCAGGAGCTCGTCCTCCATGGCGGAGATGTCGCCGGCCGGGTCGATGACGGGCTTGGCCTGGGGGATCTCGGCGGCCGGGAAGCCGCGGACGACATGGACCGGAATATCGGCTTTGCGCAAAGCGCCCAGGAACACCGGCTCCTTGACTTCGCCGGTGGAGACGCCGGCCAGGTCGACGAAATCCACCGCGGCGGCGACCCGTTTTTTGTCGGGGTAGAGGCCGGCGATCAGGTCCAGCCGGGCGTCGGGAACGGGGCTCCGGCGTTCGTGGGGGTCACGTTTCCCCGCTTCGAAGGAGCTCGTCCCGGCCCGTGCTCCGGTCAGGACATTGAAGACGGTCGTCTTGCCCGCCTTGCCGAAGCCGAACAGAGTGAAGTTCATGGCCATTTATTCTACCTTGGCCCGAGGTTGATGTCCACGGTGTTTTCCGTTATAGTAGCGCTTCTTATGACAGGTATGGATATGAATGAAACCAACGAACCGCTCGTCGAAACCAAGAAAAAGAAGGGCGCCAAGAAACGCGACCGGAGCGTTTTTCGCGAATATTTCGAGCTCATCGCCGAAACGGCGGTGTTCGTCTTTTTCGTCATGACGTTCATCGTCCAGGCGTTCCAGATCCCCACGGGATCAATGGAGCCGACCCTGCTCGTCGGCGATTTTCTACTCGTCAATAAGCTCGTCTACACCAATACGGACAATCCCATCGACAAGCTTTTCCTTCCGCGGCGTCCCGTGCGCCGGCAGGACATCGTCGTCTTCAAGTACCCCAACGAGCTGGCCAAGGATTTCGTGAAAAGAGTGATCGGACTGCCCGGCGAAACCGTGGAGATCCGCAACAAGCAGGTCTTCATCAACGACAAGCCGCTGGAGGAAAAGTACAAGGTCCACAACGACAGCCAGGTCATCGGGAAAAGCGATTATTACCAGTATTCCGATTCCATCCGGGACAACTATGGGCCGGTAAACGTTCCGGCCGGGCATATTTTCGTCATGGGCGACAATCGGGATAACAGCGCCGACTCGCGCTTTTGGGGTTTTCTCCCCGAGACATACCTTAAAGGGCGCCCCTGGCTGATCTATTTTTCGTATAAAGCCGAGCGGGACGCCTACCTCAAGACGGGCCTTCGCGACCGGCTCAAAAAGCTCGTCAGTTT
Organism: uncultured Eubacteriales bacterium; assembly: GCA_964557435.1. Lineage (GTDB taxonomy): Bacteria > Acidobacteriota > Aminicenantia > Aminicenantales > UBA4085 > UBA4085. The sequence goes on from CAZLAM010000036.1 coordinate 6,681, forward strand.
CATCCCCCGGGCGCGCTGGAACCGGATCTTCAAGATCATCCACTGATCCGCGCTTTTATTTCCTGATCTCGACGTCCTCGTAAGAAGTGATGGTGAAAACCGGGTTTTCCTGGGTGAATTCCCGGGTGAACAGGGTGCCGCGGACGACTCCGTCCATGTCTTTGCCCACCGGCAGGCGCAGAAAATAGAGCAGCGTGGGCAGGATATCCACGATCTTGACCGCTTCAGCGTTTTTTCCCCGATCGACGCCGCGGCCGAAGAAAAACACCGCTCCGTCGGGGGCCTGTTCGTGATAGGCCGAGACGTCGGAGTTGCCCAGGATCCATTCCACCATCCTCTTCCAGAAGGGAAGAGGCTCGATGCCGTGGGGCGAATAGACGACCAGGAGCTCGTCGTCCTTGAGAGCGGCCATGGTTTTCCCGATGATCTGATCGTAGTATTGATAATATTTTCCGATGACGGGGCCGTAGCGCAGGATTTCCTCCTGCTTGATGTCGCCGAACGCCTCGGGGATGCTGTATCTGTAGAAAACGCTCTCGACGGCATTCAAGCCGTTCAGGACGAGCGAAAAAATCCGGGGCTGCCGCTCGGCCTTGAGCCGGAAGGCCAGGTCTTCGGCCTCGGCATCACGAAGCAGGGCGCGCCGGGCCCCGTCGAAAAGAGGGGACGTTTCGACTTGGAAATCCTTGAAGAAAGCGTTGAAGGTCTTGTCGTTTTTTGAAGGAGAAGGAGGGGGCGGCGATGTTTCCGGAAGCAGCGAATCGAAGGCCAGCGCCGACAGCCCGGAATCAGCGGCGATGCGCCAGAGGTCTTTGACCCGCGAGATATCGTCGTTCGGCTCGATGGTCAGGAGTTTGAAGCGGGTCAACTGCCGAAACAGGATGAATCGGGGGACGATTTCGAGCCGGCGCCGCAACCCCGGCATGGAGTAGCGCACGTCCGAGATCCGACGGTGCTTGCCGGGGGATTTGCCGGTGATCAGCGTATGACGAAGAATGAACGGATCATTGGGCGTGAATCCTTCCAGGCGGCCCCAGGCGCCGGTTTCCATAAGCGCGGCGAAATTGGGAAGCTTCCCTTCGGCGATCAGGGGAAGGATGAAGTCGAAGCTCAATCCCTCCAGCCCGAGAAGCGTCACTCGGCGCGTCGAGTCGGGAGGGTGGCTAATTCCCATCCGGGCCGGCTTGCGGAGCGCGGGGTAGTCCAGCCGTTCATAAACCGTCAGCCCGAGAACGGCCGCCAGGAGCGAGAAATAGACCACGAAATAAACCCGCCGCGGCCGATGGTGGCGGTATTCGTAATGAGCGACAAGGCCGGTCACGGCCAGGATGAAGAGAGCGATCATCTGGATTTTCAAAGCCGATTGGAATCCGGGGACGAAAAAAGCGGCGAAGTAGGCCGTGTTTTCCCTGATGATGATAAGCGCCAGCAGAATCAGGAGGGGCGTGCTCAGGGACAGAAAGGACGGACTGAAGAAGGCCGGGGCGGCTTTTTTCCCCGCGACGAACAGGAACGCCGTATGGATGAACGCTATGCCCAGGGCCACCAAAAGGCCGTAGGTGAGCATCATCCAACCGGTCAGCTTGAGGAGAAGCGCAAAGGTGACGGTGAGGTTGATGTTGAGATCGACGACGAGGACGGCCAGCAGAAAAGAAAACAGCAGGGCGCTCAAGAGGGCGTTGCTCATCGAACGAAGGAAGGACATCGTCCTGAAAAGGTACCATGAACCCCTCTCTCCCGCAAGCGTGGAGGGGCGCCGGATTTTCCGCCGCTCCCCGCCTAATCGTGCTAAAATATCGTTTCATGGAAACGCTCGAAGGGACGATCGAATCCGTTCTGTTTTTCAACCCCGAGAACGGATACTCGGTTTTCCGTTTTTCGATGGAAGACAAACCGTCCGGGGTCATCGTCGGGACTTTCCCTCCCCTGGCTCCCGGTGAGCGGCTCAAAGTCAGCGGCGTTTGGGAAACCAGCGCCAAGTTCGGCCCCCAGTTCAAAGTCGGAACATTCCAGACCGTTCTTCCCGCCGGAATCAAGGGGATCGAGAAATACCTGTCCTGCGGTCTGATCAAGGGCATCGGTCCGGCCCTGGCCGGCCGGATCGTCAAAAAATTCGGTGAAAAGACTCTCCTCATTCTGGAACAGACGCCGGACCGCATGACCGAGGTCAACGGCATCGGAGCGGCCAAGCTGGCGGACATCAAAGCGTCCTGGTCCGAGCATCGAGACGTCCGTGATCTCATTATTTTCCTGCAGGAACACGACGTTTCGACGACGCTGGCGAATAAGGTTTATCGCCAGTACGGCCCGCGCTCCTACCAGGTCCTCAGGACGAATCCTTACCAGCTTTGCCTGGATATCTGGGGCATCGGATTCAAAACGGCCGACGGGATCGCCCTTAAGCTGGGCCTCGATCCGGCCGCTCCCGAGCGCGTCAAGGCGTTCATCCTTTATTTAATGGAAAAGGACAATGAACAGGGACATGTCTTCTCCCTGGAAAGCGGTCTCCTTCACGGCGCCGTGGAAGAATTAGCGGTGGCCGAGGATGCCGTCCGCGCCGCGCTGGCCGACCTGAAGATGAAGCGGGCGGTCATCGTCGAACCTCTCGATGGAGATGGAGCCGTTTATCGGCCGTACTATCACTTGGCCCAGGAGGAGGTCGTCCGGGCCATCCAGAATCTATCGCGGGCGGCGTTCCAATCTCCGCCGTTCGATATCGACAAGGTTGTGGCCGAGGTCGAGCGCGACCTGCGGGTCGAGTTCTCACCCATGCAGAGGAGGGCCATCGCCGAAAGCGTGGGAAAGAAAATCGTCGTCATCACCGGCGGTCCGGGAACGGGCAAGACGACCATCATCAAGGCCGTCAAGGCCGTTTTCGACAAGTGGGGGAGGGCGGTCCTTCTGGCCGCCCCCACCGGTCGGGCGGCCAAGCGCCTATCCGAGGCGACCGGCCAAGAGGCCAAGACGATCCACCGGACGCTCGAATTCATTCCCAAGCTGGGCTCGTTCCGCCGCAACGAGCGCCACCCTCTGTCCGGAGAGGCGATCATCATCGACGAGTTCTCCATGGTCGACCTGGCCTTGATGCATTCGCTGATCAAGGCCGTCCCGTCCTCCATGCGGCTGATCCTTGTCGGGGACAAGGATCAGCTCCCGGCCCTGGGTCCCGGACAACTGCTTCGCGACTTGATCGAAGCCCGGCCCGAGACCGTCGTCCGCCTGGACCAGATCTTCCGCCAGGAGGAGCACAGCCTGATTGTCCGGAACGCCCACCGCGTCAACCAGGGGGAGAAGCTCATTTATCCGTCCCCCGGAGACAAGGACGCCGACTTCTATTTCATCCGCCAGGAAGAGGAGGCTAAGGTTTTTTCGACGATCCTCAAGCTGATCGGCTGGAGCATCCCGCAGAAGCTGAACCTTCCGCCGCTCTCCACCCAGATCCAGATCATCAGCCCGATGTACAAGGGATTCGTGGGGATCGAGCGCCTTAATACCGAGATCCAGGCCCGTATGAACGGCCGGAGCGAGGGCTTGCGGGCCGGGACGCGCGAATTCCGGGTCCGCGACAAGGTCATGCAGGTCCGGAACGACTATGAGAAAGATGTCTTCAACGGGGACATCGGCCATGTCGTCCACATCGATAAAACGAACTATCGGGTCATCGTCCAGTACGACGGCCGGCCGGTCGTCTACGAACGCGACGAGCTCGACGACATCACCCTGGCTTACGCCATCTCCGTCCATAAAGCCCAGGGCAGCGAGTACCAGGCCGTGGTCATGCCCCTGCTGACCCAGCATTTCATCATGCTGCAGCGCAATCTTTTCTATACCGCCCTGACCCGGGCCAAGAAACTGAGCGTCATCATCGGGTCTTACAAAGCCCTCTACATCGCCATCAAGAACGATAAACCGGTCCATCGGAACAGCCGGCTCAAGGAGAAGCTTCTCGAGGCGGCCGCGCGCGCCGGTTCGATTGACTTGGCCTGACCGAATCCCTATGATGAGAGAAGTCCAGAGGAGGTGCCTATGACAATACACCGGCGTTCATTCTTCCTCATCGGCGCTCTGTTGCTTGTCCTTCTGGCCATGGCCGCCGATTTCGTGGTCGTCAAGATCCAGGTGACGGCGGTCCGCAAAACCCCCCAGTTTTTCGCTCCCGTCATCGCCCCTCTCAAAGCGGGCGATAGGCTGGAGAAAATCAGCGAATCAAACGGCTGGGTTCAGGTCAAGACGGTGACGGGGGTTATCGGATGGGTCCATTCCAGCGCTCTCGAAACCCCAAAAATAAACCTGCTGGCGGCTAACTCGACCATGAAAACACAGGCCTCAGCCTCCGAAGTGGCGTTGGCCGGCAAGGGTTTCAACAAGCAGGTTGAAGACAGCTTCAAGGCCAAGCATGGCGAGCTTAATTTTGCCGCCGTGGACAGCATGCTTCAGGTCAAAATCCCGGCCGCCGAGATCGAGAATTTCCTGCGCAAAGGCCGGCTGGGTGGATTGGGAGGTGTGAAATGAGGCCCGCCGGGAGCAGATTCATCGTCGTCTTCCTGGCTGCCGCGTTCGGTGCCTTGGCCGCCTGTTCGGTCATCGAACAGGGGACGGACGTTCTCAAGGGGACGGGAACGATCAGTGCGAGTCAGGCCGACATGCTCAAAAAAACAAGCGAGACGATCCGCAGCACGTTCGGCGACATCAAGGAGGAGGAGGAGTATTATATCGGCCGTTCGGTGGCCGCCCTCATCCTGGCCCGGTATCCCGTTCTTCAAAACGCGGCCTTGACCCGCTACATCAATACGTTGGGACAGGCAACGGCCCTGTTTTCCGACCGGCCGGAAATCTTTGCCGGCTATCATTTTCTGGTTTTGGATACGGACGAGATCAACGCCCTGGCCGCGCCGGGAGGGATGATCTTTTTGACCAAAGGCTTGATCAAAAGGTGCCGGGACGAGGACGCTTTGGCCGTCATATTGGCCCACGAGATCGGCCATGTCGCGGCCAAACACGGTCTTCAGTCGATCAAAAAATCGCGGCTCGTCGACGCTTTCCAGCTTCTGGGGACGACGGCCATCAAGGCTTATGCTCCGGATACCGTGGTCAAGCTGACCGCGCTCTTCGAAGATACCCTGGGCGACATCGTCGGCAGTCTCGTCGAACGCGGCTACGACCGCAAATATGAATACGAAGCGGATGAGATGTCGGTCAAATCAGGGCTCCGGGCCGGATTCGACCCGAGCGGCCTGACGCGTTTTCTTCAGACCATGGTCGGCGATAAATCAACCGCATCGGGCAAGGGCTGGTTCAAAACCCATCCTACCCCCGAACAGAGGATCGCGAAGGCCGGGGAAACCATCAAGACCTTGGGAACCCTCCCTCAACTCCTCGACGCGCGGACGGCCCGGTTCCGCCAAGCCGTCGCCGGGTTGAAATAAAGCCCGGAAGCCCGGCGGATCGCGGGAGAGGATGACGAAAACTATTTTTCCTGCGTCATGAAAAGCAAAATCGTCCGGGGTATCGCGGCCGGAGCGGCGGCCTTTGCCGTAGCCGCCGGCCTGGGTTTTCTCGGCCTGTGGCGCGGGCTGGAGAACAAATCCTGGGATGCCCGGATGCGGTTTTTTGCCTCGCCGCGGCGCGCCGCCTCGGATATCGCCCTCGTTCTGGTTGATCAATACAGCTTGGATTTCTACAAAAAGCAGGCGGTCTCCTGGCCCTGGCCGCGCCAGCTTTATGCCGCGTTGGTCGGGTTTCTCAAAGCGGGGGGCGCCAAGGCGGTTTTTTTCGACATCATGATGAGCGAGCCGTCGCCGTATTTCGCCGAGGATGACGAGATGCTGGCCCAAGCGATCCGCGAGGCCGGAAACGTGGTCCTGCCCGTTTTTCTGAGCGTCGAGGACAAACCCAGCGATCCCGGCGCGGAAGTGTTCGTCCTCCGGACAGCGTCCGCGGCCGAAGGACGGCCGTATTATCCGGTCGTTTTTCGTTCGATCACCGCCCCTCTCCAGACTTATCTTAACGCCGCCACGGGCGGGGCCAACGTCCGGATCGATCCCGATCCAGACGGCGTCTTCCGGCGTGTTCCACTCCTTTTCAAGTATAAGGGCGTGGAGGTTCCATCCGTGCCCTTATCGCTTACCTGCCTGGCCGCCGGTTCCGCGGAGATTCCGGACCCCCCCCTCGACCGCCAAGGCCGTATGCTCGTCCGGTTCTTCGGCCCGGTGGGGACCTATAGAAGTTATCCCGCGGCCGCTCTCCTCAACAGCTGGTTGCAGTTGTCGGAGGGAAAACCCCCCCAGATAGCGCCCCGCGAATTCGAGGGGAAGGTCGTCCTGATCGGTTTGAGCGCGGTCGGCCTTTTCGACATCAAAACGACACCCCTCAGCGCCGCCGTACCCGGCGTGGAGATCCAGGCGGCCGCTCTCGACACGTTACTCCATGGCCGGTTTCTCCGTTCGGCGCCGCTTATTCTCAACCTCTTCCTGGCCCTGCTATGGGCCGTTCTAGCGGCCACCGCCATTTCCGTCCTGCGCAAGAGCGCCGCCATGATGGCGGCCGCGGCCGGATTTTTGGCCCTCCCCGTTTTCGTCGCGGCGGCGGGATTTGCCGCTGGGCTTTGGATCTCCTTCGTTCTGCCTGTGGCGGCGGTCTTGGCCGCGGTCATCGGAGCGGCCGTGCTGAACTACGCCGTCGAGGGCCGACAGCGTCGTTTTCTGAAAAGCGCCTTTCGCCATTATTTGAGCCCGGACGTCGTCGACCGCGTCGTCGAAAACCCGGGTCTTCTCCGGCTGGGCGGGGACAGGCGCGAGGTCACTTCGTTCTTTTCCGACGTAGCCGGCTTCACTTCGATCTCGGAGTCGTTGAGCCCGGAGCATCTGGTCGGGCTTCTCAATGAGTATCTGACGGCCATGACCGATATCATCCTCGATGCGGGCGGAACCCTGGATAAATATGAAGGCGACGCCATCGTCGCTTTCTGGAACGCCCCGCTCGACACGCCCAATCATGCCCTGCGGGCGTGCCGGGCGGCGCTGGAGTGCCGGAAACGTTTGGCCGAGCTTTCGCCCGATTTCGAAAAGCGCTTCGGCCATCCCGTCCGTATGCGCATCGGACTCAACACCGGTCCGGCCGTCGTTGGAAACATGGGGTCGGCCCGGCGTTTCGATTATACGGCCATGGGCGACACGATCAACCTGGCCGCTCGTCTGGAGAGCGCCGGCAAACAGTACGGCGTTTCCATTTTGGCGGGGGAGGGGACCGTTCGGGAAGCCCAAGCGGGAATCCTGGTCCGCGAAATCGATCGTCTCCGCGTCGTGGGCAAGTCCAAGCCCGTCCGCATCTTCGAACTCATCGCTATTAAAGAGGAAGCGACGGCTGAAACGCTCGACCGCCTGGGCCGCTTCGAGCGTGTCCTCGAGGCCTACCGGCGTCGCGATTGGGAGGCCGCCCTGGCCGAATGCAAGACGCTCCCGGACGATCCCGTGGCGGCCGTTTATGCGTCCCGCTGTGAACGGTTCAAGGCCGAACCGCCGGCGGCGGACTGGGACTTTGTTTTTGACCTTAAGACAAAATGAAAGGACAGGACCATGCGGATTGAATTCTTCGGCGTACGCGGCACTTTTCCCTCCGCCACCAAGGAGCGGACGTCTTACGGCGGGCATACGCTCTGTACCCGGGTGACGACGAAGGGCGGAGCGGAGATCCTCATCGATGCCGGAACCGGCATCAGGCCCGTGGGTGATAAGCTTCTGGCCGCCCGCCGGCCCGGCCGGCCGCTGCACGTGTCCCTCCTGTTCACCCATTTCCATCTCGACCACATCGTCGGATTGCCGTTTTTCGGCCCGCTTTACGATGACAACGCCGCCATCGATTTCTATTCCTGGCGCGAACCGGACGACCTCCGTGAAATCCTGGGCCGCTTCACGGCCTCGCCGTTTTATCCGGTTCAACTCGAAAAGACGCCTGCGCTCAAGCGCTTTCTTATGATCAGCCCGGACGGGCTGACGATCGGCAAGTATACGTACTCCGAGCCGGAGCTTCGGGCCAAGCTGCTGGCGGCGGACAACCTGAAAGCGTTCCGCACCCGCGGCGACGTCCGCGCGGTGCTGGCCAACGACGTCACAGAAACCCGGGCAGACTGGATCCGGGCGAAGCTGCACCATTGGACGCCGTACTGGCTCTGGCCGGCGCTGGCCGCGGCGGTCAT
>CAZLAM010000037.1:0-8669 GCA_964557435.1 uncultured Eubacteriales bacterium
CTCCTGGCCAAGACCCGGAAAAAGAAGGACGGTGAAGACCTGGCCGAAAAGTTCCGGGAACTGCAGAAGCAAATCCGGACCGTCCAAAAGGATGTCGGGCTGGATTCGCCCAACCTGCGCAAGACCATCCGCTCCATCACCGCCGGGAAGAAGATCAGCAACCAGGCCAAAAAAGAACTCGTCGCCGCCAACCTCCGGCTGGTCGTCTCCATCACCAAGAAATATTCCAACCGCGGCCTGCAGTTCCTGGACCTCATCCAGGAGGGCAACATGGGCCTCATGAAGGCCGTCGACAAGTTCGAATATCGCCGCGGCTTCAAATTCTCAACTTACGCCACCTGGTGGATCCGCCAGGCCATTACCCGGGCCATCGCCGATCAGGCCCGCACCATCCGCATCCCCGTCCATATGATCGAGACCATCAACAAGCTCAACCGGGTCAGCCGCCAGCTCGTCCAGGAGACCGGCCGCGAACCGACCAGCGAGGAAATAGCTTATAAAATGGACCTGCCGGTGAGCAAGGTCCGCAAAATCATCAAGATCGCTCAGCAGCCCATCTCCCTCGAAACGCCCATCGGCGAGGAGGAGGACAGCCACCTCGGCGACTTTATCGAAGACAAGGTCATGCCCTCCCCTCCCGACACCGTCATCCATATCAATCTGCGCGAGCAGATCGAGGAGGCCCTCAAAAGCCTGACCGAGCGCGAAGCGAAGATTCTCAAGATGCGCTTCGGCCTGGGCGACAGGAGCGAACACACCCTGGAGGAGGTCGGCCAGCAATTCAAGGTCACCCGCGAGCGCATCCGTCAGATCGAGGCCAAGGCGCTCCGCAAGCTCAAGCACCCCAGCCGGTCGAAGAAGCTCAAAAGCTTCACCAACGGATTGTGAGGCGGCCCTAAAAAACTGGAGCTGGGTACGCGGATCCTTCCCCCGGCCTGGAGTCCGGCCAGGGATAGGGCGACGGGGACGAGATCGACCTCGGGGACGGCGGTGGGAAGCCGCCGCTTCCCGTGGGCAGCGGGATCCCATTGCGCTCGTTCAGGAGCTTGAGGACGTCGGGGATTCTCCGGGCCCGGTCCCGCATCGTCTTAATCGTCCGGGTGACGAGCTCCTTGATGGCCAGTACGTGGGCTTCGGGTCCCCGGGCTTCACGATAAGCCCGCGTCAGGAGGTCTTCGAGCTTGGCCTGGTTGGCGGGATCCATCAGGGTGTTGATGTGCTTAACCATGGCTTGGGCGTCATTGGCCGTCAGGGAGCGTTCGACCATGTTGGTCTTGATGCCGTTGGTCAAGCGCTTGACCATCTCCGGATCGCCGTCCCCGGTCAGGCTCTTGATCGTTTCGTTGGACCGCCAGTACCAATGGTCCTGTCCTCCCCTCCCCTCCAGCTTCCCGGGCACAATGGCGTTGGGTTCGTACATGTGCCCCATGTCCGGATCGATGTAGTAGACCCGGCCGTCCCGGCCGCGGAAGAAATTCGAGGGTTTGCGGTCGTAGTCGCGGATGAGCAGCGAAAACGCCCGTTGTTCGGACAGGTCTTTCCTGTATTGGAACAACTCTCCGGAGGTGAGATTGTTCATGTCCTCCCCGTCGATCCGGCGGATAAGGAAACGGACGGTCCGTTCATCGCCTTCCCCGATGATGCGGAAGGCGACACGCGAATTGGGAATGCCCAGCTCGTCCATCAAGCGCGAAGCTACGATGGCGCTTTCGACGATATCGACATTTGCCGGATTTTTCAGCGCCACTTCTTTGACAATGTACGATCCGGTCTCGTCGCTGTAACTATAAACTTGACCGATGGCCTCCGGGTCGGTGCGTACGATCGGGATTTTTCCGTCCTTCGGACCCCAATTCTTGACCAGGATTTTATCCACTTGGTTCGGGGGGAATTCGGCCGAGGTGTTCTGCTTCTCCCCCAGGGGGAGGCGGCGGACCTCCAGGGCCTCGCCGGCGCGCTGCTCAAAAGCGGTGAAGAGCTCGTCGGTGATCTCGCCCCCGGCATGAGCCTGCCGGTAGAGCTCCCGGGCCCCGTCATAATCGCCGTTGCGCATGGCTTCCTCGGCTTGGGCCCACTTCGACCCCGGCGCGGGTCCATCCGGAATCCTGTACCCTCCATTTTCCCCCCAATCCTTTGGGGCATCCTTCCCGGCCAACCGCGCGCGCGCCGAAGCGGGCGGCACGGGATCGGCCGGTTCGGGCGCTGCGGCCAGGCGGTCCCGGGCCTCCTTGGCCCGCCCGGCTTGGCTATTCAACCGGCCCTTCTCCTTGGCCACGTCGTTCTCCAGCTCCCGGCAGGCCTTCGAGGCGCCGCGGTCGGCGCCCGTGTTGGCGTCCTGGGCCAGCTGTCGGCGAGGCAGCTCGGAGTCGTGGACGCCATCGCCGTTGGGGACGAAATCGGGATCGAGGGATTTGTATTTAGCGAGGTATGCCGTATCCTCCGGCGAGAACGTCGTGCCGCTGGTTATTTTAGCCTTGAGTTCCCGGAGCCGCTTGATGATCGCGGCGTTCTGCTCGATCCTCTCGAGCGCTTCCTCCCCCTGACGGATGGCCGCGTCCAGCACCAGGATCGCGGCCTCTTTCGAGATCTTCCCGGCCGCCAGCCACCGGGTCAGGAGGTTCAGGTCTCCGATCATCATGACCAGGCAGGAGGTGATCACGGCCGCCGTTTCGCCGCCATAACGGTTGGCCAAATCGATGGTGTATCCTTGGAGCATCAGCATGGCCAGGAGTTCGCCGCCTTTGAAGTTGACGAACCGGGCGTATTCGGTCCACGTTCCGGCCCGGATCAATGCCGCTTGAAGTTCGTGGTACTGCTGGAGGCCCCGCAGCAGGCGCTGGCCGGTCTCCGTTCCTCCGAACCAGCCCACGGCTTTTTCATAGCGGGTGATGTAGCCGAGATACTCGGTGACGGTAACTCCCCCTTTGGAAAGCCGAGCCATAGGCAAGGCAAGAATGATCGCGGTTTCGGCCAGGCCGGCGCCGAGATCGTTGTGCCAAGTGTCGGGCAGGTCATCCGGAGTGATGTAAGGCTTGATCAGGCCGCCCCTTAATTCTTCCAGGCCGGCGTCTTTTTTCATCAACAGCGGGAAATCTCCGATGGCCATGGCTTTATGGATTTGAGCGCCGAGCTTGTTCATCTCCTCGTCGGAGTACGGCCGCCCCCCGGCCGTTTTAAGCGGCAGGACCTCCCGGATCTTCCGGCCGGGCATCCGGGAAATCTCGTCCAAGGTGTTGCCTTTCAAGCGCAGGCGCATGATGACCGGGATGACGAGCAGGTTGCGGACGAGCTCCAATTCCTCCGACCGGAGCCGGGTTTGTTCGGCGCGGGTGCGGCCAAAAATAATATCGGCCAGGTTGACGGGCAGATGGATGAGCGCCTCCCAGGACTCGGTGGCCAGCCAGTCCCAATCGGTCGGCAGGACCAGCCAGTCCCAATCGGTCGGCCGGACCGGGCGATCAGAGTATCCGGACGCGTCGATGAGCTTGTAAAACGCCTCCCGGGCTTCGGCCAACGCGCCCGCGGATTTGGACATCGAGAGCCTCATGACCCCGGCCTCAGCCCGGGCCAGACCGTCCTGGACTCCAACGTCCCGGGGATCCGACCGCAGGGCGGAACGGAACGTATAGACGGCGTCCGCCACCTCGCCGCGCTGGAGCAGATAGTTGCCGAGCTTGACCCGCATGCCGATGGGCAGTTTATCCAGGCCGCCCTTCTGCGCTTCGTCGACGATCGTGTCGTCCTCGCGGGCGGCGAGGGCCATTTCCATGGGCAATTCGGCGGCAGCGGAGTCGAAGTGTTCCTTCCAGAGCGCCAGCTGGGGCTGCGCGTCCTGGTCGCTGAAGGAATCGAAACCAGTTTTAAGGGCGGCCAGGATATCGCCCATGGCCGTCTTGGCCTCGGCGGTCGCCTCGTCGAGATGCTTGAGGCACTCCCGGCACTGGTCCGATTCCGCGGTGAATTTCAGTTTCAAGCGATCGATGATTTCCCGGGACGCCGTCGGTTCGCCCGAGCGGCCGGCCCGGTCCGCCTCCAGAAGGACCCGGTTGAGCCGACCCAACTCCCGCCGGGCCGTGCTCAAGGGCAAGGCGATTCCGGCGGCCACGGCCCGGGCGTCGTTGATGCGCGCCGTCCGATCTTTGACCAGCCGGGAAAATCCTACGTACCAGTCGAGGAACGACGCGCGGGGCATCCCGCCGCAGGCCATGCAGAATGCGGCTCCCGCCGAAATAACGGTGGCCGTGACGCCTTTCACTTGCATCGGCGTCACCATCCGCCGGCCAAATTCGCTGAGGGGGAGATTCGCGACCTCCTGGGCGTCCTTCATTCCGACCCGATAGTTGCCCGAACCCCAGGACCAGACCGTACCATCCGACTTCAAGGCTATGGAATTCAGCCCCCCGACGGCCACGCTGACAACGTCGCCCAGACCTTCGATAAGCACCGGGAACGACGTGTCCCGGTCGAGGCTAAGACCGTTGTCCTCGGGCTTGACGTTTTTCTCCTGCATTTCCTCGGCGGTCAGGCGGCGGGGCACCTGCTGCCCCCAAGCGTAAACGCGGCCGTCGGTTGCAAGGGCCAGACAGGTCACCCCCTTGGCGGCGATGGCTTTAGTTTTCGGAAGGCCGGCGATCTTCTCCGGAGTGGGGAATTTGAACGTATCGACAAAGGCCTGCCGGGCTTCGGGCGTAGCCGGGAGCGGATCGGGATTGGGAGGCACGGGACGGGCGAGCACGCCCAGGCCGTTGAGGCCCCAAGCCCAGACCGCCCCATCGGAATCCAACGCCAGGCAGTAGGCCGTTCCGACCGCAATGGCCGTGATCTTCTTTAGGTTGGAGACTTGGACCGGTCGGGCCTGCGCCGCATAGGGTTGTCGGGCGAATGTTCCGTTGCCGAGTTGCCCGTTATGATTGGAACCCCAGCCCCAGACCGTTCCGTCCGACTTTAGCGCCAAGCTGAATATCGGGCCGGCCGCAATTGCGCTGACATCGGATAAGCCGGAGACTTGGACGGGGACGGCGCTGAAATCAGGCTTGCCGCTGGAGATCGGCTCCCGTCCCAGTTCACCGTAGCCGTTGCTGCCCCAAGCCCAGACCGTTCCGTCGGCCTTCAGGGCCAGACCGTGTTCGATCAGGTCCGAATCTCCGAGGGACACGGCGATAACGCCGGTCAGGCCCGGAAGCTTGGCCGGGGTTCCCAGGAGCTGCACGCCGTCGCGGGTGGGGGTGTGGACCGTCGGGCCCCATACCCAGACGGCGCCGTTACTGTCGACGGCCGCGGCGGTGGCTTGTCCGGCCGCGAGGGCCATGATCTTGGCCAGACTCGGGATTAAGGCCGGATTGAATGGAGTATGCCGACGCCAATCGCTCGGCGACGTGTTCCCCATCCCCAACTGCCCGCTGTCGTTTTCGCCCCAGGTCAGGACCTTTCCCGCTTCAGCGGCGGGAGCTTGGGCGCCCGCCGGAACGCCCAAGACGAGGTATGCGACCAACGCCAAAAAGCCGAAAAACTTTTTCATGACGCCCTCCAGGCGGCTCCGGTTTTTGGATTTCTTAGGGGGTCGGGATTACGAAGGCGGGCGATCGGCCGGTCCGCCGGGCAATGGAACGGTCCGTACGGCTCCGTCCGCCGTCGCCGCCAGAATCGTACCGGTCCCGTGCCGGGAAACCCTCTCGCGGATGACCACGTCCGGAGCCCCGGCCAACGTTGCGAGCGTGAAATCGCTCCGCTGGTCGATCTCGGTGCGGGCGAAGGCAGGAGCTCCCGACGCGGGACAGGCAAAGTCCGAGAGGGCCTCGACCAGCCCTTCATAATAAAGATCCGAGAGCTTAACGGGACCCCGGCCGTCATGAACCAGCCGATAGACTCTTATGGCCCCGGCCAATCGTTCCAGCCGCTCACGGCAGAGAGTTTCCTTCCCGGCGTCCGACATCGCCGGGCGGGCAATCACAGGGCCGGCCGCAGGACTGGTGGAGATTGGCCCCTCGCCGGGCCGGGAAGACGCCGACGGAGGTGCGCCGGATTTAACCAACCAGACGGCGGCGACGACGATGACCAGCAGCACGACGACGATCCCCGCCGCCCGCACCCCCCTTTTCCCCGGCCCCGTAGTCGTCATTTTTGGAGTTCCTTGACCATTCGATCCGCACCGGCATGTTGAATTCCCGCTCCGGACGATGAATCTTCCCTCCTTACCATAGCGGAACTATATCTCCGGCCTGGCGGCATAGTCAATAACCGCGAAAAGCGTGAAAAACGAAAAGCCGCAAAGACCGGCTCTCAAAAGCATGTCAAGGGACGAGCCTTCGCGGCGGAAGTTTACCCCCGGGACGCCGTCGGGAAGAGGAGCAACATTCCGGGCGGGCCGATCGTTTACTTAAAGCAAGACTATGCGGACAAGAAAGGACTCGCCCATGAACGCCGGAAAACAAACCCGGATCTTCGTTTCCCTTATCGTTTTCGCACTCTTGACTTCCTGTTTGCCTGCCCAGTCGGCCTTCGAGGAACGGAGAGAGCGTTGGGACAACGAACGCCAACCGCCCGGGCGAGTCATGGACGCGGTCGGAGTCAAACCCGGCTTGGTCATCGGCGAAGTCGGCGCCGGCCGCGGCCGCTATACCGTCTACCTGGCAGAGCGGGTCGGCCAGACGGGGAAAGTCTACGCCGAGGACATCGATCGGGAGAGCATGGATTACCTTCGGGATCGGGTCAAAAAGGCGGGCTTGTCCAATGTGGAAGCCATCCTCGGAGAAGTTGATGATCCGCTGTTCCCGAAAGGCTCGGTGGACATCGTCTTCTTCGTCCTGAGCTATCATCATCTGGCCGATCCCGTCACTCTGCTCAAAAACCTTATTCCCTGCCTGAAACCGGGGGCCGTCCTGGCCGTCATCGATCCCGATTCCACCAAGGACCCCGGCTCGCGGGCGAGTGAATACACCTCCAGGGAAAAGATCGAGAGCGAGGCCGGGGAAGCGGGTTTCGAGCTCGTCCGGGTCGAGACTTTTCTGGCCAAGGACAATCTGTTCATTCTGCGGGTCAAAACCGCTTAAGGAGACGCGCGGCTTCTTGACTCTCTCTCAAGGGGCCTGAACAGCGGCTAATCGCCCGCCTCCGGCCGTTTGGCCGGGCGGGTGAAGCTGATTTTATCCAATTGAAACGCCCAAACAGTCGTCTTGCCGTCGACGTTCAAGTCGGAGACGTTCATCGTACCGACAAACGGCAGGCCGCCCTTGGTGACAAAAGTGAAGGCGTAATCGGCCGTCCTTCCGGCCCCCTCGGGAGTCCGGATGACGATGCGGGCGGACGTGACGAACAACCGTTCTCCGTTCTTCTCCGCTTTGCGCACGATCCGCCGCACGACGCCGTTGGCCAGCCGGAGAACTTCGCCCGACTGGGTCAGGTCGGCCGATAGGAGGGTCTGGCGGGATTTGACGGCATCGCTGACGGCTTGATCGTCGGAGAATACATAGCCGTCGTCGGTCCGAACGGCGAAAAGCCGATCATGGTCGCCCTCGGTGAACGCCGCTTGGAGCAGTCCCAGATTGGCCAGCGTCTGGAGCCAGCCGGCCTCGTCTTCATCGAGCGAACCGCTGAATTTCGTTGTCGTTTCGCCGGCCTCGCTGTTCCAGGCCGAACGGGCCGTTCCGACGGCCGCGCCGTTCTTCTTGACGAGGAAGGAAGCATCGAAAGCCGTCGCCTCCGTTTCGACGATGGAGTAGTAGGTTTTAATGACCCTGGACATCAGCTCGGCGGCCAAAGCCCGGTTCGCGGCCGTCGCAGAGACGGCCGGAAGGTCCGCTGCGGCGGGTTTCGGGGCCGGGCCGGTCTCCGCCGCCTTGGCCTCGGTTTTGAGCGGAACGGGTTTTTCTTCCGGACCCCAGGTGAAGTCCAGAATTTCGTGGGGAATGGAATCCGTCGTTCCGCCCTCTCCCTCGGTATGATTGATCACCCTGACGATCCAGGTCGGGACCCGTTCGCTGACGTATGTCGTTCGCGTGCCCACGACGTCCATCGTGGGATGCTTCTCCCTTCTTTCGTAGACATCGCATAAAACTTCCTTTCCCTTGATCCAGAGCTTTTTCTGACCGGTCTTCCCCCCCCAGCTGTCCGTCAACTTCTTAAGCTCGTCCGGTGTTCCGAAACGCGGCAGGGTGGCTTTTTGGTCGTTTTTCTTCCTGCCGTTGACCGAGCCGCCGGCCAGGACCGTGACCGACTGGTTATCGGCGGCGACGACCTCCATGGTCTTCAGGGTGACGATGTCATCAAGAAAATTCGGCTCGACGGCTTTTATTTCGACCCGCGTCCCGACGCGGACATCGGCCCAAGGGCCGCGGACCTTGCCGGCCGGGGGCGGGTTTCCGGATGCGCCGGTCTGCGCATCCATTCCGGCCGCAGCGGCCGAAAGCGATACGACCATAAAAAAGAAAAAGAATATTCCGTGTCTAGATTTCATGGTTTGACCTCTCTTTCGCCCGCGAACCGAATATAGCCCCGGCCGAAGGGCGAAGTCAATCTTTCGCCGACGGCCCAGCTTCTCGCAGAAGCGGCGGCCGCCGTCCGAACATCAGGCGATAAACGACAACGGATCTGAAAGGATCGTTCAGGAGGCGATCCCCTCCAGGAACTGAGCATAGAGGGAATCTCCAATATTCTGAAGCGCGGGCTTGCGG
>CAZLAM010000038.1:0-4055 GCA_964557435.1 uncultured Eubacteriales bacterium
CGGGGCGGCCGACTTCAAGCCTATCGCCCATCTCTATAAGACGCAGGTCTATCAGCTGGCGGAGCATCTCGGCGTTCCGCGGGAGATTCTCTCCCGGCCCGCGACAACCGATACGTATTCTCTGCCGCAATCGCAGGAAGAATTCTTTTTCTCCTTGCCTTTGGATCGCCTGGATCTCTGCCTTTTCGCCCATGATAACGGGTTCAAGGAAGAGGATGTTGCTCCGGGCGTCGGATTGACGATCCAACAAGTGCAACGCATCTATCGTGATATTGAATTCAAGCGGCGCGCCGCCCACTTCGGACATCTGGCGCCGCTGCTCGTTGACGAGGGCGTAGCGCAAAAAGCCGGGTTTGATCCAGACGGCGAAAAATCCGATTAAAAGAAAATAGGGAATCCAAATATTATCAAGCAATTGCAAAAGACATCCTCCGGGGCAAAGATGTCCGATGGGGCCGCTTTACCAACCTCTGCGGATGCGAAATCGCGGATAGGAACGGGTTCTTCATCACGAAAATCGGGAATCTATGGTCGAAGAATTTCGAAAACCGGGACCGGCTGCGCGAAATCCTGGCCCGGGATGAGAATGTTTGGTTGCGAATAAAAAAAATGTTATAATCTATCCAACGAGATCATAAAAGCGAGGCGGAATCATGATCGAAAAGAGATCGTTCCCGCGTCTACCGAGGGATTGGGAAATCGAATTCCAGATGCCCAAGCCGGAATTGGAGCAGCCGATCCTGACCAAGGGGGGGATCGGCGATCTCGGTGCCGGGGGGTTCAGCTTCAAGTCCGCATCGGCCTGCCCGCCAGCGGCTCTTTTTCAATTCGCCATCCAGCCAACGGACAATTTCAAGCCCATGGTCGGCGTAGCCAAGGTCGCTTGGAGCCGGGGCCAGGAGGGTTGCTATGAAAGCGGGGCCCAATTCGTCTGGGTCCGCTGGAGAGGCATGGATGCCCAGACCGTCATCGCCCATTACGTCCTCGAAAATATGTTCAAGAGGCCGTCCTGATAAACGAGAGGGGAATCATGATCGATAAGAGAACGTTCCCGCGACTATCGCGGGACTGGGATATCGAATACCAGATGTCCAACGCGGAGTCTATCCAGCCGATCCAAATAAAGGGCGGGATTCGCGATCTCAGCGGGGGAGGGTTTAGCTTCAAGTCCGAATCGGTCTGCCCGCCCGCGACTCTTTTACAATTCACCATCATGCCGACGGACAGTTTCAATCCCGTGGTCGGCGTGGCCCGGATCGCCTGGACCCGGGCCCGGGAGGGATTCTATGAAAACGGGGCTCAATTCGTCTGGGTCCGCTGGAAAGCCATGGAAACCCAGACCGCCATCGCGAACTACGTCCTCGATAATATGTCCAAAAGACCGTCATGACCGAGGGATCATAGACGGAGCGGCGCCGGCCGGGGCCGCTATATTTCCGACGGGAATTGAATTTCCCGGCCGGTTGTGAAACAATTCTTAGCGCTGTGGCCGACAAACGGATACTGATCGTCGATTACGACCTTCGCTCGGCGGAGGCCCTGGCCGAACTGTTCGAACCGCACGGCATCGTCGTGGAGACGGCTACCGACGGCCTGACCGCCTGGGAGAAATATCGGATCGAACGGCCCGACCTGGTCGTCCTGGAGGCCATCCTGCCCCGCCTGCACGGTTTCGACCTGACCACCCGAATCGTCCAGGATTCCAAAGGGACGGTTCCCGTCGTCATCCTTACCGGCTTGTATAAGGGGCCCCAGTACCGGCACGAGGCCCTGACTTCGTTCGGGGCGGCCGAGTATTTTGAAAAACCCGTCGACGAGGGCATGTTCGTCCGGTGCGTCCTGGACCTGCTCAAGGAAAAGGTCGATATCGGCCTCGACCTGCCTACGCCGGACGAGATCGTCGATTTTTTGAAAAAGCAGCAGGCCCCGCATCCCCCCGCCGTTTGACACCGCCGCGCCGATTCGGTTAAACTCATCCTCACCCATGAGCGCCAACCTGTGGACACGATGCAATAGCTGTCAGAGGATCCTCTTCAAGGAGGATATCCTGGAAAACCTGTCGGTCTGCCCGGCCTGCGGGTTCCATTTCCGCCTGTCGGCGGCCGAACGCTTGGCCATGCTCTTCGACGACGGCCAATTCGACATCATCGATCACAACATCAAGCCCCAGGACCCGCTCCAATTCGTCGACTCCCAGCCTTACTGCAAGCGGCTGGAGGATAATCAACGAAAAACCGACCTCCCCGAGGCCGTCATCAGCGCTATCGGCAATATGGGCGGGATCCAGACCGTCATGTGCGCCCTGGATTTCGCCTTCATGGGCGGGAGCATGGGCTCGGTAGTCGGGGAGAAAGTCACCCGCGGGGCCGAGAAAGCCCTCCAGGAGCGGGCGCCTTTCATCATCGTGTCCTGTTCGGGCGGCGCCCGGATGCAGGAAGGGGCCCTTTCGCTCATGCAGATGGCCAAGTCGAGCGCGGCTCTGGGCCGGCTCGAAGCGGCCTCGCTCCCGTTCATTTCCGTCCTGGCCGACCCGACGACGGGCGGGGTAACGGCCTCATTCGCCATGCTGGGAGACATCAACGTGGCCGAGCCCAACGCCCTGATCGGGTTCGCCGGTCCCCGCGTCATCGAGCAGACGATCAAGGAAAAGCTTCCCAAAGGATTCCAACGGTCCGAATTCCTCCTTAAACACGGCATGCTGGACGATGTTGTCACCCGCAAAAACCTAAGGCCGTTCATCATCCGTTCCCTGCGGCTTCTGCTCAACCGGCCCCAATGACGACCGGCGGAGCCTCTCCGCGGCCGGTCGTCATGACGCCCCGAGAGTGCCGCGAATACCTTCGCGCCTTGGAGCGGTTCGGCGTCAAGCTGGGCCTCGATAACATCCGCGCTCTCCTCGGAGCCCTGGGCGATCCGCACCGGGCCTTCCCTTCCGTTCATGTCGCCGGGACCAACGGCAAGGGCTCGGTTTGCGCCATGCTGGAGTCGATCCTGCGGGCGCACGGCCGGCGGGCCGGACTTTATACGTCGCCCCATCTGGTGGATGTTCGCGAACGGATCCGGATCGGCGGTAGCCTTATCCCGAGGAGCGACTTCGCCCGCCTTCTCGGACGGATCCGGTCGACGATCGAGGTTTTGCGGACCGCGGGACGGCTGGATGCTCCCCCGACTTATTTCGAAGTCCTGACCACGCTGGCTTTTCTCTATTTCGCCGAAAAGAAAGTTGATATCGCCGTCCTGGAAACGGGCCTGGGCGGCCGCTTCGACGCCACCAATGTCGTCACCCCGCTTCTTTCCGTCATCACCTCGATCTCCAAGGATCATCAGGAATATTTGGGCCGCACCCTGGCCGCGATCGCCTTCGAAAAAGCGGGGATCATCAAGCCCGGCGTCCCCCTCGTTTGCGGTGTCGAGACCGGGGTCGCTTCGCGCGTGATCCGGAACCGGGCCCGCGAGCTGGGAGCCCCTTGGCTTCCGGTATTCGGCTGCGGGGGGGCGCTTGACGAGACGAAACACCCGTCCGGACGGCGTTTCCGTTATGAGCTTAAAGGCGAGGTTTTCGAATTTTCGCCGGGTTTGCGGGGAACCCATCAGGGAGTCAACGCGGCCGTGGTTGTGGCGGCTGTCCGGGCGCTCCACCGGGTCTGGCGGCCGTTCGACCATCAAGCAATCGTCCGGGGCATCGAAACGGTCGAATGGGAAGGTCGGCTGGAAACCGTTTCCAAGCGGCCGCTCGTTCTTCTTGACGGCGCCCATAACGAAGACGGCGCCCGCGCCCTGGCCGCTTATGTGAGGGAGGAAATTTCCGGTCCGCTTGTTCTGGTTTTCGCCATGATGAGGGACAAGGCCGTCCGCCGCGCCGCGGAACTCCTCTTTCCCCGGCCGAAAAAAGTCATCCTCACGTCCATCCCCTTCGCCCGGGCCGCCGCCGCGGAAGAAATCCTGGCCGCGGCTCCCCGTTTCCGCCGGAAAATCATCCTCGAACCCGTTTTGGCGGCGGCTTTAGCACGGGCCAAACGGGAAGCCGGCCCGCGCGGCACGGTCCTCGTGGCGGG
>CAZLAM010000039.1:0-1563 GCA_964557435.1 uncultured Eubacteriales bacterium
CACGAGCCTGTCGACCGCGGCCGCCGTCCTGGGGACAATTCTCCTCTTTCCCGTTTTCAACCGCCTTGCGGGGACGTCGTTCGCCGTCTCCGATCTTTTTAAATCCGGAAATCTTCTTTTTATCGCCGGGATCTGGCTGGCCACGGGATTCGGCGCGGGGATTTATCCCGCCCTCGTCCTGACCTCGTTCAAACCGGCGGCCACCCTGAAGGGATCTTTTCAGACCGGACGGTTCGGGACCGGGACGCGAAAAGTCCTGATCGTGGGACAATTCTTCCTAGCAGCGCTGTTGATCACCGGAACGGTCGTCATCATCGGACAGGTCCGTTTCATGAAAAATCAGGACCTCGGCTTCTCCAAGGATCAAAAAATGATCCTCCCGATCCGGGGAAACCCGGGTTTGGCGAACCGGTCGGAGGAGGTCAAAGCGGCGTTTCTCAAGCTTCCCGCCGTTCGGGCGGCGGCCGTCTCATCGAGCGTTCCGGGACACACTTTTTCCAGTTTCAGTGTTCATCTCGCAGACCAGGCGGCCGACCGAAACTGGGACATGTATCATCTCTATATCGACCCGGATTTCATTCCGCTCTACGACATCCGGATGGCCGCGGGCCGGCCGTTTCGCCGGGACATGTCGACGGATATGACCCGGAATTTCGATCAAGCCCCCGCGTTCCTCGTCAACGAGGCGGCCGTCCGGGCTTTCGGCCTCGCCTCCGCGGACAAAGCGATCGGCCAACGGATCCAGACCGGATACGGCGGCCGGACGGGAACGATCATCGGGGTCGTCCGGGATTTCCACTTTTTCGGCCTGCAGCAGAAAGTCGGTGCCTTGGTCATGGAATGGCTTCCGCAGGATTTCAGGGAAATTACCCTCCAGATTCAAACAGCCGGACTGTCCGACACCGTCGCCGCGGTGCAACGGGAATGGAAAACGCAATTTCCGGGCGTCCCCTACGCGGGATTTTTACTGGACGAGGATTTCAATAAACAATACCAAGCCGACGAGCGGCTTTGGGGAATCGCCCGGGCCTTTACGCTCTTGGGAATCGCGATCTCCTGTCTGGGTCTTTTCGGTTTAGCTGCCTACGTGGCCGAGCAACGGACCCGGGAGATCGGAATCCGAAAAGTACTGGGGGCATCGACATCGGGCCTGGCCTTCCGTTTCACCGGCGATTTCGTCCGCCTGGTGGTCCTGGCCAATGCCTTGGCGGCCCCGGCAGCCTGGTGGATAATGAACCGGTGGCTCCGCGGTTACGCCTACCATATTCAGGTTACGCCGGGAGTCTTCGTTCTTTCGGCGATCCTGTCGCTGGGCGTCGCCCTGTTGACCGTCAGCTATCAATCCGTCCGGGCGGCCGGAACCGATCCGGCGGTTTCGCTTAGGAGCGAATAAGTCCGCCGCGAAACCCTTCAGGCCGGGGAAAAGCGGACGATAAAACGCGTTCCTTCCCCGACCCGGCTCCGGACTTCGATGGCGGCTCCATGAATATCGGCGACGTGTTTGGCGATCGATAAACCCAGCCCCACTTATTGACATTTCAAGCGGCCGGCCTTACATTTCCG
>CAZLAM010000040.1:0-25394 GCA_964557435.1 uncultured Eubacteriales bacterium
CCGGCATGCCGCCCGGGGGCATGACGCGGACCGGGAATCCGTTCTGCAGAGACTCGGCCCCGCGCACGACCAGGCTCTCGCCGACGGTGAGTCCCGACAGGACCTCGGCCTGGCCGTCGATCGTCCGCATGCCGATGGTCAGGATTCGCTCCTTGGCCATCCCGTCCTCCACGACGAAGGCGATGAACCCCTTCTCGCTCGGCCGGATGGCGGTCTGGGGGATGACGGGCGCTTCGCGCGGCTTGCTGACCGGGATGGTGATCTCGACGAAAGAGCCGGGCCGCAGGGTCGAGTCGGCCGAGTCGCGGACGTGACCGGTCACCTCCACCATGCGGGAAGACTCGTCGGCCGAGGCCGCGATATGGGTCAGCGTCGCCGCGTAGGTCGTCGGGTTGTCCCGAACCTTGAAGTCGGCTACCAGCCCGGGCTGCAGCTGGGCCGCGTCGCGCTCGGGGACGCGGAAGCGGAGCAGGAGCGGGTCGCGGCGGACTAGGGTGGCCAGGACGGTGCCGACCTGGACGTACTGCCCGGTCTGGACCGTCCGGGTCTGGACGACGCCCCCGAACGGCGCCCGGACATAGGCATCGCGCAGGTTCAGCTTGGCCTGGTTCAGGGCGGCTTGGGTCTGAGCCATGTCGGCGGCGGCCAGACGGACCTTGGTCCGCCAGGTCTCCAGCTCTTCGCCCGGGATCAAGCCGGGATTCTGCACGCTGACGGCCTCGCGGCGCTTGAGGCCCGCCTCAGCGTCGGCCTTGGAGGCCACGGCGCGGTCGTGGGAGGCCTGGGCCGATTCGACGGCCAGGGTGAAGCGCTCCGGCTCGATCTCGACCAGGGTGTCACCGAGTTTGGCGTAACTGCCCTCGGCGAACAGGACCCGATCGACCACACCACCGACCCGCGAAGTGACCTGGACCTTCTCGAAGGCCTCCACGGCGCCGACGGCGCTGACGCTGAAGATGAGCGAACGGGTTGTAACCGGCATGATTTCGACCGGGAAGGACATCCGGCCGCGGACGGTCGCACCGGGTTTGGCGCCCGGAGCTTGACCGGAGGCGGTATCCTTCTTTTTACAGCCCGCGGCGGCCATCAATCCGGCCGCCAGGACAATAAGAGAAATCCGGGCCAGAGTTTTAGTCTTCAATGGTCGGCTCCTTTCCCATCGGGTCCAGCCCCAAAGCGGATTCATAATTCAAATAGGCGACGCCGACACCGTAGCGGGCGCGGACGAGATTCACAGCGGCCTCGAATAATCGGACGTTGGCGTCGGCGACCTGGAGGGCGGAACTCAAGCCTTGGCGGTAGAGTTCGGCCGTTTCAGCCGCGTTGCGGACGGCCACGCCGTGGGCCACGGCCGCCTGCTTGAGGGCGGCCCGCTGGCTTTCGAGCGTAACGATGGCCCCGCGGACATCCAGGTCGACCTTGCGCAGGATGGAGCGGACATCCAGGTCGGCCTGGTAGGCCAGGGCCCGGCGTTCGGCGAATTCGCCGTTCCTGGTCAGCCCGTCGAAGATGCTCCAGCTCATGGTCA
The DNA here is from genome assembly GCA_964557435.1 of uncultured Eubacteriales bacterium. Classification (GTDB taxonomy): domain Bacteria; phylum Acidobacteriota; class Aminicenantia; order Aminicenantales; family UBA4085; genus UBA4085. The sequence continues at coordinate 1,529 of CAZLAM010000040.1, forward strand.
GCCCGGCATTCCAGTTGAAGTTGCGGCCCGTCAACCCGGCCTCGTTCGTATAGGTATACCGGCCGGTCAGGCTCAGCGTGGGCAGCCACTTGAGAGACGGCTCCAGGGTCAAGGCTCCTTGGGCTTTGGCTCTCCAACGCAGCGAGTTGACGTCCGGACGCCGCGTCTGGGCCTGGGCGATCAACTGGTCAACGGAGAGGCTCTTGTCATCGGAGGCCCGGAACAGGGACTCCGGCACGGCCAGTTTCCGGGGCGGAGGCGTGTTGAGAAGGTATCCCATTTGAAGATACGTCGTCTCCACCTGACCCTGGACCTGGGTCACCCCCATTTCCGCGGTGGCGAACTCCAGTTCGGCCCGAGTCACATCATTGACCGAGACGAGCCCGGCGGAGAAACGGGCTTTGGCCGCGGCCAGACTTTGTCGGGCATAATCCATCCGGCTGCGGGACGCTTCCAGGACCTGATCGACGCTTAAGGTGGCCAGAAAAGCGCTGCCCACTTCGAAGGCCAGCTTGCGCTTGGAATCGGTCGAAGTCTGAAGCTCGGACTGGAAATCGGCGCTCGACTGCAGAAGCGTGGGGATGCTGCGCGAGTCGAACAGGGTCATGCTCAGGTTGGCCTGGCCGGACAAACCGTTGTAACTCTGGACAATGATGTTCTGGTTGCCGATGAGCCGGGCCACCTCGAACGGACGGCGGGTATAGGACCCGCTGACGTTCACCGTAGGCATGAAGAAGGCCCGGGCTTTGGTCACCCGCGAATCGGCCGCGGCCACGCGCTCGTCGGCGGCCAGGGCCCGTTCGTTATTGGCCAGGGCCAGGCGGATGGCGGCTTCCAGGCTGAGGACATCCTCCTGGGCCAGGATGGGGGCGGGGGCCAGGATAAACGCTCCCGCCGCCCAGACCACCGTCAGCCATCGTCCAAGGGATTTGGATTTGTTTCTCATCATGATGGTTCGCTCTAACCCTCCTCCAAACGACATCGGCCGGGCGGGGCCTTTCCCGGCTCAAACCCGGCCCCCCGTCGGTTCCCGAAACTTCACGTCCGGGGCCGAATCGCAAAAAAGCGTCCGCCGGGCGGCCGCGTTTCCGCGATACCCGGCAGACGCAAATTTAACCGTGCCTACTCTCCCAGGCCGTCACTTCACCGTCAGGTCGGCGACTTTAATGTTTTTTGTCTCGAGGAGAACGCCGGTGGCCCGGTCGATTCCGGTCTGGGCGATATTATAGTTGATGATGGACTGGAGTTCCGCCACGCGGGCGCTGGTCAGGTCGCGCTGGTACTGAAGGACGACGTAATTCGTGCTCTGCCCGAGGCGAAGCTTTTCCTCTTCCCCGGCCAGCTTCTTTTCGGCCAGTTCCCGGGCCACTTTGTAAGCCTGGATCTGCTTGTAGCTCGTCTGCAGCTGACGGATGGCGTTTTTAATCTCCAGCACGGCCTGCTTTTCGGTGTTTTCCATGTTCAGCAGAGTCTGCTTCATGGAGACCTGGGCGATGGCGAAGGTGGCCTTCGACAGGTAATTGCTGAGATTGATGTCCAGGGTCAGACCGATGTTCCAGTTCGGGTACTTGAAGCCTAAGGAATCCCGGTAGGCGGACGAGAAACCTCCGGGCACCGTGCCGATGACGTTGCCGAAGAGCGGGTTGCCGTCGTAGAGGAGCTGGGTTCCGGATAGGCCGGGACTGGAGAAGCTCGCGCTGAGGCTGAGGTTGGGCAGGAGCTGGTTTTTGGCATAAGCCAGGTTGAGCTCCTGGTTTTTCAGGTCCAGTTTGCTGATCCGGAGGTCGGGCCTTTTCTGCATGGCGACCAGCAGGGCCTGGTCGAGGTCGATCGGGCGTTCCGCCTCAAACCGGGGTTTATCGACGACCACGATCGTTTGTATCCCTTCCTCGGAGGATAAATTCAAGAGGGTTTTGAGTTGATCTTCATTGCTTTTGAGCGAAGACTCGGCCGACAGAATACTGGCCTCGATGTTGGCTACCTGGCTTTCCGCGCTGAGCACGTCGATGGGGGCCATCTGGCCGATCTCCACCTTGAGCCGATTCTGGGCCAGAAAATCGCGGGCCAATTGGAGGGATGTTAATTGAACTTGATAATTTTCCGTGCTGTAGACGAGGTTCCAGTAAGCCTGGGTCACGCTGTAGACGGTGTCCTGGACGGTTTTGAGAAGCTGGGTCTCCGAGATATCCAGGTTGTTGCGGGCGATGATGATGTCGCGATTGGCCATTTTCGGCCCGAAATCGCGCAACAACGGCTGGCTGAGGCTTAACTGGAGACTGGTGTTATAACGGGGATTGATCGTATTACCCCGCTGGTTCGTGTCGGTCAATCCATTCGACATCGATAAGCTGAGGCGTCCTCCCAGGGGGATGGTCTGGTTGACGGCGCCCGAATAGTTGTCCGTTTTGGAGACCGTGCTGGTCCCGGCGATGTCCAGGAAAGAGTAGGAGGCGCTTTCGGAGTTGCGCTTGTTGTAGTTAAAGGCCAGCGAAGGGAGGTATTTTTCCCGGGCTCTTTGAACGCTGAGTTCGGAGCTTTGGGGCCCCAGGACGGCCACCTGGATGCCGATGTTCTGCTGCAGGGCCCGGACGATGCAATCGTCGAGCGTCAGCTTGAGGACGTTCTGGGGCGCCTGGGCGAACGCCCCGGCCGCCAGGACGGCCAAGCCCAGGATGAAGAAGCATATTTTCTTAGACATGACTAACCTCTCGTTTTCTTATTCGTAGCGGAGCGCGTCGATGGGATCGAGCTTGGACGCCTTGCGGGCCGGGTAGAACCCGAAAAACACGCCCACGGAGGCGGAGAAGAAGAAGGCCAGCATGACCGACCCCGGCGAGACGACCGTGTTGATCGTGGAGAAGATCGGGATGAATTTAAGGAGCTTGGAGACGCCCACACCCAGGGCGATGCCGAGGATCCCGCCCAGCAGGCTCAAGACGATGGCCTCAGCCAGAAACTGCAGCAGGATGTCCCGGCCCTTGGCCCCGATCGACATGCGGATGCCGATTTCGCGGATACGCTCGGTCACCGACACCAGCATGATGTTCATGATGCCGATGCCCCCGACGAGCAGGGAAATCGAGGCGATCGAGCCGAGCAGGATGGTCAGGATGTTGGTCGCGTCAGCCGCGCCCTCGGCAATCTCGGCCATGTCCCGGACGGTGAAATCGTCGGCCGCGCCGGGAGCGATGTTATGGCGGGCCCGGAGCAGGTCTTCGATTTGGGCCTTGGCCTCGGCCGTCTTGGTGGAGGACACCGCCGAGACGTCGATATTAGACAGAAAATCGTTCTTTTGCAGCCGTTTCATCGCCGTCGTATAAGGAACGCAGATCATGTCGTCGCGGCTGCCGAAGCCTCCCGATTCGCCCTTGGATTTGAGCACGCCCAGGATGAGAAAGGGCACTTTTTTGATGCGGATCGTCTTGCCCAGGGGGTCCTCGTCCTCGAACAGGTTCTTCTTGACGTCGGCGCCCAACACGCAGACCTTGGCCGCCGAGCGGACCATGCTTTCGTCGAAGAACGTCCCGGATTCGATCTCCCATTTGCGGACGGCGGGATAGCTTTCGCTCACGCCTTGGGCCTGGGTGGACCAATTCTTATTGCCGTAGATGACCTGCGACCGGGCGCTGACGCTGGGCGAGACGGCCTCGACGGCGGGAAGCTTCTTGAGCGCTTCGGCGTCCAGGGGCGTCAGGGTCATCCAACCGCCGGAGCCGGTATGGACGCCGCCCATCTGGCGGCTGCCGGGTCCGACGTTGAGGAGGTTGGTCCCCATGTTGGCGAACCGGCTTTCTACCGCCGCCCGGGCCCCGGCCCCGATGGAGACCATGGCGATGACGGCGCCGACCCCGATGATGATGCCCAGGCAGGTCAGGAACGTCCTCATTTTGTTCCGGGTCAGAGCCCGGAGGGAAACGCGCATAATGCGGAGAAACATCGTTAATGATTTCATGAGTTCACCTCTTCGCGGACGATCAGTCCGTCGCGCATATGGATGCGCCGCTTGGCGCACATGCCGATATCCATCTCATGCGTGACCATGATGATCGAGATACCCTTGTCGTCGTTGAGTTTCTTGAATATGGTCATGATCTCGTCGCTCGTTTTGGTGTCGAGGTTGCCGGTCGGCTCGTCGGCCAGGATGAGCTGGGGATTGTTGAGCAGAGCCCGGGCGATGGCGACACGCTGCTGCTCGCCGCCCGAGAGCTGGTTGGTCTTGTGGCACTCGCGGCCCTTGAGGCCGACGGAGGCCAGGGCGGCCATGGCCCGCTGGGTCCGTTCCTTGCCCGGAACATTGGAATAAAGGAGGGGAAGCTCGGCGTTCTCCAAGGCCGTCGTCCGCGACAGCAGGTTGAACGACTGGAAGACGAAGCCGATCTTTTGATTGCGGATGGTGGCCAGCTGGTTTTTGTCCAGCTTGGATATCTCCTGGCCGTTCAGGAGGTACTTTCCGCTTGTCGGTTTGTCCAGACAGCCGATGATGTTCATCATCGTCGACTTGCCCGAACCCGACGCGCCCATGATGGCCACGAAGTCGCCCTCCCTGACCGAGTACGTCACACCCCGCAGGGCGCGGACCTCCGTCTCCCCAACATGGTAGGTCTTGGTCAGATTTTCCAGTTGGATGATATGCTTTTCCATGACAAACGCCTTTAGAAGAACCGGGGGTTACCGGCCCATGAACATCATCCCGCCGGGGACGCCGCGCTGGCCCTGCTGGGTGGCGGCCGTTGTTCCCGCCGCCGACGCCGCGCCGATGATGATGATCATTCCTTCCTTGAGCTGACCGCCGACGACCTCGGAAAAGGTGTTGTCGGTGACGCCGGTCCGGACCAGCATAGGTTTGATGGCGCCCAGCTCGTCCTGGATCCAGACCGTGCCACCCTGGCGCCGGGCGCCGCCCTGCTGACGCATCTGTTGGAAGCGCTGGAGCTGTTCGGGAGTCAGCGTGCTCATGTCGAACCGCTGGCCTCCCTGGCGCTGGCCGCCGGCCTGCTCGCCGCTCGGAGTCTGGGTTTGAGTTTGAGTTTGGATGCTCTCGCCCTGGGCGCCCGTTTGTCCGCGCTGGCCCGCGCCGGGGCGCAGTTCAGCCAACAGCTTCTGCAGCTCTTCGGGAGGCAGGGCGGGGGTGAAACGGAGGGCCGTGTTGGGGATCTTGAGAACGCCGCGGGCCTCGCCGGTGATGATGGACACCGTGGCCGTCATGCCCGGCCGCAGTTTGAGGTCGGGGTTGGAGGCGTTGATGATGGTTTGATAAGTGACGACGTTTTGAGCCGTCGTGGGAGAGTTGCGAACCTGGCGGATGACGCCCTGGAAAATCTCTCCCTGGAAGGCATCGACCGAGAACCGGACTTTCTGGCCTTCCTTGACCTTGCCGATATCGGCCTCGTCCACGTCGCACTGGACCTGCATCTTGGTCAGGTCCGAGGCCACCTTGAACAGGACGGGCGCCGACATGGAGGCGGCCACCGTCTGCCCGACGTTGACGTTGCGGGTAATGACCATCCCGTCGATGGGCGAGCGGATGATGCAGTAAGACAAGTCGACCTTGCTCTGATTGAGGGACGATTGGGCCTGCGACACCGTCGCTTGAGCGGTCTGGACGCCGACCCGGGCCGCCAGGAACGAAGCCTCGGCCGTCTCTTTGGCCTCCAGGGAAACGAGGTTCTTCTGGAAGAGTTCCTGGGTCCGGTCGTTCTGCTTCTTGGCGTTTTCCAGGGTGACCTTGGCCTGCTCGAGCCGGGCCGCGGCGCTTTCAAAATTGGACGTATTCTGCTCGACCTTGGACTTCTGGATATCCTGGTCGAGTTCGGCAACTATCTGGCCGGCCTTGACCGGAGAGTTGAAGTCGGCATAGAGCTTGTTGATCTTGCCCGACACTTGGCTTCCGATCTCGACGATGTCGATGGGGTTGATCGTCCCCGACGTCACAACCAGGGCTTCGATGTCGCCTTTGGTGACTTTATCGGTACGGTACTTGGGTTGTTCGGCCTTTCCCTTCTTAATTAGGGTAAAGCCCAGGATGGCCGCTACGATGACCACCAGGACCAGGATTGCGAGGATCGACTTCTTTTTCATTGGCGTTCTCCTTCCTTTTATTATCGCCGGGCCGGGGTTCGCGGCCCCTGTTCCGGCGGTCGGATTCCTTGCGTTGCTCTTCGATGTGCTTCTGGATCATCGCTTCCTGCTTCTTCCGCTGTTCGGGGGTCAGGACGGCGTCGATCTCGGTCTTGAGCTGCGCCCGGATTTCTCCCAGATGTTGGTAAAAATCGGTTCGGAGCGTCTTCATGCGCTCTTCGTTCTTCTTGAATATTTCTTTAATTTTCGCCTGCTGGTCCTCGGTCAAACCGAGGTCTTTGGCCCACCGGTCCATGGACGGGGGGCGGGGGGCCGTCGGCCGCCGGTCGGATGTCTTCTTGGTCAGAAGCCATCTGTCGGCCAAGACACCGGCCACCATGCCGGCGGCAAAAAGAAGGATCAGCGACAGGGCGATCCACAGACGTGATTTCTTCATGGCTGGGGCCTCCTGTTCGCGATCCGCTCATCGGCGGCAAAGATGATCATGACATTCTTGTCGTCGATCTTGGTTTCATCGAAATACGGGGTCGTTTCGGCCAGCGGGTTGGAGCCGTCGAGAAGCAATGCTTCGGATCGGCTCCAGCCATCGTCGGCGGAAGGCAGGAAGATCAGACCGCCGACGAACAATCCGATCAGAAACAACGAGACCGGGATAGCCCGAAGACACCACTTCTGCCAGGCGGGGGCGTCGGCGGGAGCGGGCCGCTCCAGCACTTCGATCCGGGCCATGACGCGCCGGGCGAAAAACGGGCCCGGTTCCCCCTCGGGAAAAGCTTTCAGCCTGCCGCGGAGCGCTTCATATTCGGCCCACAGGGACCGGCAGGCCGGGCAGGCAGCCAGATGTTCGTCCCCATCGCGCCGCCGCGACGAGTCGATTTCGCTTTCCAGGGACTTCAGAATCCAACGTTCGGTCTGTCGGCAATTCATTGTTCCCCTCCCTCGACCGCCCGTCCTTCGCTTCGAAGGGCCGGGGCCATTTTCTTCCTCAACAGGCGCCGTGCCCGAAACAGCCGGGAATCGACGGTTCCTGGAGAGATCTTGAGAATGCGGGCGACTTCCTCGTAAGAGAGCCCGCGAACATCCCTCAGGGTCAGGATCATGTTGTATTTGGGGGGCAGGGTCTGGAGCGCCTGATGGACGGCGGCCCGGCGGCGTTCGTCCTCCCGTTCGGCTTCCCTGGCCCGGACGGGATCCTCGGAGGAAAAACGGTTCTCGTCGATATCCTGAAGGGAAATTTCCTTCCGGCGCCCGACTTTCCGCAGATGGTCTTTAATATGGTTGACGGCAACCCGGTAAAGCCAGGTGCCGAATTCGGAGTCGAAACGGAATTTGGACAGACTGCCATAGATCTTGACGAATATATCCTGGGCCAGGTCGTCGGCCGTGGCCGGATCTTGCACAAAACTGAAGGCTAAATGATACACTTTGGTCTCATATTTTCTGACGAGGGCTTCGAAGGCATCCCGGTCGCCCCGAAGAGCGCTTTCGACCAGCGGCCTGTCGTCCATTCGGATGCAACGCCTTCCGCCTCCGTCACTTATTAGACGAAGGCTGCACGAAAATCTTCCGGAATCCCGGCCGATTCCGAAAATTCTTCGTCTTCGGACCCGGCTCGGCGGCCGAACCCGACGGTTTCTTGAATGATTGGAAAAAGGATAAACCGCGCCCTTTACGGGCGCAATATTATACTCTATTCTGGCCCTGTTTCGCTATAACCAATCGGTTAGGCTTTTTTGGATCTCGCCCCCAATCCCTTGGGAATAGTACCTTGCTCAGCTCCAGGGCAAGGCCCCACCCCTTGGATGAGTACCGTGCGACGCTAAGGCGCAAAGCAGACAAAATAGAAGAGATCCAAGTGACTTGACAGGGCGGGTGGAAATTTGGAAATAACAAAAAAGCCCCTGCCAGCCTCCGATTGAGAGGCGGGCAGGGGGGGGAAAGGGTTATAAAACGAACAAGGAGGGGGCTATCTTCAGCTCGCCTTGCGGACGGCCGTCCACTCGGGTGGCGTCTGGGTGCCGTCGCCGGGCATGCCGGACCTTTCCATAGTGCCTTTCATGGTCTTGTCGTCCACAATTTTGCCCTTATAGATCGTCGTGAACTCACCGCGCTGGGTGGTCCGGGTGATTTTCCACTCAACGTCACTGCCCTTGATGGTGCCTTCACCCTTGTTCTCGACGGGATTGCCCTGACGCATGCTGGTCTGGGTAACGGTCAGCTTTTCGCCGGCCTGGACGAAAACGAGGTCGGCCTTCTGCTCGCCGCGCTGGGTGATCGTCGTCATTTCCCAGGCTCCCGAGATATCGGCGGCCGCAACGGCATAAACGGCTGCTCCGGCCAGGGCCAGAACCAACAATCCGATCAATCCTTTCTTCATCTGTGTCTCCTCGGAAAGTGAAAATGGATAGGGTCCATAGGTTGGAACATTCGTGAATATTCCAGCTTAAGTTCTCTTCACATACCTTTAGACGCCCAGGGCAAAAAATTTCTTCCCGTCAGCCGAGCGCGACCTTCCCTTTGACCACTCCGCCGCGGGTCGAGCTGATCGTGACATCAATCTCGCCGGCCACAGGCGTCGCCGATTTCACCTTCCAGCGGACGTCCATTTTCCGGCCGCCCTGGAGGTATCCGATTTCCTGGCGCAACCGGCTCCCGGAGAGAGAGACTCCGGCCGGCAGGCCGATCGTGACATTGTCGGGCCGGACGATCTTGACCCGGTCGGCCATCTTGAGCGCGGTCGGCAGAAATCCTTCGTTGGCCACGGTGACGGTTATCTCGTACGTGTCCTTCTCTTTCTTGACCGGCTTCACCGAACCGCCGACGATCTTGACTTGGGGAAGCGACTTGTACAGGAAGAGATTGAACATCGCTTCCTTTTTGATCCATTCCTCGAGGATCTCGACGGGCGGGTTCTGGTTCCAAAACTTGGGATTGAATCCGCCGATCTCGACCTCGCCCAGCGTCGGATGGTTGAACTTGGTCCAGGGTTTAAAATAGCGTCCGCCCAATTCCTCGTCGATATAGCGCAGCTGTTCAATCGGGGAGACCCGGCCGTCGCCGTCATAGTCCTTGATCCGTCCGCCGTTCCATAATTCGTCGCCGTACCACACCGCCCCATAATACAGATAGCCGAAATCAGGGGAATGGCCGAACAGTGGTGAGCCGCGGGGAGGCTGCGGCTCCTCGACGGCGTCCGGCCGGCCGGGGCCCATCATCCTGCCCCTGTCGCCGCCCGTGGCGTAGTCGAAATAGGTGTCGCCGGCCCGGGAATAGCCGGTTAGCTTCATCCCTTCCTGATCGAAATACTTGTAGATTTTCAGGTCTTCGGGGAACATCGACTCATCCATCTTGCTGGTCGACGGACCATGCAGGAGCATGGGCACCGTCGTGTCCATGGTCTGAACGACGGACACGTTGGGATGCTGGAGGAGAAACAAAACGACGGCCCGCGTTTCGACTTCGGACAGCGGATACTCGCCCGCCCCGCCCTGGGTCCAGCCGCGGCCGGTCAGGTCGAGCCCCGGCATGGGGCGCCAGTTCTCGGGATAGTTGCGGTGGAGGTCCAGACCGCCGATGCCGTCCTCGTTGATGCGGCCGTCGCCGTCGTTGTCCAGGCCTTCGGACTGGACGATAAAATCGCCCTTGCCGTCCACGGCCCGGATCATCAGCCGCCCGGATTTGTCGGTCGGGTCGATGATCATCGTCCCTTTGCCCGGCTCGACCTTCCGACGGACCTGCAGGATGAACCCGTCGCCGTCGAGGTCCTCGGGCGGGTCTTCATCCAAGAGGCCGTCGCCGTCGTCATCGTATGGATGCACAGTACTCCGGTTGGACTGGGCCGTATGGAGGTAGAGCTCCGAACCGTCGGGATTATTCTTGACTCTGATGTAGATGGCCTTAGTGTCGACGAGCCTGGTCAGTTCGGGGTCCCGGCCGTAGGCGGACAGAATATGCCAGGCCAACCACAGCGCCGATTCGGCGGCCGTGACCTCGCCCGAGTGGCGGTTGCCTTCGATGAACATGGCCGGCTTATCGGTATCCTTCCCCATGGCCTTGTTGGAAATCGTGATCTGCCAGATATCGCGGCCCTCATAGCTCTTGCCGACGGAATAAAGATCGACGATCCCGGGAAAGTCCTTGGCCCACCCTTGGAGAATCGAGACGACTTCGCCATAGGTATGATAGTGCAGAAAGTCGATCGCGCCCGCCGTCTTGGGTTTGACGAAAGAATAATCGGCGCGGGGGAAGAAACTCGCGCCATGGCGCGCGCCGCCGACAATGTAAGCCTTCGTCGGGACGGGGGTGAAGTTGCCGCGCTGGAATTCCTGGGCCGAGATCGACAGCAGGACGAACGCGGTCAGGACGAAAAAAGCGCTTGCTCGAAGGGTGGTTTTCATCGGTCGGCTCCCTCCTTTCCGAGGAATTGTCCGGAGCATAGCGCTTTCCCCCGGCCCAAGTCAACGCCGACAAAAGGAACCATAAACCGCGGTCCCGGCGCGCCTCTCTTCGAGATGCGCCAGGGGCTATTTTTTTGCCTTGGTTCGGAGGATGTTCCAAGCGCGCGACCGACTCACGGCCGCGACGGCCCAGCAAGCGACGGCGCCCCCTTCACCGACGAGGCCCGTCCCTTCATTGGTCTTGGCTTTGATCCCCAGCCGGTCGGGCTTCAGCCCGAGCAGAGGGCCGAGGATGTCCTTCATACGCCCGACGTGCGGGCCGATCTTGGGCGCCTCGGCCGCGACGACACAGTCGACATGGCGGACGGTCAGATGTTTCTTCCGCAGGATGGCCATGACCGCGCGGAGAAGCTCAAGACTCCGGATGTCCTTGGTCGCGGGATCGGTATCGGGGAAGAACGTTCCGATATCGCCTTCGCCCGCCGCTCCCAGCAGGGCGTCGATGACGGCGTGGACGAGCGCGTCGCCGTCGGAATGTCCGAGCAGCCCCTTGTCGAACGGGATTTCGACGCCGCCCAGAAAGAGCGGCCGCCCGGGAACAAGACGGTGCAGATCGTAACCAAGGCCTACTCTAGCGTCCAAGGAAAGCCTCCGCCACGGACAAGTCCAGCGGGGACGTGATCTTGATGTTGCGCGGATCGCCGGCCACGACCGTCACCGGAAGCCCCAACCGCTCGACAAGCGCCGCCTCATCGGTGCCGGCGGCACCTTCCGCGCCGGCGCGAGCAAGCGCCCGCCGCAGCAGGCCGGCGGCAAAGCCCTGGGGAGTCTGGATGCGGACGAGGCGGTCACGGTCGATCGTACGAACGACCATTCCGCCCTCGGTTTCCTTGATCGTATCGTCCGGAAGCAGTCCGGGGACGGCCGCCCCCGTCCGGCGCGCCCCTTCGATGACGCGCTCGATGAGTTCCTGGGTCAGAAGCGGCCGGGCTCCGTCGTGGACAAGGATGATATCGTCGTCCCCGACCTGAAGGGCCGCCACGCCATTGGCCACCGAATCCTGGCGCCGCTCGCCTCCGCGGACAACGGCGGCGATTTTCGGGAACTTGGCCGCATATTTAACCCTTCCCGCCGCTTCGGACAGGACCAGGACGATGGCGTCGATGAAGGGATTGGTCTCGAACGCGCGCAGGCTCCAGTCGAGAACGGGCCGCCCCTTGAGCAGAGCAAACAGCTTGGGACCGCCGAAACGCCGGCCTTCTCCGGCGGCGACGACTACGGCGGCAACCCGGTTCATGCTCAGCGGTCCTCGTTGAAACGGCCGAAGATCATCTTGCCGACCGTCGTCTGGAGGACGGAAGTAACGGTGATGTCGATCGTCTGCCCGATCCAGCGGCGCGAATTGTCGATGACGACCATCGTGCCGTCATCCAGGTAAGCGACACCCTGGTCCTTTTCCTTGCCTTCCTTGATGATGAAGACCCGCATCAGTTCGCCAGGCAGGACGACCGGCTTGAGGGCGCTGGCCAGCTCGTTGATATTGAGAACGGACAAGCCATGGAGCCGGGCAACTTTGTTCAGGTTGAGATCGTTGGTGACGATCTTGCCGTCGAGCCGCTTGGCCAGCTCGATGAGCTTGGAATCGACGTCCCGGATATCGGGAAAATCCATCTCCGTGATCATGATGGAAACGCCCTTGGATTTCTGGAGATGGTCGAGAATGTCCAGGCCGCGCCGGCCGCGCTGACGCTTGAGGCCGTCGGCCGAATCGGCCACCAGCTGAAGCTCCTTGAGCACGAATTGGGGCAGGACCATCGTGCCTTCGATGAACCCCGTATCGCAGAGGTCGGAAATGCGGCCGTCGATGATAACGCTGGTGTCCAGGATCTTGTAGGTACGGCCGACGCTCTTTTCCTTAAAAAAGCGGAACAGATAGGCCGGGTCGAGCCACTCCGACTTCCGCGTGCCGACGAGGAATCCGATATAGGGCATGATGACGAGGAAGAAAATGCGGATAAAGACGGCCGTGGCGGGATCGTTGGCAACGGTGCGGTAAACACCCCCCAAGGCCCAACCCAGGAAAACCCCGGCGAACGTCCCGAAGGTCGAACCCCAGATAATCTTGAACGGGGTTTTCCGGATGCGGGTCTCGAGCACCATGATAATCGCGGCCAGCGCCAGCCCGATCGCCGCCGAGATTTTCGGGTCGAGCTTGAAGAGCGGGAAGAAATATCCCGCCGCGGCGACGAGGGCGATGATGAAAATCCGGAATAATAAGATGTCCATGACGGTATCCTTCACGGTCCTCAACCCGGATCATTCCCGGATTCGACGAACGGACGGAGCGGCGTTCGGCGAATCGTAAATGAACCGGCTTAAGAATGCCTCTCCATTATAATATATTCAGCCGATAATCAAATCGACGGCCTGGCGCACGCCGTCCACCCCGATCAGCCGCACTTCGGGGAGGTTCTCCTTCTCCAGCGAAGCGATGTTGCCCCGAGGCAGGACGACGGTGGCAAAGCCGAGGGAGGCCGCCTCCCGAACCCGGGCCGCGGCTTGTCCGACCGATCGAATTTCTCCGCTCAGTCCGACCTCGCCGAAAGCGGCCAGTCCTTCGGGAACAGGCCGGTTCTTAAGGCCGGAGACGACCGATAAGATGATCCCCAGGTCGGCAGCCGGCTCTTCGATTGTGATCCCTCCGGCAACGTTAAGATAGATGTCCTCGGCCGAGAAATTGTAGCCGAGTTTCTTCTCCACCACCGCCAGGAGCATGGCGGTTCGGAAATGGTCCAAGCCGACCGACATGCGCCGGGGGTTCGAGGTGAAGAGTGTCGATGAGACCAGCGACTGGACTTCGATAAGCAGAGGACGCGAACCCTTGATGGTGGCCACCACGACGCTGCCCGCCGCCTGAGCGGGCCGCTCCTTGAGGAAAAAGGCCGAGGGATTGGCGATGGCCTGGAGGCCGGTCGACGTCATCTCGAAAATGGCCAGCTCGGAGACGGGCCCGAAACGGTTCTTGAGGGCCCGCAGGACGCGGTGGCTGTGGTCGCGCTCGCCCTCGAAGAGAAGGACGACGTCCACCATGTGCTCAAGCGACTTGGGCCCGGCCAGCGAACCTTCCTTGGTGATGTGGCCGATAAGGAAAGCGCACACGCCGTTCCGCTTGGCGTACCGGAACACTTGGTTGGCCACCTCGCGGACCTGGCTGATCGTACCCGGGCTGGAGCTGAGCTTGGAGGAAAAGACGGTTTGGACCGAGTCTATGACCAGGACCCGCGGCGTGAGCCTCTCGGCCTGGGCCAGGATCCGTTCCAGGCCGGTTTCAGCCAGGAGGTAGAGGTCGCCCCCGCCGATGCCCAGCCGGTCGCCGCGAATCTTGATCTGTTCGAGCGATTCCTCGCCGGAGACATAGAGGACGGTTTCGCCCTTGTCGGCGAAATCGCGGGAAACCTGGAGAAGCAGGGTCGATTTGCCGATCCCCGGCTCGCCGCCGATGAGGACCAGCGAACCCAGAACCACCCCCCCGCCCATGACCTTATTGAACTCCTCGATCTTGACCGTGGCCCGCGGCTTGCGGGCCTCCTTGATATCCTTGTAGGGAACGGGTTCGGCGGGCGCGAAGGCCGCCTCCTCGGATACGGACGCAGCCTCTTCGATCTCCTCGACAAGCGTGTTCCACTCGCCGCAACCCGAACAATGTCCCATCCATTTGGGCGAATGGGTCCCGCAATTCTGGCAGATAAAGACGGCCTTGGGCTTGGCCACGGCTCAGTCCTTGGCTTCGGCGACCGCCCGCCGGAGATGGGACATATCGGCGTCGGCGAACTTGGCGTATTTGTCCATGAAGGCGATATAGACGGAGTCGGTCGGGCCGTTCCGTTGTTTGGCCACGTCGATTTCGGCCACACCCCTCCAGGTGTCGTCTTTCATCCGCTCTTCCTTGCTCAGGTATCTTTCCTTGCGGTAGATGAAGATGACGACGTCGGCGTCCTGCTCCAGGGCGCCCGATTCGCGGAGGTCGGACAATTGCGGCTTGGGTTCCTTGCGGCCTTTTTCCGGGGCCCGGCTGAGCTGGGATATGCCGACGACCGGAATATGCAGCTCCTTGGCCAATTCCTTGAGCGAGCGGGAGATCATGGCCATTTCCTGGTTGCGGTTCTCGAACCGTCCGCCCGTCCTCATGAGCTGGATGTAATCGATGAAGACGATATCAAGATGGCGCTCGAGCTTGAGGCGGCGGGACTTGGCTTTCATTTCGGTCAGGGTCAAGCCGGGCGTTTCGTCGATGAAAACCCGGGCCCGGGCCAGAGATTCCGCGCTCATCCGCAGGCGATTGAGCTCGAGCTCATTGACGAATCCGGAGCGGGCTTCCCGGATGTCCACTTGGGCGTCCGCGCAAAGCATGCGCATGGCCAGCGATTCCTTGGACATTTCCATGGAGAAAAACCCGACGGAATAATCGGTCTTGAGCCCGACATACTGGGAAATGTTGAGGCACAGGGCCGTCTTGCCCATCGAGGGACGGGCGGCCACGATGATGAGTTCGGACGGCTGGAGGCCCAATGTGATCTTGTCCAGGTCGCGGAATCCGGTCGGAATTCCGGTCACCGGGTCGTTCCGTCCGACGTGCTTTTCGATGATCCCCAAGGCCGGCTTGGTGATGTCCCCCAGGGGCACGAACCCCTTCTTGATCCTCTCCTCGGAGACTTCTATAAGCGCCGTCTGGGCTTCGCCGAGGAGGTCGTCGGTGTCCATTTTCTCCTCATAGCTGGCGGCGATAATGCGGGCCGAGGAAAAAATGAGCCGGCGAAGGATGGCCTTTTCCTTGATGATGCGGGCATAGTATTCGATGTTGAGATTGCGCGGCACGCCGTCCATGAGCGAGGAGACGTACGCGGCGCCGCCGACTTCCTCCAGGAGGCCGGCCCGGCGGAGCTCCTCGGTCAGGGACAGGAGCTCCACCGGCACGCCCTTTTCCACCAGGAGGATGATGGCGCCAAGGATTTTCTTGTGGGCTTCCTTATAAAAATCCTCGGGCGCGGCGGTCGACAGGACGACGTTGAGGTTGTCGTTGTTGACCAGGACTCCGCCCAGGACGGTCCTCTCAGCCTCGGGGCTGTGGGGCGGCGTTTTCTTCAAAAACATCAGGTCAAGTTCCATGCGCCCCTCCTTCCAGCCCGCCTCGGGCGGCCGGTCCGGTCAACGGATACTCAGGCTTCGGACTTCGTTTCGGCCGCCGGAATTTCGACGGCCTCGTCCTCTTCCTTGACCACATGGACTTTTATCTCGGCCCGGTCGTCTTGGAAAACCTTGACCGGGATGGAGTAGTTGCCCAACCGCTTGAGCGGCTCGTCCAGGACGATCTTTTTCTTGTCGATATCGAACCCCATTTTGTCCAGCTGATCCTTGATGTCGGAGGCGCTGACCGAACCGAAAATATGGTCCTTTTCGCCGGCCTTCCGGGAGAATATCAGGATGACCTTGTTGAGGCGCTGGATGAGGTCCTGGAAGGTGGACCGCTCCTGCTCGACCTTCTTCCGCAGAACCGCCTGCTCTATTTCGACCATTTTCACGTTCGAGTGCGTGACCGCCAGGGCCAGCTTCCGCGGGAGAAGATAATTGCGCCCGAACCCGGGGGCCACGTTGAGAATGTCGCCCTTGCGACCCACGTTTTCGACGTCTTGTTTCAGGATGACCTTCATGACGGCTCCAATCAACCCTCGACGAACGGGAGCAGGGCCAAATGACGGGCCCGCTTGATGGCCTCGGCCAGTTTGCGCTGGTGGAAGGAGCAGGTGCCCGTCACGCGACGGGGCGAAATCTTGCCCCTGTCCGGGATGTACTTCTTGAGGACGTCGGCCGATTTGTAGTCGATGAATTTGACGTTCCGCTGGCAGAACCGGCAGAACTTCTTTTTCGGAGGGAAGAACTTCTTATAGGAACTCCGCTCCGGCCGGTCGGGGCGATCGTCGCGCCGGTCCCTGGGGTTTTCTCTTTCGGGCATGTTACGCCTCCTCGCGTTTCTTGGCCTCAGCCGTCACGACCGGGGCAATGACCGAGTTCTCAGCGGCAATGACCGGGGTCTCGGCCGTCTCGCGGCCGCGGGACTTGGTCTGGGTTTTCTTCTTGCGGCGCGTGTTCAGCATGGTTTCCTTGGTCAGCGTCAGGAAGCGCAGAACGGTGTCCATCTGACGGAACCGCCGGGTCAGCTCGGCCGGGATGTCGGGGCCGCCCTCGTAGTGGAAGAAGACGAAGTAAGCGTCGTTCCACTTCTTCAGGGTGTAGGCCGTGCGGCGCTTGCCCCATTTGTCGATCTTGACCATCTTGCCCTGACGCTGGGCGATGATGTCGGCCAGCTGGTGGGTGACGGCCTCGGCCTCCTCTTCGGTCAGTTGGGGGGAGAGGAGAAACCCCGTCTCGTACAATCGCATGAAAACCTCCTTATGGTTTCACAGCACACGCCGTAAGCGGCGAGTACAAGGAGGAGGACCTATTGGTCCCCTCGGTTATTCCAAAAAAGAGGACCTCTGGGTCTCCCAGAGGTCCCCTCGTTTGTTCAATTAAAATCGTTCATGGCCTGTTCGATGCGCCCGGCAACGATCAGGTTGAGGGCTTCGACGGCCTTCTCCAAGCTTTCCTCCAACCGGGCCCGCTCATCCTTGCGGAAGGACGTGAGCACGAAACGGACAATATCGCCGGCGGCGGGGGCCGGCCCGATCCCGACGCGAATGCGGGGGAAGCCGGTCGTGCCGAGTTCGGCCACGATCGAGGCCATTCCCTTATGCGTCCCGGCGCTTCCCTCCTTGCGGATGCGAACGGCCCCCAAGACGATATCCGCATCGTCATAGACGACCACCAGGCGGGTCGGATCGACCGGCACGCCCCGGACAATGGCTTTGACCGACTGGCCGCTGTCATTCATGAAGGTCTGGGGCAGGGCCAGAATCACCCGTTCCTCGCCGCGCCGGGTTTCGCCCGTCCTGGCCAGGAACCTGTTTTTCTTCACCCGCACATCCCAGTCCTCGGCCGCCCGTTTAACGCACAAGAAGCCGGCATTGTGCCTTGTCTCGGCGTAGCGGCGGCCGGGATTCCCCAAGCCTACAACAGCCCACAAGGATCACTCCTTCTCCTCGGCCTTCTCGACCCGTTCCTTCTTGATGACCTCGGGCTCGGCCGGGGCGGCGGCTTCGGCGCCTTCCTCGACGACGGCGGCTTCAACCTTTTCCTCGTGCGGCATCTGGACCAGGGCGATGACCGCGCCCGGTTCGGTGATGAGCTTGATGCCCTCGGGAAGCACAACTTCGGAAGCCTTGATCGACTGGTGGAGGTGCAAACCGGTCACGTCCACGGCGAAGCGCTCCGGAATTCGGGCCGGGAGACACTCGATGATAAGATCGCGGGTCATGAAGTCGATGAACCCGCCCTCGGTCTTGACGCCGTAAGCCTCGCCGACGAGTTCGATCGGAACCGGAACGCGGATGATCTTGTCCATGGCGATCAGAATCAAGTCGGCATGGAGAACTTCGTCCGTCGTCGGATCGATCTGGACGTCTTTGATCATGACGTCGCGCTCCTCGGTTCCGAAGGCCACCTTGAACAGCGTGTTCAAAGCCAGTTCGGATTTGAGGATCTGGATGACGTCCTTCTTGTTCAGGACGAGGGGCAGGCTGGCCTGGCCTTCGCCGTAAAGGATGGCCGGGATGCGGCCGGTTCGACGGATGCGGTAGGACGCATTCTTTCCGAAAGCGTCGCGTTTTTCTGTGCGGATGACCAGACTCATGATATCGTTCCTCCTTAGTCCTTAGTCGAACAATGAACTCACCGAGCTGCCCTCGTTGATCCGCCGAATGGCTTCGCCGAAAAGCTCGGCCACCGAAAGGGTGAGGATCCGGGAACAGCCCTTGCTTTTTTCGTTGAGAGGGATGGTGTTCGTGGCCAACAACTGCTCGATCGACGAGGCCTCGATCCGTTCGATGGCCTGGCCGGAGAGCACGGGATGGGTGCAGCAGGCCAGGATGCGCTTGGCTCCGTTCTTGAGCAGGGCTTCGGCGCCCAGGACCAGCGTTCCCGCGGTATCGACCATGTCGTCGTAGAGGACGCAAACCTGGTCCTGAACGTCGCCGATGACGTTGAACACTTCGGCCACGTTGGGCCGCGGCCGGCGTTTGTCGATGATGGCCAGCTTGGCCCCCAGTTTCTTGGCGAAATGCTTGGCCCGGCCCACTCCACCCGCATCGGGCGAGACGACGGTGAGTTCCCCCAGGCCCAGGCTGAGAAGATGGCGGGCCAGCACGGGCACGCTCGTCAGATTGTCCACGGGAACGGAAAAGAACCCCTGGATCTGGGGCGAGTGGAGGTCCATGGTCAGGATCCGGTCGGCACCGGCGGCTTCCAACAGGTCGGCCATGAGCCGGGCTGAAATCGGCACCCGGGGCCGATCCTTCCAATCCTGGCGCGCGTAAGCGTAGTACGGTATGACGACCGTGATGCGCTCCGCCGAAGCCCGTTTGAAGGCGTCGATCATCAGGAAGAGTTCCATCATGTGGGCGTTGGCGGGATAACAGCCGCTCTGGATGATGAAAATGTCCTCGCCCCGAACGTTCTCATCGACGTAATAATGAATTTCGCCGTCGCTGAAACGCTCCAGGACGCTGTTGCCCAGGAACTTTTTAAGGTACTGGGCAATCTCCTGGGCCAGGGCTAGGTTGGAACTCCCGGCAAAGATCTTCATAGTCCGTTCCTTTATCGTCAAACTATCTTTATCGCTTAGAACTGGGGCGGGAGGATTCGAACCCCCGAATGGCGGGTCCAAAGCCCGCTGCCTTACCACTTGGCGACACCCCAGCCTCGATTTCAGGCCACGCGCGCTCCCGGGTCATCGTTTCCGCGAGCCTGAACCGGTTGGGTCCCGTTCCGGCTCGTAGACACCGCTCGGCCTCCTCGCGGCTCCGGAATAATCCGAAGACCGCCGAGCCCGAACCCGTGACCAGGGACAACTCCGCACCCTGGTCCTTAAAAAAACGCTTTATCTCTTGGAGTTGAGGATAAAAGCGGAAGATCGTCCTCTCGAGAGAATTCTCAAGAGAAGCAATCTCTCCGGTCTCGAAAAAGCGGTTTATTTTACTGTCTCCGGGGTTCAAAGTCAAGGTCAGGTCCCCGGGGCCGAGGTTTTGGTAGATCAAGGCCGTCGGCACCGGAAACGGCGGCAGCGCCAGGACGCAGAAAAGCGGCGGCAATTCGGGCAGAGGAGTCAACCGGTCGCCGATATCCTCGCCGAGAGCCAGGCCGCCGGTAAAAAAGAAGGGCACGTCCGCGCCCAAAGAGCGCCCTAAAGCCGCCAATTCGCCGGGATCGCGCCCCAGATCCCAGAGAAAGTTGAGGCCGAAAAGGGCCATGGCGGCATTCCCGCTTCCGCCGGCCAGCCCCCGACCGGCGGGAATATTTTTCTCGATCCTGATTTTCACCCCCCGTGAACAGGCGAAGCGATCCTGCAGAAGCCGGGCGGCCCGGGCGGCCAGGTTGGTTTCGTCCCAGGGAACGTCGGGGTCGGTCCCCTGGATTTCGACGTCCGGCCCGGGGATCTCTTGAAGATCGAGTACGTCGTGCAGGCTCACCCATTGGAACAGGGTCCGGATATCATGGTAACCGTCCGGGCGTCGGCGCAGGACTTCCAGGCCCAAATTGATCTTGGCCAAGGATTTAATTCTCATCGCGGAGAATCTTTTCCATGTCGGCCCGGGATAGGCGGACGAAAGAGGGCGGGATGGGCCTCCCCAGCGCGGCTTCGGCGCCGGAGGCATTGAAACCCAGAGACAGCAGGGTGAGAGCCCCCGAGCTCCCGGTCCCGAAAAACGACAGCCGTTGGGGAACGGACGAACCGGGGAAAAACTCTTCCACGCGAAAAGCGAATCCGGATCGGCTTCCGGAGACCACGCGGCCCGCGCTGTCGCGGTCCAGGGTCCAATCGGAAAAGACGCCGACCTCCTCGTCAGGCCCTTCCCACCGGCCGCTGATGACACCGGCCATTTCCCGAATACTCAAGGGGAAGCCCAGGCCCGCTTCGAGGACCTCGGCCCGGGAGGCCTTCCAATAAGCCTTTTTCGAGGGGACGATGAGGACCGCACCGGGCTCTTCGACGTCGACCTCGAAGAGGCGGCGATTGAGCGGATCAAGCGCCTGGAGCCGCCCCCGCCCGGGAAGAACGAGGACAAAGGCCAGCCGGGACCGGGTCATGCTCCCGTCGCGCGAATAGCGAAGCGAAGCCTGGCCTTCGATTTCGGTGATCCGCTGGGGAAGCGGACCGAGGGCAATCCGGGAAGGCCGGCAAGCGGAAAGGATGCAGGCCGAGACGGCCAAGGCCGCCCACAGCCGCCGGCGTTGATTCAAGGGATGGGTTCCTTCGGACCGGGGACCGGGCCCCTCAGTCCAGCTTGAAGCCGTAATCCTTGGCTTTTTTTTGGGCCTCGGGCGGGACGGCCGGCTTGACCCCGTCCTCGTCGTTCAAACGGAAACCATAATCGGTGGTCTTAAGCTGTTGGCGACGCTCTTTCTTGAGGAGCTCGGCTTCGCGGGCCATTTTTTTGCGCTTGAGAAGGGGGTAAAAAGGCGATTTGAGCTTTCGTCCAAAGCACGACATTTTGGGATTACGGATGAGGAGCAGGATGAAAGCCCCGAAAACAAAAAGAATTCCGTAAAGGCCGATATTCATTTTTTTCCTCGCCGATCCGACGGGCCTCTCGCCGGCCCCCGGATGGACGGCATTTATTATAGGCGCGAACGGGGCCAAAGGAAAGCCGGCTCCGTTCCTCGGCCTCCGGAAGACCGGCGGGAAAGGTCAGTCTTCCTGAAACTCCGGGATGCGCTTGCGTTCTTTCTCCCGGCCGATCTGGAAACCGATCACAAAGGCCGAGGTCACGGCGACCACGGTAAAAAGCGTGCGGAAAAAATCTTTCATCGGATTATCTCAAAGGAATTGTAGCAAGAATCGCGAAAAAGTCAAATCCGGCGGCCGCGAAGGCCTGGTCTGTAAACGGAGGGATTGATTTTCTTGGCCGGAGCTCCTATATTTAACCTGCATGGTTTGCTTCCATTCTGTGTGGCCTGCGTCGCGGAGACCGGCCCGGCGGCTTCGGGTTTTTCACGCCTTCCCCGCATCATCCTTCTCGGCACCTGCGGAACTCCGCGCATTTGATCGTTCGATCATTCTTGCCCACCCACTCCATATTTTTTTCCCTCATATGTCTCGTGCTCAAACATCCTCGGTGCCAGGCAAGAGCCTGGTTCCCTCGAAAGACGACGCGGGAAGGTTAAACCCTCGCGATTTCGCCGTGGCCGGTACCCCGCACCGCCATACTAACCCACACAGAACGGAAGAGATCGTCCGGTATTCTCCGATGAGGAAAAAAAAACTTTGGCCTTTCGTCCTTGTCCTAGTCATGGTTTTCGTTTCCGTTTTGTCCGCCCAAAATATCCGCAAGCCCGTTTGGGCCGGGCAATTTTACGACGCCGATGCCGACCGGCTCGGGGCGCAAATCGACGGCTTTCTGGCCGCGGCCGATCCGACGGCACCGGCCGGCGAAATCCGGGTCCTCATCGTTCCCCACGCCGGATATATCTATTCGGGTCGAGTCGCCGCTTTCGGTTACAAGCTCGTCCAGGGCGGGGATTTTGAAACCGTCGTCATCCTCGGCCCGTCGCACCGCATCGGATTCGAGGGAGCCTCGATCTGGCCCGAGGGCGGGTTCGAGACTCCCTTCGGAACGGCCGCGGTCGACGCGGAAGCCTCCCGTTTTTTGAGCCGGACGACCGGGTTCCGATTCTCAGCCGAAGCCCACGCCGAGGAGCACTCCGTCGAAGTTCAGGTCCCCTTTATCCAGAAAGTCCTGCCCCGGGCCAAGATCGTCCCCGTGGTCATGGGGCTGCCCTCGGAGACGACTCTGCGGACGATGGCCGACGCTCTGGCCGGATTGGCCCTCAAAAAGAAGATCCTTGTCGTCGCCTCGACCGACATGTCGCATTTCCTGAGCAAGAAAGAAGCCAACGCGCTGGATAAAGAAACGGCCGACCTGGTCAAAGCCCTGCGAACGAATTTGCTCCTGCGTAACGCCCAAGCCAACGAGAACCGGATGTGCGGTCGTGTTCCCGTCCTGACGGCGATTTATTATGCCCAAAAAATGGGCTTACCGCGCGTCCATGTCCTGCGCTACGACGATTCGGCCGCGGCCGGCGGACCGGACGACCGCGTCGTCGGATATATGGCCGCCGCCGTGACAATGGAATCCGTTCGAACGGGCGCGGCCAAGCCGGCGATTCCCGTCGCCGCCGAACCGCCCCAAACTCCCCCCCCGTCCTTCGCTCTGTCGGCCGAGGAAAAAAAAGAGCTTCTCGGCCTGGCCCGGCGGACCCTGGAATCCTTCGTCAGGGAAGGCCTCATCCCACCCTATGAAACGGAGAACCCCCGCTTCATCAAGCCGCGCGGCGCATTCGTCACCCTGACGAAAAAAGGCGGCCTCCGCGGCTGTATCGGGTTCATCGAAGCCGTCGCTCCATTGCATCAGGCCGTCCGGCAATTAACCGCTTACGCCGCCTCCGAGGATCCCCGCTTTCCGCCCGTCACGGCCGCCGAGCTCAAGGACATCTCCGTCGAAATCTCCGTCCTCTCGCCTCCCGTCCGAATCGAAGACCCCCGGCTCGTCCAGGTCGGGAAACACGGCTTGGTCATCGCCGAGAAGGGGCGTCGCGGACTTCTCCTGCCGCAAGTGGCGACGGAGAACAAGTGGGATCGCCTGGAATTTCTGGACCAGGCTTGCCTCAAGGCCGGACTCCCCCCCGACGCTTGGAAAAAAGGGGCTGAAATTTCGATCTTCGAAGCCCTTGTCTTCCGCTGACGACGAGCCGGGATCAGGATCGATCCAGTCGGGGCTTTTTCCCCGACAGTCCCCGAAATCTGCTATAATGGTCGTTGGATCTTTTCCATTCTGTGTGGGGCAGTAAGGCGGCGCGGGGTACCGGCCACGGCGAAATCGCGAGGGTTTAGCCTTCCCGCGTCGTCCGTCGAGGGAACCAGGCTCTGGCCTGGCGCCGAGGGATGTTTGACACCGTTTTTTCTGTCGAAAAAACGGTGCGAGAAGGATGATGCAGGGAAGGCGTGAAAAACCCGAAGCCGCCGGGCCGGTTCCCGCGACGCAAACCACACAGAATGGAAGAGAACATAGTTTTTTAGAATGAGGATGTAAGCATGCCCATCTACGAATACAAGTGCCAGTCCTGCGAACAGCGGTTTGAGAAGATCCAAAAGTTTTCCGACCCGCAATGCAAGAAATGCCCCCATTGCGGAGGGGTGCTTCGTAAACTCGTGTCCTCTCCAGCCATCCAGTTCAAGGGCA
>CAZLAM010000041.1:0-1537 GCA_964557435.1 uncultured Eubacteriales bacterium
CCAGGAGGAGGCCCCCCAGGAGCGTCAGGGTCGCCAGGGCGATGAGGACTGTCTTTTTCATATCGATTCTCCTTTTCGTTGCCTTGATGCGGGGCGCCTTAGAAGGACAGGAAGAAGGTCAGGTTGAAGACCATGTCCGAATTGGAGGTGGCGCCGGTGTTGTAGCGCAGCCCGTCCGTGTAGTTCACGAACCAGATGTTGGGCTGGAGCTTCCAGTTGGCGCTGTAGGGCGCCCAATCGAAGCCGGCGATGACGAGGCTCATGTCGAGGCCTTCGTCGAGGCTGTTCGGCAGGTAGCTGTCATACCGGGCGAAGAGCTGGAACTTGTCGGGCTTGACGATGTAGCGCCCGAAAACGGAATAGCCGCCCCGGTCGTATTTTTCGCCGTCGGTCTGGTTGAGATCCGACTTGAACGTGAACCACTCGGCGCCCAGGACCAGGTTCTTGACCATTTCGAAGAAGGCGTCGACCTTATAGATGCTCGTCACGGGCTTGGTCTCCCCGGGCAGGGCCGCGATGGGGAGCTTCCGCTCGTAGTCGTAGTAGCCGACGAACGAGAGCCCGGGGAGGGGAGCAAGCGTGGCCTGGAGCTCGACTTCTTTGTACTGGTCGTTCTCGGCGTGGGAATAGTGGGTGCCGTTATAGATACCGCCGGCGACCCGGAACTGCTTGATCAAGGAATATTTCAGGGTCACGCCGATGTCCGCGCTAGAGGCCGCGATGGACGCCTTGGTGATGTCCTGGTAGCCGTCGACAAGGGTCTTGGCGACGCTCCGCAGTCCCCACCGATCCTCGGCCGGCTTGAAGGTCAGGGTCTCGATCATACCGACGTTCAGGATCATCTTGGGGACGAGGAAATTCGCATATTCGAGGTAGAGGTGCTTGATGAAGGGGCGGAGCTTGTCGTCCTTGGCTAGGGTCACTCCGGCCACAGGAGACCCGGTCAAGGTGACGCCGGTCACGTTGGCCGTGTTGTCGGCGTCGATGCGGAAGCGGAACTTCAGGTTGTCGCTGATCTTGTTCTCGTAGGTGAAATACGCCCGGCGGAAGATGAACTGGTTGCTGAGGTAGGCAGTCGCCGGATTGGTGGGCTTGAGGGTCCACGGCCCGTCCTGGCTCAGATAGTACCGGTAGTCCAAGTAGACGGTCGCCGAAAAGGTCTGGGGCGGGGGCGTAGTCGTCTGGGCCATCAGGTGGCCAGGGGAAGGACGAGCGCGCCGAACGCCATCGCGAGGATCAGTTTCTTCGAGCTCCTCATTCTGTGTTCTCCTTTCTTCGTTTTTGAGGATTCGGCCCTAAGTACCAAGAAACGGTGCACCTTGACCTCCCAAGTCTTGGTGTCCAGGGAGGGAACACACCTAGTGTTCACGGATAAGATAGAGGGGAATTATCAAGAATCGATTAAGAACCGCTCAAATTTCGGTTAACTTTTCGGGGTCTTACCCTGATAGGCCGGCCGGATATAACCAGAGGCCTCTTGAAGACCTGACGGCCCCCTCCCTCAAAAAAACGAGGGGGCCGCCCGCGCGGCCCCCTC
>CAZLAM010000042.1:0-10600 GCA_964557435.1 uncultured Eubacteriales bacterium
CGCGGCGAGCTTTGGATGGTCGAGGCGGCCGGCGGATCGCCCCGGAAGATCGCCGACGCGCCTTCCAGTCATCCCAAGCTTTACGACGTGGTCTGGCATCCGTCGGGGAAGATGATATTCGCCCAAGGCATGGCCGCGGAGGAGGGCAGGATGAGGGCTCGCTAAAAATCTGTCGTCTCCCGCAAAATTCTTTACATTTGGCGATATCTTCCGAACCCCGGCCTATGGCCCCCAGCTGACCGTATGACACTTTTCTTTTTGAGCGAGAAAACTGTTCTACGATCAGTGTTGACGGGGAATTGAAACTTGTGATAGTTTTTTCAAGGCTCTCTTTCCTTGAACTTGGGGGATGTGTTTGCAAAGGACGGCCGCTTGGATGGACCCGGCGCCGGAGAATTGCCCCGCGGATATTATGAACCGCCTCGGCGAACTCGCCAGCCGGGGGATGAAAATTGAATCAGGAGGTATCCCGATGAAAATCCCCATCCGCTCGATCTTCGTTCTCGTCCTTTTGGCTTTTTCGAGTTCTTTCATGACATTCGGCGCGGGGAGCGATGCCTCGGATCCCGGCAATTTGGGAAATTCGACTTCTCCCCAGGGGAGCCGGGTCTTTAACCTGGGGATGGAGCTTGAGCGCCAAGCCACGGCCCTGGCCCAGGAGAGTTTCGACCATTTTCGGGGGTGGAACGGGACGATTTCGGATCGGGAACAGGGCATCCTCTTCAAGTCGGAGGCGTTCGCGGCCTCTTGCCGGCTCTTCTTGAAATTAACCGAGTCGCGGTCGGATTTCTTTCGGACGGACAATCTGCGAACGAACGTTTTCAATGCCTTCACCTACTTGGCCGCTTCATTCGGCGAGCTCGAGCAGGAGATGCGGCGGGGCAACGTCATGCCGTATGCCCTGTCCGAATGCCGCAAGGCTCTCACCCGCATGGAGCGCGAATTCGCCGACTGGCCGGACGCCGACAACCTCGCCTTTCTGGACAAAAAGTACGTGAAAGCGGGCGACGCCACGGTCTATCTCATCGAAAAGAGAAGCATCGGAACCTACGCCAAACGGCCGTTTAAAAACCTGGAAAGCGTGTTCCGTTACAATTACGACCGGAACCAGGGCAAGGATCCTTGGAAATTTCTGGTTGAGACCTCCGAGGAAACGCTGGACAAGATGAAGACCGAGAGGATGATCGATTTGACCTTCGAAGGCAAGATGATCATCGAGCAGAGCACGCGCAAAAACCGCGGCGTCTATCTCATCCAGGACGGGAAAAAACGCCCCCTCGCCCGGCCCAACGTCGTCGAACGTCTCGGCGGATGGGGCAAGGTTTACGAGGTCCCGCGGGAAGTCATCGACGGCTATGAAGAGGGCGAACTGGTCGACCGTTCGCTCTGACAACGGTTGATCGCCCGGTCAGGGCGAGCCGAAGACTCGTCCCTTAACTTCCCGGTGGTCACTTCTTGGCCGCAAGGGTCTGGAAGCACTTCAACATCAATTCGGCGTCCGCTTTCGTGTAGACGGGGCCTTTCGTATCTTCGGCGCCGTAAGTCGTTCCGCCGGCTTTCACGTTGGCCACGAAATGAAACTCGGACTTGCCCATGACCGTCGATTCGTAAAGAAGAGCGTCGGCCGTTTCCACGAGGAAGGACTTGAGCTTGTTAAGGGTGTTGGCCTTGATTTCCTTCTTTAGGTCGGCGATGTCCTTGGCGCTCGAGCTGACCTCGACTTGGAAATTGCCGCCTTTCTTGACGAGAATGTTGCCGAAATCGTCGGCCGCGGTCGCGCCCTCGGGAGCCTGCATCATCACGGGAAAGGAATCGGACGCTTTCGAGAGATCGAGGGGAACGAGCTTGGGGCCCGCTTGCGGTCCGGCCGCGGCGGCCGTCAAAACCGCCGTAATGACAAGGAAACCGATTGCGAGAAACATTTTTTTCATGGGAAACCTCCTGGGTTCTTCTTATCACCGTTTGATTTCCCGGGTCAAGGTGGTCTAAAAACTTCCAGACGTTCCGCGAGTTGAAATAGGCGCCGCTCGAAATGCGTTAGCGGGGCGTCACCTTGGGCTTGTTGCGGGAGGAGGGCAAAGGACGCCTTCGTCCGAAGACGCGGATTGACCGGCTCGACGGCTCAAACCTGGCGCAGCAGCCAGCGCAGGGCGTTTCTCTGGAGCTTGACGTATTCGGGATTCCAGAGGCTGGGGATGGTGTGCCCGGGGGCCATGTAACACACCCGGCCCCGGCCGTAGTCGTAAGCCCAGCAGGCTTCGGCCGTCGCTCCCTGGTTGCCGTACTTGGGCGTGGTATATTCCTGCCCGTCCTCGTTGACGCTCCGCACCAGCACGGTCTCGGGGTCCTTGTCGTAGATCAGGTAGTGCTGTTCCTCGGTCACCACGAAATCCTTCACCCCCCGCGTGATGGGATGGTCGGGGTTGACGATTTTCATCCTGTAGGGGCGGAAGCCCGTGTGTCCCGTGAACAGCGCGCCCTCGACATGGCGGAAATCGGCGTTGCCGCCGGAAATGTAATTGGCGTTGTGGAAGAACCAGGCCGACCCGCCCCTCTCCACATATTCGCGGACGGCCCGGCCCTGTTCCGGGCTGAGCCAATTCACCGCGGTTTCATCCAGGCCGGCCACGGCCGGCTGGCTGACGATCTTCACCTTTTCGGGATCCATGAACGGATAGGTGGTCGCATATCCGCCGGGGAAGGACAGCCCGTCGCAGAGCATGATCAGGAGCTTGTGGCCGGCCAGGGTTTCGCCGCTGAAGTCCGAAGGGGCCGGGACGAAGGTGACGGAGACTCCGGCTTCCGTGATCAGCGTCCGCGTGAACGCCGTCCGGAGGTAGTCGAAACTGTGCCAACGGTCGCCGATTACGGCCAAAACGTCGGTCTTGGCCGGCGCGGCCTGAAGCCCGGGAGCGGAAACGGCCGCGCCCAGGGCCGCGCCCGCCCCCATCATCCCGACATTCCGAAGGGCCGCGCGCCGCGAAATGGGATTCCGGTCTTTCATCGTCGATCCTCCTTTAAGAATCCGCCGGCGGGGCTGGGCTTCACCGGCCTCCGCCGCCACCAGCCGGCCAGCAGGGACCCGGACACGTTCATCCAAGGGCCGAAGATGGCCGGGGCGAGGGCCGCGCTGGTGCTCTTGAGCACGTCGATGGCCAGGCCCGAGGCCATGCCTCCGTTCTGCATCCCGACTTCCATGGCCACGGCCCGGCAGGCGCTTTCGTCCAGGCGGGCCAGGCGCGCGCCCCAGTAGCCGAGGGTGTATCCCGTTCCGTTGTGGATAATCGCGGCCAGGATAAGAAGCGGCCCGACGGAAAGGAGTTGATCGCGCGACTGGGCCGTGATGACGGCGATGATGAGGCAGATGGCGGACATGGACACTACCGGCAAGGCCTTGTCCATCCAGCGCTCGGGTCCCTGAAGCCAAACGGTGAGGACCAGCTTGGCCAGGGTGGACAGGGCCAGGAGAACGAACCCGAGGACGAGGCCGTTGCGCAAGGCCGCCAGCGCGCCCCACCACCCGCCCGGTGCCAGGACGACCGCCGCGGCGGCCGTCAGAAAGAAAAAGCCGGCCACAGCCAGCGTTCCGGACGCGCGCGTCCATTTCTTCCGGCCGTAGAGGATCCCGTGGGCGATCAGGCCCGCCAGGATGGGGATGATGATCATATTGAAGATGGACAGCATCATGGCCGTGACGTCGACCGGGATGAGGCGCCCGGCCAGCGTCTTCATCCAGAAGGGCGTGACGAACGGCGAGAGGAGTGTCGTCCCCGAAGTAATGGTCACGGACAGGGGCACGTTGCCGCCGGCCAGGTAGGTCATGACGTTGGAGGCCACTCCGCTGGAGACCGAGCCGATCAGGATGATGCCCGCCGCCACCTCCGGCGGAAAGCCGAAGGTCATGGTGATCGTATACCCCACCAGGGGCATGATCGTGAACTGCAAAACGATCCCGATCAGGACCGGCCCGGGCATGGCCAGGACGTTCTTGAAATCTCCGCCGCTGAGCGTCGTGCCCACGCCGAAGGTGATGATCTGGATGAGGGGGACGATAAGAATCTTCAGGTCCGTTCCGAACCAGCTCCGGAAGGCCGCCGGGTGAAGCATCGAAATGGTTACGAAAACCAGGACCCAGAAGGTGAAATTGTATTTCCCGTACAACCGCCTCCAGCGGCCGGCGGGCCTCCCGGGGGAATTCATAGCTTATACAGCTCCGCCATGCGCTCGTTGGGTTTGTAGGGCATGATGCATTTTTCAAGCGGTGAACCCAGAATCTCGATCCTGTCGCTGTCGCCCTGCCCCATCCCGGCTTCGGCCATGGCGTTCAGGTAGTTGACGATGCGGGGGTCGAAGCCCATGACCCGGGTGGCCGTGACGTCGGCGGCCACGGCGTCCAGGCTGGCCAGCGCGACCCGCGAGGCGATGAGCGAACCCCAGGCCGGCCCGTTGCCCTCGACGCCGACGAAGCCGTCGATGACGGCCAGGTCGGGGAAGACCTCCTGCCCGATGTGAAACATGTTGTAGTGCAGGAGATCGTGGCGGGCCGGTGAGGCCTGGTGCATCAGACCCTTGTCGTTGACCTTGTAGTCGTTGAGCGGCGAAGCCATGATCACGTTTTTTATGGACAGTGTAACGTAGACATAGTTGTGCGTCTTCATGCGGGCCACGGAGATGACGTAAAGGTCCGGATCCAGGAGCGTGTTGATAATGCGGATGCGCGACGGCTTGTTGTCCAGGCCCAGGACGTAGCGGTGCTGGAAGCCGTCCGTGTTGAGATCTACGATTCTGGTGTTGTACTCCTTTTCCAGCCGCATGTAGTTGTTGTAGCGGAACCCCTGCATGGTATTCTGGACGCTCGACTCGGCGATCAGGATCGGACTCTTGACCACGGGAGTGATGACGTCGAGGACGGCCCGAATGGCGTCCACGTGGGTCACGCAGGCGGCGCAGTCGGCCAGGACGATGTTGGGTTTGATCAGGACCTTCTTGTTCCCGATCGAGCCCAGAATCTCGTCTTTGATCAGCTCCAGAGAACGGCGGACGATGGCGTAGCGGTTATCGCCCTTGACCAGCGAAACCCGGGCGGACGGCGCCGCCCGGCCCAATTGACTGACGGGGAAATGGATCTGCCCGTAGGGATCGTCGGGCCGCGGCGGGGCGGCGGCCGCCGCCGCCAGCGGGGTCAGCACGGATTTTCCGGTCAAGGCCGCGGCGCCGACGGCGCAGCCCATCCGTTTCAGGAAATCCCGGCGCTGGAGCGTGTATCGGTCGGCCATGGTCGTCTCCTTTCCGTCCCGGCTTATTTCGGCCCGTAGGCCAGGCCTTTGACGTTCGTTCGGATCGAGTAGATCTTGTCGTAGCTGACCATGAACAGCGTCTTCATGTCGCCGCCGCCAAAGCAGCAGCTGACCGGATACGTGGGCGTGTTGACGAGGCCCAGGAATTCGCCCCGGGGGTTGAACACCTGAACGCCCATGTAGGTGGCGACATAAAGCCCGCCGTTCTCGTCGATGGTCATGCCGTCGGCGCCGCTCGACCGCCCCTTGCGGTCGACGACTTCGGGCGTCAGGACGAGGGCGGCGAACTTTCGCCCGTTTTTCACCGTCCCGTCGCCGTTCACGTCATAGGCCCAGACCCAGTTGTCCTTGTCCGTGTCCACGTTCCAAAAAGACTCGCTGTCGTAGGTATTGTTGATGTAGAGCGTCCGGCCGTCGGGGCTGAGCAGGATGCCGTTGGGCATGGCGAAATCGTCGGGCGGGATGATCCGGATGGTCTTCCCCCGCGGCGTGATGTAATAGACGGCCCGGCCGGGCTGGGACTTTTTGGCTTCCGGCGTGAATTGGGGATCGGTGAAGTAGATCCCGCCCTGGGCGTCCGCCACCAGGTCGTTAGGGCCGTCGATGGGCTTGCCTTCGTAGGTCGAAGCCAGCGTTTTCACGATCTTTCCCTTGGTCGTCATCTCCACGATGCGGTGCCCGAACATGTCGCAGACGGCGAGGTTTCCGTCGGCCAGCGGCATGAGGCCGTTGGTCTGCAGGCCCTTGGAGATGAAACGGTAGGTCCCGTCCGGGTCGACTTCGACCGTGGCGCTTTTTTTGGGATCACCGTTCCACTTTTGGTCGAAAAACATGCTCGAGAGATAGAGCTTGCCTTTCAGCCATTTGGGCCCCTCGGTGAAGGTCAGGCCGGGCCCGTTCTTGGCCCCGTCCACGAAGACCTCAACCTTGGATTCGGCCGGAATGACCGCCCGGAAAGCGGTTTCCCCGGCCGTTTTCTTGGCCATGTAATCCGGCCGCGGCGGGAAGAAGACATCGAGGACGTCGCAGCCTTGGTCGCCGACCTTCCCGCCGTGGACCATCGTCGCCGGCAAAAAAAGAAGGCCGCCTTTCTTCATCGTCACCGAGGCGTCTAGAATGAGCTCGTCGATCGAACCGCGCAGAACCACCATGAGCTGTTCCTCGGGATGGAGGTGGGCGGCGAAATTCATCCCCGGGTCCAGGCGCAGGAAGCTGAGCTGGGCGCCATGTCCCCCGATGAGGCGGGAATTGGCCCCCGGCTGGAGCTCCGTGAGCTGGACGTCGTTCAGATCGTGGACCGTCCCGGGCGCGCACGTCGGAGCGACCGGGAAAGCAGGCTCGAGCTCGGCGGGGATGTCTTTCAGTCCCGCCTTGGCCAAATAGTCGGCCCGGGGGGGCCAGTAGATTTCGACGAGGACGGCGCTCGAAGCGCCGGCCCGGACGCTGTTCTCGGCGCCCTTTTCCAAAAGGACAAATTCGTTCTTCGGTGTCCGGCCGTGGGTGCCGTCCGGTTCGTCCCGCGGGACGGCTTTCATGGGCACGAATTTCCCGCCCAGAAGCTGTTCGATTTCCCCTTCCATGACCACCATGACGCGTTCGGCCGGCAGGATCTCCCTGGGGAGGACGGCGCCGGGATCGAGGTTCATCCAGACGACGAGATTGCCCTTACCCCAATACATGCGGGCCTTGACGCCCGGCGCGAGCTCGACTGGGGACAGCTTCGAGAGGTCGGCCGCCGCACCGTCGTCCAAGTTCGCCGCGCGTTTGATGGCGGGGATGTCGCCGCGGGTGCGGACGGCGATCTTTTGATCGGCGATCAGCTGATTGTTCTTGGCGGCCCAGGCCGGCTTTTTCGAACATGCCGGCAGAGAGGCCAGGACGGTGGCGGCCAGCCCGATGGATACGGCGAGGGCCGGGATTTTGCGCAGCGTTCTCATCGATCTCTCTCCTTATTTAGCCTGGTCGCGGCGGTTGCCCATGTACAGCCAGAGCATCGGCTCGTCCGTGGCGTTGATCGAGCTGTGCGGTACTTTCTTGTTCGGCGGGATGAGGAAGGCCTCGCCCGGCTCCTGCCGGAAGAGGCGGTTGCCGAAGAGAAGCAGGCTCGTCCCCTTGAGCTGGCACCAGATCTCCTCGCAGCCCTCGCCGTGGACGTGCGGCTGGGCGATGTCGAACTTGTCGATGGAGACGACGGCAAAACCCATCGGGTTGGCGAATTTGGGAGGCCTGTCCCAGGCCAGCCCGCGTCCGATGTGAGCCCAATGCATCCCCACGCCGGGGGGTGAATTATGGTAATCGCCCACCGACATGGCCGTGTTGGGGACGAACCCCGCGGGAACCCCTTCGACGACCAGGAGCGTTTCCAGGTCGGACTCTCCCGGATTGAAAAACCGGTATTCGAGCCCGGCCGGGAGGAAGACGCTCCAGCCCTCTTCGATTTTCACCGAGCGGCCGCCCGCCTCGACCCGCCCCGCGCCGGCGCAGACGTAAACGAACACCTGCTCCGCGGCGCTCTTGAAGGCCTGCGTGCTGCAGCGCGGCTCGAGCGCGGCCCTCTTGTAGGCCTTGATGTATTTCAACACCGATCCCTTCGCGGGCGGATGGAGCGGATCGCCGGGCGTCAGGATATCCCGCTCGATGAACCCGCCGTGCCCTTCGCAGGGGACCGAGTTCCGCCAGTGGTTGATGTAGAGGAAGACGTCGGTGTCGACGCCCGGGTGGCGGCGGTTGGAGACGGCGTCCTCGGCGAAGGACGGGTCGGGCTCGACCGTGAGCTTGGTCTGGACCTGCCCGAAGGCCAGGGCCAGGGTGATGAGGATCAGGCCCCCGAAAAGGGGAAAGATGCCTTTCATGGTCACTCCTCGGGGCCGCGGCGGTTCCGCCGGGCCCGCTATGTCAAGCGATGGATCTTGGCCATTTTCGGGCCGGCTTTAAACTTGAAGAGGCACTGTTCATTTTGCGTTGCGCCGATTATATCGTCGGCCGCGGTCCATTATCAAGCAGCGAACGGGCAACGAACGATGTCGCCGCGGAGACCAGGGGGGATTGCGGAATCTCCGCCATTCCACTTCATTTCTTGCATATACAATAAAAAAGCATTATCCTTTATTAAACAGATGACTTAGAGGCCGGTTAAATCATGCTATGGCAGTGGTCTCCCGGTGTTATTGCGGAAATCGCCGCTTCGGCCGGCCTCGTCGTTCTGGCTATCTACTTTCCCTGGCGGGAGCTGAACCGCCGGGCGAGTCTTATGGGAGCCTCGCTTCTACTGTCTTGCGCTTTGTGGATGCTGTCGCACGCCGTAGAGATTGGGCTGCCTCTTCCCGCCACGAAGAGCTATTTAATGGGAGCACAACTCATCTGGGGAACCCTGTCTGTAACTTTCTGGTTGCTCTATATCGTCCATCATATCGGATCAAAAAAATGGCTGACCAAGCGCAACTATATTCTTCTAGGCATCATACCGAGCATCGTCATATTGGGGATTTGCACCAATCATCTTCATAACCTTATCTGGAGCACACCCGGTTTAGACGGCCATAACCCCTATCTGCCGCTTCAGCCCACCTACGGCATAATTTATTGGATCGGCATGGCTTATGTATCCGCGCTGACTCTTTCCGGCAGCTTCCTGCTTATAAAGAACGTCATCCGCCTGCATCATGGTCGTTACCGGGAATCCGCGGGTTTGCTGCTTGCCGCGGTGCTGCCGATGCTGGCTGCTTTGGTTGAAACACTTGGCCTGAGCAGCGCTTTGAAGCTATCGGTTGGAATTACACCCTGGGCATCCTTTATCGGCAGCTTATTACTGATTTGGAATCTGCCGCGATTCCATCTCCATACCGTAATACCGATGGCCCGCGATACCATTTTTGAACGTATTAAGGATTACATCATCGTGCTGGATCAATCGGACCGTGTCGTGGACTTGAACCCTGCCGCGGAACGATTTACAGGTTACGAGATTGCGGAGGCCAGAGGCTTATCCGTAAAACAGATTTTACCTCAATGGCCGGACCAATTCGGCCAAGCCGGCCAAACGATCGAATCCGACAAGGAAATAGTTCTGGATCGAGGCGATGAGCGGCGGATCTATAATCTGAGCTTAACTATTGCCCTGGATTCTGATGGCCATTCCGCAAGCAAAGTGGCTTTGCTGGCCGATATAACCCATCGAAAGCAGGCCGAGGAGGAACGTCTAAAGAGTGCGGAAAAAATACTGATTGCCCTGAAGGCAACCATCGAGTCCATAGCCAGAACGACTGAAATAAGGGACCCCTACACGGCTGGTCATCAAAAACGTGTTGCCCAGCTTGCCTTTGCCATAGCCGGCGAGATGAGATTGCCTCAAGACAAGGTGGAAGCAATCCGTATAGCTGCGGTCATTCACGATATCGGCAAAATGTACATACCCGCGGAAATCCTGGCTAAGCCCGGCAAATTAAGTGAAAACGAGTTTAACTTGATTAAGCTTCATTCCCAGGCAGGTTACGATATATTGAAAAACATAGAATTTCCCTGGCCTATTGCTCAAATCGTGATTCAACACCACGAGAAGATGAACGGCTCCGGTTATCCTTCAGGTCTATCAGGAGAAGCCATAATAATTGAAGCGAGAATCTTGGCTGTTGCTGATGTCGTCGAGGCCATGGTTTCCCACAGACCTTATCGACCGGCGCTTGGAATAGACAAAGCATTGGAGGAAATCAGCCGGGAAAAGGGGACCCTTTTTGATGCTGATGCGGCGGATGCCTGCGTGCGTCTATTTACGGAAAAAGCGTTTAAATTTGAATAGACCCCGGCCCTTCGCCCCGACGGCGTCCCGGGGGTAAACTTCCGCCGCCCAGGCCTGTCCCTTGATGACTCCGCCGCGAAAGAATTGCTGGTCAAGGCGGAGGCTTTGAAGTAAATTTATACGGATCTCTTCCATTACATTTCATTCCCTGTCCAGGAGGCCTCATGAAAACCCGCATCTCTCTCGGCGTCGTTGTATTCCTGTCTGTCTTCACTCTGGCCGCCGTCCTCGCCTTCGCCCCGGCGGCGGTTGGGGCCCCGGGTTTCACTCCGGGATCAGCTTCCGCCGCGCAGGCTCTTCCCTTGGCCGAAGGCCGATTGTTCCGGTTCCCGGCCGTCTCCGGCGACCAGATCGTTTTCTCCTTTGCCGGCGACTTGTACACCGTACCGCTCTCGGGCGGTGTGGCCCGCAAGCTCACTAGCCACGAGGGCTACGAGGCCTTCGCCCGGTTTTCGCCCGACGGCAAGTCGATCGCCTTCACCGGCGAGTACGACGGCAACCGCGAAGT
>CAZLAM010000043.1:0-17195 GCA_964557435.1 uncultured Eubacteriales bacterium
CTATTTGACCCCCCACCACTTCGGCTACGACCCGGAGACGCCGGCCTACCCGCGCGACCTGGCCAAGGCCCGCGCCCTCCTGGCCGCGGCCGGATATGCGGACGGATTGAAGCTCACCTTCGACATCCCCTCGACGATGCCTGACGAGGCGCCGCGGCTGGCCGCCCTCATGGTCAAGCAGCTGGCCGAAGCGGGGATCGCGGTCGAGATCGTGGAGCATGCCGACCGGGCCGCCTATTCCGAGATGGTCCGCGAGAAGAGGATCCACGACGCCTGTTGCTTCGACTCGAGCCCCCGGAGCACCTTCCGCGTCCTGCGGGAGAAGCTCCATTCCAAGCTCCGCGGGCCGTGGTGGGAAGGGTATGTGAACGAGGAAGTCGACGCCCTCATCGCCCAAGCCCAGGCCACCCTTCCGGACGCCGAGCGGCAGGCGCTCTATCGGCGAATCTACGCCTTGGTCCGGGACGACGCGCCGTGGATATTTCTCTACCGACCGACGAATTTCTGGGGTGTCGGGCCAGGCCTGAAGGGCTGGCAGCCCCGAGCGGACGGGCTGCTGCTTTTTTAGCCGGAACGCAGTCCGCTCGCTCATTTCCTGGCCGGATAAAAGCTATTTTTGTGGAATACATGAATGATGCAGGCTAGCCTGTATTATTCATGAATCGTGTCTTTCCAGAGGGAAGTATGGAAATGGAGGGACATGACCCGATTTTCCGAAATCGGGATCGTGTCCCCCATTTCCTGGCCGGATAAAAAGCCATTATTAAGGAATTCATGAATGATGCAGGCTAGGCGAGCGAGGGATAAGAATTTGCTTTTCCGGGGCCGCCGCGAATTCCCGCTCCAGCCGCTGAATCTCCCCATTTGAGCACGCCGGCAATGTGCTCCCGATCAGTTGGCCGTGTCAATTCCTTGCGAAATTCGCGAAAACGGACGGACGAAACTCGGAGGGGCCCGGAATATCCGTCGGCGCGGCCCGAAACCAGAAGAGTCAGCCGCTCCAGGGCCAGGATCGTCCGGCGCATGTACTTGCCCACCCGCTCGGCCTCCGGCTTCGTCTTGGCCCGGACCAGGCTGCCAAGGGCGAGCCTTCGGCTCGCCACTCGCCCGCGTTCTTATCCACGGGCGAGTGCGGCGGAAATGGATCCCCGGGACAAGGCCCCGGGGCCCCTGCCGCTGTGGACGTTGAAGCCGGAGTGCGGCCAGGAGAGAATGCGCTCCGCCCATTCGGGGATCAGAAGCTCCTTGCCGACCAGAAGCCGGAGGACCTCCCGGCCGAAGATCTCCTCAAGCCGCGCGTCGTCGATCCGGGGGATCTTATGGAAGACCCCTGCCTCGTCCACCCTCCATGGCGGGAGAAAGGCCTCAAGAACCGGGCCAAGGTCATGGATCGGGCAGTTCTCCCTAGGATGAGGTGTCGCGCCGGGCCAGGAAGCCGAAAACCAGACGAAAATCGTCAACCGGCGTTGACCCTCGATCCTCAGAAAGGCGCCAACCGAAGTCAAAAGGAGAGCGGCCGGGGCTGTGTACCATGAGAACTTCGACCGACTTGGTCCGGCTTCCGGATGCTTACGGATTCACTTCGCTTTCTTGTTCCCCTTCAGCTCCGCAACATCCGCAAAGTGCTGATCCATCAAGCCAACGAGAATCGGCGCGGGCATGAACATCAACGCCGTGGCCTACCGACTCCCCTAGCTCTCGGGAGACCGGAGAAGAAAAACACGCTGATGTGCCTCGGTAATCCGGGAGCCTTGATCCCCTCCGAAGGAAGCGAAAGAACGATGAAAAAGAAGATCAAGGCCGTCAAACCGGCCGTCTTTGAGCTCCGCAAGGTTCGGGAGGACTAGGCCGACTCGAGGGCGGCTTCGGCCATGGCGGCCACGTTGGCGGGGGGAACGTTGGGCAGGAGCGCTTCGTGGCTGGGGCTGACGATCCAGCACGGCCCGAAAAGCGGACGGAGGCGGCGGACTTCGGCTTTGACATCGGCGGGAGTGCCGTCGACAAGCAGTTTTTGAGTGTCGATGCCGCCCAGAAAAGCGATTTTTCCCTTGAAATCCGCGGCCAGCCGCTCGGCTTCCATGCCGCCGGCCCGCGCTTGGCGGATGAAGGCATTCGACGCCGGCCTCGATGAGCCGCGGAATGACACGATGGATCGAGCCGCAGGAATGGAGGATGACCTGGTAGCCGTGAGCATGGGCCTGGTCGGTCAGCCGGCGAAACCAGGGCAGGATGAATTCGTCGAAGTGCCGGGGGCTGATGAGACAATCGATTTGGGTGCCGAAGTCATTTCCGAAAAAGTAACCGTCAATGAGTCCGCCCGCTTGGGCGAAGAGGCGGCGATTGGCCTCGAGGTAGAACTCGCAAACGCGGGCCGTGACCGCTTGGACGACCTCGGGGTGGGTGTGCATCTTGATGAAGTATGCCTCCATCCCGAAAAGATCCATGACGTTGTGGAAAAAGGGAGCCCAGAATCCGCCGGCCCGGTAAAACGGACCGGCCGCGCGGAGTTCGCCGAGGCATTCCTCAAAGTCGAGGAAATCGAGGTCCGGCCAGTCGAACCCGTCGATGTCCCCGATGGCTTCGGCTTGAGCAAGAGGCCCGGCTTCGCCGTGGAAGGTTTTGTATTCGCGGGCATCGAACAATCCGCGGCCCGAAGGATGCCTATAAGTCGATTCCCGGCATTGCGGTGTGATCCAGCGAAAATCGTCCCCCAGCTTGAGCCGCAGGTCTTCTTCGGTCCGGGTGCCGAAATAGCGATGGTAGATCGGCCAGGTGTCGGGATGGGGATTGCCGGAGGAGGGCCGTCGATCCCGAATTTCCTCTCCACCCATCCCCTGACCACCCGCCGGATCGAGGAGATCAACAAGATGCTCCTGCCGACCGACCCCGATCAGCGCGTCGCCCGCGGCGACTACCTCGGCCGGATCAACGGGATGGTCTTCGGCGACGACCCGCGCCAGGGCTTCGTCGAAGGCGGGGCCTTCTACAATCCCGATCTCCAATTCATGATCAAGATACCCAAGGGCTGGAAGTACCAGAACTCGCCCAAGCAATTCGTCATGGCTCCCGACGACGAAAAGGCGGCCGTGTTCCTGTCCACGGAGACGAGTCCCAAGGACCTCGCGGAATACATGAAGGAAAAGCTGGCCTCCTATAAGGAATCCCAGGTTCAGGAGCTCCGCCGGGGGGCCTTGCGGATCAACGGGCTCAACGCTTTCCGGGGCGTCTATGACATCCGGCCGAAGGTCCAGCAGGACCAGCAGAATCAGCAAGAACAGGGGACGCCGATGACCGTGGACATCCATTGCGTCCGCAAGGGCGGCCAGATCTTCACCTTTCTCAGCACCACCGCCTCTTCAACGTTCCAAGGCTACGAGCCGACCATCGACGGGGCCATCCAATCGTTCCAGACACTGAGCGACCCGAACAAGCTGAATCGCCGGGCCTGGCGGGTCGGCCTCCAGAACGGCCGGCGTGGAGAGACCCTCAAGGCCATTCTCCAGCGGCTGAAGGTGGACCAGAAGATGTGGAAGCAGCACGAGTTGATGAACGGGATGTCGGTCGACATGGCCCTGGACACGGACAGGGCGATCAAATTCCTGCGCTGAGGAGATCTCTAGAAATTGAAGGTGTAGTTGAATTTCAGATAGAGCGCCCGGCCGCTGGACCAAGGCGGAACGGGGATCATTCCCAGGCGGGACGTATGAAGTCCCTCGTTGTAAACAAGGTAGAGATCCGTTCCTTCGGCGGGGTTGTAGCGGAGACGGACGTTGGCGATCGCGGTGTCGTCGGCGCCGTTGTATTGAACGAGGGCCCCGGCCGTGAACTTGACGCTCAGCGTGGCCTGTACCCTGAGCTGGCCGAGAGGGGCGAAAAACGACTGGCCGCGGGTCGGAAACCTGACCAGGTTATATTGGAGCATGCCGCCGATCTCGAGGTTCGGGATGCCCGCCCACGTCGGATTCGCTCCCAGGGAAACCCGCCATCCGTCATAGTACCCGCCGACCTCCCCCGTGATCCTCGTATTGAAAAGATTTCCGGGCGGCGTCTGAAGGCTGAACATGATCCCCGG
Organism: uncultured Eubacteriales bacterium; assembly: GCA_964557435.1. Classification (GTDB taxonomy): domain Bacteria; phylum Acidobacteriota; class Aminicenantia; order Aminicenantales; family UBA4085; genus UBA4085. Next base: position 4,073 of record CAZLAM010000043.1, read on the forward strand.
GTAGGTGTAGCGTCCCGGGGGCACCGAGACACGGTCGGAAACGGCGAAGGGCTCGAAGAGGCGCTGGATGGAGAGCTTGGGCCAGATCATTCCGCCCCATCCGTTCTTGGCCGAGAATTCCCAACCCGGCCCCAATTCGGCCAGTTCCAGCTCCTGGGTGGCATTATCCCAATAGATCCGGCCTTCGATATACGCGTCGTGCGTCGTCAGCGCGGAGTGAACGCCCGGAGCCCAGCCGTAGAGTGTCCGGGTATAAAACGCCGTGTAGTTGTTCAGCATCATGAAACCCATCCCCGGGTTGAACTCCCTCCCGGTCCGGGAAAACCGCACCTCCGTTCCGAATCCCGCTTTCGTCCGCCGCTCCCACATCACGGCGAAACGGGACGAATCGAAAGACAGGGCCCTGTTGTCCCTGCCGTTCTCGAAGGTCTGGGCCCAGTGGAAGCTGAAGTAATCGTCGCCGCGGATCCGCCAGATCCCGTCGACGCCGTAGGCCGCGTTGTAGCGTCCGTCCGCGCCGATGCGGCTCGTGACCATGCCGCCGATATAGGAATAGGCATTGATGACCCGTCGGCGAAGCCGGACGACGCCGAAATTCTCAGTGGGGATGTCGTCGAGAGATGCCGTTTGCATATCCAGGATGCCGACATCCCAGCCGCCCAGGCGCCCGACCAGCCGGCCGCCGCCGTAGATGCGGACGGGACGGTCGTCGGCAAGCCCGATGCGGCGGCTGTAGAAAAGCGTGTTCGGGCCGCCCATGCTGAAATCGAAATTGCTGGTCCGCTCCTGGAAGAACAGCCGCTTTTCCGGAAAGAACAGGGAGAATCGAGAAAGGTTGATCTGGACGTCGTCCGCTTCGACCTGGGCGAAGTCGGTATTGGCCGTCAGGTCCAGGGTCAGATTGCCGGTCAGCCCGTACTTGACGTCCAATCCGAAGTCGAATTTCGGGGTCCCGCCGCGCACATAGGCCGTTTGAGCGGCATTCAGATCGTACGTTCGCTCGAATCCGCCCAGGATGTAGGGCGTCAAGTACAGGGGTCTGCGCGAACGCAGCCCGGGCCAGACCGTCTCCTGGGCCTGGGAGGGTTTCCAGGCGCTCAGCTCCCCCCAATTCTTGGGAATGGCCGGAAAGACGTCCGTCTCGTTCTTCCGGGAGATCCAGCGGAAAGCCGTGACTCCCATGACGGCGCCTTCCGGTTTGGCCTGGAAGCGGAGGCTGGACAGGGGAATGCGCATCTCCACGAACCAGCCATCCTGTGTCCGGGCCACGGCCACGTCCCAGAATGTATTCCAGCTCAGATTCATCGGAATGTCCGCAACGGAATGCGTCTGGGCATCGCGGAAGACCGCGGCGTCGAAACGCAGGCCGGATGGACTGGTCAGAAAGGCCAGGGAGTTCTCCTTGTCGTTGAAGGTGTCCAGGAAGATGCCGAACCAGTCCGTCGAGGCGGCCATGGCGTCGCGCTTGCTGGTTTGGGACTGGATCTTATTGGGCTCACGGTCATAAAGGCGGCCGGCGACATAGACATAGTCGTCATCGTATCCGAGAAGGGCTTCGGTCCGCTCCGAACAGGGTTCCCCGAAGTTCGGCGACTGCATGACCAGGGGAAAGGGCCGGATGTCCCTCCAACAGGGATCGTCGCTGAGACCGTCGAGGACGGGGGGAGAAGCCATACGGCCTATGACGAGGCGCTGCCCGCGGGGAAGTTTGAGGAGGTCAAGCACTGGTCCGGGCGGGGACTGGGCGGACACGGGCGCCAAGCCGGCAAGGCTGAGAATCAAGCCCGCCGCCGCAATCCGGAAACCCCGAGAAAACATCCCCGAAGGATACTGATTCAGCCCGGGCAAATCAATCCATTCCCAATACAATTTGGGTCGCGTCTACAATCTTGCCATTGTTTCGCGATTTTTGAGATTCCATCGATCCTGCCGCATCCAATTCAATGATCGGCAATTTCCACGCCCGCCGAGAATCGACATTTGAAATGAGTCGACAACTGAGAATCGAATATCCCGGGGCTTTCTATCATGTCACCTCAAGAGGAAACCGAGGACAATTGATCTTCGAGGATGATCGGGATCGATTAAAGTTTCTTGAATATATCGGTGAAGCCCATGAAAAAGCGGATTAAGACTATTCCTTCAAGAAAAAGATACTCATCGGGAAATCCCGGCTATAAAAAGCTTAAAAAACAAGCCGACTCTTGAGGAGATCCGTAACACGGTAGAGCGAGCCTTGGGTCAGAATAACGGCTTTGCCAGAAACGCCGCCATCTATTTGACCCACAAAAAAAAGACCATCCCTTGAAGAAAAATGCGGCTTTTTATGGCCTCAGCGAGTCGGCGATAAGTCTTATCTCCCGGAAAATGAAGCGAACCCTGGCTTGGAATATCGTCCTTCAGAATATCCTGGACCATGTCGAAAAAGAAATATTTCCAACGCCTAAAAGTGATGCCTGAGACTTTTCGCCCCGAAAGGTCTAAAAATCGCAAGATTGTAGACGCGACCCCGGAAGGGATGTTAAACCTGGCCCATGAGTCCCGACGCGGCGGCCCAAGACCAGCTCGACGATATCCTCCATCCCCACACAGCCGCCAAGTCCTTTAGAATTACCGTGATCTTCGGCCGCCGCAACCATCCGCACAACGAGCAGGCTGTAGTCCTGGCCAAACGCAACCCGACTTATAAAGAGGAAGGTTCGGGCGACTGGGTCCGCCATTCGGCCGTTTATACCCCCGAAATCGTCGAGGACCTCTTCGCGCTCTTCAACCTCGTCCACGACTGCGAGAAGACCGAGATCCTGGTCAACCACAAACGGATCCCCTACGCCCACCAGCTCTGGCTGCCGCTGATATGGTTCTACCGCATTAGGGATAAGAATTTGCTTTTCGAAACCGCACGGCCTCCGAGCCCATCGGCAGCCGGTACGCCTGGACACTGCAGGAGTTGAAGCTCCTGGATGCGGCCGGCGCCGAAGCCCTGGCCGGAGAGGCGGGCCGGGAGCCTGCGGATCCGCTCAAATCCGTCTCGAACCTGGCTCTGCGGGCCCGGGTCAACATGTCCTCCGTCCATAAGAAGAACAAGCCTTTCACCGAGCTGATCCCATACTTCGGCGAAGGGGCCGGGGACGGCGTCGTCGACCCGGCCGCGGAGATCAACTCCCACGCCTGGGTCAGCCTGGAAGAGCGCGAGACGGCCATGATCCGGCTGAGCTGGGATTCTCCCCAGACCGTAGGCCGCGTCTGGCTCTTCGACGCGCCGGGTCTGAAGGAGCACATCACTTCGGGCGTTCTGCTGTTCAGCGACGGCAGCGCGGTCAAGGTGGGCGATCTGCCCGACGATGCCCGCTCCGCCCCCGAGATCGCCTTCCCGGCCAAGACGGTGAATTGGATCGTCTTCGCCGTGGACACCGTATCCAAGGAAACCCGCAGCGCCGGCCTGGCCGAGTTCGCCGTCTTCAAAGATTGACGGCCGGGGGGATCACCGAGCGGACTTACGGGCCGTCGCCTCCTGATGGGTCACGATCGGAACGTACCCGACTTCCATGCCCTTGGGCGGCGTCACCAATAAGCCCGGGTCCAAGGTGGCCAGAGAGCCGCGCCTCAACGGGGCCATGTAGTCCCGGTCGATCGTCCAGACGGCGTGTATCTTTTCCACAAATGCCTGCAGCCGGGCCTTTTTCTCTGCACTGAAGGCATACTGCTGGAAAGACGGCTGATCGACGAAGCGGTACCAGGAATAGGTCACGGTCGAGCCGTCGGCGAGGTCGACTTTAAATGGCCCCCGGGCCGGCCCCGGCTTGGTCCAGGCCCCCCCGGTCGGGGACGTATAGGGCACGCCGGGCTCGGCCTTTTTAAAGGCCGGGGCCTTGAGCTGTGTCTCCGCGGGCACTTCCGCAGCGGCCACGGAAATGCGTTTCTCTCCGACATGCTTGAAGTATCGGGGGAACAGGCCCATCGCATTCTTCGTACCGTCGTACCATTCCAGGCCCCAGACATTGGCCTCGAAGACCTTGGTGTTGAAGATCTTCTCCACGCCCTCGATCGGCTTGCCGCCCTGGTCGAAGCGCGTCGTCCGCGTCGTCAGCGTGGATGCCCAGGCGCCCTTCTCGTCGAAACGCCCGGATGCGGCCGGCCCGCCGTCACGCCAGGATTTGAAGGCGTCATAGAGCGCGGCCTTGGAATAATATTTCACGTCTTGGACGAGGATCGTCCGGCCCTGGCCGTCGACCGGGAATTGCAGCTTGGGCAGCTTCGAATAGGCCGTGCCTTGGGCGTCAAGGGACACAAAGCTGGGCACGGTGTTGATTTCCATGGCCCCGCCGCCCATATTGCCCGGCTTGGCGTCGAGTCCCCGGCCATAGATGTAAGGATAGTTGAACAGCATGCCGATTTTGCTCCAGGTTTCCGGGATGTAGTACGCCATGGGGCCCTTGAAATTGGCCGCGCTCAGGAAACACGTCCAGGCCTGATCGCCCGTGGGGGGAGCGCCGGCCACCGGTTCGGTGAAGGGCAGGGCCATATAAGCGTATCCCAGGAATTGGCCGTTGGGATGGCCTTGGAAGGGCAGGGCATCCGGGGGGAGGAGCAGCCGGTTGCTGAGCTGGGCGATGCCCAGGCGGTTGTCGGGCAGGGCTTCGTTGCTGTAGAAAAAGGACCAGCCGGGCGACCCGATCTCGTAATCGTAGCATTGCGGGGTAGCGTTCATGCTGAATTTGGGAGGGCCGTAGCGGAAGTGGTTGCCGGCCCAATAGCCGAGGCCGCCTTCCACGGTCTGAAAGACCGATTCATAGGTGGGGCCCCGCTCCGGCCAGTGGTCCCGGGCCAGAGTGCCGACCGGGGCCAGCGGCGTATCCTTGTTGTCGGAGTTGTCCGGAGTGATCCAAGCGCTCGGCAGCCCGATCTGAAACCCGGCCAGCGGTTCGTCGATCAGGGGCCAGACGGCCGAATAGAATCCCATGCCCGCGCTGAATTCGGATTTGGCCGGTGGGCGGGAGGCGCTGAAGCTGATGTAGCCGTGCAGGCCTTCGCTGTTCAGGGTGACCTGGCCCGGCTCGGCCTTCCGCGTCGTCGGACCAGGTTGTTGCGCCGTGCCCCAGGTCAAGGCCGAGACGGCCAGGACGGAGAATATAGTCTTGGATATTTTCATATCAATTTCCAGCTGGCACGATAGGTCTTGGTCAAGTACTCGTCGGCCGCCGGGTAATTCGGGAAGCGCATGCCTTCGGCGTCCCAGGTGAGCTTCTCGCCGGCCCGGATGGCCGCGCAGCCCAGCAGAACGATCTCGGTCAGCGGCGCCGCGTAGTCGAAATGGGATCCCGCCGCCGGCCCGCCTTTGCAGGCCTCGATCCACTCGGCATAGTGGCCGATCGATCGCGGCAGGCTCTTGGGCGGCCGCCGGTACTCGCGCATTTTCTCCTCCGGAATGATCCGCAGGCCGTTTGCACCATGCGAGCCGGTCAGGATCTTGCCCTTCTCTCCGATGTAGAGCGCCCCGCCATACGTGTCTCCCATCTTCGTTCCCGGGGGCAGCTCTTCGGGAACGGGCGGCATGAGCCCGCCGTCATACCAAGTCAGCGTCAGCGAGGGAAAGCCCGGGCGGGCCGGGAATTTATAGGTCACGATCGAGGCCTGCGGATAGGTTTCGGTGTTCCTGGGCTTGTCCCAGTTCATCGTGCCCGGAACGAAGATGGAGGAGCTGGCTTCGATGCTCGTCGGGGCGCCCAGCTTCAGGGACCAGAAAATATGGTCGAAGATATGGCACCCCATGTCGCCCAAACCGCCCGTGCCGAAATCCAGCCAGCCCCGCCAGCGGGAGGGCAGGTAGGCCGGGTGATAGGGCCGGGAGGGCGCCGGTCCCAGCCAGACATCCCAGTCCAGGGTGGCCGGGACGGCCGGTGTTTCCGCGGGCCGGCCCTGCCCCTGCGGCCAGACCGGGTGGGGCGTCCAGGCCTGGACTTCGCGGATGGGTCCGATGGCCCCATCCCAGATCCATTCGCACAGGAGGCGGATGCTCTCCATCGCGTGACCCTGGTTGCCCATCTGGGTGGCTACTTTGGCCTGGCGGGCGGCCTTGGCCAGGGCCCGGGCCTCCTGGATCGTATGGGTCAGCGGCTTTTCGACGAAAACATGTTTGCCCAATTGGATGGCGGCCATCGCGGCCACGGCGTGAAAATGATCGGGAGTCCCGACGGTCACCGCGTCGATGTCCTTCTGTTTTTCCAGCATGACCCGGAAATCCTTGTAGCGGGGGACGTTGGGATACTTGGCCAGCGTCTTGGCCGCCCGCTCCCAGTCGGCGTCGCAGAGAGCGACGATGCGTTCCTGGTCCATGCGGGACAAGTCCCCGCCGCCCTGGCCGCCGCAGCCGATTCCGGCGATGGCCAGCTTGTCGCTGGGGGCGGTGTAGCCCCGGCCGCCCAGCACGTGGCGGGGGACGACCGTCACCCCGGCGGAGACCGCGGCGGTTTTCAAAAATTGGCGTCGATTCATGGGGTTCATGGTTCTCTCCTCAGGAAGATTCGATCGTCCGATGGTTCATACCCGCATCGCCGGCCGCCTCACCGCCGACCTTGGGCCGGGCCGGTTTGCGGATGATCAGGATGCCCGCCGCCGCGGCTTCTCCGGACCGGACTTCCACCCGGAAGCTGCCGCTTCCGGCCAGCTTGGCCCCGGGCCCCAGGACGGCCGGGGAGGCATATCCTCCGCCCACCACGAGGTCCCAGGAGGTGGAGTTGATCCCCTCCCGGCCCGTTTCCGTCCTTTCCAGGAGAACGACGCCCTTTTCGTCCAGGACTCTCAACGTGACCGGCCCCGCCTTTTTGAGGGCATAATGGATGACCGCGGGGATTCTCGTTTCCAGGGCCCAGTCTCCGCCATAATCCCGGGCCTGGGGCAGCACGGCCGGGCGGATGGCGAAGATGTGGACGGGCCGGGCGGCGATTTCTTCCGAAAAGTCCTGGACGGGCGCCAGGTCCAGCTTGTAGACGCTCCGGCCGTGCGTGGCGATGACCAGTTCCCTTTCCCGGGCCTGGACGGCGAGGTCATGGACGGCCGCCGGGGGGAGGTCGGCGCACAGCGAAAGCCAGGATTTTCCGCCCGTCTTGGTCGCGAAAACTCCGCCTTGGTCGGTCCCGAGATACAGTGTCCGGCTGTCTCCGGGGTCCTCGCGCAGCACGTTGACCTGCTCCTCGGGGAGCCCCGCGGCTAAGGATTCCCAGGTGGCCCCGAAATCGGAGGTCTTGAAGACATAGGGGCGGTAATCATTTTCGCGATATCCGGTCAGCGTGACGTAGGCCGTGCCCAGGTCATGGCCCGAGGCGACCACGCGGCTGATCCACTTGAGCGGCAGGCCCTTCCCGATCTCCATCCATTCGGCGCCGTCGTTGCGGGTCAGCCAGACCCGGCCGTCGTCCGTGCCGACATAGAGCAGGCCGGGCCGCAGCGGCGATTCGCTGATCGTCGTGATGGTCCCGTACGGCACGTTGCCCTGCCGTTCCGGGCCCGGCCGGGTGGTCAGGTCGGGGCTGATGCCGATCCAGTCGTCGCCCCGGTTGAGCGAGCGGAAGAGCTTGTTGGCCGCGATATAGACGATGCCGGGATTGTGGCGGGAGATGAGGAAAGGCGACATCCAGTTGAAGCGCAGCTCGGGCTCACCCTTGGCCGTCGGGGGCCGGATGCGCTTGGACTCGCCGGTGCGTAAGTTCTTGCGTTGGAAATCGCCGAACTGCTGTTCGAAATAAATCGTGGCCGGATCGGCCGGATCGACGGCCGTGACATAGGAATCACCGCCGCCCCACAGGTCGATCCAGACGTAGCGCCAGGGGTCTTTGACGCCTTCCAGCGGAGCGCGGTTGGCCGGGCCGAGCAGGGCGGAGTCATCCTGGGTCCCCCCGTAGATGAAATAGGGATCGGCTTCGTCCACGGAAAGGGCGTAGAACTCGCCCGTCGGGATGTTGTTGAGATGAAGCCAGGTGGCGCCCCGGTCGGTCGAGACATAGACGCCCCCGTCGTTGCCCAGGATCAGGTGTTTGGGGTCGGAGGGATCGATCCAGAGGTCGTGCTGGTCGAGATGCAGGGCGGGGGAAGGGTGGTCATAGAGATGCACAACCAGGCCGTGCATGTTCCAGAACGTCCGCCCGCCGTCCTCGGAGCGGTGCAGGTTGACGCCCAGGGCGTAGAACATCTCCGGATCGTCGGGGGAGACCACGATGTCGCCGTAGAAGCCGAGCTTGTCAAGGCCGCTTTTCATGGGCCTCTTGCGCCATGTCTCACCCCGGTCGTCCGAGCGGTAGACCTCCGGCCCGGTAGGGACGGTCCGCTTTCCGTCCGGCCGGGTTTCCTCGACCGGTGTCTGGTTCGACAGGAAGGCATACACCGTGGCCGGCGCGGACGGGGCGACGGCCAAGCCGATGCGCCCGATGAAGGGGCCGCCCGGCAGCCCGCCGGAAACGCGCTTCCAGGTTTCGCCGCCGTCGACCGATTTGTAGACGCCCGATCCGGGGCCCTGCTCGACGTTGTTCCAGGCTTTCCGTTCGTGCTCGGCGGTCGACGCATAAACGGTGTCGGGCGCTTCCGGATCGAAGACCACGTCGGCCGCGCCGACCCGGTCGGAGACGTAAAGGACCTTTTTCCAGGTCCGGCCGCCGTCTTTCGTCCGGAAGACGCCCCGTTCCTCGTTGGGCGTGAAGAGATGCCCCAGCGCGGCCACGAAAACGATGTCGGGATTCTTGGGATGGATGGCCACCCGGCCGATGTGGTGGGTGTCGGTCAATCCCATGTGGGTCCAGGTCGCGCCGGCGTCCAGGGATTTGAAGACGCCCATCCCGGCGAAGGAGCTGCGGGCCAGAAGATTCTCGCCCGTGCCCACATAGATGATCCGGGGATCGGAAGGGGCCAGGGCCAGGTCGCCGATCGAGCCGGTCGGCTGGTCGTCGAAAATGGGCGTCCAGGTCAGGCCGTTGTTGACCGTCTTCCAGAGGGAGCCGGAGCCGAAACCGGCGTAAATCGTCCCCGTTCCCGGCACGGCGGCGATGGTCTCCACCCGGCCGCCCTGGAACCGGGGCCCGAGCGACTGCCAATGGAGCCCACGGAACGGGGATTGGTCCCGCATCTGCACATGCCGGGCCCACGATTGAAGGCGGGCGTCCTGGCCGAAATTCGGGGCCGCCAGAAGCGAGGCGGCCAGCAGCAGGGTTTTAGCTTTCATGAGGCTCTCCCGATCGGTCACTTAATTCTATAATGAAAATATCCTTGGCGCGCAAATACTCTTTTCGTCTTTTGGGAAATCATTGATGATTCCGCGGCGGCCGGGCCGGAATATTAATATATCTTGACTTTGATCAAGGGGCGCGAATATCTATCTTGCGAAATGAACGGAACTTGATCAGGAGCATTCATGAGCCATCTTCGCAGCCGTATGTTTCTGCGCCGGGCGATCGCTTGCGTCGGCCTCGCCGCTTGGGCCGTGACGGCGGGGGCCGCCGCGGCGGAGCGAAAGACCTACCAACCGACCTGGAATTCCCTGAAGCAGTGGACCGTTCCGCAATGGCTGCGGGACGGCAAGTTCGGCATCTACACCCACTGGGGCGTCTACTCCGTACCCGCCCAGAGGGATAAGAATTTGCTTTTCCGGGGCCGCCGCGAATTCCCGCTCCAGCCGCTGAATCTCCCCATTTGAGCACGCCGGCAATGTACTCCCGATCAGTTTTCCTGCGAAATTCGCGAAAACGGACGGACGAAACTCGGAGGGGCCCGGAATACCCGTCGGCGCGGGCCGAAAGATGCCGGACTCCCGCTCCCTCTCAGGTCCCCCGGTAAATAAATCAGCCCCGGGTTCTTGACATTAATGCATTTGAATATTATAATGCACTCGAGACGAGATTTATTATGCGAACCACGGTCGTCCTCCCGGATGAACTGATCGCCGCTCTCCATGCCTTGGCGATCCGTCGAGGCCAACGAGGCTATTCCAAGGTTATGGAAGAGGCGGTTACAACCTATCTACGGGACCAGAAGAAGCGGCAGCGGGATATGAAGACCATTCTGGAAATTGAGGGAAGCTGGTCGGCCGAAGAAGCGGACGAGGTTCGAAAAAATCTCCAAGAAGCGAGGAAGAATTGGTCGACCTGATCATCGCCGATACGGATGCCGTGATCGATTTCTTCTCCGGCCGGGCGCCGCTTTCCTCGGCCGTCCGGGCGCTTATCGAATCCGGCCGGCTGGCCGTAACGGCGGTCACGGTATTTGAGCTCTATGCGGGCATCACGGGGCATAAAAGACTTCAGGAACTTGAGAGATTTCTGGACCATATCCCCGTCCTTCCGTTGAGCGCGGCCGAAGGCGAAATCGCCGGCCGCCTCTTCACAAGGCTCAAATCGCGAGGCGTCATAATCGGCAATCAGGACCTATTGATAGCGGCCACCGTTCTGGCGTCGGGCTTGTCCCTGCTCACCCGAAATGTCGATCATTTCGGAGCCGTCGAAGGCTTGAAGATCGCCGATGCGGCGGCTAGGATTGGGTAAGCTCAGGAAGGGGCCAAGCGCAAACCTCTCTCCCCCCAGGGCCGGCCGGGGTCAGAGCTTTTAATCCCGCCGCAATTGGGTCCGGCGGTAGATCCACACCGCCGCGGCGAAATAGAGGACGGTCAGCCCGACGATCATGGCCAACTCATACAGGACATCGCCGAGCGACGCGCCCAGCGACAGAATCTTATTCATTGCCGTCACCGCATGCGACGGCGGCAGGATATCGTTCAAGGCGAATTCCCGCACTCCGACGGCGAACAAAACGACCCGCGGCATAGGCATGGCCGCGCCTGAAAACCACATCAACAGGAAAAACGGCAGGGTCCCGATGGTCAGAACAGCGGTGGAGTTCTTGCAGAAGCAAGCCGTGACCAGGCCGACGGCGATGACCGAGCCGGCGGTCAGGACAGCCACGACGACGGCGGCGCCGAGCGGGCCGACGCTTCGAAAACCCAGAGCCGCCGCCGAAGCGAAGGTTGTCAGGATGGCCGCCGTGCCGATGACGATCTGGGCCAGGCTGACGCCGCCCAGCAGATCGAAGGCCGTCATCCGCGACACACGCAGACGACGCAGGGTCTTGTCCTCACGCTCCCGGACGAGCGGCAGGGCGGTGGTGAAAATGAGCAGGATGATGGACAGGATGAGGAGGCCCGGCACATACATTTCGAACTCCGTCCGCGGCAGCGTCCCGCCGACGAACTCCTCTTTCCATTCGACCGGCGGCGCCGCACCCGTAATCTCGCGCACGACCGAATCCAGGGCGGTAAAGATCAGCACCGAGGCCACGGCATAGGCGGGATTGCCGGCGTCTCCGGACAGGATGAATGGTTCTCCGCGCGGTCCGGCGCCCTTCGCCCCGGCATGAATCGTCCGGGAAAAATCCTCGGGGAGGATGAGTAAGGCGGCGGCTTCGCGATTTCTCAGCCTTTCGTCGGCCGCCGGCCGATCCCCGACCGTTCCCAAGCGTAGCATCGGCGCCCCGCCGGCATAATGCAGCGCCTTCAAGGCGGCGACCACCCGCTCCCCCTCGGCGATCCGGCCTCCGCCGGCCGATTCGACGCCGCGATCACGGTTGATGACCAGGACTTTATAGGATGTCGTCCCGCCGCCCGTCATCAGCCAGTACAACACGACAAAGAAAGGGCAAAGGACGATGACCATGGACAACGAAGCCCAATCGCGAAACTGCTCGCGCAGGGTCTTGCGGAAGACAGCTAAAAGCCTCTTCATTCGCGAAGCCTCCGGCCGGTCAGGGCAATGAAGACGTCCTCAAGGCTGTTGTCGCGGAGCTTGACCTCGCCCGGCGCAACGCCGGCCGCACGCAGACGCTCCAGGACGAGCGGAAGACAGGACACGACATCCGCCCCTCGGACGACCAGCGTCCGGTCGAGCCAAACGGCCCGCAAACCGAGACGCTCGAACTCGGCCGGGAGAATCGCCAGCGGGACGGAAGCCGCGCCCGCCTCGGCCAGGGATATTTCCAGGACACCGCCCGCGCCGACCGTCTTCTTCAAATGGGAGGGCGTGTCCAGCGCGAGTAACGCGCCCCGATCAACGATGGCCACGCGGTCGCAGATGCGCTCGGCCTCGTCCATGTTATGGGTGGTGAAAATCACGGTCTTGCGCGCGGCAATGGCCCGGATATAATCGCGGACGAGAACCCGGCTTTGGGGGTCGAGTCCGGCCTCGGGCTCATCGAGGATGACGACGGCGGGATCATGGACCAGGGCCAGGGCTAGATTGAGCCGCCTCTTCATCCCGCCGGAAAGAGTCGCCGCCAGGCGGTTTTTCTTTTCGGCCAGGCCGAGCTCCTCCAGCAGGGACGCGCCGCCGGCCCGAGCGGCCGCCCGTTTCATCCCATAAATCTCGCCGGTGAATTCGAGCTGTTCCAAACAGGTCAATTTCGTCCAGATGACGATATCCTGGGGACAAACGCCGACCATCCGCCGGACGATGTCCGCGCCGGGACGGACGGTTTCGCCGAAAAGCCTGATGACTCCGGCATCGGGAGTCAGGAGCCCGCATATCAGGTTGATCGTCGTGCTCTTGCCCGCGCCGTTGGGACCGAGCAAGCCGAACACTTCGCCCTCGAAAACCCGGAGGTCGAGGCCGTCGACGGCCCGGATATCGCCGAAGCGTTTCCGCAGTCCCAAGACTTCGAGGACAACACGGCGCTCGGCCGCGGAAGCAGGAGCCCCCGGCGGTAGTTCCTGAATCGGCGGCGACGGATGATCCATCATTCCGAATCAATTATACCCGATCATCGGAGCAGTTTCAGAGTTTCCTTCGATCACTAAAAGCCTTTCATCAAGCCGTATTAACGGCCAAGGTTTTCCGACACAATAATCCTTGTTTTGCGAACGCCGATTTTTCGCTACACAAGCAAAGCGAGCTCCGTACGCGGAAACACCTCCGGCCGGATTCTAAAGAAGACTCGCAAACCTTGTCCACCCGGACGGCCCAATGCCGAGGTCCCATTGTGCTAGGCCAGATACATGGTGGACACCCTAGGAAGGTAGGATAGGGGGTATGTACCCCCACCAAGCAACCTCCTATGGCGACCTTATCCCCGGCTCGGAGTTTATCCGGTCCCTGGC
>CAZLAM010000044.1:0-4567 GCA_964557435.1 uncultured Eubacteriales bacterium
AGACGCGGCGGCGTTCGCGGTCGGCTATGGGGAGAGGGGCTGGTTCGGCAACCAGACGGTCTACTTCGACTCGTTCATCAAGCTCCTCAAGGGCGAGCTTAAGCCTTCGGGGAAGCTTCCGGTCAAGGTCTCGGAGACCTACCCGATCGGGGCCGGTATCGTCTGGTGATCGTTCGGCGGGCCGGCAGAGTGAAGACCTCGCCGGGAAATCCATTAAAGCTTTTCAAGACAAGATGGGGAACGGTAGTCTTTGTTGGCTTCGGGAATAATTTCTGATAAAAAATATTTTCTAATCGCGAAAATGCCGGTATAATCCCGGCATGAGAAGAAAAACCGCCCTCACTTTATCCGCCATTCTTCTAATGACGCTGTCGGTGGTCCCGGCGGCGGCCATCGCCGATCCCGCCTCAACCGCCGCCGCCCAGGACTCCCTCTCCGCCCAAATCGACGCCCTCCTCTCCCCCGCCTACAAGACCGGAGAGCCCGGGGGGGCGCTTCTGGTCAAGAAAGACGGCAAGGTCCTTGTCCGCAAAGCCTACGGCATGGCCGACCTCGAGCTGAGCGTAGCCATCGATCCCGACATGGTCTTCCGGATCGGCTCGATGACCAAGCAATTCACGTCCGTCGCCATTCTCATGCTCATGGAACAGGGCAAGCTTGCCCTCAACGACCCCCTCACCAAGTTCCTGCCTGATTACCCGACCCAGGGGCGGACGATCACGATCGAGCATCTTCTAACCCATACATCGGGCATCAAGAGCTACACCGGGCTGACGGAGTGGGTTCCGCTCAAACGCAAGGACATGACGGTTACCGAGATCATCGCCTTATCCAAGGATAAGCCGATGGAGTTCGAACCGGGCGAGCGCTGGAGCTACTGCAATTCCGGCTACATCCTCCTGGGCGCGATCATCGAGAAGGTTTCGGGCCTGACCTACGAGGGCTTTCTGCAGAAGAACATCTTTGACCCATTGGGCCTCCATCACACCTATTACGGCAGTTATTTGCGTATTATCCCCCGCAGAATCCCCGGCTATGGGCCGGGACCGAACGGCACGTTCCTGAATGCCGAATATCTGTCGATGACCCAGCCCTATGCGGCGGGATCGCTGTTGTCCAACGTCGATGACCTGGCCGTATGGAACGAGGCCCTCATGGCCGGCAAGCTGATCAAGCGCGAGACGCTGGAGAAGGCCTGGACGCCCTATAAGCTCAAGGACGGGAGCTCGTCCGGCTACGGCTACGGCTGGACGATCGGGGAATACGAAGGCCATCGGATGATCCGGCATGGCGGCGGCATCAACGGCTTCGCCACGGACGGCATCCTCTTTCCGGAGGACAAGCTGTTCGTGACCCTGTTGGCGAACAGCGCCATCGATAGCCGGGATCCTTCGCCCCACGCGTACCGCATCGCCGGGATGGCGCTGGGCAAACCTATGCCGGCCGAACGCAAAGCGATCGTTATCGACCCCCAGGTCTTCGATCAATATGCCGGCGAGTACGAGCCGGCGCCGGGATTTACGATCAAGTTCTTCCGCGAGGGGACCAAGTTCATGACCCAGGCCACGGGCCAGTCGGCGTTCGAAGTCTTCGCGGAGTCCGAGACCAAGTTCTTCCTCAAGGTCGTGGACGGCCAGGTGGAGTTCGTCAAGGACGCCGCCGGCAAGGTGACGGGGATGGTTCTGACCCAGGGCGGCCGCAAAATGCCGGCCAAGAAGATCGGGAAGTAAGAGGGAGGCGATCATGAATCGAAGGGATTTTCTGAAGACGGGCGCGGCGTTGGCCATCGGAGGCGCAGCGGTTCAACCGGGCTCCGCGGCCAGGCAAAGCACGGCCGACGTCCTTCCCTCGGTACGGTTGGGGACGCTCGAAGTGTCGAGGTTGATCCTCGGGTCCAACCCGTTTTGGGGCTACTCGCACAAGTCCGACCAGCTCGACCTGGAGATGCGGACTTACCACACCGATGAGCGGATCGCCCAGATCTTGAACGAAGCGGCCGAATGCGGGGTCACCGCCGTGGTCAGCCCGCCTGATGAACGCTGGCGGAAGCTTTGGATCAAATACTCGGAAAGCGGTGGAAAGCTCAAGATCTGGATCTCGCAATGCCACGGGGATCCGAACCAAATGCCGGCCGAGATCGACCGCTCCGTGAAGGCCGGGGCCAAGGCCGTATTCATCCAGGGCGTCCGGGTCGAGGACCAGTTCGGGGCCGGCAAGTTCGACACCCTCCGGGCCTGGGTGGAGCACATCCGGCAGGCCAAGCTGCCGGCGGGGGTGGCGGCCCACTGGCCCGAGATTCATCCCGAGCTCCAGCGGCGGGGCTTCCCGGTGGATTTCTACTTCCAGTGCATGTACAACGCCTCCAAGACCAGCGACTACAGCGTGGCCGAGAGAATGCGGGCCGAAACCACGGTAGCCTTGCTCGAAAAGCCGGTCATCGCCTACAAGATTTTAGGCGCCGGGCGGTTGCCGGCCTCGGAGGGCTTCGAGGCTGCCTTCTACAACATCCGGAGGAAAGACGGCGTCTGCGTCGGCATCTTCGCTCCGAACGCCATCGACCAGATAAGGCAAAACGCGACTTACACGAAGATGTTGACGAAGTAGCGGAGAGAGAGCGGGGATTCACTTCTTCGGCGTCAGCCGGTATTTGACCAGCGAAGCAAAGCCGGAATCGTCTGCTGACAGTTCGGCCAAGGGCCGTCCGTCGGCAGGCCGGCCCGGATTCAGCGGATCAAGTGAAAGGCCGTCTGGCGGCCGTCGAGAAAGATGGTCTTCTCGCCGGTGAACACGATGTCCTGTTCGACGGGCACGCGGAATTCCGTCCCGCCCCATTCGGGGATCGGCCCGGTGACGCTCAGCTCGACCGTGAAAACACTCCAGGGAACGAGCTTGACGTCGCCCCGACCGACATTATTAATCTGCTCCCAGGGCAGGCCGATGAGCGGCCCGGGCTCGTGGAGGAACAACCCCAGCGAGTGGCTGTAGACCTTGGGCGTAGGGATGCCGGCGGCGCGGGCCCGGCTGAGAATCCTGCCCAACAGCTCATTGCCGGTCAAGCCGGTCTTGAACTCGCCGCAATAAACGTCCTGCAACCGGTTGGCCTCGGACAGGAGTTTGCGCAAACCCTCGGGCGCATCCGCTTCCCCGGGCTTCAGGACATAGGCCACTTCCTGATGGTCGCTGTTCCAGCGCATGTACTTGACGCCGACATCGCAATGGAGGACGTCGCCCGGCCGGATGGCCTTGTCGTCCTTGCCATACTTGGCCAGATTTTCGGGGCTCCGGGGCCGGATAGAGATGAAGGGGCTGAAGGAGACCTTGAGGCCGAGGTCGGCGACCCTCTGCCAGTAGAAATACCGCAGGTCATCGGTCGTGGTCTGGCCAACCGTGATGGTTCGATTGGAGAACATCTCGGCGATGATGGAGTGGGAGACCGCGGCCGCCCGCTCTTGAATCTCGATCTCATCTTCCAAGAGCGTTTCTCCCCACAAAGTGACCAAAGGCTCGGCTGAGGCGACTCGGGAGGCAAGGCTCGGGCCTAAGGCCTCGACAATCCTCTTCTTCAGGACCGTCGTCAATCCGCCGGCCGACCATTGGATCTCGCCCTCGTTGAGCCCGATCTTTTTGGGATTGCGCTCGCGAACGATGCGCCCGAAGGCCTCCCATTGACCTTCGCCCTTCTTGGCGTCGAAGGCGGCCGCGTCCCAGCCGTTCTGGAAAAGGCCTTGCGTGTCGGTTCGGGACACGTTGATTCTTTCCACGCCCTTATCCGATCCCCGGTCATAGAGGACCAGGATCTGGGTGATCGGGCACCAGTTCTCAAACGGCATCATCGTTTCAAAGACGGGGTCGAGGTTGTCCTCGTTGCAGGCCAGGACCCACATATCGAACCCCGTCTCCCTCATCATCTGCGGGAGGAGGGTATCCAACCTCTTCTGGACGAGCTTGAGGACGAGGGCCGCCCGTTCCCGGATGGGCAGGAGCGAGGGAGATGTCCGCTCCGGAGCGGGCTTCGCCGCGGAAAAAGAAAGACCGAGAAGAAATACGAAAAGCGCCGCCGCTGTCAGCCGATGTTTGATCATATTCCTCTCCTTGCCCCGCGCAAGACGGGGAATTTCCCCCGATTCATACCATGCCGATTGAGCGGGGGTCAAGGATTTGATCACGACGGCCAGGCCAGCGGGATCGATCTATTTATAGCGATTCATATCCACGTCATTGCTTAATCCGGAGGATGAAAATGTTATCCATGGTCAAGGACGAGTCCATCAGGACGATTTCGAATCCCGCGCGGGCGGCATCCCTCTTGACAAAGCTAAAAACTTGGATATAATACAGACTGGTTTGTGTTACAGACTGCAAGCGGAGGAAAGCACCATGAACGACGATTTCGAAGTTATCAAACGACGGACAATTCGCTATTTCTACGAAGATGGGATGACCGAGGTTTACATTGGCGTAGTCTTTCTCGCTCTGGGCGCCTCCCTTTACGGCCAGTATTTCCTTCCGGAGAAATCCGTTTTACGTGTTCTTTCGATTCTTTTAACAGTCCCCGCGGTGTTCGCCC
>CAZLAM010000045.1:0-10848 GCA_964557435.1 uncultured Eubacteriales bacterium
CGCGGCGAGCTTTGGATGGTCGAGGCGGCCGGCGGATCGCCCCGGAAGATCGCCGACGCGCCTTCCAGTCATCCCAAGCTTTACGACGTGGTCTGGCATCCGTCGGGGAAGATGATATTCGCCCAAGGCATGGCCGCGGAGAGCAGGGGGAGGATGTTTGAACGTTGGATTATGGAGAACTTTCTGCCCGTCGGGAAGAAATAAGCATCACGTAAAGGAGGGGGCATCATGGATTTTCTGGGGGCGGCCGATCCGAGTGTTCTCTCGATCGATGTGTTGACGGGGCTGGTCTTCGGGATCATTAAGATCCTGGCCTGCGGCGCCATCGGAGTCGTGTTTGTCGGTTTTACCATGACCTGCTGGTGCTGCCTGTTCGAATGCAGAAAATGGAGGAGGCACCAAGGCCGGACGGAGGTCCGACGGCTTATTTCCTGAGATTTCCGCTCTTTTCGTTCTCTCCGTCTCGGGCCGGTGGCTTTTCGGCCGTCGGAATAATTTTTGCATTCTCAACCCAATCGCAACGTCTTCTTAAGGTATCCGCCCGATATTTAATCTAGAATACAGCGAGGGCCGAAGGGAAAGGCTTCGGTTCCCTTGTCGTCTGCGCGCTTGACTTCGGTCGGCGGCCGGGAATATTCTTTTCTTATGAGGGGCTGTTCCGCCGAAAGAGGTCGATTCGAAGATTCCGCCCGCCAGTTTTATCTGAATCCGATACAAGAAACGAATCCAGGAGGAAGCCGATGATCAAACTGTTGCTGAATTCCAACATCCCTGTTCATGCTCAACCGGACAAGAAAAGCCCGGTGCTTGGAAAGCTGATGGCGGACGATGAGGTCGAGGTCAGCGAAACGGTCAAGAAAGATTTTTCGCAAGGCTGGAGGGAAGTAACCCGCAAGGACGGTCTCCATGGTTATGTCACCAAAGGCCTGACCTTTCGGACGTATCTACCAAGGGCGATCACCGATGACGAGTGCTTTGTCCATGATCAACCGGCGGCTCAATCCCCTCCTCGAACGCGCGTCCAAAAAGGAGGCACCCTTTATGTCTTCGAGAGGGTTATGGGAGAAGGAGGGCGTTGGGTCCGAGTCAGGACCATGGATGGAAGCAACGGTTTTATTCCAGAAACGACGGGCCTTGAAAGGGAACAACCCACGGAAACGGTGGAATGCGGAAGCGAAAGCAATGAAGCCGGGAACGCGGTTATGAAGCTAAGCAGGATATTTAGAATGTTTAAGTGAGGAAGGGTTTTTATCAGATCCAATCGATCTTGATGAACATTTCGACGGCCTTGAATTTAGGAATCAAGAACCTTGTTTGTTTTCACGGCGCATGTCACCGTCCGGTACTACGGCCTGTACGCGAACGCCCACCGGGGAAAGGTCATGAAGGCGAGCCTCGAGGCTTTCCCTCCGCGGATTGTCGGGGAGGAGCTCCGGCGCCTTCCTTCTAAAGGCTGGGCGGTCCTAATTCGGAAGCCTCATTAGGACTGCGAAGCGCTGCCCTAATTCAGAAGCCTCATTAGGACTGCGAAGCGTTGCCCTAAGAGATGATAGCCGTCGGCGATGTTGATGAGCTGCGCCGTGATCCGCAAGCGGCTCCCGTATTTTTGGACGCTTCCCTCCAAAACCTTCTGGACCTTGAGCTTTTCGCCGACATCGCTCATGTCGGGCGTTTTTCCCTTGAACATGAACGCCGAAGTCCGGGCCGGCACCTTCAACCCTCCGATATTGCTCAACCGGTTGATGAGGTCTTCCGTCATCCCGTCACAGAAATATTCCTGGTCTTTTTGCGGACTCATATCGATGAAAGGAAGAACGGCGACCGAGTTTTCCCCTGAACCGGCGGAGATTCGAACCTCCGGTATTTTAAAGGGGACGCTGCTTGTCGGTTGTCCGCATCAAGTCTCGCGCATAAAGCGATTTTCAATCTTATTTGAATGTCCCATCCGCCGGCCGATCGTGCAGAATATTGGTGATCCCCTTGCTCATAGCTCCCAGGCGTGTCCCATAGACATTGCTGAAGATGACGATGAGGATCCGCTCTTCGATCCTCCTGACGATCAGGCAATTGAATTGTGTTATCCCGCCCCCGTGGGAACAGACCGTGACCGGCTTGGAAGGATCGGTCGTCGCATCTTTTTCGACATACCAGCCATAGCCGTAATTCTCGCCGGCGACGTGCGGCGAAAACATGGTATCGGTCAGCCTATGGAATCCGGGTCCGTTACTTTCGCCTGGGGTCGGCTTTCTCCGCTTCCAATTTGGCCTTGACCTGGGCCGCGACTTTGTCCGAGGCGAAGGAGAAGTGCATCTGGACGATGACCCATCGGCCGTCGCGTTTTTCGGCGACGCCCGTCCAGCGGGTGTCCTTCCAGCCGGTCGGTTTGCCGTCCCATTCGCCGATGTCGTTGAGCAGGCACGACCACCAGGCCACGTCGCCCGACCGCGAGAAATCGACGCGCGTGTCCCAGATCTCGCACTTCACGGCCTTGAAGCGGGGGTCCATCCAGAATTCGAAGTTCTTGACCAGCTGGCTCCAGCCGATCGTCGACTCGGAATTGGGATTGAAAATGAAGAGCCGTTCGTCGTGGGTCATCGTGCTCTCGGCCAGCGGCCGGTCCTTGGTCAGGGCCCAGCCGATGTTGTCGTGAATGAGCTTTTCGATGACCGCCTTTTCGTCGGCCGAGGCCGCTCCGGCCGCGGCCGGAACGAGCAATAACAGAATGCCGCCGATGAGCGCGGCGCTCAGAACGTGACGAGTTTTCATGCCGACCTCCTTTTTTCTGTCCGATCGGGCCAAACGGCGCATCATTTGAGTTCCTTCGGTTTCAATGCGTCGATGACCGCGGCCTCGACCCAGTAGATATCGAGATCATACGCGGTCGAGATGAGAAGCTGCTTCCGGAGCAGCTCTTGAAGAGTGTATGTCCGGTCGTGGGCCCACTCCTCGACAAACGGTGGCGCGGCTTGGAAGAAAACGAATTTTCCATCGGGGGAAATGGAAGGCGTGCCTCCGCATCGTTCCGAGTTGACGCCGGGCCCCAGGTTGACAAGCTCACCCCAGCCGCCATCCGGCTTGCGGAAAGACACGTAGTAATTCCAGCCGCCGCCGATCGAGTCCTTCAAGCTATAATACGGTTTGATGAGGTAGCGTTCATCGGGCGAGATAAAGGCGTGGTAATTGTCGTTGGTCGTGTTGATGACGGCCGGCAGGACTTCCAGCTTCTGGTATTTTCCGTCGGCCAGCGCCGAACGGCAAATCCTCTCCGATTTATCGCTGAACCTCTTGGAGACGTAGAGGGTTCCGTCCTTGGTCACCGAGGGGCAGGCGGTGTTTTCCTCGTCGTTGACGGGCGGGCCGACAGGCCGCGGCTCGCTCCAGCCCGAGCCCGTTCGGTCAACGAACCAGATATTGATTTTGGCCGCCGTCCCCGGGCTTTTCTCCGGAAGAGGACGGCCCGAATGGAAAAATAGTCTCCGTCCGTCGGGACGGAAGGCCGGCCAGCCATCCATATAGCGGCCTGAGAACGGGGCCACTTCGGGAGCGTTCCAGCGTCCGTTTTCCATCCTGCTCCAGAGAATGGTTTCGAATCCCCAGAGCACGACCGTCCAGAAACACTCCCTTCCGTCCGGTGAGAAGGCGATGTTGTTCTCCCGGATTCCCGTGGAAACGAAGTTCGGAGCGAACGGGGTTCCGGTCGTCCCCGGGGATTTTTGGCCCATGTAAGGCCCCTCCAGAACGGGATAAGGAAGCTGTTCCTGCCAAGCGCCGGATGCGCCGATCGCGGCCAGAAGCCCGAGGAGGAGAAGCAAAGCTTTTTTCAAGGGTGCAGTCCGAAAACCACGGCGGCCGTCAAGGTCGCCGCGCTCAATCCGATCGCCAACATTTTCCGGCGCGGGAAGCGCCGGCCCTTATCGCCACCACCCATGGTTGCCCTCCTTTTTTGCCACAGCCGATCCGGCGTCGATGATTCCTCTTATTCTACGTTCCGGGGCGTCCCCGTGTTGCGTCCATCTAGGAATTTTCAGCGACTTTTCGACCATGGATATCCTCTTCACCGGGAAGAAGCTCGCTGGACACTGTTTATCGAGCCTGGTAGTCCGTGGGAGAATGGATATGCGGAGTCTTTCAATGGGAAGCTTAGGGACGAACTTCTCAATGGCGAGATTTTCGATACAGTGCTCTAAGCCCAGGTGGTTATCGAGAACAGGAGACGGACGTATAATCGCTTTCGTCCCTACGGCTCTTTGGGATATCGGCCGCCGGCTCCAGAGGTTTTGGAGCCTAGAACTCTGACTTTTCAAGTGGTACACTAAATGGGGGCAGGTCATTGCTGACCTTCAGTATGAAAAAGGAGAATTAGCAAATAATCAGCCGATGATTATTGATAGTATTATTGAATCAAAGCTTTCAGCCAAGGGAATTGAGTTAACAAAATTCGGCAGCTACAATGCGGTAATTCCTGAAGTAGAAGGAATTGCTAACATGACAGGCAAAAACACTTTTTATATAAATCCAGAAGACGAATTTAAAAATGGGTTTATTCTGAGATAAAATAAGGACTAATTATGTTCAAAAAACATCCTAACGGCTTATCTACAATGTTCTTCATAGAAATGTGGGAACGTTTCGGATTCTATATAATGTCGGCAATCTATGTCCTTTATATGGATAAAGTTCTTCATTTTGATGATTCTACTAAAGGAAATTTTTATTCCGCATTCCTTGGCGCTGCTTACATGTTCCCCCTTGTTGGAGGATGGCTAGGAGATAAATTTTTAGGCCGATTTAAAACAGTACGCACTGGTCAGATTATGATGCTGGCTGGTTATGTGTTCCTTGCAGTCTCTTCAATTAATGCAATGGTGTTCTTTTATATAGGTTTATTTTTAGTCGCGGCAGGTACCGGAATATTCAAGGTTAATATGTCTGTTCTGTTAGGCAATCTTTATCACAAAAATGTAGATTTGAAAGATGCCGGTTTTAATATCTATTATATGGGAGTTAATATAGGCGCTGCGCTGGGACCCCTTGCCGCAAATGTTATTGGCATGCTTACAAATAATTATAATCTTTCTTTCTGGTCTGCAGCAGTTGGCATGACTATTTCTCTTTTCCTTTTTCAGTTAGGCAAAAGCAGGCTTACCGAAAAAGATTTAAGAAAAATAGAAATTGTTCAAAACACTCCGGCCAGTATTGCGTCGGATAAAAAAGAATACTGGGAAAGAGTGATTACGTTACTTGTCCTCTTTTTTATCGCGGCAATGTTCTGGGTGCCATTCTATCAAAATGGATTTGCTCTGACATTGTTTGCCGACAGGTCAACAGTTCAAGTCAGCTGGCTGCGCCCGGAAGTATATGTAATTTTCGGAGCTATATTTATTATAGCATTAACACCGCCACTCCTTTGGCTCTTTTCTAAATTAAGCAAAATAAAAAAAGAACCTTCTACCCCCGCAAAAATATTTTATGGAATGGTTGCAATGGGTTTGTCAATGCTCGTAATGGTTTTCGGGTCCATGCTGGGAGGGAATAATGATGTTCACTTAATGTCCCCTATGTGGCTGATATTTACTTATCTGCTGACTACTGTAGGAGAAATATTAATTTCACCAATGGGACAAAGCTATGTAACTAAAGTCGCACCCCCTTCAATACAGGGATTTATGATGGGGGGCTGGTTTTCTGCAACAGCTCTCGGCGCAATAAGCGCAGGCTTATTCGGTAAAATTTATAATAGTGTCGCCCATCATGAATATTTTTTAATACTTGCTGCACTATCTTTTTCCGCCGCTATTCTTGCTCTTGTATTCATGAAAAAATTAAAGAAATTTGCTGCTTGATAAAGAGGTTATAATGCTGATTAAAGAAAAAGTGGAACAGGAAAAGCAGGTTTGACCCTCTCCGAGCGGCGCTTTACTTTCGGTTCCGGCCATAGTAAAACTCCGCCCGAGGAGGGAACAACCATGAAGCCACGCTGCTGCCCCTGCACGGAGAGCCACGATCCCGCCGGGAACTCCTTCACGAGGCGCGACTTTCTCAAAGGCGCCGGCGTCGCCGCGCTTGGCAGCGTCGCCGCGGGCGGCCTGGCCTGGCCCCTCCTCGCGGGCCGGGTGGAGACGGCCGACGAGGTCTTCCGGCCCGATCCGCTCAAGATCAAGCCTATCCTCATCTACGAGATCCCCAAGCGGCGTCCCCAGACGAGCTGGCGGTCATGGGGCGGGATCGAGACCGAGGCCGACGCCCGGGCCGAAGTCGCCCGGATCCAGGGCGAGCTCGCTGCTCTCGCCAAGAGGGCGGAATTCCCGGTCGACGTCCTGCCGGTTTCCTCGATCCGTCAGGCCGCGGAGGTCGCCTCCATGGGGGACATCGCCGCCGCCCAGGTCCTCCTCATCTACGCGGCCGGAGGCTGGATGGACATCTTCGACGCCCTCGACAAGACGGGCAAGGACAGGATCTTCTTCTGCCGCCACAAGTCCGGCCCGGTCTACCTATGGTACGAGATCATCAGCCCCCGCTATCTGAGGCAGCACACCGACACGCTGGCCGTCAAGGGCGTCGACGAGGACGACGTCGTCATCGACAGCCAGGACGAGCTTCTTTGGCGCCTCCGGGCCCTGGCCGGGCTCCATAACACCCTCGGCACGAAGATCCTGGCCGTCGGCGGGCCGGACGCCTGGGCCCAGCCGGCTGGCGTCGTCCCCAAGCTCGTCGTCGACAAGTGGAAGTTTGACATCGTCACCGTGTCCTACGACGACCTGGGGCGGCTCATCCGCGAGGCCCGCGCCGACAGCGCGACGGTGCGACGGTCCAGGGCAAGGGCCGACGCCTACCTGCGTACGGCCGGGACGAGCCTCGAGACGGAGCGGTCGTTCGTCGAGAACGGCCTCCTCCTCGATGAGGTCTTCCGGACCCTGATGAAGAAAGCGGGCTGCCGGGCCCTGACCATCAACGGCTGCATGGGCACGATCATGCCCCTGGCCGAGACCTCGGCCTGCCTCACCCTGAGCACGCTCAACGACGACGGGTATCTCGCCTTCTGCGAATCGGACTTCGTGGTCATCCCCTCCGGCATCCTGATGGCGAACATCGCCGGGCGCCCGGTGTTTCTCAACGATCCGACCTACCCCCACGACGGCATCATCACCCTGGCCCACTGCACGGCGCCGCGGAAGATGGACGGCCGGAAGTCCGAGCCGGCCCGCATCCTGACCCATTTCGAGTCAGACTACGGCGCGGCCCCCAAGGTCGAGATGTCCAAGGGCCAGCTCGTGACCAATATCGTCCCGGACTTCGCCTCCAAGCGTTGGCTGGGCCTTCTCGGCGAGATCGTCGAGGCTCCCTTCCTGCCCATCTGCCGGTCCCAGATCGACATCCGTTACAAGTGCGACGACCGGACGCTGGCCAAGCGCATGCCCGGCTTCCACTGGATGACCGCCTACGGCGATTACACCCGTGAGCTTCCATACGCCTTGAGGCGCGTCGGCATCGAGTGGGATTTCCTCGGGTAATGGATGGGGTCAGGTCTACTTTTTACTCAAAAGCGAGTAAAAAGTAGACCTGACCCCTGGACGACACGCGATTGGCTGAGTTTTTTGCCCGCGAGGTGCTGTCGTTTTTTGTCGGACTGGAACTTCTCAGTCCGGAATGGGCCGAGCGTATTCTCTCTTGGCCGCACACCGGCTTCAATGTTCACGGCGGTAGGGGCCCCGGCCGCCGTGGGGAAATACATGATCCGGCCGGTGCTGGCCCTGGAGCGGCTGACGTTTCTGGAATCTGAGGGTAACGTTGGTTGCCGGTCCCCGTGGTATTCTTGTCGACGGTGGTGGGATGGGAAATCGATACGAAATCAAAAGCGAGAGCGGCCGCATCCGAAAAGGAAATTCTTATCCTCCGGCGAAGAGGACAACGGCGATGAGAAGGACGGATAGGAATGATTTTTTCATGGCAAACCTCATGGCCTTCCAGTCTACCAAAGAAAAGTGGTATTAAGAATAGGTGATCGCTTCGGGTTCAAGGAGAAAGAGGTGCTGCGTGGTTTCCTATTCTCTTGACATCGGATATCGCCGCCGCTTATTAAAGGAATTAGCCCTTATCCCGAGGAGGTCCTGTAATGAGAAAATTGCTGTATACGGTTTTTATCGCCCTTGCCGGGGCAGCCATCCTGTCCGCTGCCGCTTCCGCTGCGGCGCCGACCAAGCTCACGCCCAAAGAGGCCCTGGGAAAGAAAATTCTTTTCGACAAAAGCCTATCGACCCCGGTCGGGCAGGACTGCGCCGCCTGCCATCACCCATCCGTAGGCTGGACGGGGTCGGACGAGGCCAGCAATAAAAGCGGAGGCGTTTATGAAGGCGCGGTCCGCGGTCGTTTCGGCAATCGCAAGCCGCCGGCCGTATCTTACGCCGGGGCAAGTCCGGTATTGCGGATGACGACCGAGGGGACCTTCGTCGGAGGCCTATTTTGGGACGGCCGGGCCACGGGCGAAACCCTGGGTGACCCGCTGGCCGAACAGGCCATGGGGCCTTTCCTCAATCCCCTGGAGCAAAACATCCTCGACGCCCGAAGCGTCGTCCTCAAGGTCAAGGCATCGGACTACGCCTTGCTGTTCGAAAACGTCTGGGGCTCCGGCTCGCTCGACGAAAAGACCCCCCAAAAAGCCTACGAGCGAATCGCCCTTTCAATCGCCGCGTACGAGCGGTCGGCCGAAGTCAATCCGTTCAGCTCGAAGTTCGACGACTTCTGGCGGGCCGCCAAGGCCAAAGGGCTCCCTGTGGAAAAAATGTCGGACACCGGCAGCCGCTTCTTTGCCGGGCTGGGCCTCGACGCCGACGAACTCAAAGGGTTGGCTCTCTTCGCAGGCAAGGGCGAGTGCGCCGCCTGCCATGTTCTGACGCCCGAGGGAGGCGGACCGCCGGTCTTCACCGACTTCACCTACGACAATTTGGGCATTCCCCGAAACCCGGACAATCCGTTCTATGCCATGTCCAAGGAATTCAATCCCGAAGGAAAATCCTGGGTCGATAAGGGCCTGGGAGGTTATCTGGAGACGGTCCCCAAGTACAAGCCGTACGCCGCGGCCAATATGGGCAAACACAAAGTCCCCACGCTGCGCAATGCGGCCAAAATGCCGCGGCCCGGCTTCACCAAAGCCTTCATGCACAACGGCTTCTTCAAGACGCTGAAGGATATCGTCTATTTCTATAACACCCGCGATGTTGCCGGGGCGGGCTGGCCGGGACCGGAGGTCAAGGCCAATGTCAACACCAAGGAGATGGGCCGGCTCGGCCTGACCGGAGCGGAGGAGGATCTCATCGTTCTGTTCATGAAGACCCTCACGGACCGCTGAAAGAGGGTCGGCGGCAGGCTCGTAACGACTGGGTTTTGCGGCGTTTGAGTTTAGATCCCCATGTCGCTGAGGGCCTTGATCAGAAGGCTCACGAGCCCCGTCACGGTTGGGTGGGAGGCTTCGAGATATTCGAAGGAATCCTCCAGGCTTTCCCTCAGGCTCCGATGGTGTTCGGCCGGGATTTCTCCGGAATTCTCCATAATGCGGTGGATATCTTCATCCAGCTTTTTCAGTTTGTCGCGCGAGGCATCGTCGATCTGCAAGACATATTTCAGTTCGGCCTGCAGCTTGGCCAACGCTTCGTTCAGATCGTCTTGTTCCAAGGCTTCATCCTCTTCGGTGCGCGGCTTGGTTTCAGTTTCGCGATTTATAGAAATCGCTTCGGCGGATCAAGAAAGCAGAAGACGGAGATCTTCCGCGCGCGTCACAGGATTTCGGCAAATAAACCCGGCGCAGACATAAGCGGTCGGGCGGCCGTCCAGCATCGGCCGGCCGGCCAAAAGCGCTGGCGCCCCTTCCGGCGGCGGATCAGGCGCGGCGGCGACGATCAGATCCGGGCGATAAGCCCGGCGGATCTCTCCCAGCAGCGCTTTTGTGTCCGGATCGTCCGGATCGCCCACGATCGCAATCTGCCGGACCTCGCCGGCCGCGAAATCCGCGGCCGCGAGCCAGCGTCCAAAAGCGGTCGGAAAGCGCCACGCCGGGACGGAAACGAGGGCCAGCGATCTCTCGGCCCGTTCACGCCATTCGGTTTTTCCGGTGAACGCGGCCATTCTGAGCAGGGCTTCGGCCGCCAACGCGTTGCCGGAGGGAGTCGCGTTGTCCTGGAGATCCTTGGGACGGACGAGCAGCTTCTCCGCGTCGTCGGGCGTGTCAAAGAATCCCCCCGATGGATCAGCGAAGCGGGCCGCCATCTCCTCCGTCAACCGAGCCGCCGCCGCAAACCAGCGGTTGTTGAAATCGCTTTGATAGAGTTCGAGCAATCCCAGAATGAGAGCCGCGTAATCCTCGAGGAAGACTTCGCGGCCGGTTCCCGGCCGGCGGGAGACCCCATTCGCATTCAGGCCGATATCGGCAAGAGCAAAATCCCTTCCGATGTCACCCGCAGCGGACAGCTCCTTTTTTATGCCGTCCGTTCGGAAGGCCGGCCTTCGGATTTATTCGTTTTGCCGGTCGATCCGAAAACCGGGGAAGCGCGCGGATCATTCCACCCCTTCGCCAAATATCCCACCCACTCCACGTTCATTCGTTGGTCTCCGGATGGTTCGCGGATCGCCTATACCTCTCGCAAAGAGAACATCCAGCTGCCCAACGCCTATGTCAGCTCGGGGGGGACGAGTGAGGACCTCGAGATTCCCGCCAGAGGATATTGGATCGGCAACGTCGAGTGGGCCAGGGACGGGAAACACTTGCTGTTTCCGGGCGGGGAATCCGACGGCGAGCGTGTCGGCATCTTTCGAATCTCGCTCGAGAACCTGAATATCGAACCGGTCCAACCGCTG
>CAZLAM010000046.1:0-14368 GCA_964557435.1 uncultured Eubacteriales bacterium
CGCTTGGGAAACGCGACCCTTTCGGAAGCGGTCATGGACCGCATTATCCACAACGCCTACCGGCTGGAGCTGTCCGGGGAATCCATGCGGAAACGCCGCTCGCCCTTGACTCATTCCGGCCACAAGGAAGTATAATGATCACCCAGCGTCGCTTCGCTCCGATCCGTGTCCGGTTTGAACCGGAACAGCTGGCCGCTTTCACCGGAATACACATCTGACAGTGTTGAATCACCCCGGGCCTCCCGCTCAGAAAAGTTGGAGGCTTATTGTACCGGGAGTTCAACTTCGATGTGCCGCCGCCCCCAAAATCCCTACCAACCCCCCAACTCCAGCATGGCCCTTTCCGGTATCATTTTGATGGCCGCCTACAACCAGTCAGATGAGCCAAGAGGCTCAGATTCCCACCGAGCAGGCGTCCCTGTACTTTGCCGGGAACCAGCTACCGTCCTCCTGAATCAAAAGCGATTGACAATCCGATTACGCGTCCCTTCAATGTGTTGTCGCATGGCTGCTTGCGCCTGGGCTTTGTCACGGTTTTTCAGGCATAGGATGATTCCGCCGTGTTGTGATGGGTCGACGATGTGGGGATCAAACGAGAGTGCGCGCTCGAGGTCGTCGATCAGGCCTTGTACGAGGTGGACAAGATGCTGGTTGCCGGTTGCTTGCGCAATAATGAGATGGAATTCGCGGTTGAACTGGTATCCCTGCTCTTTAACGGATGCTCCCGGTTCTCCATTGGCGAGAGCAGTCTCTCTTTTGTTGTTGTCCTCAAGTTTATGGATATCATTTTCTGTGATCCGCTCGGCGGCCATGCCGATGGCATCCACTTCAAGCAGGATGCGCAGGGCAAAAATCTCCAGCATATCCTGGATGGTCAATCGCGTCACCACATAGCCGACGCGCGGCATGGCATCCACAAGTCCCTCGTGTGAAAGCATGATCAGCGCCTCGCGGATGGGGGTCTTGCCGATGCCCAGGCTTTGGACAAGTTCAGCTTCGTTGATGATTGTCCCGGCGCTGATCTCGCCGGAAATAATGTTCCTCTTTAGTTGATCGTAGACAATTGTTTTTTTTGTGTTGATTTTGGGCATAGCAATACTCTTTTCGTCCTGCTGTCATTGCGAGCGCAGCGAAGCAATCCCCAAAGAACTGGGACTTTCTCCTCGCTAAAACGGGGGATTGCTTCGACGGAAGAGCACCGTCTCGCAATGACATGACTCTGTTGACATCTACCTGATATGTAATAAAATATATCATTGACATGTTATATTGTAGCATATTTTACCTCATAATAGGAGGATCAATATGATCCCAAAAAAGACCCTAGTTTACCCATACATCCCCAACTCCAACCCGGCTGCCAGGGCAGAAATGCTCAAGGCGGCGGGCGCAAAGAGCCTGGATGATTTCTACGCGGAGATTCCCGAGTCGATCCGCTTGAAACGCAGCTTGAATTTGCCTGAGCCGTTGCTATCGGAGGCGGCACTCGTACGTCACGTAGAGGAACTGTTGGCGAAGAACCAGTCGACGCGTGAAGTGCTGAGTTTTTTGGGTGGAGGCTGCGCGCAACATCACGTTCCGGCGGTGTGTGACGAGATCAATTCGCGCAGTGAATTCCTGACGGCCTACGCGGGGGAGCCATACGAGGATCATGGCCGTTTCCAGGCGTTGTTCGAGTATGAGAGCATGATGGCTGAACTGCTCAACATGGATGTGGTCAACGTGCCGGTCTACGATGGTTTTCAGGCGGCGGGCACTGCCATCCGCATGGCGGGACGCATCACCGGCAGGCGGATTGCGCTTTTACCTGCGAGCATATCGCCCGATAGTCTCTCGAAGATCCGCGATTACGTGCGTCCCGATCTGCAGGTGGAGCTGGTCGCGTTCGATCCTGTCACAGGCTTGATGGATTTGAAGGCACTGCGCAAACAGGTCAACGATCAGACTGCCGCGGTGTTTATCGAGAACCCATCCTATCTTGGCTTTCTTGAGACGCAGGCCGCTGAGATCGGTTCCATTGCCCATGAGAACGGCGCGCTGTTCGTCGTCGGCGTGGACCCAATTTCATTGGGTGTGATCAACCCTCCGGTCGAATATGGAGGCGATATCGTCTGTGGTGACATCCAGTCGCTGGGCATCCACATGAATTACGGCGGCGGTCAGGCGGGCTTCATCGCGACCCGCGACGAGGAAAAGTTCGTCATGCAGTTTCCGTCACGTTTGTTCGGCGTGGCAACGACGAGCGTCGAAGGCGAATACGGTTTTGGTGATGTGGCTTATGAGCGTACGTCCTTTGCCGTAAGAGAGGAAGGCAATGAGTGGGTCGGCACAGCGGCGGCGTTGTGGGGCATCACTGCGGGCGTGTATCTCGCCTTGATGGGGCCGCAGGGTATGCAGGAAATCGGACGTGGCATCATGCAGCGGGCGCGCTATGCCATGCAGAAGATCGCCGCCATCCCGAATGCCCGCGTGCAATTTATGGATACGCCGCATTTCAAGGAGTTTGTTGTTGATTTTAATAAAACAGGCAAAACTGTTGCGAACATCAACAAGGCATTGCATGAGCGCGGTATCTTTGGCGGCGGTGATTTGAGCGCGGCGTTTCCCGCTTTGGGCCAATGCGCGCTGTATTGTGTAACCGAAACCCATACACAAGCTGATATTGACGGGCTTGTTTCTGCAATTTATGAGGTATTGAAATGAAACACGAAACCGTAAAGAAACACGTTGAGCCAAAGGCCGTAGCAAAGAAACCCGCCCTGCGGCGTTTTCACCAGGCGAGTTGGGACGAACCCGTCGTCTTTGAATTAAGTGTCCCGGGTCAGCGCGGCGTCCTGCCGCCCGAACCGGAAGAAACGCTTGTTCAAACTGTCGGCGATCCGGCGGATAAGCTGCCAGAGAGCCTGAAACGAAAATCCGCGCCCGCCCTGCCGGAGATATCGCAATTACAGGTAGTGCGTCACTATATGCGCCTCTCGCAGGAGAACCTGGGCGTGGACTTGAACATTGATATCGGTCAGGGCACCTGTACGATGAAGTACAGCCCGAAGGTCAACGATCAGTTGGCGCGTTCCCCCAAGATGAGCGAATTGCATCCGCTTCAACCGGCTTCATCCGTGCAGGGTATTCTTGAAGTGATGTATAAATTCGAAGGGATTTTGAAGGAAATTTCGGGCATGGACCGTGTCACGCTCCAGCCCGGGGCCGGTTCATCCGCCATTTATGCCAATATCTCGATGATTCGTGCCTATCACACGGCACGCGGCGAAAACGAACAGCGCAATGAAGTCATCACCACCATTTTCTCGCATCCATCGAATGCCGCGGCGGCCAAGGTCGCGGGATACAAGGTCATCACGCTTTATCCGGATGCCGATGGGTATCCCGATATCGAGGCGCTCAAAGCCGCAGTTTCCAAACATACTGCCGCGTTGATGATCACGAACCCCGAAGATACGGGTGTGTTTAATCCGCGCATCGAAGAGTTCGTGCGTATTATCCACGAAGCGGGCGGATTGTGCTCTTACGACCAGGCCAATGCCAATGGCATTCTTGGTATTACGCGTGCCCGTGACGCCGGTTTTGATGTCTGTCACTTCAACCTGCACAAGACCTTCTCCACACCGCATGGATGCGGTGGTCCGGCGGCGGGTGCGTGCGGCGTCAAAAAAGATATATCGCCTTTCCTTCCGACCCCCACGGTGGAGTTCGATGGCACGTCTTATTATCTCGACTTCAATCGTCCCCAGAGCATTGGCAAGATCCGCCCGTGGTATGGCGTGGTGCCTAATGTATTGAAGGCCTATGCCTGGGTGATGAGTCTCGGCGCGGATGGCCTGCGCATGGCTGCCGAAACCTCGGTGCTCAACAATAACTATTTGCTCGCGAAAGTGCTTGAAATTCGCGGCGTCAGCATGCCTTACACCAAAGGTAAGCGCCGCATCGAGCAGGTGCGCTACTCTTGGGAACAACTTACAAACGATACGGGCGTACACTCGGAAGAGATCGGTTTCCGCGCTGCCGACTTCGGCACGCATTACTGGACCAGTCATCATCCCTTCGTTGTTCCCGAACCCATGACGCTGGAGCCGACGGAGTCTTATTCCAAAGAGGATCTGGACGAATACGTGGCCATTCTCAAGCATATTGTCGAGGAGGCTTACACTAATCCAGAAATCATCCATACAGCGCCGCATAACAGCACCGTCCACAAGATTGACCAGGAATCCTTTGATGCTCCCGAGGCGTGGGCGGTCACCTGGCGCGCCTATCGTCGCAAGGTGCTAAAAAATAAATGAACCGCATTGGATTGATCGTTAATCCCTTTGCAGGCATTGGCGGACGTGTTGGACTCAAAGGAAGTGACGGTGTGGATACGGTCCGCCGTGCCATCGAACTCGGGGCTGTGCCCGAAGCGCTTCAACGCACGACCTCGAGCCTGCTTCCGTTATCTTCGATACGGGACTCACTGGAAGTGCTCACGTATCCTCTCGAAATGGGCGAGACCTCTGCGAGGGATGCGGGCTTCGCTCCAAAGGTGATTGGCAGGATTCGTTCTGGTGCGACGACCGCTGAGGATACTCAATGCGCCGCAGCTGACCTGTGCAAACTCAATATGGACTTGCTGCTCTTTGCAGGCGGTGACGGTACCGCCCGCGATATTTGTATGGCGGTCCCCGCGGAATATCCGTGTCTTGGCATCCCCGCCGGAGTGAAGATCCATTCGGCCGTATTCGCCACCAATCCCAGGCACGCGGGCGAATTGGCCATGCTGTTCTTGGATGACAAGGCGCGCTTGCGTGAGGCTGAAGTGCTCGATCTCGATGAAGACGCCTATCGCGCCGGCAGGGTCAGCACTCGCCTGTACGGGTACTTGAGCGTGCCGTATCGTCCGTTATTGGCGCAGAATCAAAAAGTTCCCAGCCCCGCATCCGAAGCGCGGCAGGCTGAGTCCATTGCCGTGTCTGTAATCGAAGAAATGCAACGCGGTGTCTTGTATATCCTCGGCCCGGGCACAACCACGCGCGCGCTTGCGCAGAAATTGGGCGTTGCGAAGACCCTGGTCGGTGTGGATGTCATCCGCAACGGCGAACTTGTTGCACAGGATGTCACCCAGGCACAGTTGTTGACCATGATTGAAACTGCACCTGCAAAGATCATTGTCACGCCGATCGGAGGGCAGGGATTCCTGTTTGGACGCGGCAACCAGCAGATCGGTCCGGAAGTGATTCGCAAGGTCGGGCGCGAAAATATCATCGTCATCAGTACATCCGATAAGCTGAATGCACTGCGCTTTCAGCCCCTGCTGGTGGATACAGGCGATGATGAAGTGGATGCCCTGCTTGCCGGTCATTTCACGGTCGTCACTGGATATCACGAACGGACAGTCTATCGAATTGTATCCTAAACTAATATGCCACTCTGAAGGAGCGTTTATTGCGACTGAAGGGTCTCTGGTTTCATGGTGACATACAATGAGGTTGGCGGCAAATTGAATTATCTTGAAAGGAGATTGCTATGCGTGGATTAAAAGACAAACGAATTCTTATTACAGGCGGGGCAGGCGGAATCGGTTTTGGGACAGCCAAACGGTTTCTCGAGGAAGGGGCGCGTGTCTATGTGCTCGATCGCGATGAAGCCGCGTGTCAGCGGCTCAAAAAAGAATTGCCGGCTTTGCATGGATACATCACTGCCGATGTCGCCGACCCTGAGTCGGTCAAGCGCGCCTTCAGTGAGATGGATGGCATCACACACGGTCTGGATGTACTCATCAACAATGCCGGTATTA
This sequence comes from uncultured Eubacteriales bacterium, assembly GCA_964557435.1. GTDB lineage: Bacteria > Acidobacteriota > Aminicenantia > Aminicenantales > UBA4085 > UBA4085. Next base: position 5,789 of record CAZLAM010000046.1, read on the forward strand.
GCATCCGCCATGCGTTCATGGACATCACGCCGCAGGAGTGGCGCAGTGTTATGGATGTCAATCTCACCGGCGTGTTTTATGTCGCGCAGGAAGCAGCGCGCCGGATGCTGGCTGGTAACGGCGGCGTGATCATCAATATGGGTTCGACGAATGGCCTGGCGGGCTATCACTATTATGCTGATTACAACGCGACCAAGGCGGGTGTGATCGAGTTGTCGCGTTCGATGGCGCTGGAGCTGGCGCCGAAGATTCGTGTCAATGCGGTCTGCCCGGGCTTTATCATGACGCCCATGCAGGAAGCTGAATACACCATCGAAATGCGCCGGGCTTTTGAAAACAAACTGCCGCTGAATAAATTGGGCAAACCGGATGATGTGGCCGCGCTGTTTGCCTTCCTGGCATCCGATGACGCGGCATTCATCACCGGGCAATACATGGTGATAGATGGCGGCGAGCTTGCAGGCGGTCTTGCCAGCCAGGCGTGATATGAGGATAAGAAATTGCTTTTCGGCGGCGGCCGCGATGGCGAGCGCCGTGAATACAACAAGGAACAGGCGAGACGTCATGATGGATCTCCTTCGGCGGCGGGTGTTTCGGCACTTCGGCGCAGGCGATGGAGCCCCGGCGGGTTGCTCCGAAGCAGCGTAATGCCGCCCAGCGGTCCGGACGAGCCCCGGCCGGAGTTGGTCAACAGCTCCATTGCGACGTGATTGTGTTGCAGGCAGGAAAGAAAGGCGCTGCGGCTCCAGACCGCCTGGCGAACGTGTTCCATCTGCGGGTCGAACAAGGCCAGCAGATGTTCGTCGGCGTCGACGACAAGAGAGAGCTGCTGCCTGGGCCATGCGGCCAAGGCGCGCTCGCAACCCTCCGACGGGATCACTTCGATCCCGGCGATGCATACATCAGCATAGCTTTGCACGACAACGCGCACGCCGCGCGCCGCGGCCGCGGCCAGATCGTCGGTCAGAGCCGCCATCGGTTTCGGGAACAGATCTCCGAGTGCGATCTGCCGCGCGCGCGCCAGCATCGAACGGGCGCGCTCGAGTACCTGGTCGCAGTCACGCAGCGCGTAGACCCGGTCATCGCCTTCCTCGCGCTCCAGCGAGGACAGCGCCGTTCGCGCCGCCTCCCGCCTCTGGCGTTCCCGGCGCTCGAGACCGGCCAGCAGCTCGCCGGGAGGCACGGCGCGGATGAGCCGGCTGCACCCTTCGTCCACTTGGACGGCGCCCCGCTGCACCAAACCGGCGATGGCCTTGTAGGTGTTCGCCGTAGGCTTGCCGATGGCGTGGCTGATGCGGTAGCCGGTGGCCGGTTCGCTGCGGACCAGAAAGGCGTAGACCAGGGCCTCGATTTCGGTAAAGCCCATGTCTCGCAGGGAGTTGATCGCATTCTCGCCATAAGTAGTAGCCATAGCAACTACCAATATAAAACTATTGGCGAACACTGTCAATCTCCTCCCCTTGCGCCGGGCGGCGATATTTACCGTCCGGACGCGGCGGATTCTGTGGTAAATTGGGGGGCATGACCGACCGTCGCAAGATCCTGCCCGCGGTGATGACCATTGTGGCCGCCGCCCCCCTGGCCCTGCCCTTGGAGGTCAAGTCCCATGACCGGGCGACCTCCGCCGATGGACGATCCGTAGAGACCTTTCTAAAATCTCGCGGCGATGGGTCTGGAATCGGCTTAGTGATCTATCCCGGAAACGCCAACGAAGAGATCAGGCGGAATGTATGGGCCGTGCCGGACTGGAATCTCTTTTCATTCCTAAAAAATTGATACATTCACGGCGCCAAAACCCGATTTTCAAATCGGGATTATAGGCAACGCGCACTCCTTCCTACTGAATGATCTTGTCGAGGCCTGTCCGTCGGCTCCATAGCCGTCACCAAAACTCCTTTCGACCAGAATGTTGTCTGGGTGGCTTGGGCTAGAATTAGTGTCCGGACGGCTTGTCCATCTTTCGGCACCGAGAGTCGGAAGGGCAAGGAAGGACTTGAGACAACACTGCTTGATAGCCTAACCTGGATCTGCGGGCGGATTTTTCGGCCGAATCCCAGAGTCGGAATCCGGCAGAAGGCTTGCGGGCGTCCCGCCTGTCGGAAAGTTCGTAAACATCTAGCCCAGGAGCGCTGGCTCCAACAAAACCCCGATTACTTCCGGGGCCGGTACCCGTACATCAAAGAGTGGCGAAAAACACGGTCCCGGCCGATGATACAAGACGAGATCACAGCAAAAAAGCCAATCACCAGAATGACAATTTTCATTCCGGCTACCTATTCCGGGGGAAGCCGGCCACTGATTTCGATGCGAAGTCGGTCACTTTTCGTCCGTTGTCGGAAAGGGTGGCCGGAATGCCGGAATACCCACCAAGCCAGGAAGGCGAGGTCCAAGCGATTATATGCTCATCCGGAGGCTCGAGCGGCCGCCGGGCCGGACGGGTTGGTCTTCAACCGTTCTTGACATCCCCCGAACGTCATTTTATGCTTGTCGGCGGGAGCAAAATGGGATTTAAAAACAAGAATCAAGGTCCGGTCCGCTGGTTAGGGATTCCGGGGAAGGAGACCCATGAAATTGTCGACTCTTACAGGTCTGGCTATTCTGATTTTGGGGTTGCTGTTCGGGATGTCGGCCTGCGCCGACGAGCGTGAAAAAAATCGTCCGCCGGCGGATCCTCCCCGCAACAATCCCGCCCTTCCGGCCTGGTTCAAAGACGGCAAGTTCGGATTGTTCATCACCTGGGGGCCGTATTCGATCCTCGGAGGGGAGTGGAAAGGGAAAAGAATCGAACAAGGCGACATTGCCGAATGGATCATGCATCGATTTCAGATCCCCGTCGCGGAATACCGCAAGATCGCGGCGACGTTCAATCCGACCCGGTTCAATGCCCGGAATTGGGTGGACCTGGCTAAAAACGCGGGGATGAAATATATCGTCATCACCGCCAAGCATCATGACGGTTTCGCCATGTTCGATTCCAAGGCCAGTCCTTACAATATCGTCGACTATACTCCTTTCGGCAGAGACCCATTGAAGGAACTCTCCGAGGCCTGTGCCGAAGCGGGGATCAAATTCTGCGTCTATTATTCGCACCGCGAGGATTGGGAGAACCCGTTCGCCTACGGCAATACTTGGGATTTCAAGACCTCCCAAACCAATCTGGATACGATGGATCATCCGGAGCTGTTTCAAAAATACCTTGACGAAAAAGCCATCCCCCAACTCAAGGAACTCCTGACCAATTACGGTCCGCTCGGCCTTGTCTGGTTCGACCGGGGCATGTATACCCAGGAACAGGGCAAGGCCTTCGCCGATCTCGTTCATTCCCTCCAGCCTGGTTGCCTCGTCAACGGCCGGGTCGGCCATTATGACAAGGAGCTCTTGGGCGATTACCAGAGCCTTACCGACAACGGGATGCCGTCAGGCGGCATTGAAGAGTACTGGGAAACGCCGCAAACGCTCAACGACACGTGGGGCTACGGCCGCTTCGATCAAAACTGGAAAACTCCGGCCATAGTCATCCGCAAATTGGTCTCCATCGTGAGCAAGGGCGGGAATTATCTTCTCAATGTCGGCCCGACCGGGGAGGGAATCATCCCTCAGCCTTCGGTTGAAATTTTGACCCGCGTCGGAGAATGGATCCGGCAAAACGGCGAAAGCATTTATGCAGCCTCTCCCTCGCCCTTCCCGTCCGAATTGCCCTGGGGGTTCTGCACGCGGAAAGGAAATCTCCTCTACCTTCATGTGTTCGATTGGCCCAAGGATGGGTTCCTCCAATTGAAAGGCCTTCACAACCGCGTTCGAAAAGCCTTTCTTCTGGCCGATAAGACCGCCGAGCTGGAGGCCAAAAGGGATGCGGACGGAGGGCTCTTGATCGCCTTGCCCGAAAAATCCCCGGACCCGATCAATTCCGTGGTCGTCCTGGAGATCGAGGGTCCCCCGCGGATCGATCCTTTTATCGTTCAGCCGGCTTCCGGCGGCTTCATCCCGCTGGACTTCTCTTCGGCGGCCACCTTTGGAAAAGCGAACAAGCGGTTCAATCGGAAAGGGGAGGAGGGGCAATTCCATATTTCGAAGATGCAGGGTCCGGACGACGGCATGGAATGGCATGTCCGGATCGATACACCCGGTCGGTACGAAGTCCGAATCACTTATGCGGCCATCCCCGGGTGGGAGGACGGCCGCTATATCGTGGAGGCGGGCGGCGAGAAAATCAAAGGCATCGTCAAGCCGACGCCTGGCTGGTACGAATACAAGACGGAAACCATTGGTCATTTCGATCTGAAGTCGGGCCACGATACGATCTTCCGACTTCATCCGGAAAAGCAACTGGACCATTACTTGATGTATTTCCAATCGATGGAATTGGTGCCCGCAGATTCAAATCGGTAAACGGCGGGAATCCCTAAAATATCAACTTCTTCAAGCCAACGGCGCCGGCGATGCCGACGAGGATGAACAAGCCGGTCAAGTTGAAATAGGCCGTCAAGGGGGATTTCCCGAAGAACTGCTTCTTCAGCTTCGGCAGGACGGCGATGGTCCGCAGCCATTCTCCGGGCGGGAATTTTTCCTTCTTCCCCACGGCCAATGCGTATTTGCCGCGGAAGCGGGGATTGGAGACGGACACGATGTACGTCCCTTCGGCCACATCCCGTTCGAATTCCGGTCCGAGAAGATAGCGATCGCCGCCGAACGGCTCATAGAACGGTTTCCAGGAAAATCCCGTTCCCTCCAGCCGGGCGACTATGTTTTCCGGCGACTCCGCTTCTTTATAAATCACCGCCGTATAGTCCGTGTCGATGCCGGACAAGTCGGGAACAAGGAGATTGAGATAGAGGTGAAAGGGTGTGTCGCTCCGGATGTAGTATGTCTGGGCGCTTCCGTTGAGCCAGGCGTAGAAAGCTTGGGAGATTTCCGGGTTGCGGACCGTGATGGAGGGCTGGTCTCGGACGAGCCGGGGCTGGTGGGAGAACGCAGCGGGCGAGCAGATCAGGACAACCGCCATAAGCAGAAGCAGGCGCTTCATTGATTTCGGATCCTTTCCAGACTCTCCTCCTCCATTTTCAGGGAATTTAATTGTTTTGTAAATAGGAACGGCGGAGCCGCCCGTTCGTCTGATGATCAACCGAGCGGCGCGCTGCCGGCGGATATTATGGCGATGACGTGATAGAATGATGGATGCTTGGAGATGTTCAGATAGTCCAGGAGAGATGGCTATGAGGAAGAAATATTCCGCCCTTTCGCGGCGAGGCTTGCTGGTGGTTAGGCTGGCCGGCTTGGCCTTCTTCACGATCTCCGCGGTTCCGCGTATGGGCTCCCACTCGGAGGAGGCGCTTATGCAAGAGTCTTCGAGCTTTCTGATTGACGATTTTTCCGGCGAACAAGGCGTTTCCGCGCTGGGTACCGAGTGGCGCATGTTCACGGACCGGGTCATGGGCGGGATTTCCGACGCCGTTTCCAAAATCGAGCCCGTCGATGGGCGTCGATCCCAGCACCTCCAGGGTCGGGTCTCTCTGAAAAACAGCGGCGGATTCATCCAAGTCGCACTTTCCCTGGAACGAAACGGCCGGCCCTTTGACGCCGGGGAATTCAGGGGCCTGAGGATCTCGGTCGGGGGGAACGGTAAAAAATATCATATTCATCTGCGCACGGCCCAAACCCGCCTGCCCTGGCAGTACTACAGCGCGGCCTTCGAAGCCGGCGCCCAATGGAAATCGATCGAGATTCCCTTTGACCGGTTCGAACCGGAAAACCTCAAGGCCCGAATGGACACCCGAAAACTCGAGCGGATCGCCGTCGTGGCCATCGGTGAAGAATTCCAAGCGGATATCGCGGTCTCCTGCCTCGAATTCTATCGTTGACCCTTCGGATGTGAGGAGGTTACCCATGCCGGTTCGCATTTTTCTTCTGGCCATGGTTTTCACTCTTCCGGGGCTGATCGGGGGAGGAGCGGCGGGCCAATACGGCGCCACGGGTGTTTTACTTCCCGACGGACGCGAGTTTGTTTCCTGGGAACGGCCGTTTGTGTTCACCCGGACCTATTATGTGGACAACCGGAATCCGGCGGCTGCGGATTCGAATCCCGGCACAATGGAACGGCCGTTTTTAACCATCGGCCAAGCCGCCCAGGTTCTGCAGCCCGGCGAGCGCGTGGTCATCATGACCGGCGTCTATAGGGAACGTGTCGATCCGGCGCGCGGGGGGACCGGCCCCGACAAAGTCATCAGCTACGAATCGGCGCCCGGCGCCCAGGTTATGGTCAAGGGGTCCCGGGTTGTGAAGACCGGTTGGGAGCCTTCGGTCGGATTCAAGCTCGAGTTGCCCACGGCGGGCCGGGCCAAGACAAAGATCTATCAGCGCCGTCTCGACGACCTGGATTTCCGCGGCTACAATCCCTTCGGCATGGTCGGCATCATGCAGGACCGGGTCTATTTAAAACCCAAGCCCGAGGAGCTATGGAGATATCTGGCCCGGCGCGGCCAGATCTTCGTGGACGGCCGGCGCCTCCAGCAGGTCGAACTGTACCAGGACCTGGCTGCGGTTGATGGCACATTCTGGTGCGAGCATGATGGTTTGGCCATCCATGTCCGCCTTCCCGGCGACGCCGATCCGGCCGGGCACGAAGTGGAATTGGCCGTCCAGGAGCAGGTCTTCGGCTCCCGGACGCGCGGGCTCTCCTATATCCGGGTCAAGGGTCTCAATTTTGAACACGCGGCCAACGCCTTTCCGGTGCCGCAACGCGGCATGGTCTCTTTAAACCGGGGCCATCACTGGATCATTGAGGATTGCTCCCTGACCCATGCCAACGGCGTGGCCCTCGATATCGGCGCCCAGGATTGGGACATGGAGACGCCTCCCGTCGTCGGCTGGGCCATCGTGCGCCGCAATCACATCGACGACGTCGGCGTCTGCGGCATCGCCGGAATGGCCGTCCAGGACACCCTTATCGATTCAAACCTGATCGAGCACGTCGGCTATCAGGACGTCGAGCTGTCCTGGGAGACGGGCGGGATCAAGTTGCACCAGGCCGTGAACTGCCTGCTCCGCCGCAACGTCATCCGCCACACCATCCATGCCGAAGCCATCTGGCTCGATTACAAGAACTCCAACACCCGCATCACCGGGAACGTGATGGGCGACAACCTGGAGACGCTGCGGGGCGGGATCTATCTCGAGGCCTCCCAATTTCCCAACATGATCGACAACAACATCATCTGGAAAGCGACCGAGGGAGCCGGCGGGGGGTCCTACAACATGCCCGGCCACGGCGGCTGGGGCATCACCATCGATGGGAGCGACGAGACCGTCGTGGCCCACAACCTGATCGGACACACCCAGGACGCGGCCATCAAGTTCAGAAACATAGAGAGCCGGATCGTCGGTTCAAGGGGCGGCACAACGCGCCGGAACAAGGTCCTGAACAACATCTTCTACCGCTGCGGCAAGGCCATCGATTTCTCCAACACGGATAACACGGCGGACGGCAATCTTTACACCCGGGATTGGGGCGGGGCGCGCGGCGAGGAGCAATCAGTCGGCCGCGGCCTGAATTGGATCCCCGACGCCGGCACGACCCTGCGGCTCGATCTGGACGCCTGGCAAAAATATTTCGGCTTTGATAAAAACGGGGGATATGCCGACATGGTCATCGACATCGACCTCGACGGCCTGACCATGACCTGGTCCCTGGCCGGAGATGTGCCCCGCCTGCCGGCGCCAAAATATGTGCAGAGGGATCTGCTCGATCAGGCGGCCGGGGTCCTGCGCATCCCCGGCCCCTTGCGGGCCGCGCCTGGGTCGCCAACCCGTGTCAGTATCGATCCGCGCCGAGAATAGCCCGCCGGGAGAAGGCGGCCGACGCTTCCGCCTTTTCGATCGCGGAATTCAGTAAAAAAATCGATGCCTGCTCCTCCTGGAATATTCATCCCGGCGACGATAACAGAGGGGAAACGCCCGTTCCAATTTCGAACACGGAAGCTAAGCCTTGGCGCAGCCGGTGCCAATGGCCCTAATTCAGAAGCTTCCTATAGGACTGCGAAGCGCTGTACTGCTCGGGCTGCCGAGTGTTATGTGGCTTCTGTTAGGAAGTTGCCGGGTTTTTTATACATTTGCGGCGCCAATCCTAATTTATAAATTAGGACAAAAGCGCCGCTCAGTATTAACCCTGGATATACCCCGGGCCTTGCCTGGCAAGTCCTATGGTTTTTATAGGGCATGCTCTGGACTTTGGTGAGCAAGCCCTACGGTTTTTGTAGGGTTCAGCCCGCCCTAATTCGCTTCGCGAATAAGGACTGCAAAGCCTGGGGAGTCGAATGGGTTTAATTTTCGGGCGTCTTTTTTCGCAAATCTTGTTGGTGTGCTAGGCCAGATACATGGTGGACACCCTAGGAAGGTAGGATAGGGGGTATGTACCCCCACCAAGCAACCTCCTATGGCGACCTTATCCCCGGCTCGGAGTTTATCCGGTCCCTGGCTCGACAAGGCACAATCTCGCGGACTGCGGCCGTAAGGCTCCGATGGATCGACTTTCATCGAAGTTGCCAGAACATCCGTCTAACCTGCCGTCATTTTGCCATCTCTCCC
>CAZLAM010000047.1:0-94386 GCA_964557435.1 uncultured Eubacteriales bacterium
CCAAAGATGCCAATATGATTCTTAAAAAAGTGAAGGGAAAACTCCAACTGAAATGATTGGCGGGTAAATTAAACCCAGTCAATACAACCCTGTACTCCCGAACCCGCCCTCGCCGCGCGCCGTGTCGTCGAGCTCGGCGGCTTCGACGACCTCGACCGCCTGGACCGGTTGGATGAGCATTTGGGCGATCTTCATCCCGGCCTTGATCTCGAACGGCTCCCGCCCCAGGTTGATCATGACCACCTGGACCTCGCCGCGATAGCCCGCGTCCACGACGCCGGCCAGCCGGTGAACACCCTTGAGCGAAATCCCGCTCTTGTCCCAAACCAGGCCGACGTGGCCGGCCTGGATGGCCATCTTGATCCCGGTCGGGACGGCGAAAACCCCGCCGGGCTCGAGGGTATGATCGACGCAGGCGAATAGATCCATCCCCGCATCGCCCGGATGCCCGTAGGACGGGAGCTTGGCTTGGGGGACGATTCGTTTAACTTGGAGTTGCATGGTGTCCTCTTCTTATATCCCCTCGACGCGGACTTCGCCGAAGTACGGCTCGGCCGCCGCGGCCAGCCGCTTGACGTCGTCGCGCCCGTAGGGCCGGATCTTGCGGTAATCCGCGTCCAGGGTATTAACTGGGGAAAATTGCTGGACCTGGAACACGGCCGCGCCCTTAAGCCATTGGCCGATGGCCGCAATATCGATATCATCGATCAGCCCGGGAACGACCGTCGTCCGGAACAGGTACGGAAGCCCCGCCTCCCTGACGATTTCCGCGCTCCGGGCAATATCCGCCGGCTCGACTTTCGACCCCGTCACCTCGCGGTAGCGGTCGAGCGGCGCCTTGATGTCCATGGCCAACCGGTCCACCAGACCGGCCTGGAGAAGCGCTTCGAGCCGCTCGGGTTTTGATCCGTTGGTGTCGAGCTTGACCAGGAGGTCCCGATCCTTGAGTACGGCCAGAAACATCTCCAGATCATCAGCCAGCAGAGGCTCCCCTCCCGAAACGCAGATCCCCTCCAGCCACCCCTTGCGGGAATCGAGGTAGGCCAGGAAAAAATCCAGGGGGATGTCGGCCAACCGCTCGGGCTGGAGGACGAGGTCGGGATTGTGGCAGAAGGGACAGCGAAAATTGCAACCGCCCAGAAAAACCGTGGAGGCGATGAACCCGGGAAAGTCCTTGGGTGCGAACTTCTCTAACCCCTTGATCGCAACCACGTTTCAAAATCCTCGCGGGTGTTGATCACGGTCTCCACCCGGCCGGCCTCCACGCACATCAGTGTAGGGAGGATGATGGAGCCTTTCTCGTCGCGCTTGACGCTGGGAAGGAAGTCGCGGATTTTGAGCCGCCCCTCCTTGAGGGTGACGTCGTACTCCTGTTTGGCCAAGCCTCGTTCGATGAAGAAGGCCTTGAGGGCGTCGCATTTGTGGCAATTCGGGTAGGTGAAGAGCAAATATTCCATGGTCCCGGCCCTCCTCGGTCTTCCCGGCGCAGTCCCCTCCCGCTCAGCCGATGTGCGTATACGGCGTGCGGTCCTTGAATTCTTCCTGCTTGCCGTCGTTCCAGGTTCGGATGGGCCGCAGGTAACCCACGATGCGGGAGAAGACTTCGGTCTCGGTGTTGCAGTCGGGGCAGCGCGGCTGCTGGCCCTTGAGATAGCCATGGTGTTCGCAGACGCTGAAGGTGGGAGTGATGCTGAAATAGGGAATACGCGTATCGGAAATTTTTTGGACAAGCTTGCGGCAGGTCTCCCAATCAATGGCCTCGGGCAGAAAAGTATGGAAGATCGTCCCGCCCGTGTATAGGGTTTGGACGGCCTCCTGATGTTGGATGGCCTCGAAGACGTCGCGCGTGGCGTCGACGTTAAGCTGGGTCGAGTTCGTCAGATAGGGATGCCGATCCGTGCCCGAAGTGGCGATCTGGGGATATTTCTCACGGTCCAGCCGGGCCATGCGGTAGGACGTCGATTCGGCCGGAGTGGCTTCCAGGTTATAGAGATTCCCGGTCTCTTCCTGGAATTCGCGAAGAACGTCGCGCATATAAGACAGGATGTCGACGGCGAAATCGCGGCCCTCGGGCGTCCCGATGCCCTTGCCCAGATGGTTGAGGCAGGCTTCGTGCATGCCGCAGACGCCGATCGTGGAGAAATGATTGTTGAAATGCCCCAGATACACTTTGGTGTAGGGCATGATGCCCAGCTCGAGCATGTGGTTGACGATTTCGCGTTTGGTTTCCAGGGCATCCTTGGCCAGGACCATGAGTTCGCGCAGGCGCGCTTTGAACTCGTCCGCGGTTTTGGCCGTGTAGCCGATGCGGTTGAAATTGATCGTAACGACGCCGATCGAACCGGTCGAGTCGCCGGGGCCCCAGATGCTGCCGGGACGGCGCAGGAGCTCGCGCTGGTCGAGGTTGAGGCGGCAGCACATAGCCCGGATATCGCCGGGGCTCAGGTTGGTGCCGATATAATTCTGGAAGTAGGGAATCCCGTACTTGGCCGTGGCCTCGAACAGGAGTCGGGCGTTCGGCGAGTCCCAGGGAAATTCCCGAGTGATGTTGTAGGTAGGGATGGGGAAGGTGAAGACGCGGCCCTGGTGGTCGCCCTCGACCATGAGCTCGAGGAAGGCGCGGTTGATCATGTCCATCTCGGCCTGGAATTCGCCGTAGACGGCGTCCCTCTCCCGGCCACCGACGACGACGCGCTTGTTGGTCATGTCGCCGGGAACGGTCCAGTCGAAGGTCAGGTTGGAGAACGGTGTCTGCCAGCCCCAGCGGGAGGGCACGTTGAGGCCGTAAACGAGCTTTTGGATGTCCTGCTTGACGTGGTCGAAATCCAGATTATCGAACCGGACAAAAGGCGCTAGGAAGGTGTCCACTGAAGAAAAAGCCTGGGCGCCGGCGAATTCGCCCTGCATCGTACCGATATAATTGACCATGTGAAGGGTGGCCGTTTCCAAATGTTTGGCCGGGGCGGAATGGACCTGGTTGGGGACATGCCCGAATCCCCGCCGCAGGAGATTCTCGAGCGACCAGCCGGCGCAATAGCCGACAATGGGGTAGGAGAGGTCGTGGAGGTTGAAGTCGCCTTCCTGGTGGGCCCGCTTGATGGGCTCAGTGTAGATATGGTTGAGGGCGTAGTTGGACAGGACCTCGCCCGATACGCGGGCGTTCAGCCCGGAGAAGCTCATCGTACCCTCGTTGGAGTTCTCCCGGATCTTCCAGTCGTGATCGCCGATGTAATCCCGAATCAAGCGCTCCAGGTTGAGGCCGGTCTGCTGGGCCTCGCGGATGCTTTTATGTCGCTCGCGGTAGAGAATGTAGCCTTTTGCCACCTCGTGGTAGCCGCGTTTCATGAGCACGAGCTCGACCATATCCTGGATCTGCTCGACCGACGGAATGGTAAAACCGCCGAACTTCTCCTCGATGATGAAGGCCACGATATCGGAGACGGTTTTAGCCTGGCTGTAGTCGTCGATCCCCTGTGACTTCATGGCCTTGAAGACGGCTTGGGCGATCTTGTCCGGAGTAAAATCAACTACTGTTCCATCGCGCTTCTTGATCCGGGAAATAATTCTTGAGTTCATACCACGCCTCCTAGCCTGAAGGGGCCCGAAAACAACCACTAAAAATGAAAACGAACTCTCTTCGTTGGCCTATATCTTGTGGGGTTTCTTGCCCGCAAATACAATATCTTGTATTTACTGAGGCAAATTTATTCCTATTGACGGGGACTGTCAAGTGATTTTTTAAAATTTTCCGGGGCCGTTTTTCGGCCTCGGAGCGGCCTCATACAAACGATTTCCGAGCGAATAACGAGCCTTTCGGCCAAGGGACAGGCCTGGGCGGCGGAAGTGGAGCACCGAAAAGTCTGGAGTCCCTGACGCCGTCGCCTGGAAAAGCGGTCGAGAGGTTTTAAGAGGGTCGCGGCGGCGGCGTCACTCCGAGGCGAGCCAGGTCCGTTTCAAGCTCAGCCGCCGAACTGAAGACGATCCCTTGGATGCCCATCCGTTCGGCCCCGGCCACATTTTCCGGCAGGTCATCGATGAATACGGCGGTCCCGGGGCCGCTTCCGGTGAGATTCAGCGCCTCCCGGTAAACCAGCGGGTCGGGCTTCATGACGCCCATGTCGAAGGACAGGACGTAGTGATCGAAAATGAGGATCTCCGGAAAACGCCGCTTGATGAACGTCCAGCGCATGATGTCGGTGCTGGAAAGAAGGGCCATTTTAAAGCCCGGGCGCAAGCGCCGGTAAAGCTCCAGCACGGGCTGGTTCAAGGCGAAGACGTCGCCATATACGGTAAAAAACTCCTCGAAGCTGGCCGTCGATTCCAGCAGGTCTTTGGCGTTGACGTAAAAATCCATCTCCGAAACAGCGCCTTTTTCGAACAAGGTCAGGAGGTCGACGTTGTCGTGGGTTATACCGCGGATCTCCTCGACCGGTTTGGCCGTGAATCGGGTCATGGCCCGGAAAAAAATCGCGTTGTCGAAGCGGAGCAGGACATTGCCGAGATCAGAGATGATCGTGTCGATCATGAAGCCGCTTCCGGGCGTCTCTCCAGGACGCCGCCCTCGCGCCGGTCCGCCCGCTTGAGGAGCAAGGCGAACACGAGCCCGACGATTCCGAGCCCGGCGAACATGATCTGACCGGCGGTATACGAGTGGGTCTTGTCTCGCAACAGGCCGCTCAGAAGCGGGAAAAGGGCCATGCCGATATTCTGGATGGCCGTCATCAGGCCGAAAGCCGTCCCGACGCGGTCCTTCTTGACGATAAGCGGTACGGACGGCCAGAGGGCCGCGGGAACCAGGACGAAAGCGAAGCCCAGGGCGATCATCGGAAAAATCGGGAAGACCCGGGTCAGTCCCATGAGGAGATGGCAGGGAATCAGGATGAGTGAGCCGTAAACCATCAAGGTCGCCCGGCGCCCGATCTTATCCACGAACCGGCCGGCGAACGGGGCCAGAATCATCGAGGCGAAAATAATGATCGATGTGATTCCGCCCGCCGTGCTGAACATATGGAGGAAACTGCCGAAAACCCGGGTCATGAATCCTCCCGTCCCCTCGGCGACCCTGGCGATCCCCCATTTGTCGGCGAAGAAGTCGGTCGACAGGTTGGTGAAGGGAAAGATCGCCGCGTAGAAAGTCAGACAAAGGAACGTGACATACCAGAAGGACGGCTTGAACTGTTTGATATCGGCCAGAACGATTTTATCCCCGCCCCCGGCGTCCTGAAGGCCCAGTACGCGCGCCCCGCGCCGGTCCATGACGATATAGACGAGATTGGCCAAAAGCGAGATTCCGCAGGCGGCAACGGCAACGAGCAGGGCCGCCCGGTAAGTCCCGAAGTACTGGGAAACGAGCTCGCCGGTATTGAAAGCGAACAGCGACCCCAGACGGCTGACGGTGAGCGAAATCCCGAAAGACAGGGCCAGTTCCTTGTTGCGGAACCAGCGGGACAGAATGGCGCTTTGGGCCACGATGAGCGGCTCCGATCCGGCCCCGAAGATGAACCGGCCGAGAAAAAGGACGGGGATGCTCTTGGCCTGCCAGACGATGGCCGCACCGACGAAGACGAACACGGAGAAAAGCAGGCTCGCCTTGCGGGTGCCCAGCCGGTCGATGAGCATTCCGCCGATGAGCACGGCCAGGATGGCGGCGACGCTATAGGCGGTAAAAAAGGCTCCGATCGTCCCGCGCGACGCGCCCAGGTCCTCGACCAGGGTCGGAGCGATTGCCCCCACGATGTCGTAGGCGAAATAACTGCCGAACGACAGCAGGGCGACGAAAATCAGGATGGTGAACCGGAACAGAGCTTTGGCCGGATGAAACGGCCCGGACTCGAGGGGGATGGACGGCGTTGTATTCATAAGACTTCCCTCTCCCCCTTGGTTTCGCGGAGACTCACGGGTTTCCGCGTTTACTTTTTCGTCCCGGTGACCGGGACGGACATGCCCATGCCTTCAATGGTGAGGGTACCGACGAATTTGTCCTCGGCAAGCTTCATCTCAAGCTTGCACAGCTGTTCGGCCCCGTCCGGCGTGAGGATCTTTGTATCGGCTTTGAACGTCGTGCCGTCCCACGATACCTCGGTCAGGGGGGCGTTGGAAAACATCCCGGTCTGCTCGCTGAGTGCGCCGGTAATCTTGCCCTCGACGAGCTTGAGCTCGAGAGGAAGGTAGTAGACGGCGCCGCCGGCGCTGACTTCGAGAAGCCAGGCGCCGAGGATCTGATCCGGATTCGGTTTATCCTGCGCCGACAGCCCGAGAGATAAAACGGCCAGGAAGGCCGGGACCAAGACGATCGATCGACGGAACGGTTTCATAAGTAGCTCCTTCGCAGCATTGAAATCCGCGGATTTAGACTTCCCTATCATCGTCTGTTAGGCCGAAATATTCAAGACAGGAGCGGATCTTTTTTCGAAATGAAAAAAAATCCTGATTCCGGCCGAGCGGCGGCCCCCCCATGGGCCTCGACGCGGTCGGAAATGATGATATCAAGGGACGAGCCTTCAGCTCGCCGCCGTTGAAAAAGGCCGAGGCTCGGCATACAATCGGGGCGCCATGAACAATCCGCCCATCCGCTTGGCCAATTTCGGTTCGCTCGACGCTCACGTCCGGTCGGCTATAGCCGCGCTCGAAGCGGAAAACATTGTCCCGCGCATCTGGGCCCGGGATCACCGGGTGTGGAAGAATCGCGACGAGGAAATCGGCAATCGCCTGGGCTGGTTGACGGCTCCCGATGATGCCGCTGCAGCGGTGATCGAAGCCTCGCGCTTCGCCGCGGAAGTGAAAGCCGAGGGGATCGAACATGTCCTGCTGTTGGGAATGGGAGGTTCAAGCCTGGCCCCGGAGGTTTTCGGTCGCGTCTTGGGGCCGGTTTCCGGTTTTCCGGCCCTTCATGTTCTGGACAGCACCGACCCGTCCGCCGTTCTCCATTTCCGCAAAACGCTCCCCCCCGACCGGACCCTGTTCATCGTGTCGTCGAAATCCGGATCGACCTTGGAGACGAGCTCGTTCCTGAAATACTTCTTCGCGGAAACCTCCGCCCTCCTCGGCCCGGAGGCCGCCGGACGCCGGTTCGCCGCCGTCACCGATCCCGGATCATCTCTCGAACATCTGGGTGCAAGGCTTGGTTTCCGGCGCGTCTTCGCCGGCGATCCCGACATCGGCGGCCGTTTCTCCGTCCTGTCGCCTTTCGGGCTTGTCCCGGCGGCGCTACTCGGCATCGATGTCCAAGCGCTTCTCGCTTCGGCCAGCCGGGCGGCCGCTGCCTGCCGAGCCGGGATCATCCCGGAAAATCCCGGCGCGCTCCTCGGGGCGCTCCTCGGCACGGCCGCCAGGGAAGGCCTGGATAAGATGGCCGTCCTCCTTCCGCCGCGGCTGGAAAGCCTGGGCGCCTGGATCGAACAACTGGTCGCCGAAAGCACCGGAAAAGAAGGCCGCGGAATTCTGCCTCTCGTACGCCGAGACCCCCAAAACCACGTTGACACCGACGGTCTGATCGAATTCGGCGACGACGTGTTGTGGGTCGTGTTCGATACCCCGGGCGATACCTCCTGGCGCGCGGCGGCGAAAAAAACGGCCGACGCGGGAAGGCCGATGATTACGATCGCAACGGACGGCCTCTCCGGTCTCGGGGAACAATTCTTCCTCTGGGAATTCGCCACGGCCGTTACCGGGCATGTGCTGGGAATCAATCCTTTCGACCAACCCAATGTTGCCTCGGCCAAGAAGAAAACCGATGCGGTCCTGGAAATCTATCGTCGCACCGGAAGCCTTCCCAAAAGCCGCCCGGTCTATGAAGACGTCCGCTTGGCGGTCGAGGGACGAGCCTTCGCGACGGAAGTGGACCCCCAGGCAAAGCCCGGGGCCCCAGCCGCCGTGGAAACCGATTTCGAAACCTCCGAGGCAGCGGATGCTCTGCGCCGGTTCGTCGGGCGCGCCGGCCGCAGAGACTATCTCGCGCTCCAGGCTTTCCTGCCTCCTCATCCGGCCGTCGCCGCGGCCTTGCGTTGGCTGGCCTTGCGGCTTCAGACGGCGGTTCGGAGGCCGGCCGTGTATGATTTCGGTCCTCGTTTTCTCCATTCCACGGGCCAACTCCACAAAGGCGACCGCGGGAACGGATTATTCATCCAATTGACGGGCGCTCACGATATTGATGCGGCTATTCCGATGGACCCGGACTCGACGAATTCTGAATTCACCTTCGGGACGCTTATCGACGCCCAGGCCTGCGGGGATCGGGAGGCGCTCCAGGAGATGGGGCGCCGCCTCCTGCGAATCCATCTTCGCGGAGATCCCGCGCAAGCCCTGAACGGATTGGCCGCGTCTTTGACCTGAAAAGCGGGGTTCGATTATGCCGGTGGAAATCCGGCCTTGCCCCCCCGGGCGCGGGGGAAAAACGACGACCTTTTTAGTCCGGACCAGAGATTTCAACTTGCCCCCCCGGGCGCGGGGGAAAAACCGCTTTTATGCCGGATGTCCCTCTCAGTACAAACCGGCAAAGACGATGTCGGCGTGGAAGATTTCCTTGGCCTTGGCGCGCTGGTTGGCCGGAACGCTTTCCTTGATCGTCAGGTAGAACCAGAACTTGTTGAACAAGCGGAGCTTCTTCAGATAGTAGTTGGTGTATTCAGTCATATTGTCGACGATCACCCGGGCCGTTTCCCTGTCATTGTCATCGAGGATGGCGATCGCCGCCACCTGCTTTTCGGAAGCGGGGATAAACCGGCCGGGAATTTTGACTTTGCCCTTGCCTTCCCAGTCGGCGGCTTTGGTGATGGCCGTGATCTTGAGCTCGGCGAATTCAGCCCGCATTTTCTGATCGAAGAAATCCTGGGGATAGCCCGTTTCCGAGGCCGTGTAGACAATGGCGAAGGGGGCCGTGCCCTCCTTGGCCTCGATCGACTGCGCCACCAGGAGCGAAGGCCGGTCGCGATGGAACTCGGCTTTGACCTTGACGTCTTTGCCGACCAGCATAGCGGCATCGAAATTGCCGCTCAAGGTGATGTCGAAACCGGGCATCTGGACGATATAGAAGTACTTGCCAAGCGCGCTTTTAACCGTCCCGGTGATGTCATTGACGCCTTCCTTGATGCTCATTTCCTGGGATACGGGAGCGGCTTGCTCACCTTCGACAACGGGCGCGGCGGCACCGTCGCCGGCTTTTTTGGAACAGGCGATATTGCCGGTCAAGATGAAAGCGATCGCCAGAGCGGAAACAACCAGTATTCCGATGCTTTTCTTGAAAGACATGACGGATACCTCCATGGACAAAGTCATTCCGAATAGTGGACCAAGTACTTTTTATACCATTGACTCTTCAAAAAGTAAAGGGGGCCGAAGATCGCCTTTTTCGCCGCCGTAAAAGACGATGGCCGGGCGCCGCTCTCGAGGCACCCGGCCATCTATGAAAAAGGAGGCTTCGGAACCAACCCAATCGACGGCGGCCGGGGCCCCGGGACTTGCCCGCCAAGCCCGGGGCATGTTCAGGGTTAGTACTGAGCTATCGCCGGCGGGCGCTCCCGCTTGAAGATCGTCCGGACGAGGACGAACTTCGCGAAACGCTTGACCCGGAGGACGACCGGGACGAAGAGGACGAGGAGCTGCGCGAAGACGAGCTGGAGCTGCGTGAGGGAGCGCTGTAGCTCCGCGATGAGGAACTCGAGCTCCGCGAGGGGGAACTGTAACTCCGGGACGAACTGCCGGACGGAGCGCTGTAGCTGCGCGAAGATGAGCTGGAACTGCGTGAGGGAGCGCTGTAGCTCCGCGATGAGGAGCTCGAGCTCCGCGAGGGGGAACTGTAACTCCGGGACGAACTGCCGGACGGAGCGCTGTAGCTGCGCGAAGAAATTCTATTGTCGCTTGACCGTGAGGAAGTTCCGGATGAGCGGGAAGATCCGGATTCCCTGGATGGGAAACTGCGGATTGCAGATGAAGAAGAGGAACGCTCGACGGAACGGCCGCTCGTCGAGGGCGATGTGGAACGCGAGGATACTGAAGATCCGGATCCGGAGGAATATTCCCGATTCCGGCTTGATCCCAATCCCGGAGAAATTGTCCTCGCGGTGGAGGAATTGGACCCGCCGGCGGCCCGGCCGGCGGATACGCCGGAACCGTCCGAGCGGCTGTCGTAACGTCGGATCACGCCCGCGCCGGTAGACCTGTTTTCCGAGCCCGGATCGGTCCGGCGCACGGTCGCGGAGCCGCCGGACGAGGAATTCCTCACGTTTTCAGAAGGATACGAACGGATATTACCGGCTTCTCCGTTTACCCGCCCGCCGGCGGAGGAGTCTTGCCGGCCTCGGGGGGTGATCTCCTGGGTACGGCCGCTTAACGTTCCCGCCCGGCTCCCGCTGTCGCCTTGCCGCCCGACGCGGGCGCCTGACCCGGAGGAGACATCCGCGGGCCGACTACCGGCGGACGAACGGGTGTCTTCCGAAGACAAGCGGCGGCCATTGGAGGCGAAGCCGCGGTCAATCGTCCTGATGTTATTACGCGAGAGGGCCTGCGCCGCCTGCCCGGACATGCGGTCTTCGCGGCCGAACGCCGGCCGGATGGACGGTTGGGCACCCTGGAGGTTGATCTGTCCGGCTCGGCTCAGGATGCGGTCCCGGCCCAGGGCGATCCGGTCGATGCGCCGGTCCTGGAGCTGATTGCGGTTGATCATGACCATCGTCCTCGAATAATCACGGAAGTTGCGGTCCTGATGGCGATCGTAGAAGTTGTTGTTGATGATGACGGCCGGGTAGTTGTAATAGCTCAGCGGGCACCAGCCGACATAATAATCATCATGCCACCAGTTTACCCAAGCCGGGCCCCAACCCCAATGATTCTGGGGAATCCAATACCAGCCCAGATTGAGCCGCCAGCCCCAGCGGCCGTAATGGCTCGTGCACCAGCCCCAAGGCTCTGACGAGACCCAGGTCCAACCGATGATCGGGTACCAGGCCCAACGGCCGTAAGTATAAGGCTGCCAGTCGGAGTAGGTCGATCGAGGGACCCAAACCGATCCATAGGAGCCTTCATCGACCCAGTCGCCATTCTGGTTGAGCTCATTCTCATAGTCGGAATATTCGGCCGGGAGATAGCTCCGGTCGAGCTTCCTGGCATAGAGTCCGTCGCGGGTATCGTTCCAATTGCCGAATTCGTCGCGGCGGTCCAGGAGCGAGAAAGGCGCGGAAACGAACCGGCCGTCGGACGCGCTGATCCGCTGGCGGTCGTTGACGGTTCGAGAATCCCCTTCACCCGCGGCTTCGGCCGCGCCTTCGTAAACGCTGAACTCAGTCTCGCGGTTATCCCGGACGTCGACCCGGTAAAGGCCTTCGGCGAGGATATAGTACGAGGCGTCGGGCGTATGGATCTCGATGTTCTTTTCCCGATCGAGAGAATTGACGCGGAGAAAAACGCTGCCGGCCAGGACATGGAGCTTGGTCGGGAGAAGGTCGCGGTCCGGCAAATTGGCCAGATCGATTTGGGTGTACCGATCCAGGCGCAAATGGTTGCCCCGGCCGAGCTGAACCTCCAGACGGCCGTCTTTGGTCCCGATTTTATCACCGGCGACGACAACGAGATTGACTTCGCCCTTTTCGAAACCCAGATCCTGGGCCCTCTGGACGAAGACGTCGCCCTGGACAAAACTCATCCGGGTAAAACTGCGGTCGTAATAGCTCGCGCTTTGGCTGAAACCCGCCAGAGGCAAGATCACGGCCGCTGCGATTGTGATGCCCCACAGTTTTTTCATCGTATTTCTCCTCTCGCCCCATTATATTGCGAGAAGCGTGCCAATCTTCCCTCCCTGAAAGAGCGTAGGAACGGCCGGCGAAGTGTCCTCGATTTTGGACATTTGGGGCGGAATCGGAAAAAGAGCATGGAAGAGATCCGAATTTATTCATGCCAAAAAAATCCCCCGCCCCCCACCCCTATTTAAAGGGACGAGGAACGGGGGAGCACTCAGCAGAGCCGAATTTACTTTTTATCGGGTATCATCATGCCCCGGCCCCGGCCCGGATCCATGGGTCGCTTCATCCTCATGCCGGGACGGCGCATTTCCCGCATCCCCGGCATGCCGAGAAAGCGCTGTCCCATGCCCATCCGCATACCCATTCCCATCTGCATGCCCATACCCCGACCACGCATCGTCATCCCGCGGTCTCTCATCATTCGGCCTTGACCGCGCATCATCCGGCCATGGCCTCTCATCATTTGGCCTTGGCTCATCCCGCCGCCCATCAGGCCCATTCTTCCCTGCCTCGAGCGGACGTTTTTCATCTTGTCGAGCTGTTCCTGGGTGAAGATTTTCTTCCAAACTTCGGCGTTTTTAAAGCCGGCTTTGGCCTGATCGGCCCGCAGCTTGAAGGACTGATCGATAAGGTCGTTCAACTTGGCCGGGTCGGCCTGGCCGTCTTTGCGCAAGGCCTGCATATCCTGGCGGACCTTTTTCAT
Organism: uncultured Eubacteriales bacterium; assembly: GCA_964557435.1. GTDB lineage: Bacteria > Acidobacteriota > Aminicenantia > Aminicenantales > UBA4085 > UBA4085. Next base: position 12,436 of record CAZLAM010000047.1, read on the forward strand.
CTGCTCGGCGAAGGCTTTCCCCGCTTCGGCCCGGTTCTTGTTGAATTCCTTGATTTTAATTTCCTGTTCAGGTGTGATGTTCAAGGCATCCTTCACCCGGGCCAGCGGAGCTTGGACGTCCGGTTGGCCGGGCTTGGCCGGAGGGGCGGGTTTTTCCTGGGCGAACAGGCTCAGCCCGAAAGCCGCAACCGCCAACATGGCGATGATCGTCATATATTTTTTCATTCTGGACCTCCTATGTCCTGATTCGTTTAGTTAGACAGCAGGCCGGCCGAATCCTTGGCGAAGACGATGATTTTTTCCCGGACCGGAAATGACGAAGGGTCTCCCGGACGATTATTCCGACACCGTCCAGGCGGCGACCCCGCCCGGCGAAAGGGACGTCGGGATGATCCGGATACCTCCGCCCAAGGCCTCGATCGCCCGGCTCATCCGGCGGCGGAGGAGATCATCCGCCGCCGCCAGGAGGGTCAACGAACCGCCTTCTCCCCCGGCCCCGTTGACCTTCCACCCCAAGGCGCCGTATCGCCGCGCGACGGTCGATACGGCATCCGCCGCCGCGGAGATCAGCCCGGCGGCCAGCCGGCGTTGACATTCGTTGTTCCTGACCATGGCCTCGCCGTAAGCTTCCAGGTCTCCGGAAGCGACCGCCCGTCGCGCCGCGGCGGCGATCCCGGTCATCCGTCGGATAATCTCGAGCTGGGAACCGCCGGCTTCGAGCTCGGCGATGACGGCCTCATGGATCGAAGAAGATCGATGGGGACTGCCCAAATAGACCAGGCTCAACCTCCGGTCGAGCTCGGCCCGCATCCGGGAAGAGGCCGGCACAGGCATAACGCGGGATTTAGGATAGTCGGACATATCGATGAACGAGATCCCCCCATGGGCGGCGGCAATCTGATCCTGGATGCCGCTTTGCCCGCCGAGCTTGTCCGTCTCGACACGATGAGCCAGCCGGGCCAAGCCGGCCCAGCCCAGCTTCTTCGGCCGCAGGACGTTCAAAGCGCCAAGGAGGGCGACGGTAACGCTGGCCGAAGTCCCGGCCGAAATTCCAGCCGGGACCGGCGACAGGATCCGGATCTCAATCGACAGTCCGGGATCAAGCGGCAGACTGCCGACGGCGAACTGGAGAAGGCCATGGGGTTCCCGGCGGGGAACATCGGGATCCATCCGAAAGGTGCGTCCGAAGTTCTCGGCATGGATCGTAACCCGCTTAGGGTCCCGCCCGCGGCGATCGAAAGTCCGGACCTGGACCTCCACGGCGGGTCCGACGGCGATGTTGAGAACCTTCCCCCGTCCGGCGAACCAGGTATCCGTCCAACCACCGATGTCGTTGATGCGGAGCGGTGCCCGGGCATGGATGATCCGAAGCGGAGCGGGCGCGTTATTTTTCATGAAACCATGAGCCTCCTCGGAATCTCCGCCCGGGACTTCGTCCGCGGCGTCAGGCCGCGGCGCGATGGCGGATGCGATCCAGGCTTACCGCGGCGACGATGATGACGCCGATGATGATCTCCTGGACATAGTTCGGCCAGCCCATCATAGTGCAGCCGTTGCGCAGAAACGACATGATGAACACCCCGATCATCGACCCCAGGATGCTGCCCTCGCCGCCGCTCAAGCTGCCGCCGCCGATGACCACCGCGGCAATGATGTCGAGCTCCAGGCCTACGGCCACGGTCGGGTCGCCTACCGTGAGCCGCGAAAATTCCATCACCCCGCCCAGCCCGCAGAAAAGCCCCCCGACGGTATACAGGATGACCTTGACCCGGTTCACCCTCACGCCGCACAGCCGCGCCGCCGATTCGTTCGAACCGATGGCAAAAGATTGCCGCCCGAAGACGGTGTAGCGAAGGAGGACGGCCATGGCCAGGGCCAGAATGATCATCAGCCAAACGCCCGGCGCGAGGAGCAGCCAGGACGGCCGGGGCGACTTGGACATGAGTTCATTGATCCAGGTCAGAGGGGCGTCGATCTTCTGGTTATGGGCGATCCATTTGGCCGCCCCGCGGGCGATCCCCATCATACCCAGGGTGATGATGAACGGGACCAACCGCAAACGGGTGATGAGCGTTCCGTTGATGAAACCAACCAGGGCTCCGGCCAGCACGCCGATGAAAACGGCCGAAAGAGGCGGAACGCCGGCGTTGACGGCATAAGCCGTGATGACGCCGGACAGGGCGATATTGGAAGCGGCCGAAAGGTCGATGCCGCCGCTGATGATCACGAGCGTCATGCCCAGGGCGCCCAAGGCGACGATAACGGACTGGGTGGCGACGGCCTTCAAGTTGGAAATCCGCAGAAACCGGGACGAGACATCGGGGAGGGCGGAGAAAAGAGCGACAACCAGGATCAGCCCGAGAAAAGGGGCCAGCAGATTAAAAGCCGACTGGAGCTTGGTCTTTGGTTTCATCGAATCAAGCCTTTCCCGTCATGGATACCGCCATCAGGCTTTCTTCCGTCCATTCCCCGGCCGGCCGCTCGAGGACAAGCCGGCCGCGGAAAAAGACGGCTATCCGGTCGCAGACGCCGAGAAGTTCGGGAAAATAGGAACTGACAAACAGGATTCCTTTCCCTTGGGCCGCCAGACGGCCCATCCATTCGTAGATCTGCGACTTGCTCAGGACATCGATCCCCCGCGTGGGTTCATCGAGGAGGAGGACATCGGCCGCCTGATGGAGGAGACGGGCCAAGGCGACCTTCTGCTGGTTTCCTCCCGACAGCGCACCGGCAATTCCGCGCGGGCCGAGGGCCTTGATGTTCAACACCTTCATCCAATCCGCGGCGGCGGCCTCGCGCTTTCGCTCATCCAACAACCCGAAGCACCGGTAGGGCCGGAGGCGGCTGAGGGTGATGTTGTCGACGAGCGTTCTCGTCAGGGCCAAGCCTTCCCCCTGCCGGTCCTCGCTCAGAAAACCCATGCCCTCTCGGATCCGGTCGCCGGGCGTCCCGCGACCGTGGACGCCGGACATCGCCGCCGCGCCTCTTTCGACCTGGTCCAAGTTGAAAACAGCCCGCAAAGTTTCCGTCCGCCCCGCGCCGACAAGCCCGGCCAAGCCTAGAATCTCGCCCCGCCGGAGTTCAAGGGATACCGGCTCCGCCATGCGCGCGCCTTTCAACTCGCGAAGGGTCAGGATGACATCCCCGGTTTTCCGGGCTACGCGCGGGAAGAGGTCATGGACGGACTTGCCGACCATCAGCCGGATGATAGCATCTAGAGAGGTTCCGGCGATCGGTCCGGACCCGGCATTCCGGCCGTCGCGAAGGACGGTGTAAGCGTCGGCCACGGCCTGGACCTCCTCCAGAAAATGGCTGATATAAATGATGCTCACGCCCTCGGCTTTAAGCTTGGGGATGACCTGGAACAACCGCTCGGTATCCTCCTGGGTCAGACTGCTGGTCGGCTCGTCCATGACCAGGATGCGGGCTTTGTCCAGGAGGGCCCGGGTGATCTCGACAATCTGCCGGGCGCCGACGCCGAGTTTCCGGACCGGAACATCGAGGCCGATCTCGGGATGATGAAGAAAATCGAGCGTTTCGCCGATTCGCCGCCGCGCTTCACGCCGCCGCAGAAACCCGGCCTTGTGCGGTTCGCGGCCGAGGAGGATGTTCTCTTCGACCGTAAGATGCGGAGCCAGGTTGAGTTCCTGATAAATCATGGAGACGCCGCCGCGGCGGCCTTCGAGCGGTCCGCCGGGGGTGAAGCGCCGGCCGTCGAGTCGCATTTCGCCCTCGTCGGGCCGCACGGCTCCGCTTAGAACCTTCATGAGGGTGCTTTTGCCGGCCCCGTTTTCTCCGAGCAGGGCATGGACTTCGCCGCGCTGAAGGATGAAATCGACTCCGTCCAGCGCGACGGTGGCGCCGAACCTTTTGCCGACGCCCTGCATCGACAGGACCGGAGAAACGGCGGGCGAAGGAGTCATCTGTCCAGGATGGACAAGTCGGGCGAGAGAAGGGCCTTGATCTCGGCCGTCTCCATGTTTTCCTTGGTGGCCAAATAAACGCCGGTATCGACGAGCGCGGCGATCTTTCCTCCGCGGAGGTGTTCGACTATGGAACGGACGCCGAGATAACCCATCTTGACCGGATTCTGCAGGACAAGGCCTTGGAGATGGCCGTCGGCAAGCGCCTGAACCAGCTTGGGGGAGCTGTCGAATCCGACGAACTTGATCTTGCCGGCCAGCCGAGATTCCTGAATCGCCCGGAGGGCGCCGAAGGTGCTCGATTCGTTGGGGCAGAATACGCCCTGCGCGTCGGGGAATCGGCCGAGGAGGTTTTCGGCCGTCTGATAGGCGGTTTCCGTCGTCGGGCCGGCGTACTGATCCTTGACCAGAAGGACCAGGCCGGGAAATTCCTTCTCCACCGTTTCCAGGAATCCCCGTTCGCGTTCGGTCGTCGAAGCCGAACCCGCCTGATAGCGGATGACAATGAGACGCCCCTTCCCACCGAGGAGTTGGCCCATTCTTCGGGCCGCCAGAACGCCGCCCCGGAAGTTGTCCGTGGCGATGAAGCTGACGTAATCACTGCCCTGCAAGCCCGAATCGATGATGACGACGGGAATTTTATCGCGCATGGCGTCTTGAACGGGCCGGACCAAGGCCCGGTCATCGAGCGGAGCGAGGACGATTCCATTAACGCCACGACTGATGACGTCCTCGACGACGGTGATCTGCTGAGCCCGGTCGTCCTCTTTCTGGGGGCCTTTCCAAATGATTTCAACCCCCAGCTCTCGAGCCGCCTGAACGGCACCGGCGTGGATGGATTTCCAGAACTCATGCGTCATACCCTTGGGGATGACGGCGATCTTGAGCGTTTTGGTCTCGGCCGGAGCATCGGAGTTCCGGGCCGGACCGCAAGCCGCCGAAGCCAGCAGCGCGACGAGGACAAGGAAAGCCGGGCAAGGAAAATGGACTCTCATGGTTCGAGTCTATATCGGAAACCGGGGGGGAGTCAAAACTTTCAGCGAAAAAAAAGGCCCCGGCGGCGCTGACGTCGGCCGGCGCCGACCGGACCTCGCAAAAAACGGACTTACTTCTTTTTTAGAATGGGCATCCCCGTCTTGGTGGTTTCCACGACCTGGTATATATCGGGGACCGCATCCAGCGCGCCGGGCTTGATTTCCTTGGCGAAGAAATAAATCATCTGCTGACGACCGCCCTTGAGGGTCACATTTTTGTGATGAAGGTAATAGACCGTGCCTCTGGAGTTTTTGAATTCAAAAGCCATGGGGAAAACCTCCTAGGAAAACTGCGCCCCGCAAAACGCACCGGCAAGCTCAACAAACAGCCTGGCAGGATATGTCATGGGGACTGGGACAAGTATCAATCGAATACCCCGCCCTTGTCAAGAAGGCCGGGGCTCGGGGAGGGGGGGGTGCAAACACATCCTGTTCCCCAATGGGGAATAGGTCGCCACTCCATCAATGAACGAAGCCCACCGTCGGGGGAGCGTCGCCGGGATCGATGAGGCCGTGGCTCTCCTCGAACCGTTGGACGTTGGACCGCAGGGCTTCCAGAAAACGTTTGGCATGGGCCGGGCTGAGGATCAACCGGCTCAGAAGCTTGCCCGCCGGACCATCGGGGAAGAGGAAAGCAAAGTCGATGATGAACTCTTCCCGCGAATGACGAATGGCGGCCAAGTTAGAATATTGCCCTACGGCGACATTTTCATCCACCTTGATGTCGATTTTTTTCTCGTCCATTATTGCCTCCTTGAAATATCAATAAAAATTGAAAATATTTTTTAAAAAAAGCTTGCCTTTTATGTTTCCCGTCGTATAATAAACACGGCTTTCTTGCGCGGGCTGGAGAGAGCCCCCACCTTTTTGGTTCCCATCATCAACCCCCCTTTTGCTGACAACAGCCCGCATCACCCCCCCAGGGACCCTGGGGCTCGAACCCCTGAAAATTTTCAATCTCTTCCATTCTGTCCGCACCATGTCCCTGTCCCGAAAACCGGGTTCAAGGCCGGATCATTCGGCCGGCGACTTCCTGAATGATTTTAAATGAGGCTGCGGCGGTAATCTGGGAAACATCCCGGGACGGATTGAGTTCGACGACATCCAGGCCGACGATCTCGCCGGTCAGGTTTTGCAGGACGGCCAAGGCTTGGCGCATGCTCAATCCGCCCGGCTCCTGATGGGATACGCCGGGTGCGAAAGCCGGGTCGAGCGCGTCAAGATCGAACGAGATATACAGCGGATTATCGAAAGCGAGCTTCAATCCGTCGCGGAAATCCTTCATCTCCACCCAGCGAACTTTATGGCGCCGGGCCGTCTCCCTGTGTTCGTCGGTCGCAGTTCGGATGCCGATTTGGACCAGGGTTTCGCACAGTCCGTCTTCGAGAATGCGGGCGAAAGGGCAGGCATGGGACAGCCGGTCGCCGTAAAGGTCGTCGTAAAGGTCGGGGTGGGCGTCGAAATGAAGGATATCGAGCTTGGGAAACTTTTCGCCGAACGCCTTGATGACGGGATAGGTGATGGAATGATCGCCGCCGAGAATGATAGGTTTCGCTCCCTTGGCCAGGATTTCCCGAACCGCCTTCGTGGTCAAGACAAATGATTTGTCGACGTCTCCGCCTGTGTCCACGTCGCCGACATCGACCAGGACGGCGTCCCGTTCGAGGTTGACGCCCAATTCGGTCTCGGGGTTGTAACATTTGCCGGTGGAAACGGCCCGGATGGAAGCCGGACCCGCGGCCTGTCCGCGGAGATAGCTCGATTTTTCCTCGAACGGCACGCCGACGACGGCGATGTCGTAAACGGGATGGTCTTTCAAGGGCTTCAAGGCACCGCCGAAATCGCTCATGGACGACCTCCTGGAGAAATCCGGCCGACGGCTTTCATTATAACAGACCCGATTTCCAGGACCCAGCCCGGAGTCTATCCCAAAATCGCCGATAGAAGATTTTTTCTCTGCGCGGATCATGAAGTGGGGGGATAGACTCCCCCGATCCGAGGGGGCCGAGGGAGCGCTGAAAGGAGGGACGGGAAAGCGCCGTCGGCGCTTCACCCGGATCGTGCGTTCATTGTCGCTTAAATTCCACCGCCCGGCTATCCCCTCCGCGGGGGGAAACGCGGGTGAATTCATCTCCCCCCTTCGCTCCGGCCGACCCGGCCGGCGGCTAGCCGCACGAAGGGGCATTGTTGACAACACCGGCGTGTCGATTTGATTCCGCTTTTGCTATAATACACCCGCATGAGCGCAACGCCCGTCCTCGAACTCATCGACGTCCATAAATCCTTCAAGCTGGGCTTCATTCCCAAAACCAAGGAGATTCTCAAGGGCATTTCGTTCACCGTGGCCGAGGGGGAGATTTTCGGTTATCTCGGGCCCAACGGCGCCGGCAAAACGACGACGATCAAATGCGCCCTCGGGCTCGTCTTCCCCGATTCGGGGTCGATCAGGCTGTTCGGCCGCTCCCATCTCGACCCCCGAGCCAAGGACAAGCTTGGCTTCCTCCCCGAAAATCCCTATTTCTACGATTACCTGACGGCGACGGAATTTCTCGATTTCTACGCCCAACTCTTTGGAATCCCCAGGGACGAGCGTCGGGCGCGCATCGCCCGCCTGCTCAAGCTTGTAGCTATGGACAAGGCCGCCGGCTTGCCGCTCCGCAAATTCTCGCGGGGCATGCTCCAGAGGGTCGGTCTGGCCCAGGCTTTGATCAACGAGCCTTCCCTCGTCATCCTCGACGAACCGCTGGGCGGATTGGATCCGCTCGGCCGCAAGGAAATCCGGGACATCATTCTGTCGCTTCGCGACGCCGGCAAGACCGTCGTCTTCACCTCGCATATCCTCCAGGACATCGAAATGATCTGCCACCGCGTGGCCATCATCGTCGGCGGCCGGGTCTTGAGCCAGGGCCGTCTGGCCGACCTCGTTTCGGAAAAGATTCTTTTCACCGAAGCAACCATCTCGGGCCTGTCCGCGGCGGACCTTGCTCCGTTCGGCGAATTCGTTTCGGAATCGGGCGGCCGCGCGCTCGTCAAAGTCTTCGATGAAGCCCGGGTCGAGAGCGTCCTGGACCTCGTCCGCGTGCGGCGGGCCCGGGTCCACTCGCTCGTCCCGCGAACCCAAACCCTGGAGGACATCTTCGTCGATATGGTGAAACCGAAATGATCGTCCGCACGATCGCCCTCAACACCTTCCGCGAAGCCGTCCGCGACCGGATTCTCTATCTCCTCCTGTTCTTCGCCGCCGTGTCCATCGGGCTGTCGCGGGTGCTGGCCCTCCTGACCGTCGGGGACCGAGTCAAGATCATCAAGGACGTGGGGCTGTCCTCGATCTCCTTTTTCGGGGCGCTCATGGCCATCCTGATCGGAACAGGGCTCGTCTACAAGGAAATCGAAAAACGGACGATCTTTACCCTGCTGGCCAAGCCCATCAGCCGGTTGGAGTTCCTGCTGGGAAAATTCTTCGGCCTGGTACTCGTCCTCCTGGTCATGACCGGTCTGATGAGCCTGATTTTCATCCTTCTTGTCTTTTTCCATACCTTCACGATCGAATGGACGTTGCTGGCCGCCGTCTTTTTCATCGTCCTCGAACTCATCCTCCTGACCGCCGTGGCCATTCTTTTCTCCAGCTTTTCAACCCCCATCCTCAGCTCGCTTTTTTCGCTAAGCTTTTACCTCATCGGCCATTTCAGCTGGAGCCTGGAAACGCTGATCGTAAAAATGCGCCCCGGATTCGGGCGGACGGCCGTCCGGGTCCTCTATACCCTCCTCCCGGACCTGGAGAATTTCAACTTTAAAACCGAAGTCGTCCACGGACTGGGCATCCCGGGCGGAGCCTGGCTGACCGCGCCGGCCTATGCCGTCTGTTATACGGCCTTCGTCCTGGCCCTGGCCGTGCTCGTCTTCCGGCGCCGGGACTTTATCTGACGGGGAAGAATCATGGATTCGGGCGAACGGAGAAATCGAGAGCAAACCGATCCGACCGCCGTCGGGAGCACGTCGGGGACGAAAGATCCTGGCTAAGCAATGAAAAGAAGCGTCTGGCCCGTCCTCGTGCTCGTCCTGGCCCTGGCCGCGTCGGCCGGGTTGAAGATGGGGAACGACCGGATCGCCCGGCGCAAGATTCCGGGCTCGAGCATCATCTATATCCCTTCCGGTAAATATCTCAAGCCGATGACGTTCGGTCACCCCTCGCTCGTCGCCGACATCCTCTTTATCTGGGCCATCCAGTACTACGGAAACCCGGCCATCCCCGGCAAATTCGAGCATTTCACCCATATCTTTTCCATCATTGCCGACCTCGATCCGCGCTATATCGATCCTTATGAGATCGGCTCGCTTATCGCCCTCTACGACGCCAAGGATCTGACGCTGGCCATTAAAATCCTGGACATGGGCCTGGAGCGAAATCCGGACCGCTGGATTTTTCCCTTCCAGGCCGGTCACTATGCCCTTCTGGCCAAGGATTTCGATACGGCCAAGATTTATTTCAAGAAGGCCATGGACATCCCCGGCTCCCCCCCGATCGCCAAGCGCTTGTATGGAAACGCGGCGTATAAGACCCTCGATTACCAAACGGCTTGGGCGACCTGGAAGGAAGTCTATGAAACGGCGTCCGAAGATGAGATCCGCAAGATCGCCTCGAACCACCTCTACAATATCAAGTCGACCGTGGACATCGCCGCCCTGAAAAACGCCGTCTTCGATTTCCGGGCCCGGTTCGGGCGCAACCCCGCGGCCCTCGATGAACTCGTCCGGAGCGGGTTTCTCCGCGCGGTGCCCAGGGATTTCGACGACAAGGAGTATCTCTATGACCCCGTTTCGGGCGGGATCACGACCCGGGTGAATCCATGGAAGCGCTGATCTTCATCGTTCTGTTCGGCTTGTGTTGGGGGAGTTTTCTCAACGTCGTCATTCACCGCCTGCCGCTCGGCCGCAATCTGGCCCATCCGCCGTCCGCCTGCCCGTCCTGCCGGACACCCATCAAGCCCTGGGACAACATCCCGGTCCTGTCCTGGCTGTTGCTGCGGGGAAAATGCCGGACCTGCGGAACCCGGATCTCGCCCCGGTATTTTTTCGTCGAGCTCCTGACGCCGGCCCTGCTGGTGATCCTTCATCTCCATTACGGCTTGAGCCGGCATTTTTTCGCCTCGGCCCTGTTCACCAGCGCGCTCATCGCTCTGGCCTTCATCGATTACGACCACAAAATCCTGCCCGATAAAATCACCTTCCCCATGACCGCGCTCGGACTGGCCTATGCCTTCTTCCGGGACGACCTCCATTTCGGCCAGGCCCTGGTCGGGGCGGCCGTCGGGGCCGGTTTTCTGCTTCTCGTTTACGGCCTGTACTATCTCGTCCGCCGGAAGGAAGGGCTCGGTCTGGGGGACGTGACCATGATGATCATGACGGGAGTTTTTCTGGGCTGGCTCAAGACCCTTCTGACGCTCATCCTGGCCAGCTTCGCCGGGGCTATCATTGGGATCGTCATTATAGCGGTGAAGAAGAAAGATCTTCAGTTCGCCCTGCCGTACGGGACTTTTCTCGCCCCCGGAGCCTTCGTCGCCCTGGTCTGGGGCGATCGGATCATGGCCGCCTACCTAAGCCTCTTCCCGAAATAACCCGACGGTGAAGCGGGCTTCGTCGCTTTCAACCCGCTTCGAGGATTCGCTATTTCTCCGCGGATTCATATTCTTGGAATCCCGCGAAGGGGATTGAATTGACGGCCGGGAATATGGTATTGATTTAGCTCATGTTACAAGACAAAAAAGCGGCCCTGACGGCGGTTTTCCTCATTTCCGCCCTTTTTCTGGGGTTCGCCATGTTCGCCAACCTGCCGCTCCTTCATAAACCCTTTGTGTTCGCCGACCAGGCGGTTTATTACGCCATGGCCCAGAGCCTGGCCTTCGACGGCGACCTCGAATATACGGCCCGGGACCTGATCCGATACGAGGAAGACCTGCGGTCCAGTCCCAACGGGATCTTCCTGAAAAAGGTCGTCCGGGAGGGCCGGGAGCATTACTATTACGCCAAGTCCTATGCCTTCGCCCTCTTCGCCGCGCCGTTTGTCCGGGTCTTCGGGCCGAATGGTCCTCTCGTTTCGAACGGCTTGCTGCTTTTCCTGATTTTATTTATGGGTTGGAATTACTTCTCCCTGGCCAACAGCCCGGGTTTATCGCTGGTCAAAATCGTGACATTCCTGGGCGCTTCCGTAGCGGGCGTTTACGCTTTCTGGATCACGCCCGATTTTTTCAATTTATTTCTCGTCTTCACCGTTCTTTTTCTATGGCGCTTCAAAACGCAGGTTCCGGCGTCGGAACCGGGCGAATGTTGGGGTCCTTGGCGGCGGTTCCTCCTTTCCGGCGCCACCGATTATCTGGCCGCGGCAATAGCCGGGATCGTCGTCTTTTCCAAGCCGACCAATATCGTCCTGACCGCCCCGCTCGTCCTGTCCACTTGGCTGGTGGGGAAAAAGTTCTGGAAGGCCGTGGCGCTGGGCTTCGTCCTCATCTTCACGGCGGCGGTCTTTTTCGGGGCCAATTGGCTCTGGACCGGGGATTGGAATTACCAGGGCGGCCTGCGCAAGAGTTTCGTTTACCATTTCCCCCTGGAAAAGCAGGGCCAAACATTCGACTCGGCTTCGGGTGATTTGATGACCACGGACGGCTACGTCGGCCGTTCGATATATCCGGTCAAGTACATCCCCTACAACCTGTTTTGGTACATTTTCGGCCGCTTCACGGGGATCGCCTGGTATTTCTTTCCGGCCTTGCTTTTTCTCATCCTGTTTTTCATGGGGAAGAAAAGCCTGGACCGCTGGTTGATCCTGGCCGCGGCGGCCGGCCAGATTCTGGTTTATATCTATATGATGCCGCAAAATTACGGCGGCGGGGGAGGGTCTTTAGCCAACCGCTACTTCATGAGCATCTACCCGCTGTTTCTCTTTTTACCGGGCCTCAAGATCCGCCCCAAGGCCGAGACCATCCTGCCTTGGGCCATGGCCGCGGTGTTTCTGGGCCCCATTCTTCTCTCTCCGCTCCAGACCTCGTCCTCCCCCTCCATGCACGCCAAAAAGTTTCCCTTCACCCTTCTGCCGTTGGAATATACGCTCATCAACGATTTGCCGACAAACACGACGCCGTCCGCTCATCGCCAGCAATGGGGAATGCCCCTATTCGAGGACCGCTTCCTCTATTTCCTCGACGATAACTACAATCCCAAGCACCGCGAGGAAAACGGCTGGTGGACTTACGGGGACCAAAAGGCCGACATGGTCCTGCGGACTTTTTTTCCGGTCAAGGAAGTCGTCGTTCACCTCCTCAACAATCCCCGTCAAGACAATATGATCACGGTCACCCTCGACGGCAGGACGCAAACGATCGTCCTCGATTCTCTGCAGAAAGGGACCCTGCGATTTGCCGTCGGCGACGGATTCGTGATCCGAGTCAGCCACCAGTACCGGTTCAAGGTCAAGGCGGCCAAGGGCTCCATTCCCTTTCACGAAGATAGAAAGAGCGACGAATCGCGCCATCTCGGCGTTTTCTTCAAACTCGAACTGATCCCCAAATGAAGGACCGGCCATGTGCGGAATCTGCGGTTTAGCCCGGCCGACGGCGGGCCCCCTTCCCGTTCCGGAAGATATCGTCGTGCGCATGTGCCAAGAGATCGTTCATCGCGGCCCCGACGACGAGGGCGTCTATGTCGATGACCGCGTCGGATTGGGCAACCGCCGCCTGAGCATCATCGACCTCAAAACGGGCCATCAGCCCCTGTCCAATGAAGACGGCTCCATCTGGATCGCCTACAACGGCGAGGCTTACAACTACGCCGAAGTCCGCGACGAGCTCATCGCCCGCGGTCATGCCATGCGGACGAAGTCCGACACCGAGACGCTCGTCCATGCCTATGAGGAATGGGGAAGCGATTTCATCCATCGATTCCGGGGCATGTTCGCTTTCGCCTTATGGGACAAGCGGAACGGGAAGCTATTGTTGGTCCGGGACCGGGTCGGGGTCAAACCGCTTTACTACACCCTGACGCCGGGCGGGACGCTCGTCTTCGGCTCCGAGCTCAAGACCATCCTGGCCCATCCGGCCGTCGAACGCGAGCTCGAACCTCGGGCGCTCGACCTCTTCCTGACGCTCGAATATGTGCCGGCCCCGTTCTCGATCTTCAAGAACATCTTCAAACTGCCGGCCGGTCATATCCTCGAATACGACGCCGGGCGCATTACCATCCGCAAATATTGGGACCTGGAGCCGGCCCCCGACGGCGCTCGGGACATCACGCCCGAACGCCTCCCGGCCGTCATGGACGAGCTCTACGTTCTGCTCAAGGAGTCGGTCAAATTGCGGCTCGTCAGCGATGTGCCGCTGGGCGCGTTTCTGAGCGGCGGCATCGATTCCTCGACCATCGTCGGACTGATGCGCGAACTCGGCGCCTCTCCCCTCAAGACCTTTTCCATCGGGTTCGCCGATCAGAGCTACAACGAACTGGTCCACGCCCGGCGCATTGCCGAACTCTTCGAGACCGAGCACGAGGAGCTCGTCCTCGAACCCCGGGCACTCGAGCTCACCGAAACACTCATCAAGCACCTGGACGAACCGTTCGGCGATTTCTCCATGTTTCCAACATATCTCGTTTCCAAAATGGCCCGGCAATTCGTCACGGTCGCCCTCTCCGGAGACGGAGGGGACGAGCTTTTCGCCGGCTACGAGCATTACCAGGCCCAGCGGATGTCCCGCTGGCCGCTGGCGCCCGTCGGCGGCAAAGTCGTCGGAGCCGCGGTGAACCGCTTGAAGCCGGCGGACAAGAAAAAAGGAACCTGGAATAAACTGCGCCGGTTCACCCAGGGGTTCGACCACGAGGGCGGCTTGCGGCACCTGCGCTGGATGATGTTCCTCTCGGATCGGACCAAGAAAAGGTTGTACGCCCCCGGATTCGTCGAGTCGCTGGGTGGAATCCGCGGCTTGCGGGAGCGTGAGCCGTTCGCCGACCTGTTCGATCGAATGAAGGGATTCGACCGGACGACGGGCGAGCTGTTCCTCGACCTTAAGACTTATCTCGTCGACGACATCATGGTCAAAGTGGACCGCATGAGCATGGCCGTCTCACTCGAGGCCCGCGAACCGCTCCTCGACCACAAGCTGATCGAATTCGCCTTCCGTCTGCCCGGGGAGCTCAAGCTCCGCAACGGCGATACGAAATGGATCTTCAAGAAGACCATGGAACGCCTCCTGCCCAAGGAAACCGTCTGGCGGAAGAAGGAAGGATTCAGCATCCCGATCAAACATTGGCTGAAGACCGACCTGAAGCCCCTGATGGAGGATACGCTCTGCCAGGACCGCCTGCGGCGCGACGGGTTATTCCAGCCCAAATCCATCCGGGCCATGATCGACGCCCATGCGGCCGGGCGGGAAAACTACAGCCATCAGCTCTGGGCCCTGATGGTGTTCCACATCTGGAAAGACAACTACCTGCGCTGAACGAGAGTCGAGGGATCATCCGGAACATCCCCTGAAACCGGAAAGCATCAATTAAGGAGAAGGACCATGGCCGCCCCCTTTTTCAAGACCGAAGATAAGCGGGAATATCGAAGGCGATCATCATCCCGGCCGGGATTTTGGGTTGGAATGTTGGCCCTGCTCGTCCTTTCAGCCCGAACCGTCCCCGCCGGAGAAACCGAAAAAGTCGTTTTCCTGACCTATGTGTCCAATTCGGCCCAGGCACGGGCCGCGGCGATCCTGCTTCGGAGCCTGCGGACCTTCGGCGGTGAGCAGGCCAAAGCCCCCTTTTTCGCCGCTCAAGTCAATCCCCGGGAATGGTCAGCGGACCATTTAAAAAAGAACGGGGCGGAATTGATCCCGGTCCCTGCGGCCCCGGGCAACCTTCGCTACCCGTTTTTGAACAAAGTGCTGGCTCTGGCGGCCGCCGAGGAGCATTTGCGGGAAACCGCTCGCATGGTCGTTTACCTGGATGCGGAAAACGTCGTCCTGGGCGAACCGTCCGGTTGGCTGCCGGCCGCGGGCAAGCGGATGGCCATCCGCCCCGTGCACCTCGTCAATCAAGTGGGGGTAAAAGCCGAACTTCCGCTGGATGCCTACTGGGACGGGATTTATTCTCAGCTGGGGCGGCCCCCCGGGCCCCAAACTCCGGTGCGTTCCCTGGTGGACCAACAGGACATCCATCCCTACTTCAGCACCGTGGCCATGGGTTTTGATCCAACACTGGGTCTCATGGCCGAGTGGAAGAACGCCTCGCTCGCCTTGATGGCCGACAAATCCTTTCAGGAAACCGTCTGCGGCGATCCTTTTCATCAGAATTTTCTTCACCAGGCGATTTTGAGCGCCCTGCTCACCCTGCGCCTGTCCTCGGATCAGATTCAGGTTCCCACCCACCTGGCCCATTATCCGATGCAACTGCATCCCCGAATCACGGCGGAAAGGCAGACGCCTTCCCTCGACGCCGTGTCCTGCCTGTATGTGGATACACTGTGGCAGACCCGTTTGGACTGGTGGCTCGATTTACCGGGAAATGATCGAACCAGGGCTTTTCTGGCCCAGGCCCAGGAAGACTATCATACCGTTCGACCGGGACTCTACTGGGAGGCGGGTTCGGCCCTGGCTTACCTCATAACCACCCCGGCCGGCCATGTTCTGGTGGATCCCGGCGGCGCCGCATCCCCGCAAGCTTTCCTGCGTCGCCTCCCCGGCCAAGTGCAAGCCATTGTCCTGACCCATACTCATACCGACCACACCCAGGGGACCGCTTCCTGGTGGCGCACGGGAGTCCCGGTCATCGCCCAACAGGAATGGAAAAACTTCCGGGCTTACCACGAGAGGTTGTCCGGATTTTTTACCCGGCGCGACGCCGCCCAGGGCAATGTCCTGCCCCGGCCGGCCGACGATCCCTGGCCCGATCTCTCCTTCCGCGATCAATACGTCCTGCAACTCGGCGGACACCGATTCGAGTTCTTTCATGCACCGGGCGAGACCCCGGACCACACCCTTCTCTGGATCCCCCATCTGCAAGCCGCTTTCGTCGGCGACAATGTCTTCGGAGCTTTTCCCAACCTGGCTCCGCCGCGGGGTTGCCCGCCGCGCTGGGCTCTTGATTGGATCGCCTCCCTGGACCGGCTGTTGGCCCTTGAACCCGAGTACCTTTGCGCCGGCCATCTGGAACCGCTGGCCGGAAAGGACACCATCCGGGCTTTTGTCACCCGTTTCCGTGAGGCCATCCGTTTCGTGCATGACGCCACGGTGCAAGGGATGAATGACGGAAAGCCCATCGAAACCCTGATTCGGGAAATTAAGCTTCCTCCTGAATTGGCCTTGCCCGAGACCTATGCGCGCGTAGCCTGGGCCGTGCGCGGCATCGCCCTCGCTTATGGAGGATGGTTCGACGAAAACCCGGCGACTCTCTTGAATACATCCAGGGATGCGGTGGCCTCGGACCTCCTGGCCCTGGCCGGCGGAACGGGTCCGCTGCTGAAGCTGGCCCAGTCACATTTACAGGACGGAGAGCCGGCCAAAGCCCTTCATCTTCTCGACCTTCTCCTGGCCTCCCGCCCCGACGAGGAAGCCGCCCGGGTCCTGCGCCGTCAAGTGCTCAAAGCGCTGGCCGATATAAGCACGACCTACGTCGAGCGAAACTGGCTGCAATCGGAGATCAAGAAATGAATCCTCCTGCCCTGTCCCGACCGCTTGCCTTGGCCCTGGCGGCCATCTTGGGTTTCGCTCTCGCACCGCTCCGGGCCGGGGAGATCGCGGACGCCGGGCGCTGGACGCTGACGCCGACGTTCGGCTTCTCCCTGGCGGCCCGGCTCGGGAGCCTTATCCCCCTCGCCAATACAGCCGATGTCCCCGGCGTCGAGACTTCCCTGGAGCCGACGAGTCCGGACGCAGGCTTATGGCTGGGCTATCGACTCGGCACACGATTCGAGATCCAGGCGGGAGCCTCCAAGGGCCGGGCGAGTATCTTCGACGATGTCGGCATCGGGTTCGCCGGCATTCCGCTGGGAAAATTCCTGGTCGCGCACACGGACGTCTGGAGCGTGGGGACCCGTCTCCTCTACGGATTCAGCGCGGGGAGCTTCGAACCCTACTTCGCGGCTGGTTTCGGGATCACGACGATGAACGCCGGTGAGATCGGCAGCAAGACCCGCCCCGCGATCGAATTCGGGGCCGGCCTGAAAGCCCGGCTGGCAGACCGGCTGCGGGCCGTTTTCGAGATCCGGGACACGGTGACCTTCTTCCGCTACTTCGAAGATTTCCGGATCGCTTATATCATGATCTATACGGCCGAGACCGCGGGCGTTCAGCACCGCTTGGGAGCCCGGCTGGGTTTGGAGTTCGGTTTCTAGTCCAGCCCGAGCGGAACGATCTTTCCGCCACGCCGCTCGATCGTCAGCCCCTTCCAGAGCGTCAGGCGCTTCCCCTCGGCCAAGGCGCGGATCGCCTCCACGTCGTCGAACGAAACGTCACGAAGGTCCCCTTTGAGCGATTTGATGAAAGCCCGGACCATGCGGCGGGCCAGCGCGGGAGGCTGGCGGCGGAGGGCAGCGGCGTCCAGGGCGGGAAGGGCGGGCGAGCCCCCGAGAAGCTTCTTCATCCGGGAGGCCGCGGCGGCTTCGAGCCAGGCCTCCTCATCGCCGGCGATCCGGGCCAGCCGGGCCAGCGAGCGGACGATCGCCGGTTCGAAATTCTTCTCAAGATAAGGGATCAGTTTGTGCCGGACACGATTGCGCAGGATGTCGGTATCGAGATTCGTCTCGTCGCGTCGATAGGCAATTCCGCGGTCGGCGAGGTAAGACAGAACTTCCCGGCGCTCCAGCGCCAGGATCGGCCGGACGATGCCGAGTCCGCGTCGTGTCGGGATCCCGGCCAGCCCCGCGGGGCCGGTGCCGCGCAGAAGACGCAGGAGGACGGTCTCGGCCTGGTCGTTCATGGTGTGGCCCGTCGCGAGCCGGGCCGCCCCGGCTTCGGCCGCCGCCCGTTCTAGGAACCGGTAGCGGGCCAGCCGCGCCGCCTCCTCGATCCCCAGCCTCCGAGTGCTGGCGAGCGAGCGGACGTCTTCGCGCCCGGCAAAATAGGGAATGTCGAGCTTGAGGGCCGCCGCCTCGACGAACCGCTCGTCCGTCGCGGCGCGGGGCCGCAGGCCGTGATTGAAATGGGCCGCGGCCGTCGCGAAACCCTCATCGCCGCCCAGCTCCAGGCAAAGATGGAGCAAGGCCATCGAATCCGGGCCTCCGGAACAGGCCGCCAGGACGGTATCGCCCCGTCTGATCAAGGCTTGATCGAGGACGGAAGCTCGAAACTTGCGGTAAGCGGAGTGGAGTCTGCGTTTGGGGGACATGGCGAAAAAATTCTATCACAGATCGCAAGCGGCAGATCCGGATATGTTTAGATGCCTAGAAGAAGCGCGGAAGGAGGGAAAAAAATGGCGGCGCAGGGATTTGAACCCCGGACTCTACGGATATGAGCCGTATGCTCTGACCAACTGAGCTACGCCGCCAAAGCGGGGCAATTTTAGACGAATCACCGGTTTAAGTCAATTTTTCACGCTTCCCCGTTCATCCGCCGGAGATTGCCGAAGAACACTGTTTTCGAGGCACCGGTTGTCGCGTTTCCCCATTCCTGATACTCTGGCCTCGATGACCGGCCGTGAGATCCTGACCGAAATTTTCAAGCACAAGCGCTGTCCCGAGCGGATGGGTGTGTTCGAGTGGTTCTGGCAGGACACCCAGGCCGAATGGGAACGGCAGGGCCTTCCGCCCGGAGTCGACATCCACGAGTATTTCGACCTCGACGTCCGCGAAATCAAGGGTTCGATGTTCCGCACGACCGGACGCCCCGTGGACGACGTTGTCGCGGATGAAGATGCCGAGACCGTGGTCAAACGGAACGGCTGGGGCGCGCTCCATCGAGAGTGGAAGTCCAAACCGGGCGTCCCCGAACACCTCGGGTTCGAAATGACCAGCGCGGCGGTTTGGAAAGCCGAGTTTCGCGACCTCCTCCTGGGGCTGGACCGGCGTCGATTTCCCGACTGGGACGGCTTGGTCGCGGCCTACACGGCCGGGATGGCTTCAAGCCGGTTCTGCGTCTACCAGCAGATGCTGGTCGTCGAGATCATGCGCCGGGCCCTGGGAGACGTCGTTTTTCTCGAAGCCATGATTCTCGACCCGGGCTGGATCCATGATTTCTGTTCAGTGGTGACGGACAATATCATCCTCCACCTCGACCTCATGATCGGCGAGGTCGGCAAGCCCGACGGCATCTGGACCTATGAAGACATGGGCTATACGCGGGCGCCGTTTTTTTCGCCGGCCATGTACCGGGAATTCATCTTCCCCTATCATCGGCGCGTGGCCGGTTTCTGCCATGATCATGGCCTGCCGTTCATCCTCCACGCCTGCGGGTTTGTCCGGCCGTTTCTGCCCGACCTGCTGGCAGCCGGGGTCGATGTCCTCCACCCGCTGGAGGCCAAGGGCGGCCAACATGTGGCCGAGTTCTCGGATACGGTCCGGGCGCTGGGCGGGGAGATGGCCTTCGCCGGCAACCTGGACATCCGGGCCTTCGAGTCGAACGATCCGGCGGCCCTCGAGGCGGAGATCCTCCCCAAGCTTGATGCGATCCGGAAGAAAAGAATCCCCTACGTCTTCATGAGCGACCACTCGATTCCGAAGACGGTCCGGTTGGAAACCTACAGCAGGGCGGTCGATCTTTGGCGGTTATTCGGGGCTTTCGTCTAGGGGGTCCTCGGGATACCAAACGCGTCCGGAAATTTATTTTCCCATCTCCGAGAGATGGTGAAGCGTCACGGTGTCCGGCCAACGGCGAAATCGCGAGGGTTTAGCCTTTTTCCACACCTCTTCGAGGGAACCTGGCTTTGCCGGCGCCGGAGTATGTTTGAGCACGTGACCATCTTGGAAAAAGAAACGGAGTGGGAGGTCATGCTAGGCGCTCCGTTCGTACGTGCGGAGTTACGGAGGCGCTGAGAAGAGAGGTGGGAAAAGGCGTAAAAAACCCGAAGCCGCCGGGCCGGACACCTGATGCAGGCCCCGGAGATGGGAGAAAACTCTTTCTCTAAGGCCGCCGGATCCGGGCGAATCCGCTCAGGCCGACGAACTCCAGGGGCGCTTCCTTTTCGATCTCGTCGAACAGGAGGTTGAGCCCCAGCACATCGCTGGCGATATGGCCGGCGATGACGACATTGAGGTGGGCTTTCTTGGCGTTTTCCAGATGCTCTTCGGTGATGTGCATTTCGACCAGCGTACTCACGCCTCCGGCCGCCAGCTTGTCGTAAACATCCTTAGGCCCGCTCGTTCCGCCGGTCATTTCGATGAGGATCCTGCCGCAGGAGCCATTCTCCGAGCCGGCCACGACCTTGACCGGCATCTGCAGGGAAGCTGCTTTCTCGTATTCGGGAAGGACCCGCAGAAGCTTGACCAGGTCCTTGACCTTGGCCGGTTTTTCGCGTTCGAAAAGCCGGGTCAGAAAATTGGAAACACAATTATCGGCCGCGGTATGGATGCACATGAGCGGCAGACCGAGCAAGCGGGCCGCGTCGATCTCGCGCGTGGCATTGAGCGGCAGGAGACGCCGTTCGACCTCGCCGATCCGCTTCTCCAGGAGCTGTTCGGCGACACTGATCGTCACTCCGTACATGGCCAGGAGCTTGGATTGGAGGTGCATGACATCGAAAAGCCGGGCCAGCGCCGGGCCCATCGGATGGTGGCCGGCGACGAGATCGATCTTGGACCCCGGCTCCTTGTTGAGCTCGCGAGCCAGGAGCAATTCGGCCGTATCGATATCGATCCCGACCATGACTTTGGCCACTTCGATCCCCAAGTCGCCGTTGAGGACGCGCGTATCGGCGTAGGGATTGAACAGCCGGTCCTTGTCGAAGAATTTTCTATCGTCGTCCTTAAGGTCCTTGAAGCTCTCGTTTTCCTCGTCCAGGATGCGTTTGATCTCATCCCCGCCCCGAGGATCGTTGGCGATACCGACTTCGACGGCCTTCTTGTAGAATCGTTCAAGTTTCATGACCCTCTCCTTGGCGGCATTCTAACATGAATTGACAAGCCTTGACGACCGGGATTATAAATCGAAGAGACTCGGATCCACGAAAGGAAACGTTCATGCGCCAATATTTACCCATTCTGTTCGCGTTGTTAGGCCTGCTCGCCCCGATGTCCTGCCGAACGGCCGACCAGCCTTCTTCCGAAGCGGCGGCTGGAGAAGCCGGCGAAAATGATGCCTCCGGCCCGCTCTGGCTGGACATCCTGTTCGAGCAACTGCCGCTTCTCGGCCATCGCAACTGGATCGTCGTGGCCGATGCCGCCTTCCCTCTCCAAATCAGCCCGGGCCTGGACGTCATCGTTTCGGGTGAGGATCACTTCGTCGTCCTCGATCGGGTCCTCAAAGCCGTAACCGAAAGCGGCCATGTCCGGCCCAAGATCTACCTGGACCGGGAGCTGGATTTCGTCTCCGAGTCCCTGGCGCCCGGCATGGACGCCTGCCGCAAACGGCTCCGGGAAATGCTGGCCGGCCAAGAGGCCAAACCCGTCCTCCACGAGGAGCTCATCGCCCGACTGGATCAAGTGGCCAAAACATTCCGGATCCTGATGATCAAAACGAATTTAACCTTGCCCTATACCTCGGTCTTCATGGAATTGGATTGCGGCTATTGGAGCCCGGAATCCGAGGCCAAGATGCGCGAGGCGATGAAAAAGAAGCCCTGATCCAGCCCCTTCGAAAGTATCAGACCGTTTTGGGTTCAATCCCTTTTTTGTCCCAAAGGCGGCTGACCACCTTGATCAGGACAAAGCAACTGACAATAAGGGTTCCAAACAGAAAGGCGACATTCGTCCAGCGGCCGTACAGGACATTGCCCACGGTGAAAAGCGCCGACCAGATGGTCGCCACACCGGCCGCCCAACCGACCAGGGCCAAGGGGATGTTTTCGTGCGATCCCTTGATGTCCGCGTCCGTAATTCCGGCTTCCCGTCGGATGTGCTTCCAGCCCGGGCCGAAGGGCCGGACTTTCTTGTAGAATTCGACCAGCGTTTTCCGATCGGTCGGCTTGGCCAGAAACGCCGTCAGAACCCAACAGGCCGTCGTCACGGCGATGGTGATGAGCAGGGCATAATGCGTCGCCAGAACAAGGCCGTTTTTCTTCAGGACGAGCAGGGCGATGGACACGACGAAGGAGCTGATCATGGCGTTGACTTCGCACCAAGCGTTGACCCGCCACCAGAACCAGCGCACCAGATAGAGAAGCCCCGTCCCGGCCCCGACCTGGAGGATGATGTCGAAGGAGTCCTTGGCCGATTCCATCAAAAAGACCATGCCCGATGCGCACAGGAAAAGCCCGACCGTTGCCGCCCGCCCAACCATGACATAGTGTTTTTCGCTGGCCTCTCGGCGCAGGAACCGGCGGTAGAAATCGTGGACCAGATAGGACGCGCCCCAGTTAAGGTGAGTCAGGATGGTCGATGAATTGGCCGCGATCAGGCCGCCGACCATCAGGCCGATGAACCCCACCGGGAGGAATTTCAGCATGGCCGGGTAGGCGATGTCGTGGCCGATGAGGGTCGGGTCGAGATGGGGAAACGCCTTTTGGATGTCGGCCAGCTCGGGATAGACGATGATCGAACACAGCCCGACCAGGATCCACGGCCAAGGCCGGAGAACATAGTGGGCGACGTTGAAAAACAGAACCGATCCGAGCGCATCTTTTTCCGTTTTCGAGGCCAGCATGCGCTGGGCGATGTAGCTGCCGCCGCCAGGCTCCGCGCCGGGATACCAAACCGCCCACCATTGGACGGCGATGGGCATGATGAAGATGGCCAGAGCCATGTCCCAATGGTTCTTGAAATCGGGCAGGATGTTAAGATAGTGCAGGCCGTTCGGCCCCGTTTTCGCGGCCAGGGTCGAAACCATGGCCCCCAGCCCGCCGACATATTTCACGGCGAAGTAGGCCGCGGCGATCACGGCCGTCATCTTGATGAAGAACTGGATCATATCGATGACCAGGACGCCCCATAGGCCCGAGACCGCGGCAAAGGCCACATTGAGGACGAAGATGAATAATAGGGTCTGCCAGCGCGGCAGTCCGAACAGAACGGCGGCGATTTTGCAGGCCGCCAGGTTGACGGTGGCCATGATGATGCAGTTGAAAAAGAGCCCGAGATAGATGGAGCGGAATCCGCGCACGACGCCGGCAGCCTTCCCGGAGTAGCGCAGCTCGTAGAATTCGAGGTCAGTCATGACTCCCGAACGCCGCCACAGCCGGGCGTAGAAGAACACCGTGGCCACGCCGGTCAGCGTGAACGCCCACCACACCCAGTTGCCGGCCACACCGTTCCGCCGGACGATATCGGTCACCAGGTTCGGCGTATCGCTGGAGAAGGTCGTGGCGACCATGGACAACCCGGCCAGCCACCAGGGAACGGACCGGCCGGAGGCAAAGAATTCCGAGGTGCTTTTGCCCGCCCGCTTGCTGAAGAAGAGGGCCGGCCCGAAGCAAACAATCAGAGTCGCGGCAACGATGATCCAATCGATGGTTTGCAAATGCATGCGCGGGTTCCTTTAAACGGGATGGGTGGGCATGGGCGAATTATAGTGATTTGGATTTTCCGGTACAAACGAAGGATCGGCCCGCATCACAGCCCGAGAATCCTCAGAACATCCTTGATTTTCCCGGCCGGCGATGTGGCCGTCTTGGCCGCCTCAGCAGCCCGGGCAGCTTGCCCCGTCCGTTTCAAAGCCTCCGTCCCGAACCAGACGCCGCTCCCCCCCGCCTCGGGAAACTTCAGGGTGTAATCGGCGGCCGACTGGAACGACGCCGCCGATTTTTCTTTATCCCCGAGCTTGGCATAAAGAAGCCCCAAGAGGAAATCCGGCATCCGGTAGTCGGGATCGAACGGTTTGCCCGTGCCGAGTTTTTCAGGGTATTCCTTGGAATGCTCGAGAGAGCGGGCCGCGCCGGCCCAATCCTTCCTGACGATGGCGGCCAATCCAAGTTCGACATGCGTCCGGCTGAAAAGTCCATGGATCTCCCCGGCGCCCTCGAACGGCAGGGCTTCGATCGTGTCAAGAACAACGGCGGCTTCGGCATAGCGCTCGTTGTTCAGCAGAGCTTTGACCAGATCGACCTTGATGGGGACCTCGGTAGGAAAGAGTCCGCCGGCTTGGCGCGCAGCCGTCAGCTCCTCTTGGAATTGTTTTTGGCTGGAGTGGAATTCGAACAGAGCGTGCCAGTTGCGCCAGGTCTTTTCGTCGATCTGGACGGCTTTCGTGTAATCGGCCAGGGCTTTGGCCGGATTGGAGGCGCGATGGAGCATCGCCCGCGACAGGAAAAACGGAGCGAAATCGGCCTCGTCGCAGCGGGTCCAGAGGGCCTTCGCTTCCTCAACGCGTCCTTTGGCCCACAGGATGAGGCCGAGATAATATTTCGGTTTCCAGTCGTCGGGACGCTCGGCCATGGCCCATTGGAAAAGCGGGATTTCCTCCTCGCGATAGGGGAAGACGAGCGTAGGCGAAAGGGAAGAAGCCTTGTCCAGCGCGGCGGCGCCGGCTGCCGCGGCGCCGTCCTTCTGCAGATAAGCCAGCCAGTAGTGGACGGTCGGATAATCGGGAGCGAGTTTGAGAAGTGACATCGCCTCGTCCGTCAGACCGGTGCGCACATAAAAGAGCGCCATCTCGAGATAGCTTTCGTGGGGCAGTTCGTTGCGGATGAGGCCGCGGAAGTCAGTCAAGGCTTTGTCCGTCGGGTCCAGAAGATAGGCCTCGAAACGGGCCATATGATCGAGCGGATCGAAACCGGCAAGCCGGGCCAGGGCTTCCTTGGCCGCGTCGGGACGCCCAAGTTTGCGATCGGCGGCGGCCATGATTTCGAAGGCGGAGGAGTTATAAGCGTTGAAGTCGGCGGCTTTGCCCGCATACTCGAGGGCCAGTTCGAACTTTTTTTCGAGAATCGCGATTTCGGCCAACTGGACATAGGCGCCGGAGCGGAACTCGAGCGAGCGGGCCGCCCAACCCAGGGTTTCCTTGGCGTCCACAAGCTTGCCCAGACGCCGGGCGACGACGCCGTAAATATAGCCGGCGGCCGGGTCGTACATCTCGGCCGCTAAAGCTCGGGCCGCGAACGACAGGGCTGTGTCGTCCTGGCCGCGCCGCGCGTATAGCTCGGCCGCGCGGGTCAGGGCCCGCAGGTGGGCGGGCTCTTTCTTGAGAGCGGCCAGATATTTCGCCAAAGCCTGGTCGAAATAACGGCCTTTTTCCAGGCGCGTGCCGCTCAGATACAGCCCTTCGGCCGTGGATTCATCCACCGGTTTGAATTCGAGCGGACGCTGCAGGTCGTTCGCTTGGGGATCGCTGGAATAGAGGAGGGACGCGCCGACGGAGACGCGGAAATTCTTCCCGCCGAGGGCCAGGGGGAGGTCTTTTTGGATCGGTTTGGCGACGGCGAGCTTCAACCGCTCGCGATGCAGCTCCTTGCCCCCGATCGTAACAACGAGGTCCTCGTCGATCGCCCGCAGGGGGTAGAGCCCGACCTTCAAGGCTTTCTCTCCGGCCGAAACGCTCAACACACCGTCGGGCGAGGAGGCGGACATGGGACCGATGCCGTTGTAGGGGAACCAGAGTTCGCGCCAGCGGTCGGAGGCGCCCGAGGCCAGAAACTCGTGATCGGATTGATTCAGCAAGCGGCCCGCTTGGGGTTCGGTATACTGGCCGTCCTTGTCGGTGAGAAGATCGATCCAGATTTCACCCGCCCGGGAGAGATCCCAGATCCAAACCTTGCGGCCGGGCATGTCCTCGTAGAGGGCCCAGTGGCCGAAACCGGCATCGCTCTTCTCGTACCAGGCGCCGTAGAAGTCCTCGCGCTCACCGACCGTAAAGTAGCTCTTGGCCCCGCCGAAATCGTTGTTCCGATAGTATGACAGATCGCGGCCCTGCGCGTTGACGGGCCAGGGGTCGAGGGGGACGTCATAGTTATGGCCGATCTGGAAACGGCCGGGGAAGATATACTTGAGGTCGTCGGCCGTTTTGATCGCGCCGCAGGACCAGTAGTAGTAGGATTGACTGAACGGGGTGGGGTTGGTCCAAGCGCCGTTGGTCTCGAAGTAGGCGCTGTCCTTGGGCAGGCGGATGGTGACGCTCCAGCGCGTCCGGGAGGGAAGGTCCATGGCCCCGACGACGACGGAGGCGCTGCCGTCGGGGTCGCGGCGCAGGATGTAATCGACGGGGGTGGCCGTGGTGGGGGCGTGGCCGACGATCCCGAAGTTAAATTCGATGCCGCCCGACGTCCAGGGCCCGCGAAGGGCGATCTCACGGAATTTCAAGACTTGATTGGTATAGAGAAAATCGCGGCCTGTGGTCTTGTCCTTGGCACCCCAGACTTTGCCCCCGACTTTGGGCAGGACGCCGACGGAGACGTAGGAGTTCTCCAAGCGGACGACCGGCCATTCCTGGTCCGTCCCGGTCCCGCTGAATTTATTGAAAAAAAAGTAGGGATAGAGACGGGCTCCGCTGCCCCACATCGAGGACCGGGCGAAGATAGGAACGGGATCGGGATCGCCGAACGGATAGGTCTTGAAGACAACTTGCGTTTCCTGAACGGTGGCCGCATCGCCGCCGGCATTCGAACCGCGGCAGGCGAAAACAGCCACGAATCCCAGGACCAGGATTGAAAACCGGATGAAGGGGCGGGAGAATCTCATGGGTACCTTCCTTTCCGTGAGCTTTCATCTTATTTATTTCGCGACGGCGACTCAAGAGTCAAATAGAGCCCCGTCTCAAAGAGAAAGGAGTCCTTCCCGAGTCCTTCCGCCAATACAATGCCGTCAACCTGGCCCAATCACGACCCGATGTGGAACTCCGATCCCCGGGCCAAAGCCCGGGGTATATCCAACCAGGAAATCCGCGGCCAAGAAGGCCAACATCCTGATCCCCCGCAAGAAGCGCATCCTCGTCCTGATTGATCGGAACAATAATTCGTCCGCAGGGGGGGAAGGGGAGCCGTTTCTCGTTCTTGACAGCGATCCGCGGCGAGGAATATCTTCTTTGCGCGTTTACATTTGGGAAGTATTGATTCTGCAACGCCGTTCGGACAATTTTCCAGGGAGGACTCCGATGTTGAATCGAATCGCCGCGCTGTTCGGACTGGCCGCAATGCTCCTGACGCCGGAGGCAGGTCGAGCCGCCGATCCTTCGGGCTCCGGGCAGGTGCGCTTCGATGCCACGGTCGAATCCCTCAAGGCCTATGAAGTGCCCGAGTGGTTCCAGGATGCCAAATTCGGGATCTTCATGCATTGGGGCCCGCAAAGCATCCCCGGTGTCGCCGCCACCTGGTATGCCCGCTGGATGTACGAGGAGGGGAGCAAGGGTTACAAGTATCATGTCGTCACCTACGGCCATCCCTCCAAATTCGGCTACAAGGACATCTGCAAGCTCTTCACGGCGCTGAAATTCGATCAGGCGCAGGCCGACCGCCTGGTCAAGCTTTACAAGCAGGCCGGCGCCAGGTATGTAGTCCCGGTCGCCGTGCATCATGACAACTTCGACATGTGGGATTCCAAGTATCAGCCCCGGTTCAATTCCGTCGCCACGTCCGGAAAGGACGTCGTCGGGATGTGGAGGAAAGCCGTCGACAAAGCGGGGCTGCGGCTGGGCGTGGCCTCGCACGTCGCGCGGACCTACCGCTGGTTCCAGTTTTCGCACGGGTCCGACCGCACGGGGCCCCTGGCGGGCGTGCCTTACGACGGCCAGGATCCCGCCTATGCGGACCTCTATGGCCTGAAATGGAACGACACCAGCTTCTGGTACGAGCAGATGAGCGACGTGGGCCCTCCGGAATTCGAGCGGCAGTTCGAGAACCGGATGAAGGACCTGCTGGACACGTACCACCCCGATCTGTACTACACTGACGGCGGCATTCCCTTCAAGCAGGCGGGGCTGAACGTCCTCGCCCATTTCTATAACGAGAATCCGAAGTGGAACGACGGGAAATTCCAAGCCGTGGCCACGATCAAGCTGGACTGGACGCCCCAGGTCGCTGTCCTGAACCATGAGTTCGATTTCCCCGAGACCGGCCAGCCCTACTTCTGGCAGACCGATAAGAGCATCGGCGAGTGGTACTGGGAGCGCAACCGCAGCGGGGAGTATAAAAACGCCCGGGAGGTCGTCCATACCCTGATCGATGTCGTCAGCAAGAACGGCAGCCTGCTGTTCAACGTCCCGCTGACCGGCGAGGGTGAGCTGGAGCCGGTCACGGGGTCCATGCTCACCGAGATGGGGCGCACTCTGGATATCGTCGGGGAGGCGGTCTTCGCGACGCGGCCGTGGGACGTTTATGGCGAAGGGCCGAAATCGATCCACGGCATTGCCGCCCTGACGCCCCAGGACATCCGCTTCACGCGCAACAAGGAAAACGCGGTCTTATACGCCACGATCCTGGGCTGGCCCGGCGACGGGGCCGCGGTTGGTATCAAGACCCTCAATGCCACCCGTTTCAATCTCAAGGGATTGAAGAGCATGTCGCTCGTGGGCGGGTCCGGTCAGCTCCCCTACAGCCAGGATGCCGAAGCGCTCCGCATCACGTTCCCGCTCCAGGCGCCTTACGAAAGCTGTGCCTACCCGATCAAGCTGGTGTTCGCCGGCCCGATTCCGACGCTCGGCGCGCCCGCTGCCGCGAACGTCGGCGGGGCGGGCCAAGGCCTGGACCAGGAGTCCTATCCTCCCGTTCGGCTCGAATCCGACGCCGTGACTGTACTCATGTCCGACCGGGCGACCATTCGGGGCGGGATGAATTATTATGCCCATGACGGTCCCAAGTCCCATAAGCGCTTCTGGGTCCAGAATTGGACGAATCCCGATGAATCTTTCGAATGGACCGTGGTGGCGCCGCAGAAAGCCGCCTACCGCGTCGACGCTTTGATTGCCGGGCCTCCCGGCATCAGGATCGAAATCGCGGGACCTCACAACAAGATCCTCTTCAGGCTCCGGGATAACGGCTGGGACAAGATCGCCGTGTCCGGGGAGCTCGATTTGCCGAAAGGGACGAGCCGGATCATGGTCAAAGCCCTCGACGCGGCCAGCTTGAAATTCAAATCCCTGGTATTGATCGCTTCGGAGGACAAAGAGAAGATCGACAAGCGGATCAAGGAATTCCGCTCCGACCCGAAATGGATGGCCGACGCGGGTTACGGCCTGATGTTCCAATGGGGAGGCTGGGGATACCCGCAGCACGGGCCTCAGAAGCCGTGGCCCAAGATGATCGACGATTTCAACGTCGAGGCGTTCGCCGATATGTGCGCCGAGACGGGGGCCGCCTATGTCGTCTGGTCCGCGACCTGGATGACCTACTATTGTCCCGCGCCGATTCGGGCCATCGACAGCATTTTGCCCGGCCGGACCTGCTCGCGCGATCTAATCGGAGAATTGGCCGATGCTCTGAACAAGCGGGGAATGAAGATGATCCTCTATTATCATCTCGGCCGCTGGTGGGCCAAAGGCGGGGTTTCCCAGGCCGGGTGGGCCAAAAACGGGATTTCCGAAGAGGATCAGAAATTCTTCGTCGACAGCTTCTGCTCGATCACGACGGAAATCGGCTGGCGTTACGGCAAGAAGCTCGCCGGATGGCTGATCGACGACGGCATGATATTCTATCCGGCCCCGTTCGAAAAAATGGGCCAAGCGCTCAAGGCCGGCAACTCCGACAGGCTCATCTCCTACAGCTCCTACGTCATGCCCCGATACACCGAATTCCAGGATTACCATTTCGGCGAAGGCAACGAGAAGGGCAACTACGGAGCCGGCCCGAAAGGCGGCAACGGCATCATCGCCGGCGGCCCCCAGAAGGGGCAGCAGGGCTTCGCCTGTTTCATCCTGGACGGGCCAGACTGGGGCATATACCAGCCCGAGACGAAGATCGATTCGCCGCGATTTTCCCGGGAACAGATGACCGCCTTGGTCAACAACGCCCGGGAACGCAAGCTCGCCCTGAGTTTCAACCTGCTCATGTACGAAGACGGATCCGTTTCCCCGGAGTCTCTCGACATGATGAAATACGTCCGAAAGATTATCCGCGGAAAATAGTGAAAATTCTTCCTCACGCGTAGCAACCCGTGCATACTGAGCGGCGCTTTTTACCCCGACTTAAAAATCGGGGTTTGGCCCGTCGAACATATCAAGAACTCCGGGCTCCACCGGAGTCCCCGTTTCGAAGCCGGCGCCTTCCGTTCATCGAACTCGACCCGCGTTCCCTCGCGGTTGATCAGTACTTCGGCGTCACCCCCACGTTGTTCAAAAAGAAAGTGAATTGGTCGGCCGTCGCCTCGATGGCCTTGGTCACGTTGCTCGAGCCGTGCCCGGATCGCGTCTCGATCCGGATGAGGACGGGATTCGAGCCCTTGTGATTGGCCTGGAGCGTGGCGATATATTTGAAGGAATGGGCCGGCACGACGCGGTCGTCGTGGTCGGCCGTGGTGACCAGCGTGGCCGGATAAGCCACCCCGGGCTTGATGTTGTGGAGGGGAGAATAGGGATAGAGCCAGCGGAAATCTTTTTCGTTGTCGCTCGATCCATACTCCACGGCCCAGCCCCAGCCCACGGTGAATTTGTGGAAACGGAGCATGTCCATAACACCCACGGCCGGCAGGGCGACCTTGAAGAGGTCCGGCCGCTGGTTCGAGACGGCCCCGACGAGGAGCCCGCCGTTCGAACCGCCCTCGATTCCCAGCTTGTCCTTGGACGTGTATTTCTCTCGGATGAGATACTCGGCCGCGGCGATGAAGTCGTCGAAGACATTCTGCTTCTTGTCCAGCATCCCGGCCTTGTGCCAGGTCTCCCCATACTCGCCGCCGCCGCGAAGGTTGGCCTCGGCGAAGACCACCCCCTGCTCCAGAAGGGCGATCATCAGGGGATTGAAAGCCGGCTGGATGCTGATGTTGAACCCACCGTAGGCGGTCAGGAAAGCGGGGTTGGTCCCGTCCAAGACCAGGCCCTTTTTATGGACGATGAATATCGGAACCTTGGTCCCGTCCTTGCTCTCATAAAAAATCTGCTTGGTCTCGAAAGCCTGGGGATCGAATTTGACTTCGGGTTTGCGAAAAATTTCGGACGCCCCCCCGGCGATGTCGAACTTGAAGATCGTCGGCGGGAAGGTATAGGAAGTGAAGGTGTAGAAGAGGGATGTGTCGTCGCGCCAGCCGCCGAATCCGCCGGCCGTGCCGAGCGCCGGTAGAACGATCTCGCGCAGGAGCTTGCCGTCAAGCTCGTGCTGGAATATCTTGGTGTTTGCGTCCTTGAGGTAGCCGCAGAAAAGCTTGCCGCCCGCGGTCGAAGCCCAGCTCAAGACCTCGGTCTTTTCGGGGATGACGACCGTCCACTTGTCCGGGGCCGGCGTTTTCGGATCGATCAGGACGATCCGGCCGTTGGGCGCGGCAAGGTTGGTTTGGACGAGGAACTTGGCGCCGATATTTTCCAGGACGCCGCTGTCGTTGTCAAAGCCCTTGATCAGGAGCTCGAAGCGGGCCTTCGGCTTGGCCAAGTCCTTCCAGTACAGCTCCGTGCCCGAGGTCCCCTCGCTCACGGTCAGGAAAACGTATTTCTCGTCTTCGCTCACGCCGGCGTTGAAATAGCGCAGGGGATGATCCTTGTCCTCATAAGCCACGATATCCTTGTCCTGCGGGTCGCCCAGCTTATGGTAGAAGACTTTCTGGAACTCGTTTTTGGCCGTCAATTCCTTGCCGGCCTCGGGTTTGTCGTAGCCGCTGTAAAAGAAACCGTCTTTCCACCAAGCGGCGCCGGAGAACTTGACCCATTTGACCTGGTCGGCAAGCTCCTTTTTAGCGGCGATGTCCATGACCCGGATCTCGGACCAGTCCGAGCCCGCTTCGCCGCGCGTAACGGCCATCAATTTCTTGTTCCCGGAGGGGCCCAGGAGCCCCATCCGGATCGTTCCGTCGGGAGAAAGCGCGTTGGGATCGATGAAGACCTCGGGGGTCCCGTCCAATCCCTTCTGGACGTAAGTCACCGACTGGTTTTGCAGGCCGTCGTTCTTGGCGAAGAAATACCATTCGCCCACGCGGAAGGGCGAGGAGTAGCGGGGGTAATTGAAGATATCGGTCAGCCGTTTCTTCAGGGCCTCGCGGAAGGAGATCTTCCCGAGATAGCCGAAGGTGACTTCATTCTGGGCCTTGACCCAAGCCGCGGTCTGCTCGGACTTGTCGTCTTCGAGCCAGCGGTAGGGGTCGGGGACCTGGGTCCCAAAGTAATCGTCGACCTGCTCGACCTTCTGAGTCACGGGATAATTCATGGTCTCAGCCTTCTTGCAATTGGGGATGATGATCAAGGCCAGGACGGCCGTAACAACGAACAGCTTCTTTCCCATGGAATTCCTCCTGACGACGGGTAAGCAATTTTGTATCACAGAGCGCCGGACGGGTCAAACGGCGCCGGAAGCTAGTTTTCCCCCGGAAGAGGTTCTGAAGCTGGACTCGGCCCAAACGGGCGGGCAACCTTTTGAACGGAAAATTAGTCTTTTAAACCGAAGGAGGCCCGCCATGCTGAAAAATTACTTTAAAACCGCCATCCGCCATCTGATCAGGCAAAAAAGCTATACCCTCATCAGTATCGTCAGCCTCGTCGTCGGCATGACCTGCTTCCTTCTGCTGCTGCTCTATGCCCGGTACGAATCCAGCTTCGATTCCTCCTTTAAGAACAGCGGCCGGATCTACCAAATCGGACAGATTCTCCCCGCCTGGAACGTCGGAGGAAGCAACCGTTTTCCCTCAACGTCGGGGGCCTTGGCCGCGGGTTTGAAACGGGAATTCCCGGAAGTGGAATACGCCGTCCGAGTCAAAGAAACGGAAACACCCATCGTTTATGAACAAAACAGCGTTCTGGCCAGAGGGCTTTTTGTCGATGGGGATTTTTTGAGCGTTTTCTCCTATCCCCTGTCGGCCGGGGAAGCCAAGACGGCTCTGCAGGAGCCCTTCACCGCCATTCTTTCCGAGAGCCTGGCCGGAAAGCTGTTCGGACGCGTCGATCCCCTGGGAAAAATCATCACTCATATGGACGGGCGTGAATTCAAGGTCACCGGGATCATCAAGGACATCCCCCGCAATACCCATTTGAAATTCGACTACCTGTTGTCTTTTACGTCCATGTACTCCCTCCGCAATGATATCGACACCTCCTGGGGGATTTTAAATTACTTCAATTACATCATGCTCAGAGAGGGAGTTTCCCGAGACGCCTTCGAGCCCAAATTGAAAACGATCGTTGAGAAGTACCATCCCCTCCGGGCCCGGGATCGGTCCTATTTTCTGACCCCGGTGAGCAATATGCATTTCGAAACGGACATCAATTTTCCTCTCTCGCAGAGTATCGACAAAAAATACATCGCCCTGCTCCTGGTCATCGCCGGCATCATCCTGATCATCGCCTGCGTCAATTACCTGAACCTGGCCACGGCCCGGTCCACGGCCCGGAGCAAAGAGGTGGGAGTCCGGAAGGCTTTCGGCGCCGACCGGTCCCAATTGATCAAGCAATTCATGGGCGAGTCCTATCTTCTGGTGTTTTTCAGCATCATCGTTTCCGTGCTGATCGTCGGTCTCGTCCTGCCCGCGTTCAGGAAACTGGCCGTCAGCGATCTGGAGTGGAGAGCCCTGCTGGACTGGAGGACGGCGGTCGGGCTCCTGGGCTTATTGATTGCGGTCGGATTCCTTTCCGGAAGCTACCCCGCGCTCCTGCTGTCCTCCCTGAGCCCGTCGAATGTCTTCAAGAACTCGCTCCAATCCAAGAAGACCGGCGGCCGGCTGAAATTCCGGAATTGTCTGGTCGTCGTTCAATTTTTCGCCACGATCGTGCTTCTCGTGGCCGCGGTCGTCATCCAGAAGCAGCTGCATTACATCCGCAACACCGATATCGGATACCAGCGGGCCAACATCGTGGCTCTTCGCCTCTGGGACGTCGAGAGCAAAAAAAACTACCAAGTCATCAAGGCCGAGCTCCTGGGCAATCCGAATATTTCCGCGGCCGCGGTCTCCAATGTCGCCCCGGTCCGATTCACCGAAGCCAACGATTGGCTGGTCGAAAATGAGTCCGGAGACATGGTTTCTCTTCCCCGAGTGACCAACTATTTCATCGATTTCGACTATTTCAACCTTTTCGGCATGACCATCGTCCGCGGCCGGAACTTCTCCCCGGCCCTGCTCGGAGACATCGGCGGCGAAGTCGTCATCAACGAAACCGCGGCCCGGATGGCCGGTCTCCAAAATCCCGTCGGGAAAGCCTTCGTCATGGGGAATCGAAGATTGCGCGTCATCGGCGTCGTCAAGGACATCCATTTCACCTCCCTCAAAACAAAAATCGGCCCTCTGATGTTCACCTACCGGCCGGCCGCCATCAATCTGTTTTTCGCCAGGATATCGGGCTCCAAGGCCGACGAGACGATCCGCTTCATTCTGTCCACGTTCCGCAGGCATAATCCCGCCTTCGTCAGCGACTTCACCACCATGGACGACATCTACAATGCCCTTTATCAGAACGAGCGGAAACTGGCCGGGATTTTGATCAGCTTTTCGGTCATGGCCATCCTCATCGCCTCGATCGGGTTGTTCGGGCTGATCTCCTTTATCGTCGAAAAAAAGAAGAAGGAAATCGGGATTCGGAAAGTTCTGGGGGCTCCCGTCTTCGCCATCATGGGTTTGATCATCAGGGATTTGTTCGCCTTGATCGCCGTCGCCGGCCTGATGGCCCTGCCCGTGGCCTATTATTTTTCCCACCGCTGGCTGGGGAGCTTTGCTTACCGGATCCGTTTGGATGCCGGAGTTTTTCTCCTGGCGACGTCCATCGTCATGCTGATCGCCCTATTGAGCGTGGCCCGGGTGACAATGAGGGCCGCCCGGGAAAATCCGGCCCGCAGCCTGAGGAATGTTTGAACCGGGAGGAACCGAGGGGTGGCTCAAACACCGGGTCTGTGCCACAATGGGTCCGGTGCCGTCGGCCTATAGACAACGACTTCGGAGGACAGCATGAAATTCGCCGGATGGTACGGAATCGTCGTCGGCCTGCTGATGCTCGGCCAGTGGGGCCTATCGTTGACCACGGGAAAAGTCCCGGAACTGCAGGCCGCGCCCCTGGCCATCGGGTTTCATCTCGCGGCCGAGGTCCTGACCGCCCTGCTGTTGATCTTGAGCGGGCTGGCCTTGCTCAAGAAGCTCGCCTGGGGACGGATGGCATTCCTTACGGCCGGAGGCATGCTCCTCTACTCGATCATCAACAGCCCGGGCTATTTCGCCCAGCGGGGCGAATGGGCCGTCGTCGGAATGTTCGGGGTTTTATTCCTGGCCGGTCTGGCCGCCCTGATGGGCATCGCCTTTGGTGAACCCAGCAAATTAAACCCATTCGACTCCCCGCTTTGCAGTCCTCAATCGCGAAGCGAATGAGGGCGGGCTAAACCCTATAAAAACCATAGGACTTGCCAGGCAAGACCCTGGGTATATCCTACAAAAACCGTAGGACTTGCTCAGAAAAGCCCCGAGCATGTCCAGGGTTAACACTGAGCGGCGCTTTGTATCCAGATTTAAAAATCGGGGTTTTGCGCCGCGAATGTATAAATCAGGTTCTCTTCCATTTTGTGGTGGGGAGATCGGCGTCATGGTCGAAGCGACCCATCGAGGGTTTAGCCGTTCCAAGCCAAGGGACGAACCCTCGGCTCACCACTTCTTGGCTTTCTTCGGCTCCATCTTGCGCAGGTCCAGCCCCTGCTCGAAAGCCCCGATACGGTAAAGGCAGATCTCGCGGAGCGAAGACGGATGGTGGAGCACTTCGCTCAACGACTGCATCCCGACCGCCCACACGCCGCCGCCGCGGACAACGACGACCTTGTAATCGAACAGCTTGCGGATGAGCGTTTCCGGGTCCACCGCCGGGGGCAGGACCGGAATGACGAGATACAGGAAGCCCCCCTCGGCGTCGACGGGGACGATGCGGTCGGAGACTTCCTCTTCGCCCGGGTACCGGAAATAGGAATGGGCCTCGGCTTCGGGCAGCCAGCAATGCATGACGGTCTGAAAATCGGTCTCGGCGTAAATCGTTTTGTGCATGGCCAGCGTGGCGGTATCGGAGTTGTCCGGCCGCAGGGGAAGCCTCTGCAGCGGCCCGCCCATCTCGCGCGGCATGGAAGCCTTGGGGGCGTAGAGCATATCGCCGACGCCGCGCACGGACATCGAACCCGTGTGGAACGGCGACAAGCGCGACTCGAAGACGCGCGCTCCCGCCTTGCGGAACTCGGCCAGGATCTCCGTCTCCTCGGGAAAATCGCAGCCGGTGTCGCCGTCGACGGTGTAACGGTCGGGCTGCAAACCGAAAAACGCGCCCGGGTCGGCCTTGATTTTAGCCCGCAATCCCTCGACGTCCACCTGGAGCTTGCGCGCATCCCGGACGACCTGGCCGGACGTGTTGGCGATGCACAGCAGAGAGAACGCCTCGGACAACGTCCGGGCCCGGACAAAGGTGCCGTGGCCCTGGATCGTCGTCGCCGGATGATCCTTGAGCCGTTCGGGGATGCCGGCCGACATTTCGGGCGAGCCGCTGGGAACGGCGAACCAGTCGACGTGGACGTGGTCGCCGAGAAAATGCCGGCCGAGCGGGTCAATGGGCTCGAAATCGGGCGGCTGGGCCGGTTTGGGGGCGTCGTCCATGGTGGCGATCGACAGCTCTTTGGTATGGGCATGCATGGACGCACCAACGCCGGGGATGCTCAGTATCCGCTGGTGGATATCCGTTTCGGACGAGGCCTTGTAGTAGCCGTAGTCGGTGTCCGAAGCGGACAGAAAACAGATCTGGGCGGCGTCGAGGTCGCCTTTTTGCGATCCCGTGGCCGTGATGAGGATCTGGTCGGCCCCCGTTTCGTCCTTGATCCGGACGGCCATATTGCCGCTGTGGCTGTCCTGAATATCGGTGAGCAAAGAGGCTCGGCCGATGGACTTGAACAGATGCAGGATGTCTTCGCCGGCCTTCCAGGTGCGTCGGGTCATGGCGTCCTCCCGGGGCGGGGTTCGATGCCGAGCGTTCGGCAAAGCGCGGGCCTGGGCTTCCCCTCGGCATCCCAGCCGCGAACGGTGTAGTAGTCGCGTCGCATCCGTTCCTGGGCTTCGACCGTCACCGCCCGCGGCTCCCCGGCAATCGGGATGGGCGATTCGGCGAAGCGCGGCGGGAGGGCGTCGTCGGCCCGGCCGGCGCCGGCTTCAATGTTGAACAGCCGTTCCAGCGTAGCAACCCGGTTTTCGATCCCCTCCAACCTGGAGACGGAGAAATCCATGCCCGTGACTCCGGTCAGCATGCGGGCCCAAGGGTCGCTGCCGAAGGCGTATCCGGTGAACCGGCAAATGCCCAGGCTGTCCTGCAGAATGCCGTGATTCTGCATGTTGCGGATGGCGATGGGCGACTGCAGTAAGCTGAAGCGCGGGATCTCCTTGGCCCCGCCGAAAAAGGCCAGCGAGACGGCGTATCCGCCGCGCAGGTGGCAGGCGCCAGAGGGGGATGTCATATAGCCGAGGGCCTGGGTGAACGAAGCCCGCGGATCGTAGGCCGGAATCTCCAGCCGTTTGACGGTCATGGACAGGTCGGGCCGGCCGAACCGCTCGGCCAGGCGGAAGGAGCCTTCGGCCAGAAGAGCTCCGGCGCCTCTCCGGTAGGCCGTATCGACGGCCAGCTTTTCGAGAAGACCGGCGTTGCCGAACCGGATGTCCATCCCGCCGGTCTCGGCGGGGGGAAGAAGGCCGCGCTCGGCCAGTTCCATGGCGCAGGCGACGGTGCCGCCGAAACTGATGGTATCCAGCCCCAGCTCGTTACAGCGATAGTTGGCCGTGGTGACGGCGGCCAAGTCGTAGATATCGCAATCCGGCCCCATCAGGACGACGGTTTCGTACTCCGGGCCTTCCCCTCTCTCGGAGCGGCCGTCTGTCCCGTCAATGCGGGTATGGCGTTGACAGCCGATGGGGCACAAATAACAGCCCGCCGCCCGTTCCAGGATGGTCTTGGCGATAGTCTCGCCCGAGACGCGTTCGAGG
The DNA here is from genome assembly GCA_964557435.1 of uncultured Eubacteriales bacterium. Taxonomy (GTDB): domain Bacteria; phylum Acidobacteriota; class Aminicenantia; order Aminicenantales; family UBA4085; genus UBA4085. The sequence continues at coordinate 50,472 of CAZLAM010000047.1, forward strand.
TCGTCCTGGTCATGGGTGCAATCCTGGAAATTGCGGTGGGGCAGCATATCGATGACATTGATGAGCTCGACCAGCCCGGCCGTGCCCAGCTCGCGCATGAGCCGCTTGGTCACGGGCGCCTGGCGGAGGAGATGCAAAGCCTGGTCGTAGCCCGATTGGAACAGCTCCTTGTCGTGGATCAGGATTTTCTCCCGCCCCTGGACGCGGACGGCCTTGAGGTTCTTGCTCCCCCACACCGCGCCGGGGCCGCACCGGCCGTAGACGCGGTTCTTGTCGTTGCCCACGACGGCGTATTTAACCAGGTTCTCGCCGGCCGGACCGATGCCCAGAACGCGCGGACGGGCGGCGGCGTCAAACCCCGCCGTCAGCTCGTCGGTGAGGATATGGATGTCTTTCCCCCATAGGTGGTGCGCCGGAAGGACTTCGATTTTCCCGGGCTTGATGTCGATCCACACCGGCGAAGAAGCCCGGCCCTTGATCACCAGGACGTCGTAGCCGCAGGCCTTGAACGTATGCGCCCAGCCGCCCCCGGAATTGGCCGTGCCGATGACTCCGGTGAGGGGAGATTTGAATACCATATGGCCGCGGGCGGCCGTCGGCGCGGTCGTGCCGATGAGCGGTGAAGCGGCCACGACGACGACGTTGTCCGGGCCGAGGGGGTCGCAGCGGGGGTCGACGGCGTCATAGAAAAGCCGGGTGGCCAGGCCGCGCCCGCCGAGGTAATCGGCGACCAGCCCGGTCTCGAGCGGACGGATCCTGACGTCGCCGAGAGTCAGGTCGATCTCGACAATTTTTCCGAAGAATCCAAAGGGCATTGTCGTCATTGATCCGAATCCTTTGTTCGGTCCGGTTCGAACTCGAACTCCCGAGAGAGGCTCGTATCGGGTTTGTGGATGCTCCTGAACAAGTCCGCCCCGGGACCCCCCAGAATACTAAAACCCAGCCCCTCATTCAACCGGCGGGTGGACGGGTGGGCCCGAAATTGCCGATAGATATTTTTCTCCCGGTACGGATCACAAAGCCGGGGGATATCCTGGCCCGCTTCTTGCGGCAATTTTGGGTGACCTCCATCATCCCCCGCCCAGGAGGGGAAAGACGGCCACCGTATCCCCGTCGTGCACCGGGGCCTCGACAAAGGACGAGGGCGCGACGGGAGAACCGTTGATCAGGACGACCAGATGAGGACTGAAGTGGGTCCCGGCAAAGAGCGCAGCCCGGCGTTCCGGCGTATCGGCGAGGCGGTCGAGAAGTTCGCCGATTGTCGGGACCCCGTCGGCGGAGAGCTCTCTTTCCCGTCCTCCGAAGAGGGTCCGGAAAGGGGGCAGAAACTTAACCTTGACGGCCATGAGAGATGATCTCGGCTGCGAGAGCCCCGACATTCCGGGTGGCGCAGATGGAGATCGTTTTGGAAGGACGGCCGGCCATACGGTTTTGGAACTCAACCAGGCATGTGTCCCTGATGACGAAGACGAAATTTCTGTCCGGGTCGTCGAGGAGGGGGGCAACCGCCGGCCAGTGCCCCTTATCCTGAAGTTCGAGCGGCCCAATCTCGTCAATGACCAGAAGCGAGGAGGGCGGGCTCAAGCGAATGATCTCCGCCGCTTTGGCCGTGCCCGCCGGGTCGACGAAAAACGGGCCGACGCGCTCCCGGCCGGCTTCCTCCGTCATCCGGAGGAACGGATGTCGGCGCAGGATGGCGATCTCGATAAGGTCATAACCGGCCAGCGTATCGGCGTCGAACACGCGGGCGGCGAAGAATCCGGACACCTCAACACCGTCGGCGTTGAGGAAAGACAGAAGGCGACGGAGAAACGAGGTCTTCCCGCAGCCGACAGTGCCGGTCAGGATAAAGATCATTGAGACACCCGTGGTTCTTTGGGAATCGGCTATTCTGGAATTCTATAGAGGTCGAGGGCCGAATGCAAACGGGGTAGCCGGAGGACCCCGGCGAAGCTTCAGCGGACGACGATACGGGCGCCGTCCGCCGTGAAGGCGATGGCGCCGCCCGAAGCGCTCAACCCCGACGTGCCGGAAATGCCGATCACGGCCTCGCCCGCGCTTTTCGCCTCGAAGAGCAAGGTCGCCAGCGTCCCGCCTCCCTTGGCTCCCTTCCCCATCTGCGGACTGGAGAAACCGATAGTGCAGACTCCGGCCGCGTTGTCGATATTCTTGAGAAACGGCGTCTGTGCCCCGAGCTGGCGGGTCAGCCCTCCCTCACTGACGTCTTTCAGAAAGACGACCCGCGGGTTGTAGTTGATCGTCAGCGACAACGCGCTCACATCCTGATCGGACCGGACATTGACGGCCAGCCGAATATCGCGGCCGATCACGGCGTTGGCGTCGGCCGGGCTGAGGGCCACCATGTTGGCCGCCAGGTCCGATCCCCGCCGTTGCTGAAGCGCCCTCTGAGCAGCCTCGGGATTAAGATCGCGGTCGAGCATATCCTCCTCGAAAACCCCGCCGGCGGCTCCCGAAGCAGGGGCATCGACGTCGACCCAGATGGGCTTGGTGTCTTCCGGTCCGGATTTCACGGCCCGGATGATATAAGGCGTGATCGTCATGATGACGTCGGTCTGTTCGATCGTCGTATCCTCGGACCCGAACAGACGGCCCAAGCCGGGGATATCCTTGAGGCCGGGAATCCCCTTGATCGTCTTGCGCTCCTCGTCCCGCAACAAGCCGGCGATGAGTTGGGATTCGCCATCCCGGAGCCTCATGACGCACTTGAGTTCCCGGTTGTTGATGATGGGTATGTCGGCGTATCCCTTCCCTCCGATCGAAGTTACTTTGATCTCCGCGTCAAGCGTCACTTCCCTCTCCAGATGGACCCGGGGCGTGATGTTGATCTCGATGCCCACATCCTGGAATTCAAAGTTGGTGATCGGCTGTTGGGCGTAGCCGCCGGCGGCGAACGGCGTGAACATCGTCCGGGGAATCGGGATTTTCTGACCGACCTTGTCGGTGATTTTCTCGTCCGAGATCCCGCGCAGGCGCGGCTGGGCGATGATCTTGGTGTCGGCGTCCGACTCCAGGAATTGGACATACGCGCTGGGGAGGCTGGCGAAATAATTTTCGGCCTTGCCCAGGCCGAGCCCCTTCAGGGAATACCAGCCGGATGACGTGTCGGTCGTGGAGGTGGTTTGGCCGAAGCGCAGGCCAAGGATATTCGATTCCAAATTCAGACCGAGCTGACGGAGCTTGAGCCGCGACACCTCCATGATCTCCAGGTCGATAATGACCTCCCCCTTGGCCTTGTCCCAGTTCCGTATGAGCTTGTCGGCGAGCTCGACCACCTGGGCCGTGCCGCGGACGGTGATCGTATTGAGGGTCTTGTCGAAGATGATGTTGGGGGCCGCGAATTGGGTCCGGAGCATCTGGCTCAGGGCGCCGAAAACGTCCTGGGCGACGATATTGGAGAGAGCGAAGGTGCGGATGCAGGAGACTTCGTACTGGATGCGTTTGAGCGGCTGGTCGGGGACGACGATGACCGTCCGCTCGTCCAGGATCCGGTAGAAATTCTTGGTCGCCTGGCAGATGGTCTTGAGGGTCTGTTCGAAACTCTGGCCGCTCAAGTCCGCGGTGAAGGGCACATCGCGGAAGTTCTCGTCGAAGACGACGTTGATCCCGGCCGCCTTGCCCAGGGTCAGAAAGATCGACCTCAAGCTGGATTCCAGCGGCACCCGGACCAGTCCCGGCTCATTCTTGACTTTGAGCTTGATGGGAAACTCGATTTTTTCCGGAACGGACTCGGCCGGATCGGACGCTCCAACCGCCTGCAGCCGGGCTTCCAGGGCGACCTGGGTGTCGCGCGGATTGTAGGCCATCACCTTGGCGTATTCGGCCTGGGCTTCGGCCCGCTTGCCGGCCGCGATTAGCCGGCGGGCTTCCTGGAGGTGGAACAAACCGGCCGACAGCTTGGCCCGTTCGATGGCCAGCCGGTAGACGGATTCCTTGGGGTTTTCCAGGGCCGCTTTCTCGTAGGCGGCGATGGCCTCGTCGAACTTCTTGTTGATTTCGGCCTCGGCCCCCAGCTTGTAGTTGGAATTAAAGGTGACGCAGGCCGCGGCGGCCAGAGCGGTGATGAGTACCAGCGCGATTTTTTTCATCGTTCGCCTCCTTGCAGGGCGAAGGTCAGGATTTTCCCGTCCGGCCCGACGATTTCGACGGCCTTGCGGGTGATCGCCGTGATCCTGAACCCGCTGACCGGCGTTTCGCCTTCCTCGACGGCGACCGCCTGGCCATTGAGAAGAACGAGGCCGACGATCTTTTTTCGGGCCGGGTTGAAACTGTACCCGAAATAGCGGAGATCTAATCCCGAGGCGGCCTGGAGGGCGTTTTCTTCCTCTTTTTCGGTCCCCGGACGTCTTGTTGGAGAGAGCGTGCCGTCAGCCTCCGCGGGAACGGGGGCGTATCCGGCCCGGGCCGAAAAGATGTCCCGCTTGGGCGGAGACGGCGGCGGGACGTCAGCCCTCAGCCACTCCTTGCGGATGAGCCCTTGAAGCTTGGTCTCGGCCTGTCGAGGCTTTTCCTGAGCCTTTCCCGGGACGATGGCCAAAGCCAGGAAAAAGACGAAGAAACGGATCCAGTCAGCGTTCATAGGTTCCCGCCACGGTGATTTGGAGTTCCAGGAGGCCGGGTTGGGTTCCCAGGTCCCGAAAATCGATTTTTTCGACGAACAGGAGACGCGGGTGCCGTTCGATCCGGTACAGAAACGTCTTGAGCGCGGCGTAGGTCCCGGCGAAGCGGAAAACGGCTGTGACCTTGCGCATTTTTTCCTTGGGGAAATCGGTATAGGAAAAAGCGAGTTCGGAGACGGATAAGCCGGCCGCGTCGAAAAGCCCCTGCAGGTCGAGCCGAAAATCCTGGTACCCCGTATCTCCGGAATAAAGACGGGTCCGTTTGAGCTCGTCCATATCCCGGACGCCTTCCATCCACAAGGTCCACGTGTCGGTCGTCGACCGCCGCCGGGCGCTTAACGAACGGTGGCTTTTCTCCGCTTCGAATTGCCGGTCGAGGAGTCGGGACGCGGCCGGGCGCTCCCGCAGGAAAGCAAAAAGAAAAATCCCCAGGCAGACCGCGCCGAAGCCCAGGAGGATCGTGACGATCCTACGTTCCTTGTCGGTCAGTAGTTCAACGTACTTTCTCATAGGTCAGCGTGATCTCCGTGAAGTATTGTCCCCCGGTCCGAACTTCGTTCAGGACAAAGGGCACGCGGCCCGTCGCGGCGGTCAGGTTCTGGACGAGCTGGAGCGTATCGCCCATACTGGAGGACACGACCTTGAACCGCAACTCGAACCGGCCGTCGACCGCGGTGACCGGGGCCATGGACGAGATGTAGCTCGAGGCGGGCAGGGCGTCCTCAAGCAGGGTGAAAAAATCCACCCAGCTGAATCCTTTCATCATGAGAGCCCGGTTGACCAGGTCGACCTTGTCCTTGTTCGCCCGGAGCAGACCCTTGAGTTCGATATCGCGGACATTGGTCTCCCCGTCCAGTTTCTGCAGATTGCTTTCGATCCGGGCGATCTCGACCGCAGCCTTCTTTTGGCTCCCTTTATAGCGAACCAGGGATCCGAGGCCCAGCCGGCCGAGAAGAAGCATGAGGATCGTCAAGCCGGCCGCGGCGGCGAAGAAGAAACGCCGGTTGCGGAACGGCCGGGTGGCCAGGTTGATGTTGGGCGCCGGCAGACCGTTCATGATAAAAACCCCATCAAGGGCGCATAAAGCGGCTTGTCGATACCGGCGGCCGAGAACGTCAACGGGCAGGAAACCGCCTGCAACGGAAGCGGCAGATGCTGGCGCAGGAAAGAGGCCCCGTCTCCCCCGCCGGCGGCAAAGAGACAGCGGAGGAAGATCCCGTCGGCTTTCCGTCCTTCGCGGTCCTCCAGAAAATGAAGGGTATTCTGGATTTCGGTCGCGGCCTGGAGCAATTTGGCCTCCGGTGTCGTTTCCTGCAAGAATGGCTTGAACCGGTACAGAGAGACTCCGGCGCCCGAGGCGGCCAGGAGGGCGATGGAATCGTCCTCGATGGCGGCCACCAGGACGGTCTTGCCCGGATCGTCGGGGACGCACCGGAGAAGGCCCAGCGAGGGAGGACTGACCGTCCGGACCCGCAGATCGACCCGGGCGAACAGGCGCTCGTACTCCTCGACGACGGAGGCGCGGGCCAGGGATAAAAACACCCGGGCTTTATCGCCGTCGGCGACGGAATCGTAGGAGATGCGGGCATCGGCCGGACGCAGGGGCATGATCTTGTTGAGCCGGTGGGACAACAGCCGGGTCCGCTCCCCGGCCGCCGCTGGAAATTCGTCAAAGAGAAGAGCCGTGGATTTGAAGCAGCCCTCGGGCGGCAGAAGAACGATGTCGCCCCCTGCCAGTCCAAGCCGGCGGGCCGCATCGCGGATCTTATCCTCCAGAACACGGGGGGCGACGATATTCGGTTTGTCGAACGAGGGGTCGAGCGCTCCGGCCGGAAGGGTCGCGGCGAGGTGGGCGGAAACGGAATTCTCCTTGGGGGCAAGAACAAGACCGATCAGCCCGCTCGGCGAAAGCTGAAAACCCGCCCTCGGATTGAACGGCTCCGTGAAGAACCGCTCGATCCGCCGGAAAGTCGCGCGCCCGAATGTTCTCATCGTTCAACCCACAAACGTGACCTTGTTCAGATCCTTCAAGCTTGTCAGTCCCTGCAAAACCTTGTCGATGCCCACCTCGCGCAGAAAGACCATGCCCTCGGCTTTGGCCTTTTTTCGCACCTCGGACAGGGGTTTGCGCTCCAGAATCATTTCGCGGATCGGGTCGGAGAGGTCGAGGACCTCAGCGATGGCCGTCCGGCCCTGATAGCCGGTCCCGCCGCACTCCGGACAACCGCAAGTTTCGAAGAACGTCCGTCCGCGGAAAGCCGCCGGGTCGAGGCCTGACTCCAGAAGCTGCTCGTCGGCGTAATGGACCGGGGTTTTGCACCGCGGGCACAAGACGCGCACCAGCCGCTGGGCCAGGATGCAATTGAGGGCGGAAATGAAGCTGTAGGGGTCCACTTGCATATGCAGAAAACGCCCGATGACGTCGAACACGTTGTTGGCGTGGACGGTGGTGAAGACCAAATGACCGGTAAGCGCGGACTGGATGGCGATCTGGGCCGTTTCCGGGTCCCGGATCTCGCCGACCATGATCTTGTCCGGGTCGTGACGGAGGATGGACCGCAGGCCCCGGGCGAAGGTCAGTCCCTTCTTCTCGTTGACCGGGATCTGGGTGATGCCGTCGATCTGATACTCGACGGGGTCCTCGATGGTGACGATCTTGTCCTCGGGCGACTTGATCTCGGTCAGGGCCGCGTAGAGGGTGGTCGTCTTTCCGCTGCCCGTCGGCCCGGTGACCAGGACCATGCCGTAGGGCTGGGTGATGTAGCGGCGGAATTTCCGCAACACCGCTTCGGAGAATCCGAGCACGTCGAGCTTGAGCTCCGAGATGGCCTCGGTGATCATTTCCTTGTCCAGAATGCGGATGACCGCGTCTTCGCCGTAAATCGAGGGCATGATCGAGACCCGGAAGTCGATCGTCTTGTCCTTGATGCGCAAGCGGAACCGGCCGTCCTGGGGCACGCGGCGCTCGGCGATGTCGAGGTCGGACATGACCTTGACCCGCGAGATGATCGGCGACTGGAACCGCTTATCGATGGGCTCCATGGCCTCACCGAGCACGCCGTCGATGCGATACTTGACCAGGACGCGCCCTTCGCGCGATTCGATATGGATGTCGCTGGCCCGCCGCTGCACGGCGGTGAAAATCATGGTGTTGACGAGCTTGACGATGGAACCATCCTGATCGGCCAAGCTTTCGATGGAAATGGCCTCTTCCTCCTCGCCCCCGTCCCGTTCCACCACTTTCCGGATGAACCCTTCGGTGGCGTCCCGCAGGACCTGAAGGACGGTTTCGCTCTTGCGCAGGGCTTCATGAATGGCCCGCTTGGATGCGGCGGCGACGACGACTTTCTTGCCCAGGAAGGCCTCAATGGAATCGATGGTGGCGATGTCCGAAGGGTCGGCAATGGCGATTTTCATCGTCGCTCCGTCGGCGGCCAGGGGAACAAAGTTGGCCCGGTATAAAAAATCGGGAGGAAATCCCCGGATAAGGTCGCGGTCGATGTCGGTCGTTGTCAGGTCGAGATAGGGCACGTGATAACGATCGGCCAAGGCCCGGGTTTCGCGTTCCTCGGCGGCCGTCACCCGTTGGGTTTCGGTAAGGTTCATGTCAGCGCACCACTTTGATGATGTTGAAGATGGGGAGATACACGGACAGCAGCATGGCCGCCACCAGGACGCCCATGAAGATGATCATAATCGGCTCGATGAGCCCGACGAAAGCATCGATCTTGGTCTGAATGCGTTCGTCGAAGACCTCCGCCGCCTCGCGGAGCATACCCCCGAGATTGGCCGAAGTCTCGCCGATCCGGACCATGTCCAGGGCCAGCTGGGGAAAGAACCCGGCCTTGGTCAAAGCTTCCGACAGACTTTCCCCGTTCCGGATGTGATCCGGTGCGCCGGCCGCCAGGGAGGCCAGATACTTGTTGGGTATCGACCGCACGGCCAGCGGCAACCCGGCCAGGACGGGAATCCCGGCCTGAAGAAGCAGGCTCAGCGTCCGGCAAAATAGGGATACGCCGGTTTCCACCCAGATAAGCTTGCCCAGAGGAAGCTTGAGCTTTTGACGTTCAAGCCAGAGGAGGGTTGACTCTCGACGGCGGAGTTCAGCCAAAGCCAGGACGGAGCCGGCGGTGAGGATCAGCCAGACGTACCAATGCCCCCGGACGAATTTGGAAAACTCGATCAGGGTCGCGGTCAGGAAGGGCAGTTGGGATTCAAAATCCTTATAAAACCCGGCAAAATTGGGAAGGACAAAATTGAGAATGACGGCCAGAAGGCCGAGCGAGAAAAGGAGAAGCATGATCGGATAAATCAAGGCGGAACGCACCCGCGACTTGGTCCGGGCGATGGTCCGGGCGTAGACGATGAATTGTCCGATCGTGTCGGGCAGGCCGCCGCTCGTCTCGCCGGCCATCAGGGCGGCTATGTAGATTTTGGAAAACCGTTTTTCGAAGGGCGAGAAAGCCTCGCTCAAAGCTTTGCCCTGCTTGATGTCCGCTTCGACCTTGCCCAGGATCTCGCGAAGGGCGGTGTTCCGGGTCCGCCCGGAGATGATCTCAACCGAGCGGAGGACGGGATATCCCGCCCGTATCAGGGCCTGGAGCTCCTGATTGAACATGATGAATTCGCGGTCCTTGAGTTTGCGGTCCGGGCCGAGAGAGATGTTGAGTTTCCGCCAGTCGCGGCGCACGGATAGGACGCACAGGCCCTCGGATTCGAACCGGCCGCGGCATTCGGCGGCCGAGCCGCCCAGGACGGAACGGCTGAAAATATGCCCGTCCTCAGCGGCTAAGCGACACATAAAAAAGGGCATTATATCGTCTCCGGGCATCTTCCGCAAACAAGGTTCATCTTAGGGCATGCCTTCCGAATTGTCAACGCGCGGGCCGGTTTATCTTCGACCGCAGGCTCTTCCTTCGGCCCTCCTCCGGAAAAAAGGATGGGATTCGGCCCGCAGCGGCACCCCTGGAATTTCAGAATCGCGTTTGACATATCTGTTCTATTAGATTTATCTTAAGGGTAATGAAAAGGTTAAGCCCGCGGCAAAAAAAGACTTCCGTTCTGGCCGTCCTGGCATGGGCCTTGGTGTTGGCGTCCGCGCGGGGAGCCCGGCCGGCCGGCGTCCAGGACAACACCCGGATTCGACCCAAAACGGATTATATGAGCTCCATTCTATCCCGCAACACGACGCCCATCGGCCTTCGGGAGAATCAAACGCTCCAGAAGATGCTCCGCCAGACCAATCGGAAATGGGCCATCCGGTCGAGCATCAGGCACATTCTCGACTGATAGATCGGGCTATATTTTTTTTATAGACTGGATTCAATTTTTTGGATTAAGGAATGCGTAAAAAGACCTATTGGCTGCTCGTCCCCGTCTTCATCCTGGTGGTTCTGGGCGGCCTGAATATCTACCGGAAAATCGCCTGGCAGGAACCCACGGACGGAGTCATCTGGAAACTGCGGCCGGGCGGCCTCACGGCGATCAAGGTCGATCCCAATGGTCCAGCCTATATTTACGGCGGCATCAAAAAGGGCGATGTTCTATATTCCATCAACTCCAATCTCATCCGAAACAAGATCGACCTTGAAAAAAGCTACTGGAGCTCCTTCCAGTCCGGCCAGAACGTCAACCTCACTTACCAGATCGGCCGAGGCGGGGAGCTTCTCTTCCCCTCGTTGAAGCTGGCGGCCGCGGGCACAACTATCGTCTACTTTTATCTAGCCTTGATCGGGTTGACGACCCTGATCATCGCCCTCATCGTTTTTTTCAACTCGGCCCGCCCTCTGGCCGTCACCAACATCTATTATTATCTGCTGTCCATCCTCCTGTTCATGTTCTATATTTTTTCCGCGACCGGCGCCTTGGACACGCTGGACAGCGTCTTCTACGGGCTGGACAAGCTGGCCTTCACCGCGTTCCCCCCGCTCCTGCTCCATTTTTTCCTCGTCTTCCCCCAGCGCAAGAAATCGGTCCGGAGCCGTCCTTCGCTCCTGCCCCTCCTGTACCTGCCCGGCCTGCTGTTGCTGCTGGCGCGGGGGGCGTTTTATCTTCCGTTTCTTCAAGGCCTGGGTGACACGCCGGCCTTGAACATCAACGGCGCGCTGACCAAGTTCGACTTGTTTCATTTCGCCCTTTACACCACGATCACGCTGGGCACGATCGCGCACAGCTATTTCCGTCACCCCAGCATCCTTGTCCGCAAACAGCTCAAGTGGATCGTCACCGGTCTTGGATTCGGCGTCCTGCCGTTCACCATCCTTTATGTAATCCCTTTTCTGGCCGACCAGGCGCCCACTCCGGTGGCCGAACTCACCGTTCTTCTCCAGACTCTAATTCCCCTGGCCTTCGCCTATTCGATTTCCCGGTACAAACTCATGGACCTGGAAGTCATCCTCAAGAAAGCAGCCACTCTGGTCTTCTCCTATTTCGTCCTGGCGCTGGTTTATCTGCTGGTGAGCACCCAGACCCGCATCTTCGCCGAAAACAAGATCAACGCGCTGGTTCTCGGCGCCCTGGCCTTGATTCTGGGAGCGACGCTGTTCTCGCCGCTGAAAAAACTCTTCCAATCGCTCTTCGACCGGGTTTTGTACAAGCGCAGTTACGAGTACCGCCGCACTCTCCTGAGCATCAGCCGGGAGCTTAGCCGGGAGCGGAATCTGGAGACCCTGTCCCAATCGCTCCTCGAGCATATCGCCAACGCCCTGTCGTTGAATACGATCGCCCTGCTCCTGCCGATCGAGCCGGACGGCGTCGATTTCATCATCCTGGGCGCCCGCGGAACAACCGACACACCGCCCTCCCGGCTGGCGCTCGACCCGGAGATCCTCGACCTTCTGAAAAAACAGGACTCTCTATCGCTTTATTCCATGACCGACCGGCACGAATTGCAGAGGAAGTACGAAGAGATCTCCGCCCACGGATTCGAGCATCTTTTAGCGCTCAAGGTCGAAGGTCACCTAGCCGGATGCCTGGCCATGGGCAAAAAAACGGACACGACCTTTCTGACGAGCGAGGACTGGGAACTCCTGACGACGATCTCCTCGCCCGTCGCCCTGGCCGTGGAAAATGCCTCGCTTTACCAGCAGGCCGCCGTCCGCACGGCCGAGCTCGAGCGGCTCAAGGATTACAGCGAGAACATCATTGAAAGCCTGACCGTCGGGGTCGCCGTCCTGGACAAGAACGGGCGCATTATCGGATGGAACCGGGTTCTGGAAGGCGCCTTCGGCCGGTCCAAAAAAGCCGTTCTGGGCGAACGGCTGTCCGTCGTCCTCGGCGCCGAAAACTTCGCCGCCCTGTTCCCTTCGTCCACCGCGGAAGCGTTCAACCTTTTGAGCGAAATCCCCATCGAAGTCCCCGGGGGGGAAAAACGGATCTTCGACGTGGCTAAAACGCCGCTCCTCGACAACCGCCTGACGCCGTACGGCACGATCATCGTGTTCGAGGACATCACCGATAAGCTCCGCCTCCAGCAGCAGCTCGTGACCTCGGAGAAACTGGCCTCCATCGGCCTGCTCTCGGCGGGGGTCGCCCACGAGATCAACACCCCGCTGACCGGAATTTCCAGCTACGTCCAGATGCTTCAGAAAAAAATGACCGACACGCATTTCGCCCAGATCCTGGAAAAGATCGAAACCCAGACCGAGCGCGTTTCCCGCATCATCAAAAACCTGCTTAGCTTCGCCCGCAACCCGGCCGACCTGGCCTTTCATCGCGTTGATCTCAATGACAGCCTGCGGGAAATCATCTCGCTCATCGATTACAAGCTCAAGACGATGAACATCGTCCTGGAGCTCGACCTGCCGCCGATCGCTCCGATCTGGGCCCAGGGGGAGCGTCTCCAGCAGGTCTTCATCAACATCATCCTCAACGCCCTCGACGCCATGCCCGACGGGGGCACCCTCGGCCTCGGGCTCGGCGAGACCGAAGCCGAGGCCATCATGAGGATTTCCGATACCGGAACGGGCATCGACGAGCGCCACCGGGCCCGCATCTTCGACCCGTTCTTCACGACCAAGGTCGTCGGCAAGGGCACCGGACTGGGTTTGTCCATCAGCCATGCCATTATCGCCGAACATCAAGGCCGGATCGCCGTCGAAAGCGAAATCGGCAAAGGCACCACCTTCACCATCACCATTCCCAAAGATCTCGACCGTCGCCACCGCGCCGCGGCCAAGCCCGAGACTCCGGGAACGAAAGCTTAACCCATGAGCCGAGTCACGACCATTCATGTCATTGACGATGAACCCGTCATTCAAGACGTCCTGCAGCAACTGCTGACTTCGGAAGGCTTCGAAGTCGAGATTTCCGGAGACGGCAAAGAGGGCTTGGCCAAGCACGAACAGCGCGCCTTCGACCTCATACTCCTGGACCTGATCCTGCCCGGAATGGGAGGGCTCGACGTTCTCCAGGCCGTTCGGCGCATCGATCCCCAGGCCCTGGTCGTCATCATCACCGCCAACGCTTCCGTCGAATCGGCCATCGAAGCCATGAAGCGGGGCGCCTTTGACTACGTTCAGAAGCCCTTCAAGCACGAGGAACTCCTGATGACGATCGCCAGGGCCCTCGATCACCGGCGGCTCCAGGAGGAAAACGTCCGCCTGCGTGAGGAACTGGGCCGGAAGTTCAGCTTCGGCAGCATCATCGGCAAGAGCAAGGTCATGGAGTCGGTCTTCGACCTGATCAAGGCGGCCGCTCCGACGCGCTCGACTATCCTGATCCAGGGCGAAAGCGGCACGGGCAAGGAACTCGTGGCCCGGGCCATCCATCAGAATTCCAACCGGGCCGGGCGGCCGTTCGTCACAGTCAACAGCGGGTCGCTCCCGCCCGACCTCTTGGAGAGCCATCTGTTCGGCCACGTCAAGGGGGCCTTCACCGGAGCCGTCAGCGAGAAACAAGGGCTCTTCGAGGCGGCCGACGAAGGCTCCATCTTTTTCGACGAGATCTCCTCCCTCAACCTGGAAACACAGGCCAAACTCCTCCGCGTCATCCAGGAGCGGGAATTCATGCGGCTCGGCGGAACCAAGATCATCCGGGTCGATGTGCGCCTCATTGCCGCCACGAATACGGACCTGGAGGATCTCATCCGTCAAAAGGCGTTCCGGAAGGACCTCTTCTACCGCCTCAACGTCATCAAGATCGACCTCCCTCCCCTGCGCGTCCGAAAGGAGGATGTCCCCCTTCTGGTCAAGCATTTCCTCGACTTTTACGCCAAGGAAAACAATAAGGAGATCGAGGGGGTATCCGAAGATGTCCTGGAGATCCTGGAGAAAAACAACTGGCCGGGCAACGTCAGGGAGCTCGAAAATTTGATGGAACGGGCGGTCGTTTTCGCCAAGGCCAAAATCATCACCCGGGAGAACCTGCCCGCCTTCCTTCTGGCCCCGGAGGAGAGGCCGGGAATCGAACCCGAAGCCTCTGACGGCAACTTCGACCTCAAGGAGCAGACGCTGACGTTTCAGAAACGGCTGATTGAAACGTCGCTCCGAAAAGCCAAGGGCGTCCAGAAGACGGCGGCCCAAATGCTGGGAGTCAAACCCACGACTCTCAATGAAATGATCAAGCGTCTGCGGATCGACGTCTCCGCCTTCTGACCCGGTTAATTGAGCCGGCCCGGGAAGATGCCGTCGGGATCGATTTTTATTTTCGCCGGGTGGGCGCCGCAGGGAAATTCAAACTCCTTGACGGCCGCATCGACATCCAGCCGGCGGCGGACGACCTTGCCGTTCTCCTCCCACGATACCCAGAGCGGAAAAACAAAGGACGGACCCACCTGCGTCACGCGGAATCGTGCCGTAACGCCGTCCCCTTCTTTAGCCACGGACGGGGCGACCAAGACCGTCGGCAGAACATAGGAGTCGAACCACTTATCAAAAAACGGCTGAAGGTCCCGGCCGGCCGCCGTACTCATGACCTTCACGAAATTGGAAGTACGCGCCGCCCGGCCCCGGAAAGCGGCAAAGAAATCCCGCAGGCCGCGGAAAAAAGCATCTTCGCCGACGAGATCCAGAATCATGCCCATGGCCAAGGCGCTTTTATTGTAGACCAGGGCCTGGTAGGCGTCGTAGTCGACCTGGCTAAGTCGCACCCCCAGCGTGATGGGTCCCCATTTTGACTTCTTCACCGTCCAGCGCGCGAATTTCTTCAGGATGGACCGGAAGACGTCCTCCCCCTGCGTTTGTCGCAGGAAGAGGGCCGAAGCGAACTGGGCCAAGCCTTCGCTCAGCCACTGATCCCGGTAGGTAGCGCACGTTACCCCCTGGCCCCACCATTGATGGGCGATTTCATGGGCCAGATAGGCCTCTTTCCAACGCCCCAGATTGACGGGACCTTCTACCTCGGCCATTAACGGGCTGTCGGGCGAGCGCGGAAGCTCATTGAGAACGATGAACGAAGCCGGGCTATGGCCGCCCGCCGTCACCCAGGGCCGGTCGATGACGGTCAGTCTTTCGAAGGGATAGGACCCGAACCAGGATTCGAAGGCCTGGAGGATCTTTTTGGCGTCATCGAGCAAGCTGCGGCGCGGGGCCCGGAGGCCGGTGGCGACGAGCGCCTGGACCGGCACGGCCGATTCGGGTCCGTGGCCATTGGTGATCGGCGAAAATCGGCCGACGATGAAGGACAAGTATTTCACCGGAGCTTTCGTCTCGAAACCGAAGTAGGGGTTTCCGACCTTGTCGAGCGACGTCACCCGCGAAAACCCGTTGACTTTCCCTTGATCAGTCGGGATCCCGTTGGCAATGCAGGAATATCCCGGAGGAACGATGATCCGAACCTTGGCTTGAAAAAAATCCTCGCCCGAAGGGGCCGGGTACCACAAGTCGGCCAGGCTGTAGAGGTAGGTTTCGAAGCGGGTCCCGGCGAAGGAGATGGTCTCATTCAATTGTCCTCCGGAAAGAACGTCCGCCGTCTGCACGAGTGGTTTGAGACGGCCCCGATAATAAACCTCGACCGACGAGGTCACCCCTTTCTCCAGGGGGCGCAGGAGATAGATATAGAGGAGACTGCGCGACTTGTCCTGGGTATAGAAAAGCTCCCGTCCGTCCCGGTCGAAAACCTTGAGAATGTCCAGGTCGGAGTGGAGGTTGAAATTGAGGCTGTCGACGGAATCGAACCGGGCCGCTATATCCACCCGCGCCCGCGCCGAAAGGCGGAGAGTCGAGGGTTGGAAGTCGACATCGATCTCGTAACCGACGACGTCCACTTTCTGGCCGAAAGTAACATACATTCTTTTGCCCGTCTCGCCGGACGTTTCGGGCGAGTACAGGTTGATGACGCGATCCGGGTCGCGGCCGATAAAATGGATTTCTTCCTCCGAAAAAGGAGAGTAGATGTAGGTCAATTCGCCGGAACGCTTGGCCTTGAAGTCGAACACGACCTGGTCGCCCTGGGGGAGGAACGACAACAATTCGTCGGTCAGCGAATTCCGGATGGTGAAAGACTCGGTATACCGGCGGCTGAACAGGGCATAAGCACTGTTGGCCTGGGCTCTGGTCGCGTCCGAGAGCGGGAGGGAAGGTTGCGTCCCGGCTATTTTGACCCTGTTTCGGAAAAAATCATTGGAAAAACGCAGGTACGCCCACTCCAGGCGGTCCTCGAGAACCGACGTTCCGTACCGAAGCGAAAGTTGATGGCGCTCGATCTCGCTCGAGGGGGAGAAACGAAGTCGTCCGTCGCCGATGACGATGAGCGCCGTTTCGACGTCGGGAAGATTGTCGTAGTAGATCGTCGCGTTTTCGAACGACAGGGCGATATCCTGGTGCGCGACCTCGAACCGGGCCGCCCGCTCAACGCGCGAGGAAGGCAGGAGGACCTTGTACAGCTTGGTGACGTTGCCCAGGATGATCTTTTCGCCGATCCGCCACCGGCCCTCCTCCTCGACCGGCAGGGCCTGCCAGATTTCGAGCATGGCCGACTGGTCGTTCTGGTAAAAGACCTGGAGATAGACCCGTTCCCGGCCGTCCTCGTTCTTCAAGCGGCCCGACGTCCGGTAAAGAACGGTTTTCATTTTCCATTGATCCCAATAATCGGACGCCAGGCGGCGCTCGCGGTCGCGGATGCCCGGGGTGAAATCGGCTCCGTAGGCTTCCAGGTCCCGGGATTCAAACGCTTTCTGCAGCCGATCCCAGAGCCCGCCGTAGGGCGGGGGGGCGGCGGCGGACTGGGCAAAAAGCGCGGGACCGAATAAACCGAGAAGCAAAACCGCGCTTAGAAAACAGACCCATTTTCTATCCTGAATTCCTTTTCCGATCGGTTGGGATGATGTGTGTCGCATGGTTGCCCTCTATTGGCATAAGAGCATTTTTTGTGCCAAGACAAAGATAAGACAAAGAGATGGGGCGGATAAAAAAATCCAACAGATTGGACAAAAAATTAAAATCTGTTTTACGAAATGTAATTTTCTTTTACATCAGCCCCGTCATTTTTCCTTGGGCTTGGATAAATGCTTTTTGAAGTCCTCTTCCCAGGTGATGAAGGAGTGGAAAAACTTCCAGTCTCCTTCGTCGATCCCGCGGGTGATCTCGGTGATGTGGGAGGAAGAGGCGCCGAAAGATTCGACGGCGTAAACGACGGCCTTTTCCGGATCGACGTGGCTGCCACAGGTGTAGATATCGAGCGCGGCGTACTTCTGCTCGGGCCAGGTATGGGTGGAGAGGTGGGATTCGGAGATGACGACCACCCCGCTGACGCCGCTGGGAGGGAATTTGCTGAAAGAGATGGCCCACACCTTGGCCCCGGCGATCTCAGCCGCCTTGACCAGAATATCCTGGACTTTCTCGACACTTCCGATGATCTTGGGATTGCATCCCGATACTTCAACAATGTAATGATGCCCGACGGGCAAGTGAATTTTCTTGGGCATGGCCGGCCTCCGCGCAGGATTGAAGTGTGAAATCCGTGGAATTATGGCACAACGCCGGAGGGTGTCAACGGATATTTGCGAATTCGTTGACAATCAAAACGCAAATCAATATTATTTCGGTCATTAAACTGATTCGACTCCCCGGGACGCCGCATAAATCGGCGGGGGATCGCCGTCGGGTCAGTCTACGACAGGGCCGCGAAATTGACAAGCCCTCCAGGAGGATGAACATGACCGTCGCGACAGAGAGGATGCCGGACCGGACTTCGGGTTTTCGGAACGCGGAAGAGGTCTTGCGGGCGGTCCGCGATCCGCGCCGTCGGATCGAGTTTATCCGCGTCTTGTTCGCCGACATCCTCGGCCGCCCTATGGAATTCTCCTTTCCCGTTTCGGAGCTGGAGGAGACCTTCCGCCACGGCAAGGGATTCGACGGATCGTCCGTCGAGGGTTTCGTCCGCATCGAGGAGAGCGACCTCGTCATCAAGCCCGACCCGACGACGTTCCGCATCCTGCCCTGGACCTACCGGGGAGCCGCCGACGATACGGTCTGGAGAGAGGCGGTCCTGTTCGGCGACATCCTGACCCCGGAGGGCCGTCCGTCTCCGGCCGACAGCCGCTACGTCCTCAAGCGGGCCTTGCGCGAGGCCAAAAAAGAGCACGGGTTCGACCGTTTTTGCGTCGGCCCCGAAATCGAATTTTTCATCTTTCCCAACGACCGCGAGCCGCGTCCGCTCGACGAGGGCGGATACTTTTTCGCCGGCCGGCACGGCGAGATCCGCAAGGAAACGCTCCTGCTCCTCCAGCGCATGGGCATCCCGTCCGAGTACGATCACCACGAGGTCGCCCACGGCCAGCACGAAATCGACCTGCGTTACGCCTCCGCGCTGGAAATGGCCGACATCATCATGCTCGTCCGCTACATGGTCAAGCGCGTCGCCCGGACCCACGATTTGTACGCTTCGCTCATGCCCAAACCGATCAACGGCCAGAACGGAAGCGGCATGCACGTCCATCAATCGCTGTGGAAGGGCGGGAAGAACGCCTTCTTCGACGGGGCCGGCACCTTCCAGCTGTCGTCCACGGCCCGCGCCTACATGGCCGGGCTGATGAGGCACGCCAGGGAAGCTTCGGCCGTCTTCAGCCAGTGGATCAATTCCTATAAGCGGCTCATCGAAGGCTACGAAGCCCCGGTCTACATCGCCTGGGGCCAGCGCAATCGTTCGGCCTACATCCGCGTGCCCCGCTACCAGCCGGGCAAGGAGAAGGCCACCCGGATCGAGCTCCGTTCGCCCGACCCGGGCTGCAACATCTACCTGGCTCTGGCCGTGATGCTGGCGGCCGGCTTGGACGGCATCCGCAGCGGCCTCGACATTTCCGACCCGGTCGAGGAGAACATTTACGCCATGAGCGGGGCGCGGCAGAAGAAACTCCGGATTCAGACCCTGCCCCGCGACTTGGACGAGGCGGTCCGACTGATGGCAAAGAGCGCTCTGCTGCGGACGACACTCGGCGATCACATTTTCGACAAGTTCATAGAAAACAAGCGTCAGGAGATCGAAGACTACCGCAAGAACGTCGGCGCCGAATTCGATAAACAGGTCAGCGGTTACGAAATCGAGCGCTACCTGCCTCTTCTGTGAAGTCCGACTTGCGATCCTCATGGCACGGCGTGGCCGCCCGCAAAAGGGCCCGGATCCGCCGCCGTTCAAGGGCCGGAATGTCGCCGTCGGCAAGAAGGGCCCGGACCATTTCCGCGTACGACCCCCCGAACAGCCGTCGCCGCAGGGACCGGAGCAGGTCGGCCACGGTTTCCGGCTTGCTCCACAGGGGCTCGTAGACAAACTCGCGGCCGGCTTTCCGCCGCTTCAGCCAGCCGTACCGCTCCAGCCGGCGCATCTGGACCTGGACGGTTGTCCGCCGCACTTGTTTGCGGCGGGCGGCGTTAAGGCCCGACCACACCGCGTTGATTGAGGCCGCCCCCCGGGCCCAGACCTCATTCATGACCTCCATATTTTCCTCGGACAACACCTGATGCCTCACCGGAGGACTCCTTTCCCGCCCCGGACAAGCCGAGACTTCGCGTATTATATACGACACTTGTCGTATTTAGAAAAGAATAATTATTTTTTTTTCTCCTTGACAATCGTTTTTTCCATGTGTTATGACCGTCCCGTATTTATAAGTTTCAATTGGAGTCATACTTTCATCTATCAGGCTTCAGGAGTGCCCGCCGTTGTTTTACCCCGCGGGCGGCTCCCCCGGACAGTTTCGCCCGGCCGGGCCCGTGCGTCTATCTTTTTCCTTTATCCATAATCCATTCTGATGGGAGGTTTTCGTGGATGTTCAAACTGACCGCGTGAACGCCTTTATTCGGAAACACCAAAACCAGAAAAAGGCCCTGATCGCGATCCTCCAGGACGTCCAGGCGGAGTACAACTACCTGCCCCAGGAGGCTCTGCGGCAGGTGTCCCGCTCCGTCGGCATTCCGCTCATCGACGTCGTCGGCGTGGCCACGTTTTTCCGGGCGTTCAGCCTGAAGCCGCGCGGCCGGCACGTCGTGACGGTCTGCTCAGGAACGGCCTGCCATGTTCGGGGCGGGCCCAAGATCCTGGAGGAATTCGAACGGCAGCTCGGTGTCGGCGCGGGTGAAACGACGACCAACCGCAAATTCACCCTCGAGACCGTCGCCTGCCTCGGCTGCTGCGCGATCGGGCCGGTCGTGGTCGTCGACGGCGACTTCCACTCCCAGACTTCGGTCCGCAAAGTCGGGGCCATTATCAAACAGTACGGGAAAAAGTGAGACGCTCATGAAAGTTTCCCAAATCAAAACGCTCGCCGCCCTGGAACAGACGATCACGGCCCAGCAGCGGCTCCGTAAAAACGACAAGAATCCCGTCCTGACCGTTTCGGCCGGCACATGCGGCCGGGCCCGGGGTGCGGTCAAGGTCGTCGACGCCCTCCGCGCCTCGCTCAAGAAGGCGAAGCTCGATAAGAAGGTGAAGATCCGGGTCACCGGATGCCACGGCTACTGCGAGGCCGAGCCGAATATCATTATTCAGCCGCACGACCTGTTCTACCAGAAAGTCGACCCGAAGGACGCCGCCCTTGTCGTTTCCGAAACCATCCGGAAAAAGAAGCTGGTCCCGGCCCTTCTCTTCCATCACCCGGGCACGGGCAAATTGGCTAAAAAAGAGAAGGAGATCCCCTTCTATGCCAAGCAGAAACGGCAGGTCCTGGGCGACAACGCCCTGATCGACCCGACCTCGATCGACGATTACTTTTCGATCGGCGGCTATTCCGCGCTCTTCAAGACGCTGAAGAAGTACAGCCCGGAAGGGGTCATCGCCGAAGTCAAAACCTCCGGCCTGAGGGGCCGCGGCGGGGCCGGGTTCCCGACCGCTCTTAAATGGGACCTGGCCCGGAAACAGCCCAACCCCGTCAAGTACGTCATCTGCAACGCCGACGAGGGCGACCCCGGCGCCTACATGGACCGGAGTCTCCTCGAAGGCAATCCCCACCGGGTCCTCGAAGGCGTCATGATCGGGGCTTACGCCATCGGGGCCGGAGAGGGCATTATCTACGTCCGGGACGAGTATCCCCTGGCCGTCAAGCACGTCACGATCGCCATCGAAGCGCTGCGGAAGCGCGGCCTCCTCGGCGAAAACATCCTGGGCACCGGATTTTCGTTCGATTTCCGGATCGTCAAGGGCGCCGGGGCGTTCGTCTGCGGCGAAGAAACGGCCATGATCGCCTCGATCGAGGGCCGGACGGGCGAACCCCGCCAGCGGCCCCCGTATCCCTCCGTCCGCGGGTTGAACGGCAAGCCGACGGTCATCAACAACGTCGAGACCTGGGGCAACGTCCCGATCGTCATCGCCGGAGGCGGAGCCGCCTTCGCCAAGGTCGGAACCCCGGGGAGCAAGGGCACGAAGATCTTCTCCCTGGTCGGAAAAATCAACAACACCGGCCTCGTTGAAGTGCCCATGGGCATTTCCCTGAAGGAAATCATCTACGACATCGGGGGCGGAATCCCCGGGGGAAAACGGTTCAAGGCCGTCCAGACGGGAGGACCGTCCGGCGGCTGCCTCCCGGCCAGCAAGCTCGACCTGCCGATCGATTACGAAGGACTGGCCGCCGCCGGCTCGATCATGGGTTCGGGCGGCATGATCGTCATGGACGAAAAGACGTGCATGGTCGACCTGGCCAAGTACTTCCTCAACTTCCTCCGGGACGAATCCTGCGGCAAGTGCGTCTCCTGCCGCGAAGGGACGCAGCGGATGTGGGAAATCGTCTCCCATATCGCCGAAGGCAAAGGCAAAGAGGAGGACATCGGGATCCTGGAAGACCTGGCCGCGGCCTGCCGGGACGCCTCCATGTGCGGGCTGGGACAGACGGCCGCCAATCCGGTCCTGTCCACCCTCCGCTATTTTAAGGACGAATACCGGCAGCATATCCGCCGGAAAAAATGCCCGGCCCAGGTCTGCAAGGAAATCGTCTCGTCCCCCTGCCAGTACGTCTGTCCGATCGGTCAGGAAGCCTCGACCTACATCGCCCTGATCGCCGCGGGAAAATACGAAGAGGCTTTCCAGGTCATCATGAAGGACAACCCCCTGCCCTCCGTCTGCGCCCGGGTCTGCCATCACCCCTGCGAGCTAGCCTGCCGGGCGAGCGAGTCCGGAGAGCCCATCTCGATCCGGAGCCTCAAGCGGTTCGTCACCGACTGGGCGGAGAAAAAAGGAATCCGCTACGTCCCGGAAAAAGTCGATCAGAGCCGGGAGAAGATCGCCATCATCGGTTCCGGTCCGGCCGGTTTGACGGCCGGATATTTCCTGGCCCGGAAGGGATTCCGGCCGACGGTCTTCGAGGCTCTCTCCGTCCCCGGCGGCATGCTTTCCGTCGGGATCCCCGACCACCGGCTCCCCGGCCCGCTCGTTAAAAAGGAAATCGACCTGATTAAGAATTCCGGCGTTGAGATCCGGCTGAACAAGACCCTCGGCCGGGACATCACCATCGACGGGCTGTTCAAGTCCGGCTACAAGGCGGTTTATTGCGCGACCGGGGCGGGGAAGTCCATGCGCATGGGGATCCCCGGCGAAGACGCCGAAGGCGTCCTCCATTCCCTGGAATACCTGCGCCAGGTGAATCTCGGGAAAACGGTGAAGATCGGTAGACGGGTCGTCGTCGTCGGCGGAGGCAACTCCGCGATCGACGCCGCCCGGGTGGCCCTCCGGGATCCCGTCTGCAAACAGGTGACGATCTTCTACCGCCGGACGAAAGCCGAAATGCCGGCCATCGCCGAGGACGTCGAGGCGGCCATCGAGGAAGGGGTCGACATCCGCTTCCTCACGACCCCGGTCAAGGTCCTGATGAGCTTCGGAAAAGCGGTCGGCATCGAGTGTCTCAAAATGAAGCTCGGCGATTTGGACGCCAGCGGCCGGCCGAAACCGGTCCCGATCGAGGGGTCGAATTACATCCATAAGCTCGACACGTTGATTCTGGCCATCAGCGAACGCCCCGATACGTCCTACATCGGCGAGGGCGACGAGATCAACCGGCACGGGGAAAACATCGTCATCGACGAGGAAACGGCCATGACCACGCGGGCCGGAGTCTTCGCCGGCGGGGACGCCGTCACCGGTCCGAACATGGTCGTCGACGCCATGGCCGCGGGCAGAAAAGCCGCCGAAATGATCGCCAAGTATGTCACCGGCAAGACGCTCAAGCCCGACTACAAGCTGTCCCGCCCGTCCGTCTATGTCCCGCCTCCCGTCCTGACCGAGGAGGAGATCCAGAAGGCCCGGCGGCCGGAGATGAACCGGTTGTCGACCCGAGAGCGGACGAATAACTTCAATGAAGTGGAGCTCGGTCTGCCGGAAAAGGCCGCCGTCCGGGAAGCCCGGCGGTGCCTCCGCTGCGACCTGGAGACCGAGGATGGGAAAGCGGCCATCAAGGCGATGAAGGAGAACTCATGATCCCATTCATCATGAACGGCTTGGAAGTCCAAGCGGAGGAACATTGGACGATTCTGGACGCCGCCCGCTTCTACGGCCTGGAGATTCCGACCCTGTGCCATATGGAAGGACTCACGCCGTGGGGCGGGTGCCGCCTCTGCCTCATCGAAATCGGAGAAGCGCCGAAATCCCGGCTCGTCTCCTCCTGCACCTACCCGGTCGAAAAGGGCTTGATCGTCCACACCGACACCAAGCGGGTAATTGACGCCCGGCGGATGATGATCGAGCTCATGCTGTCGACCGCTCCCATGTCCAAGGAAATCCAGGACCTGGCTTCCAAATTCGGCGTCACCCAGCAGCGGTTTCCGCCGCGCAACGAGGAGTGCGTCTACTGCGGCCTCTGCATCCGCATGTGCGATCAGCAGATGGACGCCCGGGCCATCGGATTCCAGAACCGCGGGTATAAGCGGAAGATCTCGACCCCCTTCGACATCAAGTCGGAGGAATGCCGGCTGTGCGGCGCCTGCATGTATGTCTGTCCGGCCTGCGCGGCGCGCTGCGGCGGGCCGAACGCCGACACCGACATCTGCAACGCTTGTCTGCAAGTCGAGCCGACCTGCCTGGAGGCATACGGCGAACTGACTTGTTGGATGTACGACGCCGGCCGCTGCGGGACCTGCGTCCAGGAAAAGAAACCCTAACGATTACTTAAAGGAGGCAAATAACTATGTCTTTTACAAAACTCAATCGAAGCGCGGCGACTTTGACGAAAAATCGGACGGAAGGGTCGGTCAGCCCCTTCAGCGGCATGTGCGTCACTTGCGTGGACGGCTGCATCGGCATGTGCGAGATCGGCAAATCCGCTTACCGCGGCGCCGAAGTCCTCTACCCCCAGCCCTTCGGCATCATCACCGCCGGATCGGAGAAGGAATACCCCTATGACCTGTCCCACTTCTCTATTATGGGAACGGCGGCCGGGGCCTACGGCTGCGAGGCCGATTCCGACAAGGCGACATTCGAGAAAGTTTCGACCGAGACGACAATCGGCCGGAACAAAGACATCAAGCTCAAGCTGCCCTTCATCGTCCCGGGCATGGGCTCGACCAACGTGGCCAAGAACAACTGGGCTGGGATCGCCATCGGAGCGGCCATCAGCGGGGCCATCCTGACCGTGGGCGAAAACGTCTGTGGGATGGATGACGAATCCGAGATCAAGAACGGGAAAGTCCTCCGGTCTCCGGACATGGAAATGCGGGTCCGGAGCTTCCAGGACTGGTCGGATGGCTACGGCGACGTTGTTGTCCAGGCCAACGTCGAGGACACCCGCCTGGGGGTCCAGGAATACGCCATCGGCAAGCTGGGAGTGGAGACCGTCGAACTCAAGTGGGGCCAGGGGGCCAAGGACATCGGCGGCGAGGTCAAGATCAAGAGCCTGAAGAAGGCCCAGGAGCTCAAACGCCGCGGCTACATCGTCCTCCCCGATCCGGAGGAGCCCAACGTCATCGCCGCCTTCGAAAAAGGCAGCTTCAAGGAGTTCGAGCGCCACTCCCGCCTGGGCATGGTCGAGGAGGAGACCTTCATGAAGCGGGTCGAAGCCCTGCGCAAGGCCGGGGCCAAGCGAGTCTTCCTCAAGACCGGCGCCTACCGTCCGGCCGACCTGGCCCGGGCGGTCAAGTACGCTTCCAAGGCCAAGCTCGACCTGTTGACCGTCGACGGGGCCGGCGGCGGGACGGGCATGAGCCCCTGGCGGATGATGAACGAATGGGGCGTTCCCAGCGTCGAGCTCTGGAGCTTAACCTACCAGTTCGCCCGGAAGCTCGACAAGAAGGGCGAATACGTCCCCGACATCTGTTTCGCCGGAGGCGTCACCTTCGAGGACCAGATCTTCAAAACCCTGGCCCTGGGCGCTCCGTACGTCAAAGCGGTCGGCATGGCCCGCAGCGTCGTCGCCGCGGCCATGGTCGGCAAAACCATCGGCAAACGCGTGGCCGAGAACCAGATTCCGATCTATGTCGAGCGGTTCGGCAGCTCGATCGAGGAGATCTTCGTCACCGCCCCCGAGCTCAAGCGGCGCTTCGGCAAGAAATTCGCCGAGCTCCCGGCCAGCGCTCTGGGTGTGTACAGCTACTTCAAACGGCTGAGCCAGGGCCTGCGCCAGCTCATGTCGGGTAACCGCAAGTTCGGCCTGTCCTACATCACCCGCGACGACATCGCCGCGCTGACCAAGGAAGCGGCCGCTATCAGCGGCATCGACTACATCCTGGACTGCGATAAGGATGAAGTGGAGAAGATTCTCAAGGGTTGACGTCCACAGGCTCTCCCGGGGGCATGGACTCCGGTCCATGCCCCCTTCTTTTTTCAACGCGCCGCAAGGACGGATTGGCGGGGTCCGCGGGGACGTGGTAGAATATCATCCTTTGGAGAAGAAGCGACGTTGACGATCCCATGGCGGCATCCGACCGATCGGATATTGGGGCGGCGCCCAGCGCGCGGCCCGATCTGCGGACGGATCGATCCGCCCGAAAAATCCATTTTCATCATCGGGGAGGACTATTCATGGACATGCGAAAAATCATGCTGACAGCCGCTGCCGGCGTCCTGGCGCTCGGCGCGGCCGCGGGAGTGAGCTGTAAAAAATCCGAACCCGTGGCCTTGGAAACCAAGGCTCCGGCCGAATTCCAATGGCAGGTCGATCAATTCGCCGACCTCAAGATTTTGCGTTATCAAGTCCCGGGATTCGACGCCCTTCCGCTCAACCAGAAAGAGCTGATCTACTATCTAAGCGAGGCGGCCCTGTGCGGCCGGGATATCGTCTTTGACCAGAATTACAAGCACAACCTGACCATCCGCAAAACTCTGGACGCCATCGTCGAGGGCTATAAAGGCGATCGCAACGATCCCCAATGGGCGGCTTTCATGGTCTACGTCAAACGGGTCTGGTTCTCCAACGGGATCCACCATCATTATTCCACCGATAAGATCCGGCCGGACATCACTCCGGAATATTTCGCCGGGCTGATCAAGTCTTCGGCGGGGGCGTCGTTCCCCCTGGCCGAGGGCCGGACCCTGGACGGCTTGACGGCCTTCCTGACGCCGATTCTGTTCGACCCGGCCATCGACGCCAAAAAAATCTCCCAGGACGCCTCCCGGGACCTGGTCGTTCATTCGGCCGTCAATTTTTATGAAGGCGTCACCCAGAAGGAGGTCGAGGATTACTACCGGCGCCTGGCCGACCCCAAGGATCCCGCGCCGATCTCTCACGGGCTCAATTCGCGGGTGGTCAAGAAAAACGGCGTCGTGACCGAGGAAGTCGCCTCCATCAACGGACATTACGGCCCGGCCATCGCCAAGATCGTCGGCTGGCTGGAAAAGGCCGCCGGAGTGGCCGAAAACGACACGCAGAAGAAAGTCATCGAAAAGCTCATCGAATACTACCGCACGGGCGACCTGAAAAAGTTCGACGAATACAGCGTCCTCTGGGTCGGCGACCTGGCCTCCCGGGTCGATTTCGTCAACGGTTTCATCGAGGTCTATAATGACCCGCTGGGCCGCAAAGCCGAGTGGGAGTCCATCGTCAATTTCAAGGACGTGGAAGCGACCAAACGAACGACGACGCTGTCCGCCAACGCCCAGTGGTTCGAGGACAACTCCCCGATCGATCCTCGGTTCAAAAAAGCCGAAGTCAAAGGCGTCTCCGCCAAGGTCATCACCGCGGCCATGCTGGGAGGGGCCTGCTATCCGTCGACACCGATCGGGATCAACCTCCCCAACGCCAACTGGATCCGCAAAGTCCATGGGTCCAAGTCCGTAACATTGGAAAACATCACCTATGCCGCCAACCAGGCCGCTCTCTCTTCCGGATTCGGGCCGGAATTCACCTTCTCTCCCGAAATCCTCGAACGAACTCGAACCTACGGCGCCCTGGCGGGAAACATCCATACCGATATGCACGAATGCCTGGGGCACGCGGCCGGCCAGCTTCTGCCGGGCGTGGGAACCGAAGCCCTCAAGAACTACCATTCGCCGATCGAGGAATCCCGGGCCGACCTCCTGGCCCTGTATTTCCTTATGGATCCGAAGATGGTCGAGCTGGGGCTTTTCCCCAGCCTGGACGCGGCCAAGGCCGATTATGACGCCGCCATCCGCAACGGGCTGATGACCCAGCTGACCCGGATCCAACCGGGCAAAACGATCGAACAAGCCCACATGAGGGGCCGGGCCATGGTTTCGCACTGGGTTTACGAAAAAGGCCGGGCCGAGAACGTCATCTCCAAGGAGACCAAGGACGGCAAGTCGTATTTCGTGATCAACGATTATCAAAAACTGCGCGTCCTGTACGGCCGTCTGCTGGCCGAGATTCAACGGATTACCAGCGAGGGCGATTACGATGGAGCCAAGTCGCTCGTCGAGACCTACGGAGTCAAGGTCGACCCGGCGCTTCATGGCGAAGTCCTGGACCGCTACAAAAAGCTGAACCTGGCGCCTTACACCGGCTACATCAACGTCGTGTACACACCGATCCTGGAGAACGGCCGCATCACGGACGTCAAGGTCGAGCTGCCGACCGACTATACGGCCCAGATGCTCCGCTACGGCAAGGCCTATTCGTTCCTGTAAACGACGCGGCCGGACAAGGCGGCCTTACTTGGCCGCCTTGATCTCGTCCCAGACCTTGACCCACTTGGCGTTGTCGGCCCCCAGATCAGCCAGGATTTCGCACTTGGCCTTGAGCTCGGCGGACAGGAAAACGCCGGGGTCGTTCTTGATAGCTTCGCTCATCAGCGGGTAGGCGGCCGCGTTCGGGCAGACATATTGGGTGAAGTCGGTATTCTCGGCCGCCACCTTCGGGTCATGCAGAAAATTGATGAAGGCATGGGCCAGCGCCGCGGCCCGGGCCGATTTCGGGATCACCAGGTCATCGCAGGATATCGTGCCGCCCTCGCGGGGCATGGCGAAGGCGATATCGGCGTTTTCCTGCCGGACCTGGAGGATATCTCCGCTGTAGCCGTGGACGAGCAGGAACTCGCCCGAGGCGATCCCCGACTTGTACTGTTCGTTCTCGAATTTGGCCAGGTTCTTTTTCCAGCGCAGAACGACTTCCTTGGCCTTCTGGAGCTCCTCCTCATTCGTCGTGTTCAGGCTGTAGCCGAGGAACTTGAGCCCCGCGCCGATCGTCTCCCGCATGTCATTCAGCATGACCGCGCGGCCCTTGAGGTCCTGGCGGTCGAACATGGCCCAGGTCGGCTCGAAATCCTTGACCTTGCTTTTCAGGTAGGCGATGCCCGTGTTGGTGATCATGTAGGGCATGGAGTGGTCCATGGTCTTGTCGATGGCGATCTTCAGGTAGTCGGGGTCGATGTGGGCGGCATTGGGAATCAGGGTTCTATCGAGCGGCTGGATCATGCCCTGCGCCAGCATCAGGCTGACCATATAGCTTGTCGGCGTGATGAGGTCGTAGCCGGTGGCGCCGGCCTTGAGCTTGGCGTACATGGCCTCGTTGGAGTCGAAGGTATCGATGATGACCTTACAGGCATTCTCCGTCTCGAACCGGGCGATGAGCTCGGGTTTGATGTAATCGGCCCAGGTATACACGTGGAGCACAGCCGCTGCTTTATTGACGCACCCGGCCGGCGCGAACAGCACGACGGCCGCGGCCAGGACCAGTCCGACAGCACCCCCGACGGTAGTTTTCGAGTGATGGTTCATCCGGTTCCTCCCTCTAAAAATTTGGTTCGGTTCAATCGCTGGCTGATGATGACGATGGTGAAAGTCAAGACAAGCAGGATCGTGGACAGGGCATTGATGAGCGGGGTGGCCCCGTGTTTGATCATGCTGTAAACACGGATGGGCAGGGTTGTCGACCCCGGCCCGGCCACAAAAAAGGTGATGACGAAGTCGTCCAAGGACAGGGTGAAGGCCAGCAATCCGCCCGCGGCCAGCCCCGGGGCGAGCATGGGCAGAAGGATTTTCCTGGCCGTCGTCCACCAACCCGCGCCCAGGTCCTGGGCCGCCTCAATGACGGAAAAGTCGAAATCCTGAAGTCGGCCGAGGACGACGAGGGCCACATAGCTGATGCAGAAAGTGACGTGGGCCAGGAAGATCGTGGCCAGTCCCAGCCGGACGCCGGCGGCGACAAAGGCCATCAGCAGACTGATGCCCATGAGAATCTCTGGGACGACGAGAGGCGTGTAAATAAGGGTGAAATGGGCCCGTTGCAGACGGGAGCCGGCGAAACGGTGCAGGGCCAGGGCCGATGTCGTGCCCAAGACCAGGGAGACGATGGTGACCAGGACGGCGATGACCAGGGTATTGCGCGCGGCCAGCCAGATTTCGGGCTCATGCAGGAGCTGGGCATACCACTTGAACGAGAATCCCTGCCAGGAGCTGGAAAAACGCGAGGCATTGAAGGAATTGACGATCAGGATGAAGATGGGCAGATAGAAAAACAGGAGCACGGCGGCGGTGACGATGAGCGGGAAGCGGCTCCGCTTCATGCGTCCTCCGACACCAGGACCTCGGGTTTCTCTTTTTTGCGCAGGAGGAGGACGGCCGTCAGGGGCGCCAGAACGGCCAGAATAAGGACGACGGAAAGAGCGCTGGCATGGGGCAGATTGCGGTCGACGAAAACGCGCTGGGCGATCTTGTTGCCGATCATCTCGCTGCGCGGTCCGCCGACGAGGTCGGGGACGACGTACGATCCGAGGGCGGGGATGAACACGACCAGCACGGCCGTCAGCAGTCCGCTCCGGATGCCCGGCAGAAAGACCTTGCGGAAGGCCTGGAACGGCCCGGCGCCGAGGTCGCGGGCCGCCTCGACCAAGCGGAAATCGAATTTTTCCGCCGCCGCGTAAATGGGCAGGATGGAAAACGGCAGAAACGTGTAAACCATGACTAAAATGACCGCGCCGGTGTTGTAGAGAAGCATCGTCTGCGGCCCGGCCAGCCCGACGGCCAGAAGGGCTTTCTGGATCAGCCCCTCGGGATGAAGCAGAGCCCTCCAGGCGAAGACGCGGATGAGAAAACTCGTCCAGAACGGGACAATGATGAGCATGAGGAGGAGCCGGCGGCGTTTTTCGGAGGCGCGGGCCACGGCGTATCCGGTCGGGACGGCCAGCAGAATGCAAAAGGCCGTGGTCAGGAAACTGATCCACAGCGTCCGGGCGGCGATGGTCAGATAATAGGAGTGGCCGAGAGCTTTAAGGGTGGAGAACGTCCAGCCCTCTCCGATGCCGCCGAAGGGGTCGGCCGGCCGGAAGGCCAGGACGAAAACAAGCAGTGTCGGAACGAGAAAAAACGCCGCCAGCCAGGACAGCGAAGGCCCGGACAACAGCCATTCCTGGAGGCGCGACCGGCGGCGGCCCGCGTTCGGAGAAGAAGGCGTCGTTGGCGGGGCCATGTTACTGATTATCTCCGACTTTTTGGGGCGGCTGGGACATCAACTGCTCATCGACCCGGCGGAACCGTTCGAGCATGAATCCGTCGTCGCCGTGCCAGTAGATCCAGACGTCGTCTTTCCAGCGGATGGGTTTCTCGTCCAGGAAGAAGCGGAAATGCTGGCGCATGAGCTGGATCCGATGCCCTTCGGCGCGGACCCAGTATTTGGTGTTGGAACCGAGGTAGATGACGTCCTCGACCTTGGCCGGGAGGGCGTTGGATTGGCGGCCGTCGAGGAGGGGTTTATCGCGCGAAATCTGGATCTTCTCCGGACGGATGCTGAGGTAGACGAGGTTCCCCGGCCGGAGGCTTTTGTCGTTGAAACAGACGACCTCGGGCAGGTCGCCGATGGACACGCGGCAGTAATCGCCGTCCAGCTCGGCCACTTCGCCCTCCAGAAAGTTGGTATCGCCGATGAAAGCGGCTACGAAACTCGTCCGGGGGGACTCATAAATCTCGGCCGGAGTGCCGATCTGTTCGATGCGGCCCTGGTCCATAACGGCGATGCGGTCGCTCAGGCTCATGGCCTCGCCCTGGTCGTGGGTCACATAGAGAAAGGTGATTCCGACTTCGTCATGGATCATATCGAGCTCGATGAGCATGCGCTGGCGGAGCTTGAGGTCGAGGGCGGCCAGCGGTTCGTCCAGAAGAAGGACGTCGGGTTTGTTGATCAGGGCCCGGGCCACGGCCACCCGCTGTTTCTGTCCCCCCGAAAGCTGGGCGGGTTTCTTGCCGGCCTGGTCTTCCATCTGGATGAGGCGGAGCATCCGCCCGACCTCGCGGTCGATTTCAACCGTCGGGCGTTTGGCGATGGTCAACCCGAAGGCGATGTTGTCCCTCACGGTCAAGTGGGGAAAAAGAGCGTAGCTCTGAAAGATGGTGTTGACCTTGCGCTTGTTGGGGGGGAGATCGGTGATGTCGCAGCCGTCGAGAAAGACCCGCCCCGCGTCGGGGCTTTCGAACCCGGCGGCCAGCCTCAGCATCGTCGTCTTGCCGCAGCCGCTCGGACCAAGGAGGGAAAAAAATTCCCCTTTGCGGATTTCCAGGGAGACGTCGTCGACGGCCTGAATGGCGCCGAAGCGCTTGGATACTCCTCGAAACTCGAGAAATTCGCTCATCCGGCCGTCCTCCGTGCGGGGGGGGGCCCCCTATAAATCCCTGTTCAGCGCGGGGTTGGTCATGTTTTAAAAAAAACCGCTTCATACATTTGCGGCCAAAGCGCCGCTCAGTATTAACCTCCAATATACCCCGGGCTTTGCCGCCCCCATTTGCTTCGCGAATTAGGACTGCAAAGCCCGGGAAACCGAATGGGGTTTATTATGGAATAAACCCCCTGCATTTTCAAGGCATTCAATTTATGCTATAAATAGCCCGGATAAAAACGCATGAACCCTATCGAAATCGCCGTCAGCCTGTTCGTCCTGCTGTTCGCCATAACCGTGCATGAAGCCTCGCACGGTTGGGCGGCCAAGCGCATGGGGGATACGACCGCCTATGATTTGGGCCGGGTCAGCCTCAACCCCCTGGCCCATATCGACCCCATCGGGACGGTCCTCCTGCCGCTGATGCTCGTCCTGATCGGCGCCCCGGCCTTCGGCTGGGCTAAACCGGTGCCGGTCAATCCCCACCGCCTGCGTCATCCCCGCCGCGACACTCTCCTCATTTCGGCCGCCGGCCCCCTGTCCAACTTCTCGGTCGCCGGGGGAGCCATGATCCTCCTGCTCATCTTGAAATTCACCAGCCCCGGCGTTCGCGCCTTCCTGCAGAGCCCGGCCCTTTACCGGGCCATCCTGCCGCGCGGATTCTACCCCCTTGAAGGCCTGGCTCTGATTCTGTATTTCGCCGTACTCATCAACATCTACCTGGCCGTCTTTAACCTGATCCCCATCCCGCCGCTCGACGGAAGCGGTATTTTAATGGGAATCCTGTCCGAACGGGGCGCTGCCCGCTACGAAAAGATCCGGCCTTACGGTTTTTTCATCGTCCTGGCTCTGTTGTATCTCAACATCCTGGACATCATCATCTTTCCCCTCAACGTCTTCATCAGCCTCCTGCTCCGATGACCGAGACCACAAAAAAAATAATCCTCTCCGGCATGCGGCCGACGGGCCCCCTCCATTTGGGCAATTATGTGGGGGCGCTCCGCAACTGGATCCGCCTTCAGGACGCCTATCACTGCTATTTCTGCATCGTCAACTGGCACGCCCTGAGCTCGGAATACAAGAATTCCAAATCGATTAAAGACAACGAATTCGAAGTGGCCGTCGATTGGCTGAGCGCCGGCCTCGACCCGGACAAATGCGTCCTGTTCCGCCAATCCGAGATCAAGGAGCATGCCGAGCTTCACTTGATCCTGTCCATGATCACCCCCCTGCCCTGGGTCGAGCGCGTGCCCACCTTCAAGGAACAGCTCCAGCAGCTGGCCGAAAAAGAGCTGAACACCTACGGCTTCCTGGGCTACCCCGTCCTGCAGGCGGCCGATATCGCGGTTTATAAGGCCGATTGCGTTCCGGTGGGCGAGGACCAGGCCGCCCATCTGGAGCTGACCCGGGAAATCGTCCGGCGCTTCAACCGCATCTTCGGACCCCTCTTTCCCGAGCCCCAAACATTGTTGACCGAGGTGCCCCGTCTGGCCGGTACGGACGGGCGGAAGATGAGCAAATCCTACGGCAACGCCATCCAGATCAAGGACAACCCCGAGGTCATCAAAGGAAAGATCCTGCCCATGGTCACGGATACGCGGCGCAAGCGACGCAGCGATCCCGGCGAGCCTAATGATTGCCCCGTCTTTACCCTGCATAGGGCTTTCGTGCCCACGGACAAGCAGGAGGAGATCGCCCAGGGCTGCCGCACGGCCGGCATCGGCTGCCGCGACTGCAAGGCCGTCGTCATCGAGCATCTCGTCCGCGCTCTCGAACCCATCCGGGAGAAGCGGGCTTCTTTCGAGAAGGATCCCCGGCGGATCTGGGACATCCTCGAAGCCGGCAACGTCAAGGCCAGGGAAGCGGCCCGGGCGACCATGGCCGAGGTCCGGAACGCGCTGGGTTTTTAAACACCGATGTCCGACGAGCGCGATCCCAACCCTGGCCCGGACCGGGCCGCGGATTCTTCCGCCGCGTCCGAGGCCGGCGAACAACCTGCCGACGGCTACCAGATCAAACTTCAAAACTTCGAAGGCCCCCTCGACCTGCTCCTTTACCTGATCAAGAAAAAGAAAGTCCAGATCCACGACATTCCCATCGCCGTCATCACCCGGGAATATCTCGAGTACCTGGGCGACCGCGAAGCCATCAACATCGACCGCGAGGCCGAGTTTCTGCTCATGGCCGCCCTGCTCATCTATATCAAGTCGCAGACGCTCCTGCCGCGGGAGCAGGTCATCGATCCCGAAGTCGAGCTTCAGCGGCCGTCGATGGACCATCTTCTGCCCTACGACCGGATCAAGGCCGTGGTCGCCCTGCTCCGCGACAAGGAGGATGAACAGTCCCAGATCTGGAAACGGTCGGCGCTGACCGCGCCGCTGCCCGACCAGGACCTGGACCTCGTCGAAGTCTCCCTCTTCGATCTGGCCGAATCGTTCTTCACCATGATGAAGCGGAAACAGGTCGACACGGCCAAGGTTTTCAAGGGCCAAGAGATATCCATGGCCGACAAGACGAACGAGATCGTGACGACGCTCCAAGCGCGCGGCGTTCTGGATTTTCTGGATTATCTCTGGGAACAGGAAAGCCTTGAGGAGGCCCTCATTTCCTTTTTCTGCCTGCTCGAGCTCATCAAGGCCCGTGTCGTCATCGCCGTGCAGGAACAGCTTTTCAACACCATTAAGGTCTGGCTCCGCAAGGACACGCCGGCAAAGGACGAAGAATGACCGACCATCTGAAATCCGTCATCGAAGCGCTGATCTTCATTTCGGTCGAGCCGCTGACGCTCGACCGGCTTCAGGAAGTGCTCCCGGAAGACGCCGCGGCCGATATCGAGCCGGCCCTCCAACAGCTCATCGACGAATACGAAGCGGGGACGCAGGCCATCCGCGTCACCAGGTCGGCGGGAGGTCACATTTTTTCGACCAAGCCGGAATTCGATCCCTTCGTCCGCCGGCTCCTTCAGATCGAAAGGCGCAAAAGACTTTCCGGCCAAGCCCTGGAAACTTTGTCGGCCATCGCCTATCATCAGCCCGTCACCCAGGCCGAGATCGCCGCCATCCGGGGCGTGGACTCGTCGCATTCCCTGCATACGCTCCTGGACAACAAGCTGATCAAGATCGCCGGACGGAAAGAAGCCCCCGGCCGTCCGCTTCTTTACCGGACGGCGGAAAAATTCCTGGCTTATTTCGGCCTGAACGCGCTCGAGGACTTACCGTCCGCGGATGAGCTGAAAAAACTGCTCGAAGAGGGCAACTCATGACCCGGAGCCTCCTCGTCGTCCTGGCCCTGGTCATGGGGACGTCTTTTTCGGCCTGCCGGCCCCCGCAGCCGGCCGAAGCGCCCCCGCGACCTGACGCGTCCGCCCCCGCCGACCGACGCATTCCTTTTAATTATACCGGCCGTCGCGGCTTGGTCGTAGCCGCCCATCCCCTGGCCGCCGAAGCCGGCCTCGCCATGCTGAAGGCGGGAGGCAACGCCGTGGATGCGGTCGTCGCCGCAGCCTTCGCCCTCAACGTCGCCGAACCCTTCGCCTCGGGCATCGGCGGCGGCGGGTTCATGGTCGTCTATCGGGCCGGGGACCGGAAAACAACGGTCATTAACTTCCGCGAAAAAGCGCCTGCCGCGGCGACGGCTTCGATGTTCGCCGACAAAGGTCCCCAAGCCGACGAATGGAAGTCTGAACGCGGAACGGCCGTGGGCGTTCCGGGAATGCTTGCCGGCTGGGCCTACGCGCTGGACAAATACGGGACGAAAAGCCTGGCCCAAACGTCGGCTCGGGCGGTCGAAATCGCCGAAAAGGGCTTTACCCTCGGCCTTACATTCAGCACCATCAACAAAGACGAATACGAAAAGCTCCTTAAAAACGCCGGCGAAGGGAGCGTTTATCTCAACGGGGGCGTCCCCTATGAGCCCGGCGAGACTTTCCGCAACCCAGAGCTGGCGGCGACTCTCCGCCGCATCGGAGAGAAAGGGATCACCGAATTCTACAGCGGCGGAATCGCCCGCAAGATCGTCGCCGCCGTGCGCGAACACGGCGGGATCATGACTCTCGAGGATCTGGCTTCTTATAAGCCCGTGGAAGTCGAACCCCTCAGGGGAACCTATAGAGGCGCCGAAATCCTCACCGTCCCCCCGCCCGCCTCCGGCGGCCTGCATGTTCTCCAGCTTCTCGGGGTGATGGAAGCCTGGCCGCTTCGCGACTGGGGAGTGAACTCGCCCGCCTATATCCATCACCTGAGCGAGGCGCTCCGGTTTATCTTCGCCGATCACAACCGGTACATGGGAGATCCCGATTTTCTACCCATCCCGCTCGGCTCGCTCCTGTCCCAGGACTACGCCCTCGGCCTGGCCGCCCGTATCCGGCCCGACCGTGTCGCCGGCGCTTATCCCTCCACGCCGTTCGACGCGGCCAAGGACCGCCGGGAGAACACCACCCATCTGGCCGCCGTGGACAAGGACGGCAACATCGCCGCCCTGACCCAATCGATCAACGATTTCTTCGGCTGCGGCATCGTGCCGGAGGGGACGGGATTCCTGCTCAACGACCACATGCGGGACTTCGACACCGATCCGGCCTCACCCAATGCCCCCGGCCCGGGCCGCCGGCCGGTGAGTTCGATGGCCCCGCTGATCCTGTTTCGCGACGGGGAGCCTTTCCTCGTCCTCGGCTCCCCCGGAGGCCTGCGCATCTTCCCCTCCCTCGTCCAGATCATCGCCGGCATCGTGGACTTCGGAATGGGTTTGGACGAGGCCATCGAGGCGCCCCGTTTCTTCAGCAACTCCGGGGACGGCCGGGCCCATCCGATCGCCCTCGAATCGCGCCTTCCCGAAGCGACCCGCCGGGCCCTCCAGGCGCTCGGCCACGAGATCACGGTCAAGGAAGCCTACGACAAATACTTCGGCGGAGCCCAGGGATTGATGATCATCCCGGGCCGGAAACTCCTCCTCGGCGGCGCGGATTCCCGCCGCGACGGCGTCGGCGCGGGATACTGAGCGGCCCTCCGTCCCCCTTTCCCTCGCCCGGGGGCGAATATTTTTTTAATTCCATGACCAAACCATGACAGGGACCCGTTATTTTTGTCTTTGGAGACATTCGTTACTTCCCGAGCTTGGCCGCGGTTGACGAAAACCGAGAAACGATGCATAATAAGATTCAAAAAGAATCACATTCTGAACGGGTGAAGCCATGAAAACGATGTCCATTCACGGTGTCGATCGGACGATGGCCAGTCGGATTGAAGAGAAATCCGCGGAATACGGTTTAAGCGCCAATAAGACAATAAAAAAAATACTGGCCGATTCGTTGGGGATGGCCGGGGGAAAACCGGGTCCCAACACGGATTTCGAAGAACTATGCGGAGCTCTTCCGGCCGGGGCGGCCGCGGAGCTCGAGAGCATCCTCTTGGAAATGGACGCGACCGATGAGGAGGCTTGGTCGTGACCCGAGTCCTGATCGACTCTTGCGCCTACACGCGCTTGGTTTCGGGAGACCGGTCGGTCCTGGCGGCGCTCTCCCGCGCCAAAACCGTCTTCCTCTCGGTCTTTGTGCTGGCTGAGCTCAAAGCCGGGTTTAAAGCCGGAACCCATGAGGCCCTTAATCGGAAAATCCTAGCCGCGTTCATTGAAAAGCCTTCCGTCGCCTTTCTGCCCGCGGGCGAGGAGACCGCCGACTGTTACGCTCGGATCTGGTCCGCACTGCGCAAAGCCGGACGGCCGATTCCGACGAACGATGTCTGGATCGCCGCCCAGGCCATGGAGACGGGGTCGGTCCTGGTCACGTTCGACGCCCATTTCTCCACCATCCCCGGCCTGCGGGTCTGGGAAAAATGATGCCGGCGAGAACCTTTTCGGCCGAAACGCAAGATGCGGGAAATCGATGATATCCCCGGGCCCGGACCCTTTGTCAGAGAGTCGAAAAAATACGTGACGGGTCTGACGATCCGTATCGAGCCGCGTGGGGGGGTCTGGTCTTAACTCTTGACGCTTTTGGCGAGGCCTGACCCCGCAGTGCCAGGCCGGGTCAAATCTGTCAAGAGTTAAGACCTGACCCCTCTTGTCACACCGGCAGTGCCGAGAGGAACGACGCGGCATCCAGGACTCGGGTATCTCCGGCCGTCGCCGGCCGATCCAGATCGGCGGAGACGACGAAACGGTGCTTCACACCCAGCCTCTCGGCGAAATATCGCAGGGCCGGATCAGGCCCCCCGGCACCCAGTTTGGCCTCGACGAGCAGCCAGGGCGTGCCGCTTCTTGTCATTAAGAAATCGACTTCCCGCCGCTCCTTGTCCCGGACATAGTGAAGGCCGAGCGGTTCAAGGCCAAAATCGCGGCTGAAATCGCACCATTTCAACAGATGGTTGGCAACCATGTTCTCGAATCGGTGGCCTTCGTCCACGATTTCGGACCAATCCCAAAAATAGAGCTTGGGCTCGCGCCGTATGGCTCGAGCAACCTGCTTGGCGTAGGGGCGGACGAGATGAATGTAGCAAAGCCGGGCTAGGGCATCGATCCAATGGCGCACGGAATCGAGCGCGACCTGGAGGTCCTCGCGCAGAGCATTGTAGGAAAGCACTCCGCCCGCCCGTGCCGCCAGCAGTTCGACCAATTCTTCAACATGAGAGATGAGCTGGATCCGGGTCATATCCCGCAAATCCTCCCGGACGACCAGACGTTTCCGTTCTCCGTGCCAGAGCCGCAGCGAGGGAAGATCCTGCTTGACGAACATTTCCGGGAATCCGCCCCAGCGAAAAAGCCCGGCAAAGGCGTCTCTGACGGCCCTGGGTGCTTCGTCCCGGGCCGCCATAAGGGCGGCGATCGTCGTTTCCGGATTCGAAGCGGCCAGATCGATCTGCGGGGCCGTGACTTCCCGTACGGAAAGAGGATGCAGGCGATAGGACCTGTATCTCCCGAGAAGACTGTCGCCGCCCTTCTGGTAGACATCCAACCGACCGCTCCCTGTGACCAGGACATCGAAGGCGCTTTTTCTCGTGTCCCAGAAGCCCTTAAGATAGGATTTCCAGCGTGGAAATTTATGGATCTCGTCGAAGACCAGCAGCGGTTTGCCCCTCGGTGGGAGGGGGACTGGCTGATCGGAGAATCCATAGGGATCATGGGAGACTTGACGGCGGAAAGCAAGATCGTCCCAGTTGAAATAGAGGCCCTCTGTCCCTCGTATCTCGAGGAGCCTTCGGGCCAGGGTCGTCTTCCCTGCTTGCCTGGGGCCAACTATGAAAGCCATCTTTTCAGCCTGAAAATGTTGGCTGATGAGGAGCTTCTCCAGGCTTCTTTCCAGCATGCGACCATTATCCATCAATGTGGTATAAAGTCAAGACTAATTAACAGCTTTGTGGTAATTGGTCGTGTCAAAGGCAATGTCAAGACAGATTGCTATACAGACTGCCTAAGATTCGAGATAATATTTCTATTTTGAAACTTGCCCCCAATCGTCTATAGATCTCGTTGACAGGGGCTCCGCCTTGGCCCTAGATTGTTAGCATTCCCATGATCTCTTTTTGCGCGGACCGAGCCATCACTTCAGCCTTCCCTAGGGCCAGTCTCCGCGTCCTCTTCGCTCTCTCCGCCCTCTCCGCTCCGACGGCCATCGCGTTCGTCCCCGCCGCGATTTCGGCCTCCGGCAACGTGTTGCAGAACCCGTCTTCCCGGATCACCGTGGGTACGAACGGAGCCATTACCGGAATTCTAGACAAGCTTCGGGGGAACCGCGAGATGGTCCGTTCCGTCGGCGGCCTGGCCATGTATGACCTGGGCGAATATTTTTTTAATTCCATGACCAAACCATGACAGGGACCCGTTTACCATGGACCTCGAAAGAGGAAACGGTCCCTCGGAAAACCGCCATTTAAATCATGGAGCCATCATTCAATGACAACCGCGACTCAACCGAAACGGATTTTGCTGTCCGCCGTTTTCGGCCCCTACGGTGTGGACGACGAATACGGGCGGAAAGAAAACATCATGGAGCTCTTCCATAACCAGGTCACCAAAGCCCAGGATATCGGGTCCTTCCGCTTTCACCACCGCTCGTTCGGGCTCTATTTTCTGGCCGCCAACGTGGACGCGGATGTCACGGTGCTGGATTTCCCCTCCCGCGAGCGATTCATCCGGGAGATAAAAAAAGGGTTTGATATCGTCGGGATTTCGTTCATCACCCCCAATTTCGTCAAGGCCAGGGAAATGTGCCGCCTCGTCCGCCTTCATGCGCCGCAGTCCAAGATCATCCTGGGGGGTCACGGAGCCGCCATCGAAGGCCTCGAAAAACTCATCGACTGCGATGAAGTCGCCAAGGGCGAGGGCATCCGCTGGCTGCGAAACTACCTGGGGCAGGACCCGGAGGCCCCCATTTTTCATCCGGCGCTGATAAGCGCTCAGCTGATGAGGATCTTCGGCGTCCCCCTGCTTGGAAAAGCGGCCAACCTCCTTGTCCCCGGCCTGGGCTGCGTCAACGCCTGCAAATTCTGTTCCACGTCCCATTTTTTCGGACGCACCTACACGCCGTACCTGGGAACCGGAAAAGAGCTGTTCCAGACCGCCTGCCGCATCGCGGACGCCAGGAGGACGGATGACTTTTTCGTCATGGACGAAAATTTCCTCAAGGA
The DNA here is from genome assembly GCA_964557435.1 of uncultured Eubacteriales bacterium. Classification (GTDB taxonomy): domain Bacteria; phylum Acidobacteriota; class Aminicenantia; order Aminicenantales; family UBA4085; genus UBA4085. The sequence goes on from CAZLAM010000047.1 coordinate 91,116, forward strand.
TAGAACCCGGGCCATGGACCTGCTGGGGGAGATGGAAGCGCAAGGGCGGTTCTTCGATTTTTCGATTTTTTCCTCGGCCGAAGCCGTCCGGGCTTTCGGAGTCGAGAACCTGGCCCGGTTGGGCGTGAAATTCCTGTGGATGGGAGTCGAATGCCAAAGCCAAACGGAGAATTTCGAAAAAAACCGCGGCCTGGACCCCAAGACGCTCATCCGAGATCTGCGCGATCACGGCATCTCGGTCCTGGCCTCGGGGATCCTGTGCATGGAACATCACACGCCTGAAAACATTCAAACCGATATCGACTATTTGGTGGGCATGGAGTCGGATTTCGTGCAGTTCATGCTGCTCATACCCTTGCCCGTGACGGAGCTTTATCTGGATTACCAAAGACGGGGTCTGATGAAAACGGACCTTCCCTTTGAGGACTGGCACGGACAAAAGACTCTCAACTTCAACCATCCCCGCTTCCCCGGCGATGCCGCCGAGCGCTGGATCACCGCCGCATTCCGGCAGGACTATGAAGAGAATTCAAGCTCCATGTTCCGCCTGCTGGAGACCGCCTTCCGCGGCTCCCAGACCCTGGCCGCCCGGGCTAAGGCGGATCCTTGGCTGGCCGAGCGCGCCCGGCGCCTGCGGGAGCGGGTCCGCGATTACGCCCCCATCCTGGCGGCCATCAAGCGGTTCTCGGTCAACGGACGCGAACGGCAAAGAGCGATCAACCTGGAACGGAAAATCTCGGCCGCCTTCGGGCCCCGGTCGTTTTCCACCGGGCTTCTCCGGATGGCCGCCGTTCTTCTGGCCGCCTTGTGGAAATTCCGAATCCGGGTTTTCGGCGACTCCATCCAGCCCCGCACCATCGTCACCCGGTACGCCGCTTCGTCCAAGGCCGGCGCCGGTCGGAAGGCGGACATCATCCCTCTCCGTCCCGCCGCCGACGAATCCGCCCCTTCCCGGGCGGCCATCGCGGCCAGGATTTCGACGAATCTGCGTCTTCTCCTTGCTTCCGAAGCCCAATCGCGAACCAAGAAATAAAGACGCCTTTCCGGTCGCGGTTTGGCCCGCTCGGTCCCGCTTGACAGCGGGCGAAAGCCATAGTAGGCTAATTATTCGTTATTGGTCATATGACCAATAATATTGTTCAATACCCGGGGAGCGACGGACCGATGCTTGAGCCCTTGTTCGAATCCACGGTGAAAGAGAAGATTCTGTTTTATCTTCATGCCCGCGGCGAGTCCTATCCCCGGGAGATCGCCAGGAACCTCGGCCTCACCCTCAACGCGGTCCAGTACCAGCTGTTGAAGCTGGAAAGGGGAGGCGTTCTCTACAGCAAACTCAAGGGGAAGATCCGGCTCTTCGGCCTGAATCCCCGCTATCCGTTCATTAAGGAACTCGCGGCCCTCCTTGATAAAGCCTTCGTGTTTATAAGGGACGAAGCTAGCCTGAAGCTTTATAGACCCAGGCTCCGGCCGCGCCTAACCGGCAAACCGGGCTCATGAGCTTCCGGGGAATGTCACTCGCCCGTCTGGCGGCCGTCGTTTGCGATCGTTGCCGGACGGAGGGGATCGAGGTCGTCCTTTCCGGAGGAGCCTGCGTTTCGATCTATGCTCGAAATCGGCATCAGTCTTTCGACCTCGATTTTGTTCTCCTCGCCTCCGTGAGCCGAAAAAAGCTCAAGGCGGTCATGGGGAGCCTGGGATTCGAGGAAGACGGGCGGCACTTCAAGCATGCCGATACTCCGTTCCTGGTCGAGTTTCTGCTGCCGCCGCTCTCCGTGGGCCAAGAGCCCGTCCGGGAGGTTTGCGAGATGCGGCGCGGCAACAAGGTCCTTCGACTCCTTTCGCCGACCGATTGCGTCAAAGACCGCCTCGCCGCGTTCTATCATTGGAACGACTTCCAATCTTTGGACCAGGCGCTCCTTGTCTGCCGGGCCGGCGGCGTCGACTTGGCCGAAGTCGAACGATGGTCGATCGGCGAGGGGATGAGGAGCCGTTTCCTCCTGTTCAAAAAACGCTTGGCAACCAGTATCGCCTAGGCGCCGGGATTCTCCGCGAAGCGAAACTCTTTTTCTCGGAACAAGGCCAAACACGCCGAGGCGACATCCGCATCATAGAGAAGGCCTTTGTTTTTTTCGATCTCTTCGAGCGCGGCCCCGAGGCCCAAGGCAGGGCGGTACGGCCGATGGGAGGCCATGGCCTCAACGACATCGGCGACCGTAATGATTCTAGATTCGAGCAGAATATTTTCTCCCACCAACCCATTGGGATATCCGGGCCCATCCATCTTCTCATGATGCTCCAGAATGATTCTCGCGATAGGCCAAGGGAAGGCAATGTCCTTCAGGATATTATACCCGGACTGAGAATGGTTTTTAATCAATTCAAATTCAACCTTGGATAATTTCGTCGGTTTGCTGAGAATTTCAGCAGGAACGGCAATTTTGCCGAGATCGTGGATGGTCGCCGCCATTCGGAGACCCTCAACCTGATGGGTCGGAAGGCGCATTTCTGAAGCAATGGCATGCGCCAGTTTGGCAACCCGCCTCTGATGTCCCGCCGTATAAGGATCACGAGATTCAACCACAGTAGCCATCGCCTGCACTGCTCCAGTTAATGAATCCTGCAATGAATTAAAACTTTGTTTGAGATCGCTTTTGATCAGCGACAATCATATTTCCGGGCCCGGAAATATGATTGTCGCTGATCAACGCGGTCCGGCCGGACGCGGGTGCGGTCCATTGACCTGGCTGACCTTCATGGGGGTGGCGCGCTGGAGCAGTTCCGCCATGATTCCCTTGTGTGTCGGGTCCAGGTGCTGGACGATGACAAAGGCCATGCCGCTGCCTTCCGGCACGTTTTTCAGGAATAGTTCCAGCGCCTCGAGTCCCCCGGCGGAAGCGCCGATGCCGATAATGGGGAAGGTGCTGCGGCCCGGGCTGGGCGCGTCGTCCGCGCCGACTAAAGATAGGCTCTTAAAGCCCCCCCTGCAATTTTCACGCCAATTCCGTGTCTGCCGGATGCAACCGACTTGGCGCTTGAAGCCCTTTTCTCACCCATGACGAACTCCCTAGGCGAAATCAACCCAAACACAAAACTATTCTTAAAATAGTCTTTGTGGCGCAATAAAGCAAGCCCGTGTACTGGGTCAGGACATGGTGGACACCTCTTTCGCCTTGTGGGAGCGCTTCCATTGCAGGAAGAAGGCATGGGGCGTCAGGTAATCTAGCGCTTGGTGGGGACGGATATAGTTGAACTCATAGGCATATTGGTCCAA
>CAZLAM010000048.1:0-5469 GCA_964557435.1 uncultured Eubacteriales bacterium
GTCCTACGGTTTTTGTAGGATATACCCCGGGCCTTGCCTGGCAAGTCCTATGGTTTTTATAGGGTTCAGCCCGCCCTCATTCGCTTCGCGATTGAGGACTGCAAAGCGGGGAGTCGAATGGGTTTTATTCCTGCAGCATGATGTGGGCGAAAACCTTGGCGTCGCCGATCATGTTGTCGATGATGCAATATTCATTGGGCTGGTGGGCCGTGTCGTCGAGCCGCGACCAGCAGGCGGCCTCGAATCCCCGGCGCCTGAATAGTGCGGCCACAGTGCCGCCGCCGATGCCCATGGGTTTCCCCTCGGCCCCGTAAACGACTTTGATGGCCCGGGCCAAAGCCTTGACTACGCGCGCGCCGGCGGGTGTCGGCGGGGCGGCCGGGGCATTCTGCAATTCCTCCATGGAAATGGTCACGCCGAATTTGGCTTCGATCCGGCCGGCCAGCTCGCGGATTTTCGCCGTCACTTCCTCGACGGGGTAGTCGGGCAGAATCCGGCAATCCATGTAATAGACGTCTTCACCGGGAATGGTGTTTACATTGGGGACATTACATTCTTTCTTGGTCGGTTCAAAGGTGGAAATCGGCGGATCGAAGATGGGATTGTTTTGCGGATAAATCCCGTAAAGCGAGTCCAATTCCACCGCCAAATAAGAGGCGGCCTTGAAGGCGTTGATGCCCTTTTCGGGCGTCGATCCGTGGATTTGCTTGCCCAGGGTCTTGAATTTGAGCCAAAGTATGGATTTTTCCGCCACTTCAATGAGCGTGCCGTCTTCGTTCCCGGCGTCCGGGACGATGATCAGGTCGTCGTTGCTGAAGGCCTGGGAATGGCCGAGGACGTAGCCGATGCCTTTGCCGCTCCCCGTTTCCTCGTCGGCGACGAGGGCCAGGCCGACGTCGTAGGCGGGCGTCAATCCTTCGGCCAGAAAAGCCTTGACGGCGAAAATCGACGCCACGAGGTCCTGTTGGTTGTCCTCGACGCCCCGGCCGAAGATTTTGCCGCTTTCGACCCAGGGTTTATATGGGTCGCCCTTCCACAGTGATAGGTCTCCGGGCGGGACGACGTCGGTATGGGTCATGATCCAAATTGTTTTGGCCGAGTTTCGGCCTGGAATACGGACGAGGATATTGGGACGGTATCCGGAGGGCGCGTCCAGGTCGGGAGCTTTGATGACCTCGATGTCCCGGAAGCCGTTTTTTTCGAGGTAGGCGAGAAGGAATTCGGACTTTTTAGCTTCGCCTTCCCCTCCGCTGGAGGGGGATAGCGCGGGAATCGAGCCCAGTTTGACTTGAAGGTCGATCATTTCGTTGCGGTAGGAATCCAAGAGGGCGGCGATTTTATCGAACGACATGAGGCGCTCCTTATCCGGCCGGTGATTTTGATACATTTGCGGCGCCAATCCTAATTTATAAATTAGGACAAAAGCGCCGCAGAGCATTAACCCATACTATACCCCGGGCCTTGCCTGGCAAGTCCTATGGTTTTTATAGGGTTCCGCCCGCCCTAATTCGCTTTACGAATGAGGACTGCAACCCCGTCGTCAAACCGCCGGGGCGGAAGCCGAGCCCGGGCAGTCGAATGGGTTTATATCATCCCGGCCTGGAATTGGCAAGATTCGGCCGGATTCCGCGGGCTTTTCGGATTGGGCGCCGAGGCCGAACTCCGTTTTCGGGACGGATGGCGTCGGGGAACTTTATGATCCCCGGAATCGTATCTACCAATAGCGATCCCTTAAAGGAGGCCGACATGCGTCGAATATTAATTTTTGGTTTGTCTTTGCTTTCTGCCGCGTCCGCGGCATTTTCTTTCGAGACCGTCAAGGATCTGCGTCTTCCGGCCGACGGTCTGAAACGCATCTCCGTCATCGCCGGGGCGGGTTCTTTGTCCATTGTCGGGGTCGAGGGTCTGTCGGCCATCGAGGTTCGAGCCCAGATCGTCGTCCGCGGCGTCTCCGAGAAGCGGATCGAGTCCTACCTGAAGGACCATCTCCGACTGTCCCTGGAAAAAAACGGCGAGGAGGCCGTCCTGACCGGCGAAATCGAAAACAACGGTTTTTCTTTCTTCAGCCCGGGTAATGCGTACGTCGACTTGACCGTGCGTGTTCCCCGCGGACTGGCTTTGGCCGTCGACGACGGTTCGGGCGGAATGACCATCGAGAAGATCAAGGGAGACGTTTTCATAGATGACGGATCGGGATCGATGACCATCTCGGACATCGAAGGAAACCTGAAGATCGTGGACGGCTCGGGCGATATCGAGGTCCGGAATGTGACTGGGGACGTCAAGATCGATGACGGCTCGGGCTCGCTGGAAGTCATCCATGTCGGAGGCGGCGTGACCGTCGACGACGGCTCGGGCTCGATCCGCGTCGAGGACGTCGCCCGGGACCTCATCCTCGAATCGACGGGGAGCGGCGGCCTGCATACCAGCGGCATCCGCGGCCGGATCGTCCGCTGACGCCGTCGAATGGGCTAATTCCATTTCACCTTGATGGCCTGCCTTATGCTAAAATCAAAGCCGGCGGGAATCCAAAATGCGCATGGTGAGATGATCCCATGACCGGTAAAGAATTCATGAAAGCCGTCTCCAACGGCCGCGTCGATATACTAGAGATGTTTCTGTCGCTTCTTGAAGAGCTGGCCGCTCCCTACTGCGTCATCGGCGGTTTGGCCGTCAATGCTTATGCCGAGCCGGTCGTGAGTCTCGACCTGGATTTGGTTGTTATCTCAGAAGATCTCCCTAAAGTGCGTAAAAGCGCGATTTCTAAAGGATTCAAGGCCCGGAATTTCGAGCACAGCATTTATCTCTCTTCAAAAGGCTCCGATCTCCGGATCCAACTTCAGACCGATTCGCGATATCAAGATTTTATACGCCGATTCGTAAAAAAGAAGGTCCTTGGATACGAGATGAAGGTGGCCTCTCTCGAGGACGTACTTCAGGGGAAGATATGGGCCTATTCCGATGAAACCCGGCGCCCAAGCAAGAGGCAAAAAGACCTGGCCGACATTTATCGGCTGGTGGAGTCCCATCCCCGGCTCAAAACGAAAATCCCGAAAAATATTCTATCCGAATCGTAGCGTCGCATCCCGACTGATGAATGAATACTTCCAATCAAAACGAATTTTAGTCCTGGGGGGAACCGGGCATCTGGGCAGCGCCCTGATTCATCATCTGGTCCAGACGGAAAACGTCCCCACGGCTCAAATTCGGGTTTTTTATTTACCCGACAGCCCCACCGCAAGTCTCCGGGATCTGACCGGTTTGGACATGGTTCCGGGGAATATTCTCCAGCCGGATCGGGTGCAGGCGGCCTTCCGGGATGCGCAGCTTGTGTTCCATATGATCGGGAACACTTCCTTTGATCCGCGGATCAAAGCCCTTCAATGGCGAATTAATGTGGAAGGCACTCACAACGTGTTGGAAGCGTGCCGTCGGAGTCCTTCCGTGGAGCGTCTATGTTATACCGGCACCGTCAATGCCCTCGGCGTTCCCAATCCGCCCGGGAGTATCGGGGATTTCGCCGATTCCAACCCCTATACTAATTTTCCCCGGTTGCACAGTTTTGGATCTCCGGAGGAAGTTCTCGCCTTTGCCGATTCCATCCGCTCTGGCGATCTGGCTATAAAGGATGCCGTGAAGCGGATCGGCATCGGTTATTTTGATTCGAAATTAGCCGCTCAGGAAATCGTCGATCGGGAGGTCCGGGAATCCGGGTTGAATATCGTCTCGGTGCTGCCCGGCACGATGTTCGGTCCGCATGATTATTTGATCGGGAACGGGATGTATCTCCTGGCGCTCTTTCACAACAGGATGCCCGGAGTCCTCCCCGGCGGACTTCCTTTGGCCCATGTCATGGACGTGGTGGAAGGTCATCTCTTGGTCATGCACAAGGCGGATAAAGGCCAGCGTTACATCATTACGGGGGCGGCCGAGGACAATCGCTACTTAAAGGACATGGCCGGGATTATTGTCGATGTACTGGAAGAAGCTTTTCCCGGACGGCGATTCAACCGGCCATCCAAAGTCTTCCATCCGGGAATTGCCAAAGGGGGCGCTCGGGCGATGGAATTTATTTCCCGTCTGAGGGGAAAACCGAATCCGCTCTCCGTCGCCGCGGTGCGGGGAGGAAGCGTGCCTTCGTTCTATTCCTATGCCAAAGCGCAAACCGATCTGGGGTATTTTCCGAAACGAACCTTCCAACAAGCCGTGCGGGAGATGCTGCAGTATTATCTGGCCGAAAATCTCATGGAAACGAAAGCCCGATTTCTCGATACCAACATTCGGGCTCAAATAAAGCAATAAAAAGGCGAAAAGCTCAATCCGGCTCAGCAACAATATCTTCGTTGGCAGCTCGGCCTGGGGATTCAGCGAGGCGGGGTCTCGAAAATCCGTGTCGCGCCCGCATCCCGACGGCGTCCCGGGGGGTAAACTTCCGCCGCCCAGGCCTGTCCCTTGACTGATGACAAGACTCCTCCGCTCGATGTTTGTTGACAGCCTCTTCTCTAGTGAATTACAGGCGCTTCATCGTCCCCTCAGGAGAGCCCACTATGAACCGCCATCGTCCCCCCGCGCCCCGGTTCGGATCCGCCCCGTTTTGCGTCGCCGGCCTTCTCGCCGTCCTAGTCGCGGTATTCGCCGCCGCTTGCGCCAAACCGCGTTCGCCGGCCGAGACCAGGACCGATCTTCTGGCCGAGTGGGAAGGACTCAAGTTCGGGATGTTCATCCATTACGGTATGTCCACCTTCACTGGCCAGGAGTTCGGCGAAACCCCGGCCGCGCCGGGCGTCTATGCCCCGACGAACCTCGACGTTGACCAGTGGATCCGGGTGGCTCGCGACGCCAGGATGAAATACGCCGTCCTCACCACCAAGCACTGCTACGGCCATGCCCTGTGGGATAGCCGGTTCTCGGATTACGACGTAGCCGCGGGCGCCGACAAGACCGACGTCGTCAAGGTCTTCGTCGAGGCCTGCCGCAAATACGACGTCCGGCCCGGGTTCTACTACCTGCTCGGCTGGGACAAGCACAACCAGGTCGACCGGACGCCCGAGGCGTACGAGACGTTTTGCACCGGCCAGGTCGAGGAGCTCTTGACCGGCTACGGACCGATCACGGAGCTGTGGCTCGACATCCCCTGGGACATGGGGCCGGACACGGACAAGGTTCTGGCCCGCATCTACGCTAAGGTCAAATTGCTGCAGCCGAGCTGCCTCGTCCTCCTCAACCAAAGCTTCGTCGACGGCAGCGAGGTCAGGGCCATGCCCCCCGCCTACATGCACCAAGAATTCGGACGTCCCCCGATCCTGCTCTGGCCGAAGGACCTGATCACTGGTCCGGCGGCTTGGTTTGACTTGCCTGGACGGATGGCATACATTTACGAAAAATGCGCATCGGTTTCGATCTTCGGCCCTTTCTGCGGGAAGAAACGGGCGTCGGCGTCTACCTGAAAAATCTTTTGTGGGAGATGGC
>CAZLAM010000049.1:0-4407 GCA_964557435.1 uncultured Eubacteriales bacterium
CCGGACGCGTTTAACGAGACGAAGGAAATCGGGGCTGGTTTGGGCATAGACATAGGGGTTGCGCTCGTCCGCCGGATAAACGAAATTCGCCCTCCAATTCTGAACTCCCAGGTGGACGGAAGCGGTCAGGATGAGCATCAGAGCGAGCCCTCGGACGAATCCGGAACACGGATATTTTAATAATCGGGCGGCGCCGATCCCGGCCAGGAGGATGATTCCGATGTAAAAGGGAAGCAGATTCCAGGGCGTCTTGTAGCGAAGCAGGGAAAACGCGGTGACTGCGAACAACGAATAAACCAGGATATAGAGCGGCCAGAATCGGCCTTCGTTCCGGACGGACGAAAGCGGGATGTTTTCCACGCTCTGTGTCGGCGCGGCAGTCATCTCTGGGATCCTTCTCCCGATCGCCGCCATCAGTCCGAATATGGCTAGGATTAGGATCAATCCTTCCGTCCAGACAAGAGGGCCCGACTTGGAGAATGCCAACAGCCCCAGATAATAGGACCAGGGCTGGGCATGGAGGCCGGTTTCCGTCCCGCGCGCGGCATATTCCCTGAATGCCCGTAAGGATTCGAGTATCCCGCCCGGATTCCGGAAAAACGAGGAATAAAGCGCCGCGGCGATGACGGCGGCCAGGACCAATCCCAACAGAACATGAAGCATGATTTTCGGCGTCGGCGCTCCGGAGGCGGGCGCGCTCTCGAATCGTTTTCCCGCACGGACGCTTCCCCCCGCCGCGCGCTTGGGTTTTGTCAGGATGAGCGTCAGGACCAGGGCCGCCCCGGTCGCGGCGAAAACGATGACCGATGTTTCTTTGGTGGCGTAAGCCAGGCCGGCGAATAATCCCGCCGCCAGTGCCCACTCCAAGCCCGGCCGCAATGCGTATTTTCCCAGGGCGATCAAAAAACCGAGGGCAAAAAAGGCGAAGAGCGATTCCTGGATATAAAACCGGCTGAAATAGGTCAGAGCCGGGGAAAGCGCGGCCAAGAGCGCGGCCAGGACGATTGTTTCCCGCCCCAGCCCCTTCGCCAATAGAAAAAAAAGCAGGATCAGTCCGAGACCGAAGACGGCCGGCACAATCCGGAGTGTTATTTCATCGGTTTCGGCCAGGGTTTTTTGTCCGCGCGCCCAGGCCGCCGGCAGGGTCAAATAGTAAAGCGTCGGGCCGTGGTGGTCGGCCTTGTCATAGCGGTACTCGCCCTGCTCGAGGAGCGTTCCGAATTTAAGGGCTTGATTAGCCTCGTCGTGATGCATCGGACGAAGGTCCAACCGGCCCAGCCGGAAGACCGCCGCGACGACCAGGACGGCCAGGAAAAGCCCGCGAAAAACGGCCTTGCTCATTTGGCGGACGTGCCGTAGACCTCCACTTCGACGTAGTGGTTCATGTCATTCGAGGTATTGCCGCCGGAGAAGAGACGGATATACCGGCCCTTGGCGCCTTTGGGGTCGATGAGCCGGCCCTCGTTCGTCTCGATGTATTCCTTGTCCCGTCCGACGCCCAGCCCGGCCGAGTTGTCGTGATCGTTGTTGAAAACCGTGGTCACGCCCTTGAGGAAATCCTTGTCGTCCGAAATCTGGACGACGACATCGCGGTAGACCCGAGCCTGGCTGTGGTAATGCCAGACCAGGATGGCGCTCAGGCCGGCGGAGGCGCCCAGGTCGATCCGAACCCACTGCTGACCGGGGCCCAACTCGACGAAATAGCCGTCCTCGCCCGCTTTCTCGCCGTCGGTGACGAATCCGAGCTCGCCGATGACGGGCTGCATATCGCTCGAGGCCACCGTTTTCTTGGCCGACAGAAGCACCGTTCCCTGGGGAACGAAGAAGGGGCCGCGCGGTTTTCCCGAGATGACTTCGAGGTTGGGGGTTTTGATGTTGCGCGGCGTCCCGATGAACATCGGCTTAGGGAGCTTTAGCTTGAGCTCCTCCTTGTTGGGATCCTGCCGGGTGAGTAACGAGGCGAAGGCTTGTCCTTTGAACATGCTGGACAGGAGTAGAACAAGGATCAGAAAGAACGTTTTAAAGGCGGCTTTCGGCGTCATCGCGGGTACTCTCCTCAATCGGGAATCGTTTGGAGCTCCCGGACATTATATATGAATCTGAGGTGAAAAAACCGAGCGGGTCGCAAGACTTTGGCCCGATCTCCTTCTTTCCATATTAGAGGATGCGTCCCGACGGGACCGAACTCAGATCCCGAAGTTGAACACCCGGCATTTTCCATAATCCACGACCAGGAGAGCCCCGGCTTCCGTATGGCGGGCGCAAAAGCTCTCCACTTCGTCCGTGGACATGACCATGAAGGCCGTGGATAGAGCGTCGGCGACGGCCGCCGCGGAATGAACCGCCCAGGCGGCGACATGGCCGTGGGCGGATTTTCCCGTCCGCGGGTCGATGATATGCGCCCCTTTGACTTCGGTTCCGGAACCGCTCAAGGCTTGTTCGAAGAGAACGAGCTCGCGCGGCACCCCCAGGCTGGGCCACCCTCCGCCGACGCCGACCGGCCATCCTTCCCGGTCTTCGTCCTTGCGGGGAGCGGTCCCGGCCGCCAAGGCCGTGCTCGTCCCGCCGTGGAGAAGAGTATCCGCGATGTCCCAATCCAACAGGATCTCGAGGGCGGAATCGAGGGCATAGCCCTTGCCGATTCCGCCCAGGTCCAGGTCCAAAGCCGGTCGCGCTCCCGGTTCTCCCGCTGAACGGGTGATCTCGAATCCCGCTTCGGTTTCAAGGAGGGAAAAGGCCGCCGGTGATGAAGCAGCCGCCTCTTCTTCGGTGTCCCCGTCCTGCTCGTTGTTGCGGTTTTCCCAAGCTTTCCGGTTGACGTCGAAAGCCCCGCCCGTTTCCTCCCGCACCTGTTCGGCGATGGTCAGACATTCGTAGGTTTCGAATCCGATCGGCAGCCGTTGGCCGGGTTTCATCCGGTTGATCTGACCGATCTCGCTCCGGAGATCGAAACGGCTGAACAACCTCTCGATCCGGTCGATCTCGCCGAACGCGGCCTGCGCAGCCTGCCCGGCATAGACGCCGTCGGCGTGGGCGATGACGATCTCAAAAAACGTTCCCATGGCTTGATGGGCGAATTTGTGGGTCGGGTTGAGAGGGGCCATGAGAGGGGATTATCCCGTCCGCGGGCAGATTGAGATCGCGTGCCCGGTCCCCGCTTCCGGAACGTTTTTTTCCGTCATCGCGGGTCCGGTCCGGGGCGGCGTTCGGGGATGAAGGTGATGTCGACGAAGAGACCGGCCAGGAGGATGGAGGCCAAGGCGCTGTATTTATGGATACCGATCAGCGTTTTCTGGGCCTCGGCGGGCAAAATCGGGAGCATGGAGAGAAGCGCCGTGAGGATGATCAGCAGGCCGAACAGGGCGAATCCCCAATACAGAATCTTGCGCACGAAGGACTTGGAAGCATTCTTGATCATCGGACAGGCGAAGGCTTCGAAGACGGCCTCTTCATTCCGGTCGAAGCGGTAGTCGCGCGTTCTCCAGATCAGAATGAAGGCCAACCCGACGGCGTAGAGCCCGCCCAGGCTGACATGTCCGACGAGAGGAAAGCCGAACATTCCGCGGGGGATGAAAACGGCGAAGAAAAACCCGCTGGCGGCGAGATAGAGAACGCTCAGGAGGAAGGCGGCGAAGACCCACTTCATCCAGCCCGGATAACGGCCCGCGGTCCAATCGTTGAACCAGGCCAGCGCTTTGGCCGGAGCGCCGTCTCGCAAGACGGCGACACCGCGTCGGCGCAGCCATTTCCCGTAGCCCGGCCAGGAAAACTTTCCGGTTGTCGCTCCGCCGCTTGCCGCTTCCGAGGCCATGAACCGGAGCGAGGTTTGACGGAAAACCAGTCCGAGGAGGGAGAGAACGGTGAGGACGGCGAAGACCATGGTCATCTCCTCTTGTCGATCAGGCCGGCGGCCCGGCCGAGAGTTGTCAGGAACAACACCAGCAGGATAGAGGCGATGAAGAAAGCGGCTATTCCCAGGACGATCTTGAATCCCGGCCGGACCAGAAACGACAGCCCAAACAGCTTGTGAAAAGGCCTGGTCATCCCCATGAACGAGACCGCTGAACTGACCTTGGCCTTATCGGTCCGCAGGGGGCCCGCGGGGCGCGTTTTGGCAAAGAAGAAGTCCGAGCCGCCGCTGTGGCAATCCGTGCAGCCGTTGACGCCCAAGGCCTGCCGGGCCGGCCGGACCTGGTGGGCGAACGGCCAGACGACAGGGGCGGCGGCGTCATGGTCCGCGGCGACGAGAGCGCCTTTGTCGCCGATCCGGAAGACCTTGCCAACCGAGAGATAGACGAATTCGACGGCCGCTTCTTTCGAAGCCGAGGACTTGGCGGTCAGGGCTTTGAGGACCGCTTCCACTTGCTCCTCGGTCAGCGTTTGTTCCGATCCGGCCAAGGCGGCGAT
>CAZLAM010000050.1:0-13366 GCA_964557435.1 uncultured Eubacteriales bacterium
GGCGACGGGAAATCCGAACTGACGGCCGGTGTCTATGAGATGGATGGCCCCGCTTCCGCCTTGGGCATCTATCTCATGAAAATGGGAAAGGAAACCCCATTTGCCGGAATCGGCGCCCGGAACTCGAGCGAGGATGCCCAACTGACCATCCTCAAGGGACGATATTTCGTCCAAATCGACAATCTCGGCGACACACCCGCCCCGCGGGCGACGGCCATCACCTTGGCCCGGGCACTGCTGGCGGGAATCTCCGAGGAGAAGGCCCCGACCCCGCTCGATCAGCTTCCCGCCGAGGGGAGGATCCCCGGTTCCGAGCGGCTCATCCGTGGACCTTACGGCCTTCAGCCATATTTCACCTTTGGAGAAGGGGATATCCTGGCGCTGGGCGGGAGGATCTTCGGGGCTTTGGCTGATTACCGTACGGCCGACGGGATAAAGTTCACTCGGCTCATCGTTCCTTACCCGGAGCCCGATGCCGCTGCCGCCGTAATGGCTCATCTCAGGGCTAATCTTGATCCTTTCCTTAAAATAACCGCATCCCGTCCCGACGGGTTCGATTTCGTCGATTTCCAGGCCAAGAAGGGAATTGTGACGAGAAAATCCGATGTTCTGGAGATCCGCTTCAAAATTTCGTAGTCAAGCCGGCGGAACGGGGGTCAACGGCCAGTCCGTTAGGGGGTGTAAAAAAATGAGAGTATCCGTTCCCCGTTTGTGGCGAGCCCTCATGGAGGCCATGCTAGCAGTGTAAACGTCAAGGACTTTTCCTACCCCTGCGGTAAGGACATTTCCCATAGGCACGGTAAATAGATTTCCCACCCTCGCGGTAAACGGATTTCCCATTCTCCATTGGAACGATTCAAACCTCCTTTCCTGATTTTTTGATGCGATAGGATTCCCCGTCCAAGGTAAAGATTTTAGCGTGGTGCAGGAGACGATCAAGAAGCGCGGTGGTCATCACGCTGTCGCCCGTCATCTCCGCCCAGGATTCGAAGCTTTTGTTCGAGGTGATGATCAACGAGACTTTCTCGTACAGTTCGCTGATCATGTTGAAAAACAGATTGGCCTCCCGCTTCTCGATCGGCGTATACCCGATTTCGTCGATAATGATGAGCTCCGACTTCATGATTCGCCGAATCCGGTATTCCGCCGTCCCGGCCGCGTTGCCCTCGCCTTCGAACTTGAAATAGAGGCCGGGGCTGATTTTGCCTTCGGGCAGGACGAGGACCATGCCAAGCTTGAGGGGCGACCCCGCCCAGCCGGAGGCCAGGATAAGTCTGAATTCGTCGCAGTCGTAGGGCGCGCTTGTGTATTGACGAGAAACCGAAAAAGTATCTTAATAACAGACAAGAGCCATAGAGGAAGCACGCCGGGACCGTAAATCGAAGGAGGGGAATCATGACGACAGCGATTCTGCGTCGGGCGTCGGCTTTGGTAATGATGGGGAGTTTGGCCCTTTCCCTGAGCGCCGAGGAGAGCCGTGGGATCCGGTTCGGCCTATCGGGAGGCTGGTCTTGGGGGACGAGTTGGGAGTTCGGCTGGAAATTCCGGGGGCATTCCAACCAATATGACGGGCTGAAGCATCATTTCGGAATCTTTGCCCAATTGCCATTGACTCGGCGTTTCGATGTGCAGTTGGCCGCCGATTATCAGGCCGGGACCGATAAAATGACCTGGTATTTCAGCTACCCGGGCCCGGTCTACTCGTCCGTCCAGCCTTTCCATTTCATCTCAGTATCCTTGAACGGCGTTTATGAAATCCCGGTCGGCAAGAGGTTCCAGGTTTTCGTCGTGGGAGGAGGAGGTCCGTCCTGGGGGGATTGGATCAATTATTTCGAAGGGACCTATTTCCATCTCGACGGAGGAATGGGAATCCGGCTTGCGCTATCGCCGAACGCTCGGTCTCCGTCCTTGCTCTTCGGGGGAGTGTTCCGGTATCTTTTCGATAGGGGGGATTACTCGTCCCTTCACGCTTCGTACTTGCGGGTTCTCATCGGCATCGGAATATAAGGATAGCCGGCCGTCAACTCCGGCCCGTTTCGAGACAGGGTTCCCGGGCCGGGTCGATCGACGGCGGATGGAGGGAGGAATGCATGCGGATAAGGAGGGGTCTTCTCACGGGGCTTCTCCTGGCGGTCTTGGCTTGGAGTGGAGTTACCCTCGGAGTCTCGGAGGCTTCCGAGGACCGGGTCCGATGGATTGTTTCCGCCGGCGGCGCTTATGTTGGGTTGAATGATCTCCAAAAAGGGCTTGAAGGCTGGAACGCCATTTGGCAGAGGAAAGGGCACTCGATCATCGAGGGAGGATTCCGGCCATTCCAATGGGGCGTTCATTTCGGCGCCGAAATCGCCTTTCATCTCGGGGGCCCGTGGTGGCTTGGTTTCGAAACCGGATTTCTTTCCGCGGGCGGGGAGAGCCGGCGAAAGGTCAAGGTCGAGGACTCGGTCATTTCGGAGCGATTGACGCAAAATTTGGACCTTTTCGCCCGCGCCATCCCTTTGATCGTTTCAGGTATCGTTTATGGACCTCTCGGCCGGCGGGTCGAATATCATGCCGGCTTCGGTGCGGGAGCTTATTGGGGCCGGATGGACTGGTCTTACGACTCCCAATCCACGGAGTTCGGCACGCGGGCTTGTGTGCGATGGAGGGGCGAGGCGCTAGCGCCGGCGCTCCAGGTTCGGACCGGATTGAGTTGGAGGCTCGGTGATGGGATCTGGCTCTCGGCCGAGGCTGTGGGACGAATGGCCAGCCTCCGGGGGTTGAGAGGTCGTCTGATCGAAAACGACGATACGACCGAAAACGCGGTCTTTTGGTATGACGAGGGAATCGGATACCATGAAATATCTTTCAGGGCCTTGCCTCCCGCCGGCGGCGACATCCGGGAAGGCCGATTGGAACTCTCCGGCGTCTCTCTCCGGATCGGCCTTAGCTTCCGGCTGCGATAAGGCAAGCGGTCCTTTCTGAAGGTTCATCCGTCCTTATCTTATCCGGCGGACGGCCGCAGCGTCCTGATGGAGATCACCGTCACGGCGGCCAGGATGACGGCGCCGCCGAGAAGCGTCCGTAAGGCGGGGCTTTCGCGCAGAAAGAGATAAGCGAGGACGATGCCGTAAACGGGCTCCAGGGCGCTGATGATGCTGGCCGCCTGGGCGGTGATACGGCGCAGGCCGTCGATGAATAGTGTATGCGATCCCGCGGTGCAGACGATCCCCAGAATGAGCAGAAGTCCGATGTCTTTTCCCGTTAGAACCGGGCTCAGGATGAATAAAAAGGGGAGCAGGACCAGGGCTGCCACGAAGTCCTGCCAAAAGGCGATCACCACACACGAATAACGCTCGGTCAGACCTCGGTTGATGATGCTCAAAACGGAAAACGTCAGGCCCGAGGCGAGGCCGAACAGGACGCCCTTGAAGATGGTATCCGTCCAGACGAAGCGGGGAATGATGAGGAAAACGCCCAGGAGGCAGATCCCGGCGAACAGGGTGTTGACCGGGTCGAGCTTTTTCTTGAAGAAGGCTGGTTCCAGAAACGCGGTGAAGACCGGGAAGCTGGAATAGGATAGGAGTCCGACGGCGACGGTGGAGACCTGGACGGAAAGGAAAAAGGCGGTCCAGTGGACGGCCAGGAGAACGCCGAGGAAAAGAAACAGAAGCCGATCGGCCTGCCGTACCGCCTTCAAGGATGTCCCGGTCAGGAGCAGGACGATTCCGAGGGTCAGGCTGGCGAAAACGACTCTTCCCAGGACGATGATGAGGGGAGAAAGCGACAGCCATTTTCCGAATAATCCGGCCAGACCGAACAGGACCACGGCGGCGTGGATTTGCAGAAGACTGCCGGCGCGATTCGGGTTCGACGTCATCTCAAAAGACCCAGTAAATAAAGCATGGCCAAAATGATGGGCTGATGGATGATATAGATTAACAGCGTATGCCGGCCGGCGATATGGATAAATTTTCCCGGCCATCGTCGCCGGAAAAGGCTTTGTTTGGAGGAATACACCGACTTGCCCAGGGCCGTCCCGATGAGAAAAACGCCCAGCCAGGGAAGAAGCGGGAAATAGTCGAAGGACGAATATGTATCGCTGATAATGCCCAGCGGCAGGAGCCAGTCGAAGCGGACGGGCACGTTCCTCATCCCCAGTGAAACCGCAAGGTTGAGCCCGAAAACCGCCGCCCCCGCCGCCGCGCAAACCCATGGTTTCGCTTTTTCCAGCGTCAGGCTGTAGATAAGGATGCTTATCCCCAGGCAGTGGAGAATTCCGAAGTGGACGGCCTCCGCGGAATTGAAGACGTAGCTCGCCGCGGTCACAAGGATCGCGATCCCCGCCAGCTTAAGCCCCCGGCGAAAGTTGCTCCGGGTCAAAGTGCTGCTGATCCCGCACAATAGGATGAAAAGGCCGGCAAAGATTATCACGGCCATCCGCAGAAAGACCCCTTCTACAGCGATGGGAATTCCGAAAATGCTCTTTATTCCGCATAACTCCGCCAGATCGTACCCGGCATGATAAAAAACCATCAGGACGATCGACAAACCGCGCAGAAAATCGAGCTCCCCAATCCGAACCCGAACCTCCGCTGCGCCGGCGGATTGTTTTTTCGCTGAGGCCATCGAGGATCGTTCTCCGGGGGGATTATAGCGGGTTTCCGGGCGCTTCTCCAGGCGAAAAATCCTTTGGAGTCCCCCTCCTGTTTGTGTTAATCTATGCCGTACTGCCGAAGGACGGATAGTCCTTCCTCCGAGGGAAAAATACCCGCATGGCTTATCTGATTTACGCCCGCAAGTACCGGCCCAAGACGTTCGAGGAGATGATCGGCCAGAAGGCCGTCGTCCAGACTCTTCAGAACGCCGTACGGATGAATCGGGTGGCCCAGGCCTATATTTTCTCGGGCATGCGGGGGGTGGGGAAGACCACCGCGGCGCGGATTTTGGCCAAAGCCCTCAACTGTCAGCACGGCCCCACGCCGACGCCCTGCAACGTCTGTGATTTCTGCCAGGAAATCGACGAAGACCGCTCTTTAGACGTCCTCGAAATCGACGGCGCCTCCAACCGCGGGATCGACGATATCCGGTCGCTGCGCGAGGCCGTCCAGTACAAGGCCATTCACAGCCGTAACAAGGTCATTTACATCGACGAGGTCCACCAGATCACCAAGGACGGATTTAACGCCCTCCTTAAAACGCTCGAGGAGCCGCCGCCGAACACCGTCTTTATCTTCGCCACGACCGAACTGCACAAGGTCCCGGCCACGATCGTCTCGCGCTGTCAGCATTTCGAGTTCAAGCGGGTCTCCCAGCGCGAGATCGTCCACCACCTGAACGGCATCGCCGGCAAGGAAGGACTGATCATCTCTATCTACGGCCTCGGCCTCATCGCCGAAGCTTCGGAAGGATCGATCCGCGACGCCCAGAGCCTGCTCGACCAGGCCGTGGCTTTCTGCGGGGAGACGATCGGAGATGCCGAGCTCAAGGAAATCCTGGGCGTCATCAACCGCGATCTCCTGTATGAGGTATCGGCCTCGGTCCTGGAGGAGAAGCCCGAGCGCGTTTTCGCCCTGGCTGAAAAAACCGTCGAAGCCGGACATGACCTGCGCTTCTTCTACAAGGAGCTCATCCAGCACTTCCGGAACCTCCTGCTCATCCGGACGGTCGAAAAACCCCAGGACTTTCTTCTGTTTACGGCCGAGGAAACGGCCCGGCTCCGGGGCGAAGCGGAAAAAGCTTCGGCCGAGGACTGGCTGCGCTGGCTGCAGGCCCTCCAGAACTCCGAAGGCGGGCTCAAATTCGCGGCCCACCCCCAGATCTATTTTGAAACCGTTCTTGTCCGTCTTTGTCACTTCCGTCGGATCGCGCCTCTGCAAGACCTCGTCCGCGAGTTTGCGGAGATGAAGAAAGATGCGGCCGGCGCGGATCCGGCCCGGCGGAATCCCGCCCCTGCTCCGGCCCCGCCGGCCAAGCCGCGGATCACGGGAATCCCCGTGGCCACGGTCCGCCCGGCGTTGCCGGCCGCTTCGCCCCTCCCGGACGAGGCGCCGAGGACCGAAGACCGCAAACCCGCCGCGCCGAAGCCCGATTCGAGCGGGGAGAACGGGCCGGAGCCGAACGGCGACGGCGGCCGCCGCGCTTCGGACCGCGACCAGGCCCTTAAAGACCCGTCCGTCCGACTGTTCATGGACAAGTTCAAAGCCCGGATCATCTCCGTCGATCCGCCGGCGGCCCCGAAAAACGGGAAGGAGTGAGACGATGAAAGGAATGGGCGATCTGAACAAGATGCTCAAGACGGCCAAGGAGATGCAGGAGCGCATGCAGAAAGAAATGTCCGAGCTCCGCGTCGAAGGTTCCAGCGGCGGCGGGATGGTCGTCGTCACGGTGGACGGCCAGAAAAATCTCCTGGCTCTCAAGCTCGATCCCGAAGTCGTCAGCAAGGACGACATCGATATGCTGCAGGACCTCGTCGTGGCCGCCTTCAACGACGCCGCGGCCAAAGTCGACGAGCATATGTCGCAGCAGTTGGGCGCCTTGGGGGCCGGCCTCAAAGTCCCGGGGCTGTTTTAATGATCGAGACCGCCCAGCCGCTCAACCGCCTCATCGAGGAGTTGCGGAAAATCCCCAGCATCGGGGGCAAGACCGCCCAGCGCATCGCCTTCCACATCCTGGGCTCGCCCCAGGCCGAAGCCGACGCGCTGGCCGAGGCGATCAAAGACGTCAAGAAGAATTTGTTTAATTGCTCGATCTGTAACGCCATAACTCACGTTGATCCCTGCGGGATCTGCGCCGATGGCGGACGGTCGGACGAAGACCTCTGCGTCGTCGAAGAACCCTACAATATCGCCACCATCGAGAAGACGGGCGTTTTCCACGGCCGATACCACGTCCTGCTGGGAACGCTGGCTCCGCTGAAAGGGAGGGGGCCTGAGGACCTCAAATTGGACAAGCTGGTCAAGCGGCTGGCCGGGGGCCGGGTCCGGGAAGTCATCATCGCCACCAATCCCACGGCCGACGGCGAAACCACCGCTCACTTCCTGGCCAAGGTGTTGAAGGATTGCGGCGTTAAGCTGACGCGGCTGGCCATGGGACTGCCCGTCGGTTCGGACATCGATTTTGCCGATCAAGTTACCGTCCGAAAAGCCCTGGAGGGCCGGACGGAACTCAAGGAATAGTCCATGATAAGGAGTGACCGATGAAGAAATCATTTAAATCGATCGACGGAAACACGGCGGCGACGCACGTTTCCTACGCGTATTCCGAAGTGGCAGCCATCTATCCCATCACCCCATCCTCGACGATGGGCGAGCTGGCCGACGAATGGTCCGTCCAAGGCCGCAAGAACATCTTCGGCCAGACGGTGGACGTCGTCGAGATGCAGTCCGAGGGCGGCGCCTCCGGCGCGGTCCACGGCGCGCTCTCGGCCGGCGCCCTGACGACGACGTTCACGGCATCGCAGGGGCTGATGCTGATGCTGCCCAACATGCACAAGATCGCCGGCGAGATGTTGCCGACGGTCTTCCTGGTCTCGGCCCGCTCGCTGGCCTGCCAGTCGCTGTCGATCTTCGGCGATCACAGCGACGTCATGGCCGCCCGCAACACCGGGTTCGCCATGACCTGCGCCGGCTCGGTCCAGGAAGCGCAGGACCTGGCCATCGTCGCCCATTTGGCTACGCTCCGCACCCGGATTCCTTTTCTCCATTTCTTCGACGGGTTCCGGACATCGAACGTCGTCGAGAAAGTCGACGTCGTCTCCTATGAGACGCTGGCCGGTCTTTTTGAACCCCAGTACTTGGAAGACTTCCGGAAACGCTCCCTCAATCCCGAAAGGCCGATGCTCAAGGTCGGCCAGCAGAACCCGGACGTCTATTTTCAGGGCCGGGAGACGATCAACAAGGATTATGATGAGTGCCCGGCCCTCGTCCAACACTACATGGACAAGGTGGCCAAGGTCATCGGCCGGGCCTATCATCTCTTCGATTACTTCGGCGCTCTCGACGCCGAGAACGTCATCGTCATGATGGGCTCGGGCGCGGAGACGGCGGAAGAAACGATCAACTACCTCAACGCGCGCGGGGCCAAGCTGGGCTTGGTCAAGGTCCGGCTCTACCGGCCGTTCGACATCGCCGCCCTGACCGCCGCCCTGCCCAAGTCGGTCAAGAAAATCGCCGTCCTTGACCGGACCAAAGAGCCCGGCTCCATCGGCGAACCGCTGTACCTGGACATCGTCGTGGCCTTGTCCGGCCGCCCCATCAAGATCATCGGCGGCCGCTACGGGCTATCCTCCAAGGAATTTACGCCCAGCATGGTCAAGGCCGTCTATGACCACCTGGCCGGCAAATGCACCCATGGCTTCACCGTCGGCATCGACGACGACGTCACCCACCTGTCCCTCCCGATCGGCCCGGTCTTGGACACCGAACTTCCCGGCACGGTCCGCTGCAAGTTCTGGGGCTACGGTTCGGACGGCACGGTCGGCGCCAACAAGAACTCCATCAAGATCATCGCCGACAACACCGAGATGTACGGCCAGGGTTATTTCCAGTACGACTCGAAGAAATCCGGCGGCGTCACGATTTCCCACCTTCGCTTCGGCAAGAGCCCGATCCAATCCCAATACTTCCTCAATACGGTGGATTTCGTCGCCTTGCACAAGCCCTCCTACATCGGGCGCCTGGATATCCTCGAAGGCCTCCGCGAAGGCGGGATCTTTCTTATCAATTCCAACTGGAAGACCGAAGAAGTATTCGAGAACCTGACCGCGGATATGCAGAAGACGATCATCGACAAGAAGATCAAGGTCTTCAATATCGACGCCCTGAAGATCGCCGCTGAGCTCGGACTGGGCCTGCGCATCAACTCCATCATGCAGGCCTGCTTTTTCAAGCTCTCGGGCGTCCTGCCCGAGGCCGAGGCTATCGCTCTGATTAAAAAAGCCATCGAAAAGACTTACGGCCGCAAGGGGCAGAAAGTCGTTCAGATGAACTGGGACGCCGTGGACCGGTCCGCGGCCTCGCTCAAGCAGGTGACTGTCCCGGCCGTCATCACCAAGTCGGCCCCCATCACCAAGATCGTCCCCGACGACGCTATCGCCTTCGCCAAGGACGTCATCGATCCCGTCACTCGATTCAAGGGCGACAGTCTGCCCGTTTCCAAAATGCCTTTCGACGGCGTCATTCCAACGGCCACCTCGCGGCTGGAGAAGCGCGGTATCGCCACCGAGACGCCGAAGTGGCTGGCCGAGAATTGCACCCAGTGCAACCAGTGTTCTTTCGTCTGCCCCCATGCTTCGATCCGGGCCAAGCAGATCGCTCCGTCCGACCTCCAAGCCGCGCCCGCCGGCTTCAATACCCTCAAGTCCAACACCAAAAACGAGCGGAACCTGCAGTATCGCATCCAGGTCTACATCGAGGATTGCGTGGGTTGCGGCTCTTGCGCCAACGTCTGCCCGGCCAAGACCAAGGCCCTGGTCATGACGCCCATCGAAGTGCAGAGGGAAGCCGGCGAGGCTAAGAAGGCCGAGTTCTTCGACAAACTCCCAGACAATGTCATCGATGGCATCAAGCCTGAGACGCTCAAAGGCAGTCAGTTCCTGCGCCCGCTGTTCGAGTTCAGCGGCGCCTGCGCGGGTTGCGGCGAGACGCCTTACGTTAAGCTGGTCACCCAGCTTTACGGCGACCGCATGATCATCGCCAACGCTACGGGCTGTTCGTCCATTTACGGCGGCACATTCCCCACCTCGCCATACTGCGTCAACGCCGAAGGCAAAGGGCCGGCTTGGGGCAACTCGCTGTTCGAGGACAACGCCGAGTACGGTTTCGGGATGAGGCTGGCCGTGGACGCCAACCGGCGCCTGCTTCTGGCATCGATGGAGGCCGCTCTAACGGCGGGCGTAACGCCGGCTCTGACGGACGCGCTGACCAAGATGAAGGCGGTCTGGGCCGGAGTCGGGGACGAGGCCAAGGCGGCGGCCAAGGCGGTCCTGGCCGCTCTACCCGAAGCGATCAAAGCCGGCGGCGCCGCCCAAGCGGCGCTGACCAAGATCGCCGAGCTCAAGGATTTCCTGGTCGAAAAGAGCGTCTGGTGCATCGGCGGCGACGGCTGGGCTTATGACATCGGCTTCGGCGGCTTGGATCACGTTCTGGCCTCGAACCGCAACGTCAATGTCCTGGTCCTCGACACCGAGGTTTACTCCAACACCGGCGGCCAGGCCTCCAAGGCCACGCCGACCGGCTCGGTGGCCAAGTTCGCCGCTTCCGGCAAGAAAACGGCCAAGAAGGACCTGGGCCGGATGGCCATGAGCTACGGCTATGTCTATGTCGCCTCGGTGGCCATGGGTGCCAACATGAACCAATGCCTCAAGGCTTTCCAGGAAGCCGAAGCCTTCAACGGCCCGTCAATCATCATCGCCTATTCGCCGTGCATCAACCACGGGATAGACATGAGCAAGTCCCAGGCCGAGGGAAAGCTGGCCGTGGACACGGGGTACTGGATTTTGTATCGGCACAACCCCCTGCTGGCCAAGGAAGGCAAGAACCCTCTCCAGCTCGATTCCCGCGAGCCCAAGCTCGAGTATGACGCTTTCCTCCAGAACGAGGTACGCTACCGGACGCTCGTCCAGCAGTATCCCGAAATTGCCAAGGAGCTCTTCGCCCAGGCCGCCGTCGAGGCCAAGAAGCGCTTCGCCGACTTCAAGAAGATGGCGGAGTAAGTCCGTCTCTGCGAATGAATCCGGGGCCCATGCCTTCCCTTTGGAAAGCATGGGCCCTTTTTTTTCGCCGAGTTCAACGATTTCTAATTGAGCCGGGGGCCGAAATAAGGGAAAATCTAAGTATGAATCTTGAAGAGAGGACTCCATGAAAAAAATTAAGGTCGGATTGATCGGAACCGGGTATATCGGCATGGTCCATTTGGAAATTCTGCGCCGGATCGTCGAGGCCGAGGTCGTCGCCGTGGCCGATTCCAACCAAGCCCTGGCCCGTCGGGCGGCGGAGAAACTAAACATCCCCAAATTCTATGCGGACGCGGATGAATTGCTGGCCGATCCCGATGTCGAAGTCGTCCACAACTGCGCGCCCAACAATGTCCATTTCTGCATCAATAGGAAAGCCATCGAGATGGGCAAGGATATTCTTTCGGAAAAGCCGCTGTCCCTCGACGCTCGGGAATCAGCCGAGCTCGTCCGGCTTGTCGATAAGCATAAGACCCTGACGGCCATCAATTTCTGTTACCGGTATTATCCGGCGGTCCAGGAAGCCGCCGCCCGCGTCCGACGGGGCGACTTGGGAGACGTCCGGGCTTTCGTCGGCCATTTCCTCCAGGATTGGCTGTTTTACGATACCGACTATTCCTGGCGCCTGGATTCCGCGGTCGCCGGCCGGGCCAACGTCATCGCGGACCTGGGCAGTCATTGGTGCGATCTGGTCCAGTTCATTACCGGACAGAAAATCGCGGAGGTGATGAGCGAACTCCATACCTGCATTCCCAAGCGCAAGAAACCCAAAGCCGGGCCCCTGTCGTTCAGCAACCAGCGGGATTTCGAATATGACGAGGTCGACGTCCAACTGGACGACTTCGCGGCCATGTTTCTCCGCCTGGAGAACGGAGCCCGGGGAAATTTTACGACCTGCCAAGTCTGCGCCGGGCGCAAAGTCGATCTCGAGCTGCAGATTTTCGGGTCCAAGGAATCGTATGCCTGGAGCCATGTTCACCCCAATGCCCTGTGGATCGGCAGGCGCGATCGGGGCAACGAAACATTTTATGAATCCTCGCAGCTCCAGACCGAGGAGACCCGCAAGTACGCGACGCTTCCGACCGGACATCCGATGGGCTATCACGATGCCGTTTACAACTTGTTCCGGGAATATTACGCCGCCTTGGGGTCCAAGCGGGAAGGGCGGGACTTCTCCGTCACTTTCCCCGATTTTCACACCGGCCACGAGGAGATGCGGATCATCGACGCTGCGGTCGAATCGGCGAAAACGGAACGGTGGGCGCGGGTTTGATGTCTGGCCGTTGCCGTCACAACCGCGGACTTCGGCGGCCACACCCACGATTTCACGATCCAGAAGTGGTATTAAACGGAGACGAGGGTCCTTGACAGGTCGGTCGAGGGGGACATATAGTTTTTGGGGCTGCGCGAAAGTTAGCGGCCCGTAGCCTGGGAAAGAAAGGAGACCGGCATGGATCGAAAGAACAATGGCAAATCACAAACCGGCGGCGGAGAAGCGCTCGATCGCCGTGATTTCTTCAAAACCATGACACGGATTGCCGGAAGTGCGGCCGCGGCCGGAGTCTTGACGCCTTTCCTGAGAGCAGGTCGGGGAACAGACCAAGTCGCGGCCAAAGACGATCCCCGTCTACTGACTGAGACGGTTGCCTATCCCAGCGCGTCAGGCGATATGAAGGCTTACCTCGTCCGGCCCCGGGGGGCGGCCAAGCTCCCCGGCGTCATCGTAATCCATGAAAACAAGGGCTTGAACCCGCATATCGAAGACGTGACCCGAAGGGTCGCCCTGGATGGATATGTGGCCATCGCGCCTGACGCTCTTTCACCCTTCGGCGGCACGCCGCGGGACAATCCCGACGCGATAGGACCCCTGTTCCAGAAGCTCGACGCTTCGGCCACCACTAATAATTTCGCGGCCGCCGTCCAATACCTGAAAACCAACCCTCTTTCGACGGGCAAAGTGGCTTGCATGGGATTCTGCTGGGGAGGGGGGATGACCAATCAAGTGGCCGTCAACGCCCCGGACCTGACGGCCGCAGTGCCTTTCTACGGCAGCCAGCCGGCCGCGGAAGACGTTCCCAAGATCAAGGCCTCACTGTTGATTCATTACGCCGGCCAGGACGAGCGGATCAATAAAGGCATCGAAGCCTTCGAGGCGGCCCTCAAGAAGGCCGGGATCGATTACAAGATCTTCATGTACGAAGGCGCCGGGCACGCCTTTTTCAACGATTCGAACCCCGCCCGTTATAACAAGGAAGCGGCCGAGCTGGCCTGGGGGAGGACGCTGGCGTTCTTCAAGGAGAAATTGAAAGCCTGACCGTCGGCCGGGAACACCCGCGGCATCCGGTCAGGAGCCGCAGCGTTTTGTAAATTTACGTCCGCTGCCGCACGGACAGGGGGCGATGCGTTCCGGCTGGAGTGTGTTTCGCCGAGCTATTCCTTCGGCCTCAGCCTTCGTTCCGGCCAGGAGCGCTTGCTTCTGCCACTCGGCGGCGACCGCTTCGACAAACGGCCGGATGTGGGTGAAGAAGCGTTTGTAACCAGGACAGAGATAATTCAACCCGGGTTCGCCGTTCGGCGCCGTGAGAATCCGGTTTTTCGGGCATTCTCCGTGACACATGGCCAGGACATCGCAATCGAGGCAGACACGGGGAAGGG
>CAZLAM010000051.1:0-9438 GCA_964557435.1 uncultured Eubacteriales bacterium
GCCCGCCAGGCCGGCAATTTCAAGACCCTGCCCCGGGAACAGATCCACTATATCGACGTCTCGCCGAAACAGCTCGTCTCCCTGTCGGCGGCCCTGATCCCGTTCCTGGAGCATGACGACGCCAACCGCGCTCTGATGGGGTCCAACATGCAGCGCCAGGCGGTTCCCTTGCTGCGGCCCGAAGCGCCGCGCGTGGGTACGGGCATCGAGCTCCTGGCGGCCAAGGGTTCGGGCGACGTCATCGTGAGCAAGCGGGCCGGTATCGTCGAGTTCGTCGACGCTGAGCGGATTCTCGTCCGCGTGGACGACTCCGAAGGCCTGCGCGAACACGACGTCCTGACCGACCTTTACACCCTGACCAAGTTTCTCCGGACCAACCAGAATACCTGCCTCACCCAGCGGCCGATCGTCCGCCGGGGCGATCGGGTAGTCCGCGGCCAGATCCTGGCCGACAGCTCGTGCTCGGACCACGGCGAACTGGCCCTGGGCCGGAACGTGCTGTGCGCGTTCATGCCCTGGCGCGGGTACAATTTCGAGGACGCCATCATCGTCTCCGAAAAACTCATCCGGAACGATATCTTCACCTCGCTCCACATCATCGAAGAAACCATCGAAGCCCGCGACACCAAACTCGGCCCCGAAGAGATCACCCGCGACATCCCCAACGTTCCGGAGAACCTCCTGCGGAACCTGGACGAGAACGGGATCGTCCGCATCGGCGCCGGCGTCAAGGCCGGCGACGTCCTCGTCGGCAAGGTCGCGCCCAAGGGCGAAACCCAGCTTTCGCCCGAAGAGAAGCTGCTCAAGGCCATCTTCGGAGAGAAGGCTCTGGACGTCAAAGACGCTTCGCTCTATTGTTCGCCCGGAGTCGAAGGGACGATCATCGACGTGCGCATCTTCAGCCGCCGCGGGTCGGAGAAGGGCTTGCGGGCCAAGGTCATCGAGAAGGAAGAGATCGGTCGGATGAAGCGCAACCTCGACGACGAGATCTCGATCCTGGAGACCGAGAAGTGGCGCAGAGTCAGGGCTCTCCTCAAGGGTGCGGTGGTGGAAAAGGACCATAAAGTCGGCGAATTGAGCCTGACAAAGGGACAGAAACTGGCCGAACGGCATCTGGATGAAATCGAGGCCGGCGATCACGGCAAGCTCAAGATCGAAGAAGATGTCCCCCGCGACGAGCGGATCCGGGACATCGAAAAAAAGGTCAAACGCCAGATCGAGGCGCTCAAGTCCATCTTCAAAGAGAAGGTCGAATCGCTGAAGAAGGGCGATGAACTGGCCCCCGGGGTCATCCAGGCCATCAAGGTCTACATCGCCATGAAACGCAAGCTCAGCGTCGGCGACAAAGTCTCCGGACGCCACGGCAACAAGGGCATCATCGCCAAGATCGTACCCGAGGAAGACCTGCCCCGGCTCCCCGATGGGACTCCGGTCGAGATCGTCCTCAATCCGCTTGGCGTCCCCTCCCGTATGAACGTAGGCCAGATCCTCGAAACCCACGCCGGATGGGCGGCCGAAAAGCTCGGTCTGTGGATCGACACGCCGGTTTTCGACGGAGCCACCGAAACCGAGATCAAGGAACTGCTGAAAAAGGCGGGTCTGCCCGTGACCGGCAAGACTCCTTTGTATGACGGGATCACCGGAGAATTCCTGGACCAGGAAGTCACCGTCGGCAACATCTACATGATGAAGCTCTATCATCTGGTCGACGACAAGATCCATGCCCGGTCCACGGGCCCGTACTCGCTCATTACCCAACAACCCTTGGGCGGAAAGGCCCAGTTCGGCGGCCAGCGCTTCGGCGAGATGGAAGTCTGGGCTCTGGAGGCTTACGGCGCGGCCTATACGCTGCAGGAACTCCTCACGGTCAAGTCCGATGATGTTGAAGGCCGGGCCAAGATTTATGAAGCCATCGTCAAGGGCGATTACGAGTTCACGCCGGGTTTGCCCGAGTCGGTTAACGTCCTTATCCGGGAACTGCAGAGCCTGTGCCTGAATATCGAGCTGGGCAAGACGGAAAAGGACGGGGCCCTGCCCTGGGGGATTGAAGTTCCCCAGATCCTGAAAGGAGAATAAGCATGGAACTCAAGCCCCCCGTGGGCGGAAAGCCCAAGCTGGAATTCGATTGGGTGCGGATCTCCATCGCCTCTCCCGAAAAGATCAAGAGTTGGTCGTGGGGCGAAGTCACCAAACCCGAGACCATCAATTACCGGACCTTCAAGCCTGAAAAAGACGGCTTGTTCTGCGCCAAGATCTTCGGTCCGATCAACGACTACGAATGCCTGTGCGGAAAATACAAGCGGATGAAATACCGCGGCATCATCTGTGAGCGGTGCGGTGTCGAAGTCACCAAGAGCAAAGTCCGCCGGGAACGCATGGGGCACATCCAACTGGCCTCGCCGGTGGCCCATATCTGGTTTTTCAAGAGCCCCCCGAGCCGGATCGGGCTGGTCCTCGACCTGACCATCAAGGACCTGGAAAAGGTCCTTTATTTTGAATCATCCATCGTCATCGTCCCGGGCGATACGCCGCTCAAGGAAAAACAGCTCCTCAACGAGGACGAATACAAGGAAGCCCGGGAGAAATACGGCGACAAGTTCGAGGCCAGCATCGGGGCCGAGGCGATCAAGATCCTGATGGAAAAGATCGATATCAAGAAAGAAGCCGACCGCCTGCGCAAATCCATGAAAAAAGAGACCTCGATGCAGCGCCGGCTCCGCTATGCCAAACGTTTGCGTGTCTTCAAGGCCCTCAAGAAATCGGGCAACCGCCCCGAGTGGATGATCCTGGACGTCGTCCCGGTCATTCCGCCCGACCTGCGGCCGCTGGTGCGCCTGGACGGCGGCCGGTTCGCCACGTCCGATCTGAACGATCTCTACCGGCGCGTCATCAACCGCAACAACCGCCTCAAAAAACTCATCGAGCTCCGAGCTCCCGAACTCATCATCCGGAATGAAAAACGGATGCTGCAGGAAGCCGTCGATGCTCTGTTCGACAACGGCAAGCGGGGACGCGTCCACCTGGGCGCCAACCGTCGTCCGCTCAAGTCGCTGAGCGAATCGCTGCGGGGCAAACAGGGCCGTTTCCGTCAGAACCTTCTGGGCAAACGCGTCGATTACTCCGGCCGCTCGGTCATCGTCGTCGGTCCGGAGCTCAAGCTCAACCAGTGCGGTCTGCCTAAAAAAATGGCCCTGGAGCTGTTCAAACCCTTCATTTTCCACAAGCTGGAGAAAGAAGGCCTGGTTCCCAGCGTCAAGGTCGCCCGGGAGTGGCACGAGCAGGAGCGGCCCGAGGTCTGGGACTACCTGGAAGAAGTGGTCAAAGAGCACCCCATTCTGCTCAACCGCGCCCCGACGCTTCACCGTCTGGGCCTCCAGGCTTTCGATCCTATCCTGGTCGAAGGCAAGGCCATCCAAATCCATCCGTTGGTCTTCGCGGCCTTCAACGCCGATTTCGACGGCGACCAGATGGCGGTCCACGTGCCGCTGTCCGTCGAAGCTCAGATCGAGGCTTCGACCTTGATGCTGTCGACGAACAACATCCTGTCGCCGGCCCACGGCCGTCCTCTGACCATTCCCAGCCAGGACATGGTCCTGGGTTGTTACTACGCCACCATGGCCAAGAAGGGCTTGAAGGGCGAAGGGCGCATCTTCGGCTCGGGCGATGATGTCCTCATGGCCCTGGAGCACAAGCAGGTCAGCCTGCAGTCCCTGATCAAGCTTCGTTTGAACGGGTCGTTCATGAATCTATCCACGTATTACGACGACCAGGCCGTCCTGAACTGCCCTGTCGTGACACTCAAACGGGAAATCATTGAGACGACTCCGGGCCGGATCGTCTTCAACAACGCCCTGCCCAAGGACCTGCCTTTTTTCAACGGAACCATCCGGAAGAAGGGTATGGAAAGCCTGGTTTTCTACATCTACCTCCGCCGCGGACTGGCCGTGACGGTTGAGACTTTGGATAAGCTCAAGGAGCTTGGTTTTGCCCAGGCCACCCAAGCCGGGTTCTCCCTGGGTATCGACGATTTCGTCATTCCCAAGACCAAGGCCAGCCTGGTGGAGAAGGCCCAGAAAAAGGTCCAGGAGATCGAAAAGCTTTACCTCGAAGGCACGATCTCGGCCCGGGAGCGTTTTAACAACATCATCACTATCTGGTCGGCGGTGACGGACGAAGTGTCCGTGGCCATGATCGCCGAGATGAAAAAAATCTCGTTCGAAACGGCCAACCTCAATCCTCTTTTCGTCATGGCCGATTCCGGTTCGCGCGGCAACAAGCAGCAGATCCGCCAGCTGGCGGGTATGCGAGGCCTGATGTCCAAACCGTCGGGCGAGATCCTGGAAACACCCATCACGTCCAACCTGCGCGAAGGACTCAGCGTGCTGCAATACTTCATCTCGACGCACGGAGCCCGCAAAGGATTGGCCGACACCGCCCTCAAAACGGCCAATTCAGGCTACCTGACCCGCAAGCTTGTCGACGTGGCCCAGGAGGTCGTCGTTGACCGGCACGACTGCGGCACGCTGAAGGGCATCAATGTCGCGGCCATTGTCGAGAACGGCGAGATCATCGAACCGTTCGTTGACCGCGTCGTCGGACGGACCGCCCTCGAACGAATCGTCCACCCCGACACGGGCCGGCCCATCGTCGATACCAATCAGGAGATCACCGAGGTCATCACCCAGGAACTCCAAAACGTCGGCATCGAAAGGGTCAAGATCCGTTCTATCCTGACCTGCGAGTCCAAACGCGGCGTCTGCCAACTTTGCTACGGCCGCAACATGGCCTCGGGATTCCTGGTTGAGACGGGCGAGGCGGTCGGGATCATCGCCGCCCAGTCCATCGGCGAGCCGGGCACCCAGCTGACGATGCGGACGTTCCATATCGGCGGCATTGCCACGGGTCCGAAGGAACAATCCAAGCTCGAGGCCAAGAGCGATGGCGTCATTCGGTTCAACAACGTCAAAGCCGTCGAAAGCCGGGACAAGAATCTCATTGTCGTCAACCGCAACGGCGACATCGCCGTCGTAGATTACCGCGGGCGGGAAATCGAACATTACCAAGTGCCCTACGGCGCCAAGCTCCTCTTGGCCGACGGGCAGGAGGTGAAGGCCCGTCAGGTCTTTGCCGAATGGGATCCGTACAATGCCCTCATCCTGACCGAGGATTCGGGCGTCGTCCAGTTCCACGACATTGTCCGCAAGGTGACGATGGAGGAAGCCCAGGACGAGGTGACGCTGCGCATGAGCCAGGTCATCATCGAGCCCAAGGACGAGAAGATGCAGCCGCGGATCGAGATCATCGACCCGACCCGCAAGGCCAAGGATAAGCACGGCAAGGATGTTCCGCTCGTTCTCAAGAAATATTTCCTTCCCGCCGGCGCCCATTTCGACGTCAAGGACGGCGACAAGGTCCACGCCGGGGACATCCTGGCCAAGATCCCCCGCGAGCAGGCCAAGACCAAGGACATCACCGGCGGTCTGCCGCGCGCCGAGGAGCTGTTCGAGGCCCGGCGTCCCAAGACTCCCGCCGTCATCTCCGAAATCGACGGAGTCGTCGAGTTCGGCGGCCTGATCCGCGGCTACCGCAAGATCACGGTCAAGAGCGACCGGGTCGGCCCGAAGGAATATCTCATCCCCCGGGGCGCTCATATCAACGTCGGCGACGGTGAACGGGTCAAAGCCGGAACCCCCCTCATGGACGGTCCGGTCAATCCCCACGACATTCTGCGCGTCCTGGGCGAGAAGGAGTTGGCCGAGTACATGCTTCGCGAAGTCCAGGAAGTCTACCGCCTCCAGGGCGTGACCATCAACGACAAGCACATCGAGGCGATCATCCGCCAGATGTTGCGATGGGTCAAGGTTGAGGAGGTGGGCGACACCGAGTTCCTGATCGACGAGCAGGTCGATAAGTTCGTCTTCCAGGAGGAGAATATGAAAGCGGTCGAGAAGGGCGGCAAGCCGTCTAAAGCCAGGCCCTTGCTCCTGGGCATCACCAAGAGCGCTTTGAGCACCGACAGCTTCCTGTCGGCGGCATCCTTCCAGGAGACGACCCGCGTCCTGACCGAGGCCGCGCTGTTCGGAAAGGTCGATACTCTGCGGAGTTTGAAGGAGAATATCATCATGGCCCGGCTCATCCCGGCCGGGACGGGCTTTAAGTTCTACCGCGGGGTCGAGATCCGGGACGATGCCACGGCCGGGGCCGAAAAGGCCGTTGAGGAAAAGCCGCTTTTAACCTGAGACGAAAAGACGCTGGAAAGTATTGACACCTATGGCGTCTTTTGTTAGAATACCGGGCACTTGTCCCGAGAAGAATAGCTCTACTCGGAGTCAGGACCCCAGGTTTTTGATTCGATAGAAGGAGTGTTCCGTTGCCCACGGTCAACCAGCTCATCCGCAAAGGTCGTTCCGACAAAAGGTACAAGAGCAAGTCGCCCGCGCTTGAGGCTTGCCCCCAGAAACGGGGAGTCTGCACGCGCGTGTTCACGACGACGCCCAAGAAGCCGAACTCGGCGTTGCGCAAAGTCGCCCGCGTTCGACTGACGAATAATATCGAGGTCACGGGTTACATCCCGGGTATCGGGCACAACCTGCAGGAGCACTCTATCGTCCTGGTCCGGGGCGGCCGCGTCAAGGATTTGCCCGGCGTCCGCTACCATATCGTGCGCGGCACGCTGGACAGCGAAGGCGTCGGCAACCGGTTCAAATCCCGGTCCAAGTACGGCGCCAAGCGGCCTAAGGAGAAACGGGCCGGCGCCTGAAACGCCCAAGGAGTGAACGATGCCGAGACGCGGAATCATAAAAAAGCGGAAACCGGTCGGTGACCAGAAGTACGGAAGTACTCTGGTCTCCAAGTTCATCAGCAGTCTCCTCAAAAAAGGCAAAAAAACGACGGCCGAGAGGATCGTTTACGGGGTCATGGACCAGCTCCAACAGAAGTCCAAGGAAGATCCGTTGAAGGCCCTCGAGAAGGCCCTCGACAATGTCCGGCCGCTTCTCGAAACGAAGTCGCGCCGCGTCGGCGGCGCCACCTACCAGGTTCCGATCGAGGTCGACCACAATCGATCGGTTTCGGTCGGCTTGCGCTGGCTGGTCAAGTATGCTTTGGAACGCGGCGGCCGCAGCATGACGGACAAGCTGTCGGCCGAGCTCTTGGATGCCCTGGCCAACAAGGGCGGAGCGGTCAAGAAACGCGAAGACACCCATAAAATGGCGGAAGCGAACCGCGCTTTCGCTCATTATCGTTGGTGATCTTATAAATGTCTTACTTCCGCATCGGAGAAGCTGTAATTCGACGGACGATGGAGCGAACCTTTGACGCGACCCTATCCGATCGAGCAAGTCAGGAATATCGGCATTATGGCCCATATCGATGCGGGAAAGACGACGACGACGGAACGTATCCTGTATTACACCGGCATCACCTACAAAATAGGGGAAGTCGACGAGGGTACGGCCGTCATGGATTGGATGGCTCAGGAGCAGGAACGTGGCATAACTATAACCTCTGCCGCCACCACCTGTTACTGGAACGCCCATCGCATTAATATCATCGACACGCCGGGACATGTCGACTTCACGGCCGAGGTCGAGAGGTCGCTCAGGGTCCTGGACGGAGCGGTGATCCTGCTATGCGGGGTGGGTGGGGTCGAGCCCCAATCCGAAACGGTCTGGCGGCAGGCGGATAAGTACCGGGTCCCCAGGATCGCGTTCATCAACAAGATGGACCGCGTCGGGGCCGATCCGGAACGGGCCGAGGCGCAAATGCGCGCCCGGCTCAACGCCCATCCCCTTGCCATTCAGTTCCCGCTCGGCCGGGAGGACGCCTTTCGGGGCGTTGTCGACCTGGTCGAACGGAAGGAATATGACTGGGGTACGGAATTGATCGGAACAGAATTCGTCAGGAGCGAAGTGAGCGCCGAACGGGAGGCCGAAGTGCGCGTCCGGCGAGCCGCTCTTGTCGAAGCGCTGGCCGATGCCGATGAAAGGATCATGGAAATGTACGTCGAGGGTCGGGATGTCCCGGCGGCCGAGCTTAAGAAAGCCATCCGCCGGGCCACGATTGCGGGCCGTGTGGTGCCTGTGGTCTACGGCGCTTCGTTCCGCAACAAAGGCGTTCAGCCTCTCCTCGATGCCGTGGTCGATTACCTCCCCGCCCCGACCGATGTGCCGCCCGTCCACGGGATCCATCCCCGCACCCATCAGCCCGAAACCCGAAAATGCTCGGACGACGAGCCCTTCGCCGCCCTGGTGTTTAAATTGCAGGCCGATTCTTATTTGGGAAACTTGGCCTATTTCCGGGTTTATTCGGGTAAGGCCCATGCCGGCTCCGTTTTCTACAACCCCCTCAAGGACGAGGAGGAGCGGGTGCCCAAGTTCCTGGAAATGCACTCCAACAAACGGAAAGAGGTCAAGGAGATCTTCGCCGGGGACATCATGGCCATGGGAGCCATGAAGGCCATGTCCACAGGCGATACGGTGTGCGCCAAGAACAGGCCTATCATCCTGGAGGCCATCCATTTCCCGGAGCCGGTCATCAACATGGTCATCGAACCGAAGAGCAAGATCGATCACGTCAAGCTCCAGACGGCCCTGGCCAAACTGGCCAAGGAAGATCCAACGCTCCGAGTGGCGACCGATCCCAACACCGGACAGACCCTGCTCTACGGGATGGGAGAACTGCATCTGGATATCATCATGGACCGGCTGGCCCGGGAATTCGGCGTGCGGGCCAACACGGGACGGCCCCAGGTCGCCTATAAGGAAACGATCCGTAAGCCGGCCTCGGGCGAGGCCGAGTACGTCCGTCAGGCGGGCGGCAAGGGCATGTATGCTCATTGCGAGTTGTGGCTTGAGCCCCTTCCGCGCGGCCAGGGCTTCGTCTTCATCAACAAGGCTAAACCGGACGAGGTCCCGGCCGAGTTCGTCACGGCCGTCGAAGACGGGGTCCGCGAATCTTTCGATGTCGGCCTGCTGGCCGGTTTTCCCCTGACGGATATCCGGGCGACTTTAGCCGGCGGTTCGTTCAGCGAGACCGATTCCACCCCCCTGGCTTTCAAGATCGCTGCCGCCCTGGCCTTCAAAAACGCCGCCGGCAAGGCCGAACCATCCCTGCTCGAACCGGTTGTGAGCCTCGAGGTCGTCGCTCCGGACGAATACCTGGGCGACATCGTCGGTGACCTCAACGCCCGGCGGTGCAAGATCGCGGGGTTGGAGATGCGCGGCGGATCGCGCGTTATCAAAGCCCATGCCCCTCTGGCCGAGATGTTCGGATATGCCACGATCCTGCGGACGTTGACCCAGGGCCGGGGCGTCTTTTCCATGGAATTTGCCCAGTATGAAGCCGTCCCCCCGGCGATCCAGGAGCATATCATCGCCCGGATCGAGGGCCGGCTCGCCTACGAGACGTCATAATCGGGGACGACCCCAAGGAGGACAC
>CAZLAM010000052.1:0-4666 GCA_964557435.1 uncultured Eubacteriales bacterium
GGGGAAGACCTGCTGGGCACTCTGCGGTCGTATCGGACCATCGAGAGCCAGAATCCCGGCTTGTCGAACTCCCTCGTCATGGGGCCCTGGATGCACAGCGGATGGAATCACCTTGCGGGTGGAACGGAGGATCGGGGCGTCTTTGCCTTCAGCGGCACGAGGGCCTACTTCCAGGAGAAGATCGAGCTGGCCTTTTTCAATCGCCACCTGAAGGGCCGGGACACCGGCGAGATACCCGAAGCGACGGTCTTCGAAACCGGCACGGACCGATGGCTTACCTATGGGGTCTGGCCGCCGGCGGAGGCGAAGGATCGCAAGCTCTTCCTTGCCGCGGACGGCGGGGCATCCTGGGACCGGGGCCCGGATGCGGCCGGTGAGAGCTTCGACGAGTATGTCAGCGACCCGGCCAAGCCCGTCCCCTACACCCTGCAGACGAGCACGACTTACAACCCTGACTATTTCGTCGAAGACCAGCGGTTCGCGGCCTCCAGGCCCGACGTCATGGTCTATTCGAGCCCGGCGCTCGCAGACGACATCACGATCGCCGGACCGATCAAGGCCGAGCTCTATGTCTCGACGACGGGAACGGACGCCGACTGGGTCGTCAAGGTCATCGACGTCTATCCCGACGGGGCGCCCGATCCCAAGAGCAACCCCCGGGGCATACGGATGGGCGGCTATCAGCGCCTCGTCCGGGGGGACGTGATCCGGGGCAAGTTCCGCTACAGCTTCGAGAAGCCCGCGCCGTTCGTTCCGGGCCGGGTGACCAAAGTTGAATTCGAGCTGCCCGACGTTCAGCACGCGTTCCTCAAGGGGCACCGGATCATGATCCAGGTCCAAAGCTCGTGGTTCCCGCTCTTCGACCGGAATCCCCAGACCTTCTGCAACATCCGGACGGCCGAGGCGAAGGACTTCCGGAAGGCGACGCATCGCATCTACCGGACGCGTCAATACCCCTCGGGAGTCATTCTGAAAGTTCTGGCAAAGCCATAGCGACCGCGAAGTCGGGGATTCTCTGCGTTCGGTCCCGGAGCCCGCAACGGAGGTTTGCGGCAATGGCGGATCACAGGGCCGACCGATAAATCCTTTCCAGCCGTTCGACCGTCACGGAGGCCGGGGTGATTTTTACATCGCCTTTGACGATGGTCTTGCGGGCATAAAGCGCCAGCTCGTCCTCCCGGACGCCGTAGTCCCCGAGCTTCAACGACACGCCGAGCCCCCCGAGGAAGCCGTTCGGCCCCCCGTGCGGCGCGAAGCGGGCTTCGATGACCCCGATCTTTTCCGGACAGGTCGATTCGGCTCTCAACACCGCGAGGACATGAGCCATCATAATGGCGCTGGCCCGGCCGTGAGGAACGCCGTGGAAGACCGTAAGCGGATAGCCCATGATGTGAGGAAGGATCGTGCTGCCATGGGCGATGGCGGCTCCGGCGACTGCGGCGGCGGCTGACATTTGATCCATCGACTCCCGGTCCTTGAGGACGGCGCGAGCGAGGTGAGCGAGCACGACGTCGACGGCTTGGAGGGCCAGGGCGTCGTTCAAGGGAAAGGATGCCGTCGAGAGAAAAGCTTCGACGGCATGGGCCAAAACATCCAATCCGGTGTTGACGACGACCCCGGCCGGCATGGAATAGGTCAATTCGGGATCGATGAGAGCGACGGCCGGAAAAAGTCCGGCATCCCCATAGCCGATCTTGTTGCCACCGGCGCTGTCGGTAAAGACGGCATAGGGCGTGACCTCGCTGCCGGTGCCCGATGTCGTCGGGATGGCGATGACCGGAAGAGGGTGGTGCTCCATCAAGCTCCCCTCGAGAAAACGAACCAAAGGCCCGGCGTTGGTCGCCAGCATGGCGACGCCTTTGGCCGCGTCCATCGGCGACCCTCCGCCTAGGCCGATGACGAATTGAGCCCGGAAAGCCCGGGCTTCGCTTCCGGCTTCCTCCACCGTCTCGATTGAGGGATTCTCCTCGATCCGGGTAAAGATCCTGATCTCGCGGCCGGGCAGGGCCTGGAGGGTGGCGGTCAAAGCCGGCGTCCGGGAGGCGATCGTGTCGTCGGTGACGATGAAAACACGCTCGTTCTCGACCGGGACGTGAGCACCGAGGACGGCGATCCGGCCGCGGCCGAACAGGATCTTTGTCGGCAGGTGGAAATCAAACGGATTCATCGGAGCGTCTCGCGGCGGCTTTCCTCTTCGCCAGGAATCCCATCCTCTCCGAAAGATCCGGCTCTGTCAAGGCGGTCCGCGCGGTGCTCGGGCATCCCGGCGCTTGTCAGGCCGAGCTCGCTTTTGTTATGCTGGCGCCAGCTTCATGTGGATCGTTCCGTTCCTCTCATCCAGTCTCGTTCA
This sequence comes from uncultured Eubacteriales bacterium, assembly GCA_964557435.1. GTDB lineage: Bacteria > Acidobacteriota > Aminicenantia > Aminicenantales > UBA4085 > UBA4085. The sequence goes on from CAZLAM010000052.1 coordinate 2,351, forward strand.
GGAGGGAACCATGTTGAATCCTGTTCACCTGAAGGCGGCGGCGATCGCCGGCCTTATCTTTCTAGCCTTTGCCGCGGTCCGCGTGGCAAGGGCCGAAGCCGCTCCCCAGTCGCCGACGGGATTGCGGCTCGAGTAAATGACCGATCCGCTGGGTGTTGACGTGCGCCTGCCCCGGTTCTACTGGACCCCCCGGCCGTCCGTTCGGGGCGAGGGCCAGTCCGCATATCAGATCCTCGTCAGCCGGGTCCCCTCCTGCGCCAAGGGCGACGTCTGGGATAGCGGCAAGATCGCCTCGACGGCCTTCGTCCATGTCGCTTATAACGGGAAACCCCTGGCATCCGCGACCTCTTATTATTGGAAAGTCCGGTCCTGGGACACGGCCGGGGCCATCAGCCCTTGGAGCGAGCGGATCGTCCGGCCCGGGCGGCCCGGCCCGTTTATCGGCCGCCGCCGCGATTGACATCGCCGGCGGGCCGGAATACCCTCGTTGACGAGGTCAGGATGGGGATTCAAGCCGATTCCAAACGCGTCCCATGCTCCGGCCGGAAAAGGAAATTCTTATCCTTTTGCGCGACATCGCCGCCCACGCGCCTTACGACGCCCTGATCATCGTCGCCAACCATCAACGATACGGCGGCGGCGGCATCTACAATTCCTATTGCGCCATGACCTCCGACAACCAATGGTATCCTTATTTGTTGCTCCATGAATTCGGCCACTCGTTCGCCGGGCTGGCCGACGAATACTATACCTCCCAGGTGGCCTATAACGAGTTTTATCCCCCGGGGATCGAACCCGCCGAAGCCAACATCACGGCCTTGCTCGATCCGCAAAACCTGAAATGGCGGAATCTGGCGACACCCGGCACGCCGGTGCCCACTCCGTGGGAAAAAGCGGGCTTCGAAAAAATGGACTTGGCCTACCAGAAAGTCCGCCAGGAATTGAACGCCCGCATCGCCAAAATGAAGCGGGAGAACGCCCCGGCAGCCGAGGTGAAAAAGCTCGAAGAGGAGTCCGAGCGCCTCTCTCTGGAGGCCGCACGCAAGGCGGACGATTATCTGCTGAAAAGCAAATTCCACGGCCGGGTCGGCGCTTTTGAAGGGGCCGGCTACGCTTCCACCGGTCTCTTCCGTTCCATGGCCGATTGCCTGATGTTCACCAAGGGAACAAAACCTTTCTGCAAGGTGTGCGAAGCCGCCGTCCGCCGGGTCATCGCGTTCTACTGCGAATAATCCGTTTCCATCCGGGAGGCGACGCACGGTGTTCCACTCTGCTAATGGCCTGAAGTGCTCGATCCGAATCGCATTGGCGGCGATGGCTGTCGGCTGCGCGGCTTCCGCTGCGTCGTCCGTGGTCGCCCGCAGCGGAGCATCCGAAGACCCGGGTTCGTTGTTCGCCGATTGGCGTACGTTCCAAAAACCCAGACTGGTCGACGGTGTCCCCGACACCGCCGCAAGTACGATGGCGGCTCAGTATCGTGCGAGGACGGCCTTCTTCAGGCCCGGATGAACTTTGACTCCGGCCGCTTCCGCCCTGTCGATAAAATCGCGGGCCTCATCGAATCGTTTGGCCGCGTAGAGCAGGTTGACCAGGTTGGTGTAAGAGTTGGCGTGGGACGGATCGGCGGCGATCGCTTCTTTATAGCTCGCCGCCGCCTCGTCGTAGCGCTTCAGCTTGAACAGGCAATTGCCGGCGAAATAATCATAATCGGCGGGGACGGCATCCTCTTTGCGGGACAGATCGCCCTGCGTCTGACGCTTGGTTTCATTCAGTTCTTTGTCGTTCTCCATGAACATCTCGTTGGCGACGGACTGGCGGCAGACCGTCGTGTTCCGATAGGCATCCAGCGCCGGCGCCAAATCGGCCAAAGCCTGGGCGTCATCCATCTGCTTCAAGACCTTTTCCGCCTTGAACTTCTCCAGAAGCTCGACCAGACGGCGATATCCCGACTTGGCTTTACCCATGGCCTCAAACGCCGCGGCATAATCCGCCTGTTTATAGAGAATTTGGGCCCGGAGATAGTGGGCCTCGTGATGATCGGGCACGGTTTCGACGCACTTGGCGATTTCGGCCGCGCAGCGGTCGAGCCGGCCCTGGTCGAGGTCCTTCTGGGCCTTGGAAACGGTCGTCTCCAGGACCTTGTATTTCTGGATCAGCGAATAGTCGGCCTGGGGGACCGCCGCCCCGGCCGCAAAACCGGCCAAAACAATCGCCGCCACGATCCTCGTTGCAATCATCGCTTTTCTCCTGGTTAACGCCTGTTTGTTCTCTTTATTCATAATAAATCCAGGCCTGACGGACGTCAAGTATTTGTCC
>CAZLAM010000053.1:0-1549 GCA_964557435.1 uncultured Eubacteriales bacterium
GCCGCGGCGACCTCGGGTGAAATTCGTTCCAGCCATGCCCCCAGCGAAGTTTGTTTGTTCGCCGCGATCTCGACCATTGATATGATACGGGCGGAAATAAGGGTTTTTTCAAATCGTTTTTTTGCGGTCGGGGGGAACAGAACGTCGGACAGGCGGTCGTTCGGATTGAGAATACCGAGAAGCGTCACCCCCCGCTCCGCAAAGGCTTTCTTCCACAAGTTCAGCGAATACCCGTAGTGTGTGCACACCAGCCCGGCGTAAACCGGCGGGGGAGGCGCGGGGAGCTTGGCCAGGGCTTCATCCACATAGGCGGCGATCAGCATCCCCGTGTTCTCGCCAGCCCACTCGTTTTCGATATAGCCGGCCAATTCGGGGCAAGCTTGGGGAATGATCCTCGGGGCGGAGATTCCGCGGTCCACAAGCCGCCGCCGATGGGTGTCCTCGGCCATCGTCGTCTCCGTTCCGAAAAGCAGAAGCGCCGCGTCGGGTTGATCCCGGAGGGCTCGGTCGAACATCTCTACTCCCGCGTCGATAATCCCGGGCACGGGGATCTTGGCGGTCCGAGCAAAGGGCGTGTCGGGGATGAGGACGGACAAGGTATTGCAGGCCACGAGAATTTGGTCGGGCCGGATGTCCGCGGCCAGGCTGCGCAAGGCGGAATCAAAGACGCGTATTTTGGCTTCGCGGTCGGGCAGGCTGTTGTAGCCGCTGTCGTTGGAAAAGAGGGCGTTGAAAAAGACGAGGTTGACGCGCTCATAAAGCCCGGAGGTTTTCAACAGGGCCGCCGCCTCGGCCATGATCGAGAGTCCGCCCAAGCCGGAATCGGTCAGAGCGATGGTGATGGAGTTCTTGTGGATGACCGGCGCTTCGCGCCGGCGGCAGCTCGATGCGGAAAACACGGTCAGGATCGCCAGGCCGAGCGTGATGAGCCGGTTTCGCTTCATGATCGGCCTCCCTTCCTCGAATTCCGATCCTCCCCACGGCCGCCGCCCAAGCCTGTCCCTTGACCGGCGCGGATCTAAAAAGCCGTCGTCACTCCCGTCCGCAAGCGGTGGTTGCTGTGAAGGAGGTCTTGCGTGTATTCCGCGATCAACTTGAGATTACGCCGCAAAACGTAATTCACGTTGAAGGTCAGGGTATGCGCGGAGGCCGCCTCCCAACCCGAATCGATCTTGTTCCAGGCGAAAGTAAAAAACGTCCGGCCCTTATCCCCCCAGGGGCTGAAGATGGCTTCAGCCAGGAAGGCGTCCGATTTGACCTTCGGGGCGTCGGCCGTGAACAGGGGATTTGAATCGGTCCGATGGACATACTCGAGCAAAAGCTCGGCTTTCGGCAGACGGACCCGTAAATCGGGGCCGAAATAGGAGACGCTGTTGGTTCGGCCGCCGGCGCCTTCTTCCTTCCCGGTATATCCAAGGACACCGATGCGGAGGTTGTCTTTCCAAAAGCTTTGGGCGACTCGATAGACCAGGCTTTTATATTTATCCGAGTCGAAAATATCCTGCTCCTCGATGCCGTTGCCGTTGATCACCTGAAGGATGAAATCGGT
>CAZLAM010000054.1:0-48885 GCA_964557435.1 uncultured Eubacteriales bacterium
AGGGCATCAGGCAGGCGAGGATCCTCGCCGCCGAGGGCGAGGCGCAGGCCATCAAACTGGTCAACGAGGCCGCCGACCAGTACTTCGTCGGCAACGCACAGCTGTTGCGGCGCCTCGAGATGGTCGAGCGCGCCCTGCGCGAGGAAACCGGCTCCTGGGGCATCGAGATCGTCCGCACCGAGATCAAGGAGATCGACCCGCCCAAGGACGTCCAGGAGACGATGAACAAGGTCGTCAAGGCCGAGAACGAAAAAATCGCCGCCATCGATTTCGCCACGGCCACGGAAACCATGGCCGACGGCGCCCGCCGGGCCGAGATCAAGAAGGCCGACGGCGGCAAACAGGCCCGCGTCCTGGAGGCCGAGGGCGAAGCCCAGGCCATCAAGCTGGTCAACGAGGCGGCCAATATGTACTTCGTCGGCAACGCCCAGCTCCTGCGGCGCCTGGAGACGGTGGAAAAGGCCATGGCTCACAACGCCAAAATCGTCGTCCCCGGCAACGCCCAGCTGATCAACATCATCGGCGATCTGGCCGGTGTCCTGCCGCTTCCGAAGAAGGATTGAAGGACGACAGGCCTTCCTATTTTCGGACCGCGGCCAGCACCCCGCTAAGGAACTCCTCCGTCCCCCAGTCGCCCTTCCAGGTCATGCCTAAGCGGACGATAACCAGCTTGGCCGAGGGGATGATGGCGATCAACTGGCCCTGGTAGCCGTCGCAGAAAAAGGCGTCTTCCGGAAGCTGGGGGTACATTCGTTTCGCCGGATCCCGGGGAACACCTCTATTCAGCCAGAATTGCGCTCCATATTCGCCCTCTTTGGCCGTGGAGCTCGGCATCGTCGTATATTGCACCCACCCCTCGGGCAAGACGCGCTCGCCATTCCAAACACCGTCGTTTAGATAAAGCAGGCCGAAGCGGGCAAAGTCACGGGCGTTGGCGAAGATATACGATCCCCCGGAATACGTCCCCGAAGCGTCGGGTTCGAGCACGGCGCTGCGCATACCGATCCGGTTGAACAGCAGTTTCCGCGGAAAGGCCCAGTATTCCTCCTGGTTGCCGATCGTATGGCGGATGATGCGGTTGAGAATATTGGTCGTTCCCGTCGAATATTCGAAAACCGTATCCGGCGGCTGCTTGAGCGGCATCGAGGCAGCAAAGGCGGCCATGTCCGGCTTGAGAAAGAGCATCTTATTCACGTCAGAGACCGGATGCTCGGCATAGGCCTCGTACCATTGCAGCCCCGGGCTCATGCGCAGGAGCTGATCGATGGTGATGGCCCGGCGCGGATCGCCGGCCCCCTGCCACTCCGGCACGGGGGCCGGTTGGGCGACTCCGAAACGGCCTTGACCGACAAGGATCCCGATGAGCGCGCTGGTATGGCCTTTGGCCATGGACCAGCTGATGAGCGGAGTGTCCTTGGAAAACCCGAGCGCATAACGCTCGGCGATCAGCCGTCCCCCGTAGACAACCGCCACCGCCCGCGTCCGGCGAAGTTGGGCCGGATCGGGTTCGGAAAAGACCTTGTCCAGGGCGGCGTTGAGGGCATTTTGATCAACCGCTTCCGGCCAGGGGTCCGTCGGCAGAAGATCTCCCGTCGGCCAGGGAACGGAGGCCGGGTCTTTCGGCTCCGGCTCCGGAATATTCGGCTTCCAGGTGCGAACGGTTTCCTCGGGGACGTCTTGAAGGAGGACGGAACCCAGTTTATCCAGAAAAACCGCCTTTTTCTTGAACAGGCGGAGCGGCGAGAACCAGGCCGTTACGCTTTTCTCCTGGTAATCGACCTTGTGTTTGATGAGCTTCAACACCGGATGAAACCCGACATCTTCGGCCAGGACGGACGCCTCATCCCTCCCCGAGACGAAAATTCCCGAACACAGGAATTTGGCTTTGACTCCGACCCCGATGGGAAGTTTTTCGACATATTCGCGATTTTTGTACCCGAAATAAGCGCCCGCAACGATCACAAGGACGATGATCGACCGGACGATTCTTTTTTTGGTTATCCTTGGACTCATGCCTCACCCCTCATCGGATATTTAGATTTTCGGCCGTTTTCCATAGTCACCCTCTTCCATTTTTAAGGCCCGGGCGCCGGACGGCCTTTCATCGCCCAGACTATATTCCCGGGAGGACGATGCAGTCAACCGCATCAATCTTTGAATAATCCGCGGATGACCTCGATCGAAACTTCGGTCTTCGGCTGGAAGGCCGGTCCGGCCGCGTAGGCCGCCAGGCTGTGGAGAAGCTGGCGCGCTTCGGGGCGTTTATCCGCATCCGTCAGCAGGTCGGCCGCGCAAAGGAGCAGTTTGCCCGGGCCGATCTTGGCTTCCAAGATCAGTCCGAGCGGCCGGTTGGTGAACCAGTCGTCTATGATGCGGACGATGGGCGTGAATCCGCGCCCGAAATCCTCCAAGCGGACGGCTTGGCCATGACTGACGGAGTCCCACCACTGCCAATTGCTGTGAAACTCGGTCGGAAATGCGGCCAGGGCCGGATGGCCGGGATCGCCTAAGATTCCCAGAGTATGCGGCGGTTGTTTGGACGTCCAAGCCGTGTTCCAGAAGATGCTGGAAAAGCCGAGCCCGACGTTGCCGCCTTTCTCCGGTTTGACCGTCCCTTTTTCCGGAACAAGGAGGACCTTTCCGCCGGCGCGCAAACGGGCCGCGGCCGGCTCGTCCAGGCGGCGCGAAACGAGGACCTCGTCCGGGCCGGGATTTAAAACCCGGGCCGGATAAACCCAGAAATCCCAGCCGTTTTCATATTCGCCGACGCGGACGGACAGGCGATAGCGGGCCGGCACGGCGAACCCGGACAGGGGCATTTGAATCGTTCCCAGGGACGTGCCGTCGCCCCAGGGGATATCCCGCTCGGGAAGCCGGCCGCGCTTGATGAACTCGCCCTTGGCGTTCACAATGGTCCACTCCGACGAAGCTTTGGAGAAGGGTGCCGGGCCGAAATGGGCGACCTCGAGGGGCACGGAAAGCTCCTCGTTCTGGAGATAGACCATCTTAGGCATCCGGGCCAGAGGAACAGTCGGAGCGCAGAACCGCCGGAACTCGGACGGCGGGATATATCCTTTTTCCTCCCAGAATGCGTCGAGGACGCCGACGAGGGCCGTGCCCTGACCGGGGAAATCGTGCAGGTCGAGAAGCTCGAACCCGGCCAACCCGGGAGTCCGCAGGGCCGCCTCGATGTCGGCCTTGTAGCACAAGGCTTGAAGCTTGCCCGAAGCGGCCAGAAAATCGGCCGCCAGAGGCCCCATTCCCGCCGCTTCGAGCGTATCGCGGAAGATCTCGAAATTCTTCGCTTTCAATACGCCGGTATATTTCTCGATTTCCTTAAAATTGGGATAGACGCACCATTGGCCGATTTCATGGCTCACCACGGGCTTGTCGATTTTACCGACGATGTCCCGGAAATCAAAAACCGTCTGGGGCGCTTGTTTGTTGATGATGCTGTTCAGGCCTTCCCCCCATCTCTGAAGGCGCGGCTCGGCCAGGGAATGGAAGTCGCTTTCGGCCAGCCGGGGCCAGCCCGCTCCGCTGGTATAGACACGGCGCGCATCCTTATTTTTCCAGTGGTTGATGAAATCGCCCAGAAAACGGGCTTGGTTCTTCCCGGCCGGTTCGTTGCCGTAGGACATCATGCAGAAGGACGGATGATTGCCGTAAGCCTTGACGATCCGTTCGCTTTCCCGGTACAGCCAGTCGTCGATCGGCTTTCCATCCCCCACCTCGGCCCAAGCCGCGCACTCGACATAGAGGTAGACGCCGGCAGCGTCGGCCGCGTCAAAGGCCGCCTCGGGCGGGCACCAGGAATGGAACCGCACATGGTTCAGGCCGTGGGCCTTGCAGACGGCGAAAATTCGGCGCCATTCATCCACCGCCGTGGGCGGGTAACCGGTCTGGGGAAAGATGCAGCATTCGAGCGTTCCGCGCAAGAAGATTGGACGGCCGTTGACGGCGAACCGCGTCCCCTTGACCCTGAAATCCCGGAAGCCGAAACGGACCGTCTTTTCGTCGTCCACTCCCGCAACCAGACCGCGAATACCCACGGAGAGCTCGTAAACGTTCGGAGAAAACTCGTCCCAGAGAAGGGCGTCTGATCCCAGCGCATATTCGAGGGCCAGCTCCGAACGTCCCTCGGGCGCCGAGAAGCGGGAGTAAAAGGGCACGATCGGCTTGGACCCGGGAGCGTTGACAAGACGCGCGGTCAGGACCACGTTGCCGGTGTGGGCGCGGCCCGTGTCGTTTTCGATCGTAATCTGTATCCGCGCCCGCCGTGCGGCGACTTCGGGAAAGACGCGGATCTCATCCATGAACAATCCGGAACCGGGCGTGATGGTGATCCGTCCGACGATCCCGTTCCAATTGGACTGGGTGTGGTCGGAGACACTGTGGGCATTCTCCCCCACGTCGATGTCCTTGATGCGGTTGTCGACGCGGAGGATCAGTCGATGCCGTCCGGGCGCGGCCAACCGGGTCAGGTCGTATTCATGGGGGGTGCTCAGGCTGTCGGCCGATCCGGCGTCCTGGCCGTCCACCCATAAACGGGTCTCCCAGTGACAGCGCTCCATCCGAAGCACGATCCGGCGGCCCGTCCAAGCCTTGGGGATATTCACCTCGCGCTGATACCAGGCCGGGCCAACGTAGTGTTTGGTCGGATTGAGCCAAAACGGAACCTTGATGTTTCCGGGCACCCGGTATTTGGCATATTCGGGGGCCGTGAACCAGGATTTGTCCACGACGCCGCCCGTCCAAACCGTATCGACGGAGACATCATCGCCCAATTTGCTTTCGGCCATCGAGCCCGGCAGACGAATGATTCCGGAGAACTCGGAGGACAGCGACCGGGAGAACCAGCGCTCGGCGATTCCGACGTCGCCGGGGTCGGCCCGGAAAACCCACGGTCCGGACATATCCATGGGCTTTTCGACGGCCGCAGCGATCGAGGAGATGGCCCCACAGAGAAGCGCGATCGAGGCGATGATCAAGACGGGACGGCAAGGCGATTTTGATGGCATGACGAAAGTCCTTTTTTCAATCATTTCCGCCGCAGGGGCGAATCCGAACGGGGAAAGGCTTCATCGTTCGCGGCCAGACCGGCAAAGAAAACCTGGAGAGAGGCGGTATCGGCCGTCAGGACGAGCCGGTCTCCCGAACGGACATAGGCTATCTTGGCCCGTCCCGCCTCGACCTCCTCCTTCAGCCAGTCGGTGTTCATGGGTTCGAGGCAAAGCCCTTCCCCCTCGAACCGGACCCGCCAGAGAGTATGCACCGGCACAAGATGCAGTGCCAGCATTTCGTTCCGCGGCCGCGGGTTCCCTCTCTCTTCGGGAAAGAGATCCAGATACAGAGCCCCGCCCAGCCGGCCCAAGCGGCCGACGAAACGGGCCGTTTCATCGTCCTCGGCCGTCCGGCAGACGAGCCGATATTCCTTCTCCCGGCCGCGCTCGAAAGCCCAGGAGTCTTCGCCTTTGGAATCCGTCCAGGCGCCGAGAAGGCGGGACTCGAAGACGAGATCGTCGTCCTCGAAGAGAGGCTGGAGCGATTGGATGCAGGCCGCCGCCATCAGGATCAGGACAGCGCCCAGGGCCGCAGCGGCGATCCGCGCGAACAGCGATTTCTTCCACGATTGCTTCATGATCACTCCTCCCGCAGCACGGGAAAATTCCTCGCCCCGGCCGCGCATCCGCCATCCCCGGCCGGATTCGGGTCAAAGAACTTCCGCAGGGGGGAATCGGCGGGAAGCCTGTCGAGCATGCCCTGCGTATATTCGTACCCCGCTCGGGCGGTCTCCTCTATGGTCTTGAAGTCGAGGATTCCGACTCCCTGCACCGGCGGCTCCAGGCTCAGGTCAGCGTCCTCCTTCACGGCATCGGCGTTTTTCCGGCACCCCGTCATGATGGTCGCCATCATGATCTCGGCGACGTTGGGGGTCTGGATCGACTTCTTCCACGGCAGTATCCGGCTCCAGATAATCTTCCACGGGGACGGGAACTCGGCGAACCCGGGGCTCATGTTCTCCCGAGAATCCACGTCCACGGTGATGACGATCCCGGCCTGCCGTCTCATGATGTCCCCGGGGAGATTGTTCATGACTCCGCCGTCGACGTGGACGACGCCGTCATGGAGAACGGGCACCATGATTCCCGGCAGGGAAGAACTGGTCCGGGCGGCCGTCCACACGGGGCCGTCGCCGTGCACTTTCACGCCGCAGGAGCCGAGGTTGCAGGACACGCAGAAGAAGCTCAGCCAGAGGTCTTCGATCCGTGTGTCCCCGTAGGCGCGGCGCGCGGCGCGGTCGATCTTGCGGCTGCGCAGAAGGGAGACGATCGGGAACGTAAAGTCGCTGAAGGGGTTGTTCTTCTGGAAGGTCTCCCGACAGAGGAGAGTCAGGCGGTCCGCGTCCATGCCCATGGCCACCGCGCCGCCGAGGATGGCGCCGATGCTCGCGCCCCCCACCAGGTCCACGGGGATCCCCCGTTCCTCCAGCGCCCGAAGCACTCCCAGGTGGGCCATCCCGCGCGCCCCTCCGCCGCCCAACACCAGGCCGACGGAACGCCGGCTCACGATCCGGGCCAGACGGGCGAAGTCCGCCTGGCGGTCCCAACGCAGGTGCTGATGGCCGGCCAAACGGCGCACCGAAAGCCACTCCATCGTGCCGGAAGGAAGCTTGCCGCCGTCCGGGTGGATCAGCACGAGGGTTTGCGCGGCCGCCGTGATGCCGGTATTCTCCTGAAGCCATTCCTTCTCGATCCGGGCCACTGCGGGATCGTCACCGGCCCTGGCAACGATGAGCACCTGGTCGGCCTGCTTGATGCAGCGCTGTGTCCACGGGGTGGCCTCCGCGTCCGCCTCGTAGAAGACGAAATCATGGTTCGATTCCACATCCTCCAGCCAAGTGACGAGGCCGAGATGGAGCGGGGCGTCGTCCGCGGCCTGGGCGATGCCCGCGGTCGCGGAGAATTCCGCCGCGATCGTCCCGCTGTTGAGAAGGACGGCCCTGTCCGAGCAGGATATCGCCGCGTGCAGCCTTCGGGAGAACTCGGCCAGCGGGACCTGCGGGCCGGCGGGCACCAAAGCGATGTTGACCGCGCTGCTCCGGCGGGGCGTCCGGTCACGCTCCTTCAGCCGGTTCACGAGGATCCGCAAGATCGTCATGCTGACCCCGGGATACGACTTGTTGATCTCTTCGAAGTCGGCCTTCGTCAGGCGCACAAGGTCGCTGTCGCGGACCGCGCAAACGGTGGCCATCCGCTTTTCCCCGGACAGGATCGCCATCTCCCCCACGATCTCCCCGCGGAAAACCGCCCCGATGGTCTTGGCCTCTCCCGAGGCGTCCTGGGAAACAACGTGCAGGAAGCCGTGAATTAGGAAATACAGGCAATCCGCCGCGTCGCCCTTGGAGAAAAGCGTCTCGCCCCGGTTCAGGTGCACCCATTCGAAACGCGGTTCGATGAACTCGTACTTTTCCTTGTCGATCTCCCCGAAGTAGGCGGAAAGGATCTTCAGCCACTGCGTTCGTCGGAGCCTTTGGCGCACGATATCGAGGATACCGCGTTTCATCTCCGGGTTCCGCGCAACGATGGCCTCCACATCCTTCGCTTCCAGCCGGGCCAGCCTCGTTTTTTCCGCCGCCACCACCGTCGCGTTGCGCCGCCCCCCCAGGAGGAGTGCGATTTCCCCGACCAGGGAACCCGGCCCCATCTGCCCCACCATGGTTGGGGCGCACCCTTCTTCCGCCATGTACGCCTTGAGCATGCCTTCCTGGACCACGTACATGGCCTCAGCGGCGTCACCCTGCCTGAACAGGACCTGCCCCTCCTCCACATCGATCCCTTCGATGGACTTGGCCAGGTCCTCGACGGTACGGAGGTCCAGGCCCTCGAACAGCTTTAGGGATTCGAGGTTCCTGCGGAGAGTTTCGGCTGATGGTCGGCTGTCGTTAAGGATTTGAATTTCCTTTTTCCATGGTGTGTTGAATTCCCTCCCCTGGGCGGGCGCTTTCTTTATGATTTCCCCCGCCCCGCCAGCCGGACCTTCTCGGGCAGTGTCTTGGCGTGGGCCAGAGAGCGCCGGAACAAGTCCTTCACGGCCTCCTCGTCGGCCGTAAATTCGCGGGAGACGACGGCATAATCCTTCATCACCCGGCCCGGCGTCGGTTCGAACGGCCGGCCGGCCTTGCGTCCGATGAACTCGGTACGCTCCGGTTCGGGAAGACGAACGAATAGGTCGTCGCCGAACAGACCGCCGAACATATTGCCCCGGACGAAAACGCACGGATATCCGAACATCGTCCGCCGCTCGACGGCCGGGGATTTCGGCTGGACGCGGCCGAAGAGTTCGATCGATTCAGGGGTTGATTTCTTCCACGATTGTTTCATGACCACTCCTCCCCGCGGCAACCATCCATTTTATTATCTCACAAGCGGCGGCCCGCCGCGAATAGGAAAAACGTTGTCTCCCCTTTCTGCATTGATACGTTCACCGGAGCCAAATCCTAATTTTTTAATTGGGATGAAAGGCGCCGCTCAGTAATAACCCTGATCATGCCCCGGGTTTTTCGGGGCTAGTCCTACGGTTTTTGTAGGGCATGCCCCGGATTTTTTGGGGCTAGTCCTACGGTTTTTGTAGGGCATGCCCCGGGTTTTTGCATAACATACCCCGGGCTTCACTCGCCCTCATCGCTTGGCGAATGAGGACTGCAAAGCCTGGAGAGTCGAAAGGGTTTATTATATTGGGAGTACCGCAGTCGCAGATCACCCGAAAAGGAGAAACCGAGCATGACTCGAAAACTAAATAGTCTCTCCCCCTGAACCGCTTACCAACGGCGACGAAAAAATCCGGGCCATCCTGGCGGCCATGAACCGCACCGGCCGCAACTGTCGGGTGACCTTCAACTACCGCTATTCGCCGCCGCGGACCCAGGTCAAGGACCTGCTCATGGCCGGGACAATCGGCGACGTCCTGTCGGTGGATTTCCATTGGATGCTCAACACCCTGCACGGAGCGGACTATTTCCGCCGCTGGCACAGCCGGAAGGAGTTCAGCAATGGCTTGATGTGCCACAAAGCCACCCACCATTTCGATCTGGTCAACTGACGATCGCCGACCTGGCCCCCGGATTGGCCTACCCCGATTATCCGGTCATGCCTAAACGGACGGACGCCGTGCCGATGCCGAAGAAGACGTGAGGGCTGTTTTCCAAAGCGCGCTCACCGTTGACATCTTTCGCGAACTTGGGCTATATGGATTCTAACTATGAGCCGATTTATAACGAAGCCGTCTTCGATAAACGAACTGATGACTGATCCCTGCCGGGAAGTCCGGCGGCGAAGCTATTTCGGAGGGCTCTTCGTCGCGGTCTTCCTGGCCTGGTCCCAAATCGGGGCATTTGATCGGACGTCCGGGGAAACGACAGCCCTTCGGTTCCGGCCCCGAGCGGGCGAATCGTTCACTTATCAGATGGAGGTCCGCCTCTCGGCCGGGACGAGATCGGCGTTTCTTCCCGATGAATCCGTGGCCCTCCGCATCAGCGGCCCCCTGATGATTCATATCCGCGATAGTGCCGGGACGACCATCCGCGCCTCCTTGGAGACGGAAGGACTCGTCTTCGATACACTGACAGGAGACGGATTCAGTCGGACCGTCCTGTCGACACTCCCCCGCCGTTCGCTGGACCTCGTCTTGAATGAAACGGGAGCGGTCCTAGCGGTTTCCGGACTCGACAGTTTAACCCGCGATTCCGTCCTGGGTGTGCCCCTGGACCGGCTGTTGCGCGTCCTTTTCCCCCGCCTGCCCTCGGTAAAACTTTCTTCAACGGGGACCTGGACGGAAGCCAGGGATATCGTCTATCCGCTACCGGCGGGCGAAATCATGTTGCGTTGGACGGAAAACGGACGCCGGACCCCGCTTACGCGGGGCGAGCCGTTCTCCCTGACGGCGGACCTCGACATCGCCGTCCCCGAAAGCATCCCGGCGGATTCTTTGAAGCCGAGGATCACCGGCCGAGGCACGGGATCCAGTTCCCTCCGTATTTCATCCGGCTCGGGGCTTTTTTCCGGCTACCAGCTCCGGCTCCGGTTCGACGGCGGGCTGGCCGTGCGGTTCCAAGGCCTCCGACTTGCGGCGTTTCCGTTTTCGTTCGAAGCCGATTCGTCGCTCGAGCTCATCTCTGCGAATCCAACCACGCCAGAGGGACCATCATGAGGACATCCGGATTCATCCTTATCGTCGCCGCGGCTTCGGCGGCCGTTGCGGGCTGTACCAAGAGTTCCCCGACGCCCAAGCCCCCCGCCGCCACGACCTATACGGTGACGGTCGATTTCGGGGAGGAGGTCGCGGCCAAGAGCATGTCGGGCTTCCTGCAGGCCTTCAACGAAACAAACCCACCGGACGATAAGATCCTCCCGCTCAAACCCGCCCATCTGCGTTCGGGCTATTTTCGGACCAACTACGACAGGGCCCGCCGGCTCGGCATGACCGTCCACGCCGTCCTGAGCGATACCTGGGGATATCCGAGCCCGGAACTCGGCTGGCCCTACCAGAATTACTCCGCTTTTGAAGCCCGCGTCAAAAAAATCGCGGCCTCATTCATCGGCAAGCCGATCGTCTGGGATATCTGGAATGAACCGGACTCCCCCTTCTTCTGGGCCGGAACGCGCTCGCAGTATTTCGAGACGTTTCGGCGGGCCTATTTTGCCTTGCGGGAAGTGCTGGGGGACGGCCTGGAGGTGGAGGGTCCGAGTATAAGCCAATACGACGGCGGCTTCCTGACGGATTTCCTTGATGACGCCTTGGCCAACGGCGTTAAAGTCCAGTGGCTGACCTGGCATGAACTGGGCAACAATGTCCGGCAGGTCGCTAACCTCCTGACTGGAGCGAAATCCTCCTTCCTCCAAAACGCCAAGTACACGGCCCTCGGATTGAAAGGCATCCTCATCAACGAGGTGACTTCAGAGGGCAACCAATACAACCCGGCCCACATCCTGGGATATCTGGCCATGCTGGAGAAAGGCGGCGCCGCCGGAGCCTGTAAATCATGCTGGTCGAATCTGGCCGGAGACCCTTTCATCAATTGCAACAACTGGTCGCTCGACGGTATCTTGAACCCATGGACATTTCAGCCGCGGGCGGCCTGGTGGCTATATAAAATGTATGGGGACGGGGCGGCATCCAGGGTCCGGACCGATTCGATCGACGATGCCGTCTACGCCCTCGGCAGCGCCCGCTCGGAAGCCGCCGAAACGGCGCAGGTGCTGGTCGGCTATTATTCGAATGACGTGAATACCCCTTCAAAGACGGTTTACATCCACCTCAAAAACATCGGATCCCTGCCCTTTCTGGCGGGAGCGACCCAAGTCAAGCTTCGCTTCGAGCGGCTCCTGAACTACGGCGAATCGGTCATCGATGGACCGGCGTTCGTCCGGGACAATACTTTGACCATATCGGGCGGGGCGGTCCTGACGGATATCTCTTCCTTCGACCGCGACGAAGTCTATCGGATCACCATCTCCCTCTGACCCCGAATACCCGGCCAGGCCTAAGAAATCCAAGTAGCGCCTGAAGGCCTCCCCCGATCGAAGCGGACGTCGTTCGGCGGCTGGTCGGGAACGAACTCACCCCTGGCTACGGAAGACCGCAGACCCTTGGGGGTCTGACATTTAACATTATTATCATTCTTGGACGCCTTTCGACTCCCGTCTTTTCCCTCCGGAACACCGCTATTAATGAATAATGCCGGATCAACCCATTCGGCTCCCCGGTCTGAAGACCGGGGTATGCTCCGGGTTAATACTGAGCGGCACTTTTTCCCCGATTTAAAAACGGGGTTTGGCGCCGCGAACATATCAATAATGTTCATCGGGATCCGCACCCCCGAGTTTTTTCCGAAAGACCCGATACACCCAGACCTGATAAACGATGACGATCGGAACGAAGATGAGCGCCACGACGGTCATGATCTTGAGCGTCAGCAGGCTGGACGAGGCGTTGAAGGCGGTCAGGCTCGATGCCGGGTCCAGACGCGACGGGATGAGGTTCGGAAAAAGGCCGACCAGTCCCGTGGCCGTCGTCAGGACGATGGCCAGGCCCGAGGCGGCGAAGGCCGCGCCCGCTTGCTTGCGCTCGGCATGGATTTTGACTTCGAGAAGCGCCAGGACGGTCAGCCCCGGAACGGCGATAAGCCAAGGGGTCTTGAGGTAATTCGCGGCCAACCCCGTGGCGAAATAGGAGAGGACCAGAAAATTGACGGCGGTCAGGAGAAGGATCCACCAGAGTCGGCCGGCCAGCTTGAGGGCCCGGGCGCTGAAGTCCCCGACCGTCCGCAGGGCCAGCCAGATCGCCCCATGGACGAGGAACAGCAGGAGGAAGAACAAACCCGTCAGCAGAGCGTAGGGATTGAGCAGGCCGAGCAGGCTGCCTTGCCAGCCCTGCGCGTCGAAGGGCAGGCCGCGGAACAAGTTGCCGAAGGCGACGCCGAAAAGAACGGCGGGGACGAGGCTCCCGATCGTCAGACCGGTGTCCCAGGTCCGTTTCCAACCGACCGTCTCCCCCTTGGCCCGGAACTCCAGCGAGACGCCGCGGATGATCAGGCCGAACAACACCAGGAGAAGAGCCGTGTAGAGGAAGCTGAACAGCGAGGCGTAGGCCGCGGGAAAAGCGGCGAACATCGCGCCGCCGGCGGTCAGGAGCCAGACCTCGTTGCCGTCCCAGGTTGGGCCGATGGCCCGCCGAATGAGGCTTTTCTCCTCCTCACTCTTGGCCAGGAATCCGTAAAGCACCCCGGCGCCGAGGTCAAAACCATCTAAAAGAAAATAGGCGGCCCACAGCACGCCCCACAGGACGAACCAGATGATCTGAAGCGTCATGGTTTTCCTCCTAGGCCGCAGCCGGGCCCTTCTTTGCGGTTTTTTTTAGCAGGATCAGGTCGGCGACGGCCAAGCCGCCGTAAAGAAGCGTAAAACCTCCCAGAGAAAACCAGACCTGCCCTGAGGAGACCGCCTTGGAAACGCCTTCCGAGGTCTTCATCAAGCCGTAGACGATCCAAGGCTGGCGGCCGATCTCGGTCACGATCCAACCGAGTTCGATGGCGATATACGGCAGGGGAATAGCCCAGATGAGAGTGCGGAGAAGAAGTGTATGCGAGGTGATCGAATCCTTGCGGCCCCGCAGCCAGCCGAGAAAAGCCAGCAAGACCATGAGAAGCCCGAGCCCGACCATGATCCTGAAGCTCAGAAATACGGGCAGGACGGGAGGCCGGATATCGGGAGAGAAGTCCTTCAGGCCTTTGACTTCGGCCCCGCCCCGGTGATAGGCCATCAGGCTCAAGCCTTTGGGAATCTTCAGAAATTCGAAGACGTTGCGTTCATTTTTTGCGTCAGGCCAGGCGAAGACGGTGTACGGCGCCCCGGACCGGGTCTCCCAATGGGACTCCATGGCCGCCAGCTTGACCGGCTGGCGCTTGGCCACGTTGACGCCCTGCAGGTCGCCCGTGCCGGCCACTAACACCGACGCAGCCAGAGCGAAGGCGGCCGCGGTCCGGAACGAGGTCCGGAAGAACCCGGATTCGTTTTTCCGCAGGAGGTGGTAGGCCGAAACGCCCATGACGAAAAACCCGGCGCAGAGGAATCCCGACAACAAGGTATGGATGAACATCGACCAGCCGTAGGGATTGCCGACGAGAGCGGCGAAGTCCGTCATTTCGGCCCGGCCGTTGCGCAAGGCATAGCCGACGGGATTCTGCTGCCAGCCGTTGGCCAGAATGATCCATAGGGCGGACAAATTGGTAGCGAAGGCGACCAGCGTGATGGATAGGGCATGGACTTTCTTCGACAGTTTGTTCCAGCCGAAGATCCACAGGCCGATGAAGGTCGATTCGAGGAAAAAAGCGGCCGTGGCCTCGATGGCCAGTGGGGCGCCGAAGATATCGCCCACGTAACGGGCGTACTCCGCCCAGTTCATGCCGAACTGGAATTCCATGGAAATACCGGTGACGACACCGAGGGCGAAATTAATCAGGAAAAGCTTTCCCCAGTACTTGGCCAGGCGCCGGAATTTTTCATCTCCCGTCCGGACGAATTTCCATTCCCACCAGGCAATGAGCCAGGATAGTCCCAGCGTCAGGGGAACGAATAGAAAATGGAACATAATAGTGACGGCGAACTGCATGCGGCTGAGGGTCAGGACATCCATCCGAATTCCCTCCTTTCTCTCAGTCTCGATAAGCCCAAGCGGATGCGGGTACGGCCTGCTTGGCCAAGCCCCCCCCTGCCAGGAGACGGTCAATCCGTCGCTCCCCGCGGCATTGAAATAAATGATCCGGTGGGTCGGAGACATCGGGCCGGCCGTCAATCTCCAGGACCACGACGCTGTCGTCGGCATCGGGAGACGCGGCCGGGACCTTGACGATGACGGCATCCTCGGACCGGACCCAGGCCAGGGCCGCCTTCCCGGCATCGGCCAGAAGATAAGCCCGCCGCGGGTCGCTCAGCAGTCCGGGAACAGGCAGTTTCCCGTCCTTGGGCCAGTCGAATACATGGAGGTAGAGCCGGGTCCCGCCGCCGGCGGCCTTCTGCGTGGCGCGACCCCAAGCCAGGCGTTTGAAGGGGCCGGCTTGAGTGCCGTGGATGGCCTCGCCGTTGGCTTTCATCCAGCGGCCGATGGCGGCCAGACGATCGATGCTGGGCCCGGGGAAGAGCCCTTCCGAGGTCGGCCCGACGTTGAGCAGGAAGTTCCCGCCCTTGGAAGCGATGTCGGCCAGCTTGCGGATAAGGTCCCGCGGCGATTTCCAGGCCTGATCGTTTTTGTTGAAGCCCCAGTTTTCGTTCATCGTCAGGCACGTTTCCCAGTCCGCGCCGGGGATGCCGGTGGCCGGGATGGTCTGCTCGGGCGTCCCGAAATCGCCGGCCGAGTCCTTGCTCTCGGAGAAACCCTCCATCCCCGTTCGCGAGGCGCCGACGCGGTTGTTGATGATGATCTTGGGCTGAAGCAAACGGACATAATCGTAAAGGTCGCGTCCGCGGGCTTCGGTCCAGGTGCTCTCCCATTCGCCGTCGAACCAGAGGACGCCGAGGTCGCCGTAGTTCGTCAGAAGCTCCTTGAGCTGGGCTTTCATGTACTGGACATAACGATCATAGTTCGCGCCCGCTTCGGGCCGATCCTTGGTCTCCCACGGCCGCCGGGGCAGATAGTCGGGATGGTGCCAGTCCATGATGGAGTGGTAGAAACAGAGCTTGATCCCCTCCTTGCGGCAGGCCTCGGCCAGCTCCTTGAGAATGTCCCGTTTAAAGGGGGTGGCCATGACATCGAAGTCCGAGGCCTTGGAGTTGAAAATGGCGAACCCGTCATGGTGCTTGGAGGTGATGACGATGTACTTCATCCCGGCGTCCTTGGCCATCCGAACCCAGTCGACGGCCTTGAACTTGACCGGATTGAATTGGGCGATGAATTTGTCGTAAGTGCCGATGGGGATCTGGGCGTTGTGGCGGATCCATTCGCCGTAGTTCGTCTTTCCGCCCCACTCCCCGGCCGGGATGGCGTACAGGCCCCAGTGGATGAACAGCCCGAAACGGGCCTCGCGCCACCAGGCCATGCGGGCATCGTGCTCGGCCTTGGTCTCCAGCCCCGGCGCCCCAGAAGCCGAAATAATCGCCGCGAACAATCCCAGCAAACAGACGAGGAGGACGGATCTTTTCATCATCACGGTTTCTCCTTCTCCCGAACTCTCATCGATGTCGGAAAGATAGTGAATCCGGTTCCGGCTGTCAATGTTCGCTATTTCTTCCGAGTACGGCGCCGGCGGGCCAATTCCGCCGCGGTCATGGTATTCAACACATCGCCCTTCTCCAGCCAGCCGCGCCGGGCGATACCCAACCCGAAACGCATCATGGCCGGGCTGTCGGCGGTGTGCGAATCCGTGCCGATTCCAATTTTGACTTTGCGATCCGCGGCTTTACGCAGAAAAAGATCGCTCAGGTCGAGCCGGTCGACGTGGGAATTAAGCTCAAGGGCTTTACCGTATTCGCGGGCGGCTTCGATCACACGGTCTAAATCGACGTCGTACCCTTCCCGGCCCGAAAGCAGGCGCCCCGACGGGTGGCCGATAATATCCACGTGGCGGTTGGAAAGAGCCTTGACCATCCGGGCCGTGACGTCTTTCTTGAAGCTGGAATGGACTGAAGCCACTACGAAATCCAGCCCGGCCAGGGCCTCGTCCGGAAAATCGAGCGATCCATCGGCCAGGATATCGACCTCGGACCCCTTGAGGACGCGGAATCCCTTGAGTTTGCGGTTGAGCAGGTCGATGGCGGCGCCCTGTTCCGCCAGCCGCTCGGGCGTCAGCCCTCCGGCATAGCGCGCCGACCGCGAATGATCGCAGACGGCGATGTAAGCGTAGCCCATTTTTCGGGTCAGCGCGGCCAGGTCCTCGAGGCTCAAACGGCCGTCGCTGGCTTGCGTGTGGCAGTGAAGGTCGCCGCGAAGGTCGGCCGCTTCGATCAGGAGGGGCAGATCGTTTTTTTGAGCTCGTTCGATTTCACCCCGGTCCTCCCGGAGCTCCGGCGGAATCCAGGGCAGGCCCAGAGATTTATAAACGCCTTCTTCGTCCTTTCCGGCGATTTTTTTTTCTCCCCGGAAAACGCCGTACTCGTTGATTTTTAAACCTTGTGTTTTGGCCAGACCGCGGAGCTTGACGTTGTGTTCTTTCGAGCCGGTAAAATATTGGAGTGCCGCGCCGAACGAAGATGCTTCCGCAAGACGGAGATCAACCTGCCGATCGCCCTCATCTGTGCTTATAAGAACCGACCCTTTGGTCTCCCCCGCGGCTAAAACTTGTTTACCCCGTGTCCATCCGGAAAAAGCGGCCATGATGGACGAACCGTCTTGGCCCTCCGCCAGGATGTCGATATCGCCCACGGTTTCGCGCCCGCGCCGGAGCGAACCGGCGGCGGCGATGCGGCCGATTCCGGCCAGTCCACGGAGAAAACCGATGACGTCTTGGGCGATATCGGCGGCCTCCGCGATCGACAGCCGCGCCCGGCCCTTTTCGCGGATTTCGATGCCCTTGCGGATATTCTCGACCTTCTTATCCCCCATCCCGGGGAGCCGCGCCAGCGTGCCGTCGCCGATCGTCCGTTTGAGATCGTCGATCCCGGCGATTTTCAGTTCCTTGAAAACCAAGCCGACCGTCCTGGCCCCGACGCCCGGAATCTCGAGCAAGTCGAAAAGCCCCTCCGGGAGACCGGCGGCGGCCTCGGCGGACTTGGCCATCCGGCCCGTGGCTATGTATTCCTCGATCTTGCGGGCGATCCCGTCGCCGATGCCTTCGAGTTCGCGAAGCCGGCCTTCCCGGGCCGACGTTTCGATGTCCCCGGACAGATCCCGTAGAACACGGGCCGCTTTGCGATAGGCCAGCACCTTGAAAGACGGCTCACCCTTGATGTCCAGGGCATCGGCGATCCTTTCGAAAAGAACAGCCAGCTCGTTGTTTTTCATGGCTAGTCCCCGCCGTTTTCACACTTTCCGTCCAGCCCCGATCGCGGGACTCCCGCCCTGAGAAGGCCGAAGCCTCAGCCCTTGAAAATGCGTTCGATTTCCTTTTGCGCGTTGGCCAGAATTTCCTTGACCTGGGGAAGCTTTTCCTGCCCGGCTTGACGGGTTTTCTGCCCGATCATCCGGCCCAGGTCGCCCAGCGAATGCATGACGCCGCGCATCTCGTCGCGGAACTCGTTGCTCCAATTCCCCCACCACGTCTTTATCTGCTTCTTGACTTCTTCGGTCTCTTTTTCTTTATCGGCCATAAAGGCCAGCCCTATAGCGGTGATGGTGTAGATTTTCTTTCCGTCCTGGGGCATGACCGTGACATACCCCATCTCCTCGAGCCACTGAAGGGTCGGATAGACGGCGCCGGGGCTGGGCGCGTAGAATCCGCCAAACCGCTCCTCGAGCTCTCGAATGATTTCGTAGCCGTGGCGGGGCTTATCCTTGAGGAGGTCAAGAATCAAATATTTAAAATCACCTTTATGAAAAACCCGTTCACCCCGCGCCCCACCCCAAAATCTCGTTCTGTGCATCGCCTGCCTCCTGAAGTTATTTCGATATATTTAGTTATATCTAGATATACTTTAATAATAAACAAAACGATTGTCAATATGTCAAATAACAAACCTTTTTATATTTTTTGAGAGGATTCTTGGCCGAACGGCGGATGGCGTAAAAACGCTCATCCAAGCGGCGGGCGGCCGTCAGGACTTCTCGTTAGCTTTCAACCAGGCCAAGAGCTTTTGAAGAAGTTCTACCGTCAGTTGATGACCGCCCTCATATTCAAAGCCCAGGACATCATACCCTTTCGTTTTGAAGAAACCGACCTGGGCATCGTACTGATCTTTGCCGACAAGCCCATCATCCCTTCCCCGGGCGGCGAAAACCTTGACGTTTTTCGCCCGAGTGATGTCCGCCTCGGCAAGAATCGATCCGCTTTTATCGATTTCGGGCACGATTCCACCGACGGCGGCAATGCCTCGAACCAGGGCCGGCGACCTTAGCCCCGTCATATACGCCAAGGAAGCTCCCTGGGAAAAGCCGAAGATAAAGACTCCGTCGATTTTATAGGCGGCCGAGACCTTGTTGATGGCCTCAAAAATGCCTTCGACGCTGAACTGGTCCGCCTGTTTCCAGACGGATTTGTCGGTGGTCTCGTAGTACCAGGAAAATCCAATCGAATTTCCCACCGGTTTAGGATACGGCCCCTCGGGAGCGGCGAGGATGATGCCATGGGAGGCAAAGCCGGAAAACGCGGACAGCAGGCTCCGCGCGGTCCCGCCGTTGCCATGAAGGACGACCAGCAAAGGATAGGCCTTTCCATCGTCATGCTGATCCGGAAGCCGGACCCATATTTTCTGCAGCTTGATGAGGGGGGCCAGGATTAAACGATCCTGGCTTTCCGCCGGCCTCGGTTTTCCGGCCTCGACGACCGCACAAGCACAGGACAGCACGGCGATCACGCCCGCGGATAGACTAAAGAAACGGGGGGCCATCATCGCGGTTTTTCTATCCTTGAATTTGCTGCGACCTCCTCCGGTCGAGCCTCAAGCCGCCAATCGGCCCACGATCCAAGCCCCGGCAAGCAGGGCCAGGGCCCCCGCCGTCGACCAGGCCTTACGGGAAAATCCGGATTGCTCGGCGCGACCGGCCAAGGCCAACGATGCCGGAACGAGGATGGCCGAGAGTCCGGCCGCCAGGCTGCCGTTGAGAAAGACGTAGCGGAGGACGCGAGGCAGACCTTCAACAACCCAGAACTCGTAGCGGAAGACGTAGGTGATGAGGACGGCGAAGGCGGCGTGGCCGCCATAGGCGGCCAGGATTCCGACCAACGCGCCGCGCCAAGCCCTAGTCGGACGGCCGGCCCGGATCAGAATGGCCGAGGCGACGTCGAAAATAACGCCCACGCAAACGATCGCCAGAAGATGGCAATAGAAGGGCGGCGCGTTAACCAGCTTGAAGAGGGCCGCCATAATTCCGGCCGCGGCCGCCGTGCCGAAAACAGGCGCGCTCCCCTTCAGGAAGCCCAGGAAAAAAAAAGCCCCGGCCGTCAACCAGGCCGAGCTGTAAGGGATATCGAGTTTGGAGAGTGTCTCGCCGCCGACGATCTCGAGCAGCCCCCAGGCCGAACCGAGGGCCAAAGCCCAAAGCCAAATTTTCGTATTTTTCATGATCTCGTCTTGACCTCGGTTTTCATAAATATCACAGGAATCCGTCCGGCGCAATCCCAAGCCATTCCCAAATTGCCGATAGAAGTGGGGAAGGAATTCCGGATTTCGCCCCACTTGGTGATCTTTGCCCGGGAAATAATTTCTACCGGCGATTTGGGGACTGCCGCAGCGCTTTACAAGAATGGAAGGTTTTGGTAGATTACCCCGCGCTCCGAGCCGGAGCGGCTAAAGCCGGGCCATCGCCGGCCAGGTCCTCCGGCCAATGGGTGAGGCGGGAAACGGCCTTGCCTTCCATCTTTGAAAAGGAGGATCGATGATCCACTCTCTATCCCCATCCCATTCCCGTATCCGGACGATCGCGGCCGTTCTCGGCTTTGCCCTCGTCCTCGCCTCCGGCCTCCCGGGCGCCGCCCGGCAGGCGGACAAGGCCAAACAGACTCAGGCCGAAAAGCCCGTCCGCATCACCGAGGAAATCCAGGTCGTCGGCCGGATACCGCGGGACCAGCCGGTCTCCACCGTGACCCGGATCGATTTCACCAAGATCGAGCAGAACCGGCCGCTCGACCTGGCCGAGGCCATCCGGTATGCGCCCGGCGTCTCCGTCACGGCCGGCAACAAGAGCGAATTCACTCTCAAGCTGCGGGGCATGGACGCGCGCCGCATCGTCCTGCTCATCGACGGCGTGCCCAGCTATGAGCCCTACTACGGCTCATTCGACCTCAAGACCGTAGCCGCCGCCGGCATCGACTCGCTGCAGATCACCAAGGGGCCTTCCTCAGTGCTGTACGGACCCAACACCCTGGGCGGAATCGTCAACGTCATCACCCGCCGGCCTGTTGGTGATCCCTACCTGACGCTCAACGCCGGATTCGGCGCGGACCGGACGCGAGCCGGCGGCCTGGACGGCGGATTCCGGTTGGGCAAATTCTCCCTGGCCGGCAACCTCGGCTATCAGGGCTCGCACGGCTATGCCTATCCCGATGCCGAGACGGGCGACGGCATCACTTACACCAACACCAGCTACCAACGCTTCAACCTGAACGCCAAGCTCTTCTACGCCCCCTCCGACAAGACCGAGCTCATGATCAACGGCAACGTCTACACCTCGGACTACGGCATGCCGGCCGCCCTCGGCATTCAGTCGGCCCGCTATTGGAGGTTCAAAAACTGGGACCGCTACGGGCTGAACGCCGGCGGCTTCACTTCCCTGGGCGGCGACTCGACCCTGCGCTTCCGGGCTTTCGCCGTGAACTACCGGAACACCCTGGATCAGTACCGGGATAAGGCCATGACCAACCGCCAGTTCGAAAGCACGTTCGACAACTCGGTCACCGGCGTCTTCGCCTTGGCCGATTTCCACCCCGCGTCCTGGAACGATTTGAAGGTCAGCCTGAACTTCCAAAAGGATATCGCCCGGACCCAGGACGATGCAGGCCTGCCCTTCGTCGATTACAAACAGGGCACCTTCTCGGCCGCTTTGGAAGACGAGATTGCGCTGTCCAAGAAGTGGCGTCTGGTCGGCGGGTTCAGCTTGGACGTGATCGATAAATTCATCGGCGACTCGACCTCGCGGCTCAACCCGATGCTGGGCTTCAAGTTCAGCCCGAACGAAGCCCTCGACCTCCACGCCTCGGCTTCGATGAAGTCGAGGATGCCCAATATGAGGGCTCTCTACTCCACATCCAGCGGCAACCCCGACCTGCTCGGCGAGACCGGGACCAACGCCGAGTTGGGCGCCGCCTGGACCCGGGGCGTTTTCGTTTCGGCCTCCCTCTTCACCTACCGGTTCAAGAACATGATCGACACTTATACTCTGCCCGACGGCACTCGCCGGTACATGAACGTCGGGAAGGCTCACATCACGGGGGGAGAATTCCAGCTGCAGAAATCGATCGGGCCGGTGGACGCGACCTTCAATTACACCTATCTCGATCACCGCAACGACGTCGACAACCGGCCGCTCGACGCTCTCTCTCCGCACAATCTGAACTTCGACCTGACCGTGCGGCCGTTGACGGAATTTCGTCTCAGTGTTTACGGCTTGTACGGATCGAAGTCGTCCTGGTGGGATTCCAAGGCCAATAAGGTTTTGGATATCCCTGCCTACTTCAACCTCGACGCCGTTCTAGCTTACGACTGGAAGCGGATCCAGCTCTTTGTCAAGGCGACGAACCTGCTCAACGACTACTTTTATGCCGAGCCGATCTTCCCCTGGCGGGGACGGTTCCTCGAATTCGGGGCCAAGGTCAGCGTCTTCTAACCGGACCTGGCCCGGCCGCTCGTCACTCCAGGCGCTTGATGATGTGCCAGCCGTATTTTGAACGCTGCGGGTCATACACGGCCATCCCGACGGTTCCCGCCGCCAGCCCGAAGCTGACGTCGCCGAAAGCCCGGACCATGCCGCTCCGGGCGTATTCCTTCTTGTCCTTGTCGGGCGCGATACCGATATTCGTCATTTTATAGATTCCCGGATGGGCGTCGTCGGTATATTTTTTGACCAAGGCGTCGAAGTCCTCCCCTTTTTGAGCCCGCTCGAAGAGTTCCAGAGCCAGGGTCAAGGCCTCGTCCGAGGTACGAACGACTTTGGGCTCGGGGATAGATCCCTTGAAGGCGATCAGGATATGCTGGACGGAGACCCGGTCCGGCTCCCCGGAGGCTTTTCTCGGTTGAACGGCGGAGACGAGGTTCTCGACCTCATCGATCTCCTTGGGCACGCCTTTGGTCAGGACCTCGCAGCCGTCCTTAGTGATCAGGACGGTATCTTCGATACGGATACCGATGTTCTTTTCGGGATAATAGAGGGCCGGCTCGATGGCGAAGACCATCCCCTCCTGGAGAGGCAGACCGCGCGGACCGACGTCGTGGACGCACAGGCCGACGAAATGGCCCAGTCCGCCGGTCAGCCCGCGGCTGTCCAGTCCTTTCTTTGTCATGGCCTCGGCCACGTATTTCACCACGTCCGCCCCGGTGACGCCGGGTTTGTAGGCTGCGATGCAGGCTTTCTCGACTTCGAGCACGATTTGATAGACCTCGCGCTGTTCCGGGGTGAACTTGCCGTTGACCGGCCAGGTCCGGGTGATGTCCATGCAGAGCTGGTCGAGGTCGGCGCCGAAGTCCATCAGCACGAGATCGCCCACCTCGGTCTTGCGCCCGTTCTTTTCGTAATGCCAAACGCAGGTGTTGGGACCGGACCCGACGATGGGCGGATAAGCCGCCCCGCGCGCGCCGCCCTTGAGAATGACGTTCATGGCCGCCGCTTCGATTTCATATTCGAAGACGCCGGGCCGGCCGGCCAGCATGGCCTGTTTGACGGCCTCGGCGGAAAGGCGGCCGTTCCTCTTTAGTATGGCGATCTCCTCGGGACTCTTGAGATAGCGGAGCAGGTCGATGAAGGGCGTGACGTCCTTGATTTCAAAAGACGGGTAGCGCTCTTTGAGCTTCTGAAGCCGGTGGGCGTCCAGGGAAATCTGGTCGTTGTAATGGGTCCTGTTTTTGCGGCCGATGAAGAGCGCGACTTCGCCGCGGTCATTGTCCAGGGTGTCGCCGGGCTGCAAACGAAACCAAATCGGGGCGAAGTTCCGCATCTGGCGGGCGATGAACTCGTCGAGATAGGTCAGATCGAAAAGATTCGCCAATCCCAGCTTTTCCGTGGCTTTTTCATCCTTCAGCAGGTTGGGCCCGCCGACCATCTCCTCGCGCGCAGTCTGGCGCGGCAGGAAAAGATGGGCTTCTTTGGTTTTCGCGTTCAGGATCAAGACGGCGTTCGGGTCTTCGACACCCGTAAAGTAGAAGAAGTCGTTGTCCTGTCGGAAATGAGACCCGGCCTGCGGCATCGCTTCACCGAACAGGACGACCATCCCCTCCTTGAGCTTGTCCGCCAAGGCCGCCCGGCGCCGAATGAACTCGTCCTTTGAATATCCCGAGCGCTGGGCGAAGACCGTTTGAATCACCACAAGCGACGCCAAAGACAACAGCGACCATCTCCAAATCGCTTTTTTTTGCATCCGTCTCCCTCCTCGATTTTTCAGAGTTCGGGCATTCGCCCGGGATCGCCCCGGGCTCGTCCGAAAGCGGAATGGTCCGCCGCGAACTGACGGGAGGATACCGCCGGCCGAGCGGGGCTGTCAATGGCCGCGTTTGCTGACCGCCAGACACGGTTCTCTTCGAGCGAGAAACCACAGAGGGGAGCTGCGCCATGCGGTCACCATGTCAAAACCAGAAAAACTGGACAACGGTCAGCCGCGTTAGGCGGCGAAGAAAACCTTGCGAAAACGCTGTTTTCGGATTATTTCCGTCCCTTGATGATATCAACGAGGACGGTGATGACGGCCGGATCGTTCAACTCGCTCAAGGCTGAAATGGCGGCCTTGCGCACTTCCGGGTTCGGATGAGTCTTGGCCAGCTTGGTCAGGACTGGCAGGGCCTCGGCGGCGGGGAGTTCAGACAGGGCGGAGACGGCCTCTTCCTGGACCTCGGTATCCTTGTCGTCGAAGGCGACTCTCTCCAGTGCCTGAACGGATTTTTCCGAGGCCTTTTCGGCCAGTCCGTCGACGGCTTCCTTGCGCACATCTTCAAACGCCGATTTCACGGCCAGGGCGATAAGGGCATCCACGGAGGCCGGCACGATCGATTCGGCCAAGGCTGAGACCGCATCGTCCCGCACATTGGCGGAGAGATCCCGCTCGGCCAGCCGCTTCAGAATTTCCACGGCCCGCGGATCGTCCTGTTCGCCCAGCGCGTCGGCTGCTTCCCGGCGGAGCGGCTCGGCCGTGGCGGGCGCAACAACCCGCTCGAGAAACGGCACGGCCAGCCCGGGGGTTTGGAGAAGGGCGACGGCTTGGATGAGGTCCAGTTTGATTTTCTCCGGCGCCGGTCCGGAATACAGCCGGTCGAGAAGAGCCAGGCTGTCTTTATCCGAAGCCCCTTCCAGCCACAGCACCGGCAGGTTCTCGGGCTGGAAGATCGATTTCAGCTCGCAGATTTCCGTTTCCACGGGCGGCCGCCCGGCTTGAGGACCGAACCGGAGCAGGATGGCGATGTCTTTATCGACGATTCTGACCGGTTCGCGGCGGCCGTCGATATGGTCGATGGCTTTCCGGGCCGCGTCCTTCACGGCCTGGGCCTCGGCCCGGGCGTCGGGAACGGGTGTCGGCCGGCCGGATAAAATCTCCGCCAGCGTTTGGTAACGTTCCCGCGGCGATGAATACCATGTGCCGTAAAAAGAGTTTTCGGACATGCGCCTGCGGATCGAATAGCCGACCCAGTATCCCTTTTGAAAATCCGGTCCCGCCGCCTGGCGGATGCTCCAGTCCCAGCGAGCGGCCAGAGGCGCGGACGGATCGGGAGCCCGGAGAACCCGGGTAGGGGCGGCCCAAGCCGCCCCTCCTACCGCCGCCCAAATCAAGCTTAGCGGAACAAGCCAACGATGAGGCATGGTCATGGCCGGCCTCAAGCCGCGTCGATTCCGTCTTTATTCTTGAGGATCTGCATGAGGGCTTCCCGCGCCTTGGGCGTTTTGATTTCGCCCAGCGCCGAAACAGCCTCCTTCCTCACTCTGATGTCGGGGTCTTTCTGGGCCGTTTCCAGGAGGATGGGAACGGCTTCGTCGCTCTTCGTTCCGCCCAAGGCCTGGATGACCTCGGATTTCACCTCCGCATCCTTCTCTTCCTTCAGTATTTGGATCAGCGTCTGGACGGGCGCGGGCTTGTCCTCGTCGTGCTCGGCGATGGCCGAAACGGCGGCTTTTCTGGCTTCAACAATTTTCGTACGCCGGTAAATGTCCAGGAGGAATGCGTTACGGCCGGTTTTCATGTTTTCGGCCAGGGCAAAAACGGCATCCCTAGCCATGTCCTCGTCGGGACCGCTCAGGGCGATGGCCAGGATGGCCTCGCCGGCCCCCTTTCCGCCGTGTTCGCCGATGGCGAACAAGGCGGCTTTCCGCACTTCGACATCCTTGGCCGCGGTTAGAATCGATTTCAGCGCTTCCAGAGCTTCCGGCGACTTTTTCTCGGCCAAGAGACTGATCGCCGTCCGCCGGATATCCTCATCCGGATCGGACAAGGCTAAATCCCGGAGGGCCGAGGACGGCATGGCGTTTTCGCGTTCGGACAGAGCGGACAGCACTTCCCGCCGCACTTCGGTCGTTTTGGATTCCCTGAGGATTTGGTGGAGAGCCGCCGTCGCCGCCGGCCCCTCGGTTTCAGCCAGGCCATGGATAGCCGTCCGGGTAAGATCCTCGTCTTTGGCGCTGAGGGCGATCTGTTTCAAATAGGCCAGATCGGGTTTTTCAAAGTCGGCCAGGGCGGACAGGGCGTTTTCCCTAATCTCGACGGAAGGGTCGTTTAGGACAAGATCTTTGAGAAAACGGGTGACCTCCGGAGTCTCCGCTTGGGCCAACGCGTCGATGGCCCGGCCGCGAACCTCGACGGAGGGATCGACCTTGGCGATTTCCAGGAGCTTTTGCCGGGCTTTGGGATTTTCCGAATCCTCAAGGACGGAAACGATTCGTTCCCGAAGCCGCGGATTGCCCTTCGGATCATAGAGGCTGAGAAGGGTTTCCATGGCCTGCTCGTCGCCCATATCCTTGAGCGCGTAGAGAGCGGCCATGGCCACTTCCTCCTCGTCGGCCCCGCCCAGGGCCTTGATGACGGCCTGGTACTCGGGTTTTCCCGTCCGGGCCAACTGACGGCCCAGCCTGACCAGGTTGGTGCGGGCGTCGTCGGCCCATTCGCTGTCGGGATACGATTTGAGAAATTCCTGATAGCAGCGGAACGCCTCTTCGCGGCGGCCTTGCTGTTCCAGAATATGACAGCGCCAGAAACGGGCGTCGTCCGCCCATCCGCTCTTGGGGTATTTGGCCAGGAATGCATCGAGGGCCAGGGCGGCGTCGTTCCATTTTTCTTGGAGCACCAGGGAATAGGCGGCCTGGTAGGCCTTGGCGTCCTCGGTTTGGGCTTCGTCGGGCGAGGCCCCGGAACGGATCGAGGCGACGGTGGCCGCCGAGACGACCAGGACAAACAAAGCGATTACGATCAGTCGAATGCTCTTTGTATTCATTGAAGAACTCCTTCTTTAAAAATTTCGGTTACGGACCCGACCGGAGGTCGAAGGGGGTGTCATGCCGCCCCGGCCCCCGGCCGGGCCGCGCATTTTGGCCAGGTTGATCTGGAACATGATGTCGCGGCCTTCCAAGCCCGCCCGGACGATGCGGACGGCGTCCAGGTCGTTTTCGGACTCGAGGTTGGCGATTTGCATGAGGATTGTCTGGAGCGAGCCGATGAGATTTTCCAACCGCCGCTCTTTCGCTCTGGACAGGTCGCTCTTGAGGGCGGCGGCCGCCTGGATCAGGCTCCGCGACGCCTTCTTCTGCCCCGGCAGGTCCAGTCCGAAGGAATCCCCGGTCTCGGGACCGTAGTTGACGAGCGCCAGCAGGATGCGCTTGGACCGGTCGAGGTATTGGTTGGTGCGGAGATCCAGATCGGATGCCTGGAGAACAGGAACTCCGCCTTGGGGAGAAGGTGAGGGACGGGTACCGAACCGGCCGATCAAAATCCCGGCCACGAGAAGCGCCGCCGCCGCGGATGGAATCGCCAGCAGACGGAGGAAGCTCAAGCGGCGCCGGACCGGCCGGATATCGGCGCGAAACGGGATTTTCACCGGCGACGTTTCGGCGGCCATCCGTGCCTGCAAGCGATCCCAATAGCCGTCCCAGAATTCCTGTCCGGGATCGGGCTTGAAACGCCGTTCGGTCAGCATAAGAGTCTCCTTTGTCTCCCGGCAAAGGGCCAGACAGGCCGGACAATCGGCCAGGTGACGCTCCAGGGACGACCCGATCGCGGGATCGAGCCCCCCGCAAAACACCTCCGCGATTTGGCTTCGATAGAGACGGCATTTAGGCATGGGGGATCTCCTCGGACAACCGCAAGCCCGCCCTGGACAGTTCTTTTTGGAGCTTGCGGGCGGAACGAAACAAGTAGCTTTTGACCGACCCGACGGACACTTCCAAGACCTCGGCAATCTCCTGCATGCTCAAGCCGTGGTCGTGGCGGAGCAGAAACGCCGCGCGCTCCCGTTCGGAAACGGCGTCCAGCGCCGCATCGATTTTCACCCGGAGAAGGATGCCTTCCGCTCGGCGCGCCGGGTCCCGGCCGGCGGGGGCGGCCTCTCCCCCGTCCGACTCCGCATAATCCGCCGGGAAAAAGGGCCGTTTCCGGATCTGGTCGATGGCCGTGTTGACGACGATCCGGTACAACCAGGAGTTGAGGCTGGCTCCCTTTTTAAACGTGCCGATCGAACGGAAAACCTTGATGAAGGCGACCTGGGAGACATCCTCGGCGTCGGCGTGATTCCGAGTGTATTCGAAGGCCAAGCCGTAGAATTTCCGCTTGTAGGCTTCGACCAGCTCGCGGAAGGCGGTCTCGTCCCCGGCCGCCAGACGGTCTTCCAACCCGGGCACGATTTCGGTTTTGGCGCTCATTCTCATTCCACTGTTTAGACGGGCGGCCCCTGACGTTGGTTGGCAGAGATCATCACACCGTTTTTTTCCTGCCGCTGCGGATAAGCGCTTTGATGAAATCGACGACCACTCCGATGGAGATGAAAAACAAGATGATGATCAGAGTGTACTTGAACCACAGCCGGGCTTTTTCGGAGGCGGCAAAGGCAAAGGCCCGGTCGAGAGGCAGGCTTAACAGCAGTCCGATAATGATCAAGCTGATCCCCCTTTGGACCACCTCCACCCAGGGGGAAGTGGTGAAGAACTTGACGACCAAAGCGCCCGTCCCGATGACGAACATGGCGATAACAGCCAGGGAAAACCATTTTCCGGTTTCGGGAATAAAAAGAGGACGGGGCTCCGGAAAGTCCAGAGTAAGAAAGAAAATCGTATGATAGCGGAGATAAAGATAGAGGGTCAAAACCGTCCCGGCCAGCATCGCTCCCACCCCCAACGCCAGCAGAACCAGTCGGGGGGGGCGTTTGACCTCGTCGATGTCGACGGCGAATTTGGGCCAGGGCAGCTTGATTTCCTTTGGACTCCGGGTGATGAGAAATAGAATCAGTGTGACCAGGCCGAGGTCGAAAAGGAACGCCGTCGGCAGATAAAAAAGGGCGTCGGAAAAGCCCATTTGGGGAACATAGAGAAAGGGAAAGACAATGAAGCTTCGGGTGAAAAAGACGGCGGCCGCGGTGACCAGGAAGTGGATGGCGAACAAAAACGCCGTATATCGGAACAGATACCGATGGAAAGCCGGGGCGATGATCGGACGTCCGTCCAGGTATTTTTCGGCCACTTTCCGGGCCGGCCCGTAAGCCGCGATGACCTCGGCCACCGAAGCCGCCGTGACCTGGGCGTGTTCGTGCTCCATTTTTTCGAGAATATGGCTCCTGATCTCGGCTAGGATTTCCTTCCGTTCGGCGCGGCCGGAAAGGAAATGGCTGATTTCTTCGAGATAGGCGTCGAGTTTTTCAAACATGGCTTTTCTCCTTCAAGAGGTGTTTCAGGATGGCGTCTTGTTTCTTCCAGAAGCCGAGAAGCTCGGTTCGCAGAGACCGTCCGGCGGCGGAGACGGAATAGAATTTGCGGGGCCGGTCTTCGCCGACATCCCATTTGCTTCTAACCCAGCCGTTCTTCTCCAGCCGCCGAAGCAGCGGGTAAAGGGTGTTCTCTTCGACTTCATAGCCGAGCTCCCGGATGGTCCGGACCATCGAGTAGCCGTACATGTCCGTGTCGAGCAGGACCAGAACCAGGATTTGAAGGAATCCCCGGTTCATTTCCGTTTCGAAGTTGCCGATTTCAGGATCCATTGCTGTTGCTCCTCAAACTTCGGTCATCAATACTGTTTATTTTACTTATTATGTGCTCCGCACTATACAGTGTGCGGCACACTATGTCAAGCGTTATTTTGGAGAGGCGGGTCTCATGAGAGTCATTTCTTTCCCGCCACCACGACTTAGAGGCGGGATATGTTCAGGCCTGGGAGTTGTTCTACGGCCTGGACTTTCGTCAAGATGATGTTTGCGGTGATGGGGGTGATAGGAAAAGCGGGAAGCGGGAGTCCACGTTTTTAAGCCAAGGATGAACCCTGATCCCTCGCGGCGGACTCGGAGTCGGCACTAATCCATATTTTATTGGCTTCCGAATGTCTTTGTATAAGCCGGCTTCAACTCTTTGAGCATGGGATAGTGTTTGATGTTGAGGGTCTTCAGATCGGCGTTCTCGGCTTCGGCCGTGGCGGCAATGATGGCATCTCCTAAACCGACGCCATGGGACTTCGCCAAGTCCCTCTTGTAAAGACCGGCTGCTCTTGCAAGTTCGAGGGATACAGGAACAACACGGAATAGGAAAATGAGGCTATCCAGCTTGTTCAACTCATCATCGCCTTTCACGCCCGCGTAGAGTTCCGCGGCAACGATGCTCGACAGGATGATCCGGGCGGAATGCGCTTGAACCAAAGCAACAGCCTTCGGATGGCCCCGGAGGAAGTCAACCATCACATCGGTATCGACAAGGACGGGTTTCGCCATGAAATCAGCCTCTGTCCCATGAACGTCTCGTCGCGGCAAAGTCGGGTAAATCGCTCCGGTTCCTCCACATGCCGGCGGCATCATTCAGAATGGCCTTTCGGCGGTTCCCTATGGTCAGGTCGAGGAACCGATCTACGGCCTCGCGAATAATCTCCGACTGTTTTTTATTCGTCGTCTTGGCGACAGCATCCAGCCCCTCCCGCTCTTCAGCCGTTAAGTAGATCTGTGTTCTCACCATAGCATACCTCCGATGTATACAGCAGTATTATACATCATAGACCCGATGTCAAGGCCAACGGGGTCACCTCCAACCCGATTCGAAGACATAACGTCCCGAGCCCACGCGGACAACCGTCCGGCCCGCCCCCGAGGCGACGCTCAGAACGCCGGGGCGCTCGGCGGCCGGCCGTTCGGACTCGGTAATCGGACCGATCGCGCGCCTGGGCCATTCCACCGCGGCACTCGTGTTGGGGGGCACGGTCACGGCGAGGACGAAACGCTTCCCCTCGATCCGCCACTCCGACTCGACCCGGCCCCTCACGGTTTCGATCCCGGCTCGGGCCCAGGTCAAACCGCCCACGGGCTGGGGGCGGAACCGGATCCGCTTGAAGCCCGGGTCCTCCGGATCTTGGCCGAGGCCGGCCACGTCCCGGTAGAACCACTCGATGATGTGCCCGAGCATGAAATGGTTCTGGGATGAGGCCGGGCCCGCGTCCCAGGCTTCGGTTAGGCTTGTTGCGCCGGCCTTGAGCTGGAACCC
Organism: uncultured Eubacteriales bacterium; assembly: GCA_964557435.1. GTDB lineage: Bacteria > Acidobacteriota > Aminicenantia > Aminicenantales > UBA4085 > UBA4085. The sequence goes on from CAZLAM010000054.1 coordinate 30,994, forward strand.
GTACCCCGGTTTGTCCGAGCGGCTGTTCATTTCGTAGATGACATCGGAACGTCCTCCGTCGGCCAGGGCCCGCAAAAGATACCGGAACCCCACATCACCTGCGGTCAGGGCGTCGCCCCGCAACCGTACGTCCCTGACGAGCGCATCCAGGACAGCCGCTTCGCGGCCGAACGGAACGAGCCCCATGACCAGGGCGATCGACTGAGCGGTCTGTGATCCCGAGGCATAGATTCCGGCGGCCGGGTTGAAAAAGCGGGCGTTGAACGCGGCTTTGACGGATTCGGCCCGCCGGGCCCGGTCGCGGGCTTCATCGGGCCGGCCTATGATTCCGGCCGCTTTGGATAGGATAAGCATGTCCCAATAATAGAAGGCGGTCGCGGTCAGGGCCTTGGGCGTGAGCTGGGCCTCCCCGGGAGGGGTGGGGCCGATGTCGTACCAATCGCCCAAACCGTGAGAGACGATTCCGTCCGCGGCTTTGGAGGCCAGATAGTCGACATACCGTCTCATCCCATCGTAATGGCGCCGCAGAAGATCCGCGTCGCCGGTCCATTCGTACTGTTGCCAGGGCACGATAACGTAGGCGCTGCCCCATTCGGGAGAATCGCGGAATCCGGCTCGAAAGACCGTGTACTCGGGTGCGATGTCGGGCACCAGCCCGTCCGTAAGCTGGGAATCGGCCATATCGTTCATGGTCTTGGCGAAGAGCCGGGACAAGTCCCACTCATAGCGGAGGGATGGCCCGTTGAGGTGGTATTGCTCGAGCCAGCCCAGCTTTTCTCGATGTGGGCAGTCCGTCAGGACGCTCATCATATTCGAGCGCTGGGCCCAGCGGACAAGCATCCGGATGCGGTTAAAGAGGTCCGAGGAGCAGGCGAACTCCCCGACCGGAGCGGCCGAGGAGTGGACGACCACACCTTCCAGGGAAACGATCTCCGGCCTCGCGCCGCCGGGCGCGGCCGGAATCCGTTCGACCTGGAGATAGCGGGAGCCGTGATAAAAAAACCGGGGGAAATAGGTTTCCGTTCCCGTCCCGGCCAGGATGTATTGCCAATAAGCCTCGCCTCCGCCCGCCGATCGGCGGTCAACGGAGCCGTCTTCGGCCAGGAGCTCGGCCGGGATGATCCGCACGGACGACCCGGCCGGGCCGCGGACGGCGATCCGGGGCATGAGCGAGACATTCTGGCCGAGGTCGTAGACATCGACTCCGGTGCGAAGCGCCCGTACACCGGTCGGGCGAAGCGTCTCGATGGCCCGAATCGCGGGTGCTGCGGCGGCGGCACCGCGCAGGATGCCGCCCGGGCCGGGGTGGACGGCGGCCGCAGCCCAGGCCGCGTCGTCGAAACCAGGCTCGTCAAATCCCCGCCGGACCAGCCTGGCGTCGTAATCCTCCCCACCGTAGACGCAGGAGAACGTAATCGGCCCGGGGGCCGTCCGCCAGGATCCGTTGCTGCCGACGAAATCGACCGTCCCGTCGGCGTACTCCAGGCGCAGAAGGACGATGGCCTTAAGCGGGCCGAAAGTGCCCTTGAACTTGGTATAACGGCCGCCGGAGACATTATAAAAGCCGTTGCCCAGAAGGATCCCCACGGCGTTCGGCCCGGGATGCAGAAGAGCGGAGACGTCATAGGCGTCGTAGAGACACGTTTTATCGTACTTGGTCCAGCCGGGGGAAAAAAGATCTTTCCCGACCCGGCGGCCGTTGATCGTCGCCTCGTAGAAGCCGAGACCGCAAACAAAGAAATCGGCCCGCTTGAGCGGCGTTCGGACCGAGATCTCGCGTCTCAGGAGAAGCGTGGGAGCGGGTTCGCCTTTCTCCGGGCGGGCTCCGATCCATACGGCCCGCCATTCCCCCGGCCGCAGGACGCCCATGGTCCAGGCGGCCGTTTCACTCCAAGGGGCTTCACGGGCATCCTGGTTCCAAACGCGAACCCGCCAATAGGCTTGATCAAACGAGAGAAGCGTCCGGCCGGCGTAAGCGATTCCGATGGTTTCATCCGACTCGACGCGCCCGCTGTCCCAAAGGTCCGGCCGGCCGGCCTCCAGGAGGTCCCGAGTCGCGGCGGCTTGAACACGGTAGGCGGTTTGGCGCAGGCCGCGTCCCTCGCCCGCAAGCTTCCAGGACAGGCTTGGCGATGCGGCGTCGATCCCGAGCGGATCGACGGCGTTCTGGCAGAGGAGTCCGGCCGCCCTGACGGATCCAGCCTCCAAGTGCGCTCCGTTCAAGATCTCGATCCGCTCGATGACATCGCATTCCAGGACCCGGTCCACGACCTCCATCCCGGATACAATCCGGGCGAACACGGTGTAGTCGTGGTCCAACCGGGCGTTATCGACGACATCGGGACAGATCTGGGCGTCTCCGGTGTCGCGGCCGCGGGTGGAAATGCCGACCGCGCCGCGGGTATGGGACTCGAGTCCGACTTCGTCCCGCAGATAAGGACCATCCCCCATGAACTCGTTGGCCCCGGGGCTTCCCCCCTGAATGAGAAAGTTGGGGGCGACCCGGTGGAAGGTCAGACCGTTGTAGTAGCCGGATCGGGCCAGGGCGATAAAACGGGCTATGGTGGCGGGCGCCTCGTCCACGAGGAGCTTCAGCTCGAAGACGCCGTTGCCGGCCATGGTCACCCGAACCAACGCCGATCGCCATTTTTCGATGTCCTCCAATCGCGCCGGAACAACCGGAAGTGGATGCGGCCGGACGTCCGGTTTGCGGCCGGTCCAGCGTTCGATGATCGCGGCCGCGGTCGCGGCGATCAGGGGGTCGAAGTCTCCGACATAGGGCGCCAAGCCGGCGGCAGCCTCCGGTTTCCCAAGCTCCCCTATCCGTTCCAGAAGGGCCAGGCGCGGATCGCGCGACGTGTCCCGCCTCTGCCCGGTCAGCCGGGCCAGCGCCGTCAACAAGGCCGGGACGGCTTGGCGGCCGGCGGGGCTCTGTTTCAGGCCGCCGGCCGCCGTTTGAATGAGTTGGTAGTCGGGCCGCGCCAGGGCGGCGATGAGAAGCCCATCGGCCTCGTGGCCTTTCAGCCCGATGAGGGCGGAAAGGGCGGCCTCGCGGACATTGTCGTGGGGATCGGCGGCCAATCGCCGGAGAGCCGCCTCGTCCTTGAGGATACCGGCCGCGCGGGCGGCGTACATCCGAACCGGCCAGGCGGCCGCGGACTCGAAGGCCCGCAAGAAGGGGCGGGCGGAATCGGGAGCGATCCGGGCCAGGGAGATGAGCGCACGGGCGGCCGCGGGCCAAGTTTTGGCCACCGGATAACCAACCGGCGGAGTTCCCGGCGATGAAAAGCCGCGGACCAGCTTTTCCAAAAGCTCCCGAGCCCGGACTTTGGGGACTATAGACTGGCCCAGCAGGTCGATAGCCAACAGCGCCGCGTGAGGCCAAGGGTCTTCGACGGCAGCGAAGACGGGAGCCGGATCGGCGGCCAGCATCATCCGGCCGTAGATTCTAAGCGCTTCATAGCGAACCATCCCGGACGCGTCCCGAAGCCCCCGGCGGACGAGGCGCTCCACGGCGGCCGCGGGAATCGAGGTCTGCGATCGTCCGCCGACTCCCGCCATGGCCAGCCGCCGAACCTGATCGTCCGGGTCGGCGGCGGCGCTTTCGATAGTCGCTTCGTCAAGCTTGTTGGCCGAAGTCAAGGCCATGAGCGCGAGCCGGCGAGCGCCGGCCGCCGTTTCATCGGCCGGCGGGTCCCAACCTCGATCGGGCCTCGCCGTCACGACGGACTTCATCCTGTCCGTCAGCTCCGGGCTCGGTGAGGCGACGCGGGCTTGGAGGCGGAAAAGGGATTCCGCTCCCTTGGCCGCCCCGTAGAGAGCCGGAAGAAAAGCCGGGTCCGTCCGCGCCGCGGATTCCCCGGCAACCGCGAGAATCGCCTTTTCCGCGGCCTTGATCGAATCTTGATCCCGGTAGGGGAAACGGCCGATCGTCCGAGCGATTATTCCCCTGACGGTCGGATCCCGTTCGGTTTTCAACCGGGATAAAAGCCGATCTTCGGCGGCGGTAATCAGGACCGCTCCGGAATCGCCTCCGGGCCTTGCCGTAGGAGCTGGTGTCTTCAGGGTGTGCAGACACTGCCCGAGGGCGTTCGCCGCTTCGGCCCGGACCGTCGCATCGGGGTCGGCGAGGAGTGGGACGATGGATTCGACGCCATCGGGCCTCTCCAGCCGCCCCAGGGCCCGGACCGCCATCCTTCGGATGCCGGAGTTTGCGTGCCGGACGGCCCCGGTCAGGACCGCGAACGCGGAGGCGTTCGGTGCCCTCGAATCTTCGGCTTCGAAGATCGATTGGCGCAGGGCTTTCTCGGTTTCGGCGATGGATGGATTCTGGACTTTGGCGGCCGGCGCTAAAATCAAGTCCGAACCGGCCAGGACAAGGAGAACCGGGATCAACAGGGATTTCTTCATGATTGGACTCCTGAACACGGACGCTGCTCCCCGCTTCGGGCATCGGGGACTATATTAACCCATTCGCCTCCGCGAGCTGAAGCCCGCCCTCATTCTCTTCAGGAATGAGGACTGCAAAGCCCGGGGGAGTCGAAGGGGTTTATTCCAGCTGTGTATCGAGATAGGCCAGGTAAGCCGCTACGAGCAGGTAACTGTCGTAATATTCCTTCCATTTGACCGCGTCAAAATTGTCCAGGAAGCTGTTGATATTAGGGCGCGTCCGCTCGGTGATGGAATGAATGGTTATTTTGGGGATTTTTCCGCTGAAGGAATCCGCGTCCCACCGCCCCCCTTTCAAGCTGGAGTAGCGCAGGGGGAGTTTCACGGCCGCGGCCATATCGGCCAGCATATCCGACAGCCTTTTGTTGGCGGAAATCGCAAAGACGGCCGTCGTCCCCAGACCCAGGCAGTCAAGATTGATCAGCGCCCGGGTCCGTCCAACCTCCTCGCCGGTCATGTTCCGGGCATAATGATTCGATCCCTTCAGTCCGGCTTCCTCGGCGGTAAAGCCGATAAAAATGAACGTATGCCGGCGCGGATCGGACTTGAGCGATTCATAGAGCGTGGGCAGCAGGACGGCGCCGCTCCAGTTGTCGAGTACCCCATGCCCGCTGCTCTCGTTGTCGAAATGAGCGCCGACAAGGATGGTTGACTCGGTTTGGCCGGGCAGGACGGCGATGACGTTCGGTTCGCGAAAACCTTTCACTGCCTGTTCGGAGAGGCGGTCTTCGGGGCAACCGGCCGCCTTGAATAATTCCTTCAGCTTCTCCAGGCGTTGGGCGTTTTTCTCCGGGCAATCCCGCAGGCGGCTTTCCAGCGCCATGCGCGAGGTCTTGCGCAAGACGACCGGCTGAGCGGCTAAATCGGCCGCCAGAAAAGGAAGCGCCGTCGTTACGGAGAGCAGAAGCAGGACGATATTATTAATTTTTTTTTGAGTTCTTCCATTTTGTGCGGGTGAGATCGCGGTCATGGTCGAAGCGACCCTTCGAGGGCTTAGCCGCTCCAATTGCCTCGGGATACGCGCCGCCGAATAAACTTCCATGGGATTATCCCGATATTCGATACTTAACCAGCCGGACGACCCCATCGTCATTCGCGCTCGTCGCCCAGAAAGCGCCGTCCCGGATGACGACCCGGCGGGGCATCGAAACCGCTCCTTCGATTTTGACGGCGCCGATGAATTTCCCGTCGGGAGAGAAGGCCTCGAAATATTTCCACTCTTCAACTTTGTTTTTCCGGTGGGGAAAGACAAGGATATTTCCGTCGGAATCGGCCGCCAGATTGTAGTAAGGCGGCTTGTCCCTGGGAAATTCCGTGTTCTTGACGATGGAGTCGGGCGCTCCCTGCGTCACCCCCCCCTCCGGCGAGCCATACGTGATTCCGGCAAAGAACTCCTCTTTGTCCTTGGCCGTGACCTTGACCGGTTCATGGGCTTTTTTGAGCGAGGCCATCTTCCCCTTCACCAGGTCGAGGATTTCGACCTCATAATCCTTCTGATCGCCGACCACGATTTTTCCGTCGGCGGTGACATCCCAGGATACGACGGGGGAGAAAGGCTGGATGATATTGCTGAACCGTCCGCCGATATCCATGAATTTGTTCCGCCAGATGTCGCGGCTGTAGATTTTCTTCCGGAGGGTCAAATCGGGAGAGTAGATGCGGATGGAATATTCCTGCGGCCGGCTCCGATCGCCGAAAAAAATCGTTTCCCACCCGAATACGATATCGCCGCCGGGAAGACTGCTCATGTCCTCGGGACGACCCTCGCCGGTGATCAGAGGAACGGATTTGACGAAGGTTCCGTCCAAAGTCAGGGCGGAAAGCCGCGAGTTCCGCATGTCATAGACAAAGAGCCGGTCCGCTGTTACGGCTATATGGTACGGCATATTAAACTCGCCGGGACCTTGCCCCTGCCGGCCGATCGATTTCAGATACTTCCCCGTGCCGTCGAATTTCAGTATATGGTTCGCTTGGAAGTCGCAGACGTAGATGTTCCCTTGCGGATCGCATTTGACATCGGTCACGCCCTGAAAAAAGACGTCCTTCGGAAGCTTCGACTCATCGATCGTCGCCCCGGAAACAAGCTTGATGCTCCCTTTCCGATAAATATCGGCCAGGGATTTCGAGGCCGCCTCGCTCGCCCCCACGACCGCCGATATCAAGAAAACAGCCGAGAAAACAGGGGCCCATCGATGTCTCATTCGCTCCTCCCTGCCGGAGTTCAAAATGCCGTCAATCTATACAACGCACTTTCTCTTCGGGACGATACATCGAACATTCACAGCCCCTCCCCTATACCCGCCTCCCCCCCGATTTATACATTCGCGGCGCAAAACCCCGATTTTTTATATCGGGGTACAAAGCGCCGTTCAGTATTAACCCTGGACATACCCCGGGCTTCAGCCCGGGGAGTCGAATGGGTTTAATTCCCTTGTAAGCCAATTGGTCGGCCGAATCGGTCTGCGGCGACCATCTCCGTTCAAGCCGGGAGCCGGCGTAAGCGGTCCGTACCGATGTTGAACGGGAGCATCGCCGCTCGAGGAATCCCCCGATTCTCTCAGACGGCGGTTCGTTTCCGGTCCGCCCGCCATCGACCCAGGTTTTGAGGGAGCAGTCCTTCCATCCTATCGGCCGAAACGATTTTCCCCTTGGCCATGTCGCCGTTATCAAAACGGAATTCAACCGCCTCTCCGTTGATTTTATAAGCGCCTTGCCGGTCGCCGGTGGCGGCGGTTATCAGGACACCCTCGGATGAGGTTCCGTCGAACCGAACGTCCTCTTGGACGGCAGGCGAGCCGTCGGAGAACGTTCCCGTCATAACCCAGAGCCCGGAGATATTGAAGGCGACGGCAGTCCTCTCCCCTGTCTTCCTGGCCGGCTCCTCTTTGTCCCGCTCATCGCGTTTTCGCTTTTCGAGGTCTTTTCTGTAGATTAAGGCCTCCGTCGGACATTCTTCGATACAGGCGTCGCACTCGATGCAGAGATCGTTGTCGAGGACCGCCTTTTCCTTCTCGATGGAAATCGCATCGACCGGGCAGACCTTGACGCAATCTCCGCATCCGTCGCACTTGTCCTTGAGGACCGCAATCCCGGTCGCTTCCTGGAGGATCCCCCCCCGCAGCCACTTTCCCTTTCCGATCGCCAGAAGCGAGCAGGAGCCCGCCGCCGTGATCAGGAATTCCCGGCGTTTGATGGTTTTCATGTTCTTCCCTCCTCGCCGAGCATTATACTGAAAAGGGCGGTTTTTTCCGAGCGGACTTGCCGTCTTGGAACATCGGCCGATTCCGGATACAATTAAACCCATTCGAGGCGATTTAAGACCTTTCGAGGAGAGGAGGATTACCATGTCCATCCGTCGGGTCCGCCTTGCCCTGATCTTTGTTCTAGCCCTGGGAAGTTTCGTCCCCTCCGCGGTCTTTGCCGCAAACCAGGTTCCCCAAACCGACGAGCGCGAAACCGACCCCCTCGTTTTACAGAAGCTCGAATGGTTTCAGGATCAGAAATTCGGCCTGATGATGCACTGGGGCCCTTACAGTCAATGGGGGGTGGTCGAATCCTGGAGCATCTGCGCCGAGGACGAGCCCTGGTGCAGCCGTTCCATCCCCAATTACGTTGAATACAAACGCCGTTACGAAGAGCTGCCCAAGACCTTCAACCCGGTCAAGTTCGACCCGGCGCTTTGGGCACGGGCGGCCAAAGCGGCCGGGATGCGCTACGTCGTCCATACGACCAAGCACCACGACGGTTTCGCCATGTTCGACACCAAACAGACCGATTACCGCATCACCGGGCCCGAGGTGCCGTTCGCCGAAAACCCCCGGGCTAATATCATCAAGGAAATTTTCGACGCTTTCCGAAAGGAGGGCTTCGGCACCGGCGCCTACTTCTCCAAGCCGGACTGGCACTCGCCCGATTACTGGGCGCCCGAATGGGCCACTCCCGATCGCAACGTCAATTACGACACGGACAAGTACCCCGCCCGCTGGAATAAATTCAAGGATTTCACCTACGCCCAGATCGAGGAGCTGATGACGGGATACGGTCCGGTGGACATCCTGTGGCTGGATGGGGGCTGGGTCCGTCCCTTTCCGCCCCTTCCCGCCCCCTATAAGGGTCTGATCAAACAACCCTATAATCAGGATATCGATATGCCCCGTATCGCAGCCATGGCCAGGTCTCACCAGCCGGGGCTCATCGTCGTGGACCGCACGGTCACGGGCCGGTACGAAAACTACCGCACGCCCGAACAGGAAGTTCCGGAGAAGCCCCTCCCCTTCATCTGGGAGACCTGCATGACCATGGGCAACTCCTGGTCCTACGTTCCCAACGACAAATACAAGTCGGCCAATCGCCTGATCCACCTGCTGGTCGATATCGTCTCCAAAGGGGGCAACTTTCTGCTCAATATCGGCCCCGACGCTCAAGGCGAACTTCCGGCTGAATCTTTAAAACGGCTGTCCGAAATCGGCCGCTGGATGAAGGTCAACGGCGAAGCCATCTTCAAAACCCGCCCCGTGGCGCCCTTTAAAGAGGCCAAGACTTGCTTTACGAGCCTGGCCGACGGGACGGTCTACGCGATCTATCTGGCCGAGGAGAGCGAAACACGCCCGCCCGCCAAGCTCATGCTCTTTTCCCATCAGCCCAAGCCGGGGGCCAAGGTCGAAATGCTCGGTATGCCCGGGACGCTGCGATGGGAGCCCGTCGGGACCGGCGTCCTGATCCATCTTCCGGACGCCGCGGTTCAAAAACCGCCCTGCCATCACGCCTGGGCCTTCAAGATTCCGGCGAGATAAGATGATGCGAATGAGCCGCGCCGCATTCCTGCTGCCGATCCTTCTCGGAGGTCTCATGCTATCGACTTCCTCCGCTCCCGCCGGGCAGCCCTCCGCTGCGGACGCTCCCTGGCTCAAAGGCTACGCCCGGACGATCGCCGGCGAAACGATGGGATACCACTCTCCCTACCCGGACGCGACTTCGGCCCTCCTCGTCAGGGCCACGGATGGAACCATGGCCATCGAGTGGGAAACCGAGCCCGTCCCAGCCTCTGTCCCCGCCTCGGGGGCGGGGGCCGAGCCGTTCCTGACCTTCGTCTGGATGTGCGGTCTGGCCACGGGGAAAGGCGCGCACAAGTTCGACCTGTCCATCGATGGGAAACCCGTTTTTTCTTTTCGGACGGGCCGGGACGCTTCGGAACGGACCTGGGAGATCCCGGGGCCCGACGGCGCGTCGCTCACTTTTCGGGCCACCATGGTCGACCAGTTCGATGAGCTTTTCGGATTCATGTTCCTCAAGCTGCCCCGACGGGCCGTCCAACCCGGCCGTCCCCTGCGCCTCAGAGTCGTCGGCGAGAACGGCGGAAGCCGCGACTGGCACATGGTTTTCCAGTATGACCTGCGGCCTTTCGTCCAGGCCTCGGGCGAGCAGGCGGTGATGAAGTCGGAGGGTAAATCCGGCCAGCTTGTGCGCATTGCGGTCAGTCACATCGCTCCGCCGGTCAGGGCCTCCCTGACCGTGGACGGCGTCTTGAAAAAGGAAGTGGTCCTGAAGACCGGCTACAACACCTTTTATCTACCCATCGATGTCGTCCGGGAGCCGCGACGGACGGCCGTAGACGTCACAGCCGAAGGACGCGCGCCAGTCCGGATTGAAGTCGCCCTCCGGCCGGTGGCCAAACGAACCTTCTTTCTCCTCCCTCACTCCCATACCGACATCGGCTATTCCGCCCCCCAAGTCAAAGTCGAGAAAGATCATTGGTCCTATCTCGAGCAGGCCGTCGAGCTGTCCCGCCGAACCTCCGGCTACCCCGAGGGAGCGCGGTTCAAGTGGAACACCGAGGTCCTGTGGGCCGTGGAGACATATCTGCGCCAGGCCGCTCCGGCCAAGCGGGACGCCTTCATCCAAGCCGTCCGGGAAGGTTCGATCGGCCTCCAGGCCCTCCTGGCCAACGAGCTGACCGGCGTCTGCCACCCCGAGGAGCTCTTCGAGCTCACCGCCTACGCCCGCCGTTTATCGAAGGAGTACGGTCTGACGATAGATTCGGCCATGATCACTGACATCCCCAGCTATACCTGGAGCGTGGTTCCCGCCCTGGCCCAGTCCGGCGTCAAATATTTTTCCAGCGGTCCCAACTACATGCCCAACCTGACCGACGGGGGTGACAGAATCGGCGGGGCGCTCAAAGCCTGGGGCGACAAACCCTTTTACTGGGTTTCCCCCTCGGGCCGGGAGAAGATTCTTTTCTGGATGGCCGGGCGGGGCTACTCCTGGTTTCACGGCTTGAACATGGGCAAGCTGGACTCGGATAAGCGCCAACCATTCCTGGAATACTGCCGGGAACTCGAGGCCAACAACTATCCATATGAAATGGTCCAGGTCCGCTACACGGTCGGCGGCGACAACGGGCCCCCCGATCCCGCACTGCCCGACATGGTCCGTCGCTGGAACGAGGAATTCGAAACCCCCAAGCTTGCCATCGCCACTTCGCACGACCTGTTCAGCGAGTTCGAGCGGCGCTACGGAGACCTAATCCCCGCCGTCAAAGGGGATTTCACTCCGTACTGGGAGGACGGTGCGGCTTCGACGGCTTTGGAAACGGCCATGAACCGGAGGTCCGTAACCCGCCTCCTGCAAGCCCAGACACTTTGGGCCATGCTCGCCCCGAAAGCTTTTCCGGCCGCGGATTTCGATGAGGCCTGGCGGCAGGCGCTTCTCTGGGACGAGCATACCTGGGGCGCGGCCGATTCGGTCAGCGACCCCGACGGCGGGAACGCCCGCCTCCAATGGGATTACAAGAGGGCCTTCGCGGTCGAGGCCGACCGTCGGTCCAAGTCCCTCTTGGCCGCCGCTCTCAAGCGGCCCGGACAGGCCGGCCCCGGCCTGCGTGTGCTGAACACCTGCTCCTGGGATCGATCGGGCATCGTTCGGATCCCGGGGAACGATTCGAAAGCGGGCGACAGCGTCGCCGACGCGGACGGCCGCCCCGTCCTGTCCCAACGGCTGACGACCGGAGAATTGGCCTTGAAAGCCGACGGGGTTCCCGCTTTCGGTTCGAAGTCTTATGCCCTCGGGCCGGGTTCGTCCGCGTCCCCTACCGTCGGACGGGCCTCGGCTTCGGGGACGACATTGGAGAACGGACGCGTCAAAATCATTATCGATCCGGTCTCGGGTGCCGTGGCCGGCTTCCTCTGGGCCGCCCAAGGAAACATCGAACTTGTGGACCGGAGCGCGCTTCCAGGGCTAAATTCCTATTTCTATGTCCCCGGCCTCGACCCCAAAACCGCCGTCGGCGTCCGCACGGCTGAAATCAAGGTCAAAGAGAAGGGGCCGCTGGTGGCCTCCCTTCTCGTCGAGTCTGAGGCGCCGGGGGGCAAAGGTCTGGTCCGGGAATACATTCTGACCGCGGATTCGGACCGGCTGGAAATCATCGATCGGCTGGATAAGACCAAGGTCCGTGACAAAGAAGCCGTCCATATCGGTTTTCCTTTTCGGGTACCGGGCGGCGACCTGCGTCTCGATCTGGGCTGGGGCTGGATCCGGCCTGAAGCCGACCTGATCGCGGGGTCCTGCCGGGATTTCTTCGGCCTTCAGAACGCGGCCGACATTTCCAACGCCGACTACGGAGTCACCTGGGTGTCACTCGACGTTCCCCTGGCTGAGGTCGGGGCCATGACCGATGAGGCGCGCGCCGACAAGGGAACGCGCCGCTGGCGGACGAGCCTCGATCCCTCCCAAACCCTCTATTCTTATGTCATGAACAACTACTGGCACACCAATTATAAGGCCGATCAGGAAGGTCCCGTCGAACTCCGTTACGCCGTCGAACCCCATCCCGGACGGGAACGGCAGACGGCCAAACGGATCGGAATGGACCTCGAGCGGCCGCTCATCGCGGTTCCGGGCGCCGCCGGAATGGGCCCGGTATCCCCGGTTCTCCGGGTCAGCCCGGCCGCCGTCATGATCACGTCCCTGAGGCCGACGGCGGACGGACGCGGCCTTCTCGTCCGAATCTTTAATGCCTCCGACCGTCCCGTGGACGCCGCCCTCGTCGCGCCCGCGGGCGCTTCGTTCGCTCTCGCCGATCCCGACGGAACCCCGGGCGCGCCGCTTCGCGGCCGCCTCCCGCTGGCTCCCTTCGAGATCATCACGGTACGTCTTGAAAAGGCGGGCCGATAGCATTACAATCGAGCGAGAAAGTTGACAGGAAGGGAGTTTTGCCATGAAAACGGTGAAAGATCTGATGGCCGAGAAGGACGGCAAGGTCTGGTCGATTTCGCCCAAGGCCAAGGTTTTTGATGCCCTCAAACTCATGAGCGACAAGCAGATCGGCGCGCTCATGGTCATGGACGACAAGGGCCAGGTCTCCGGCATCATCACCGAGCGGGACTACGCCCGGAAGATCATCCTCCTGGGCAAGACCTCCAAGGAGACCTCGGTCGAGGAAACGATGACGCCCGTCGATAAGATGTTTTACATCAAGCCCGAGAACACCCTGGATGAATGCATGATCCTCATGACGGCCAAGCACATCCGCCATCTCCCCGTCAGCGACAAGGGGAGCTTTGCCGGCCTGCTCTCGATCGGCGATGTCGTCAAATCCATCATCTCCGAAAAGGAACAGCTTATCAACCAGCTCAGCGATTACATCGGCGGCAAATATATCTGACCGCTTTCCCCGGGCGGTAAGAACAACGGCCCGGAGCTTTGCCGGGACATGATCGGCCCGGCGGCGGTTGGATTCGTGGAGCGCTTTGAGCAGTTCGTCCCAAGGCGGCGGGCACGAATCGTCGGAAGAGCGCGGAGAGAAATTTTCCGCTCGGGCAAGGTAAGGATAAACGGGTTCCCCTTCCGTTCCAAGCCGTCCCGGTCTTGACCCGGCCGCCAAAAAACACTATGTTTTCCCCATTCGATTTCGCCCCCAGGAGGCCTCTCATGATCGCCTTGTCCAACCGCACCGTCCGGCAACCCGTCGTCCGTACGGCGGCCGTTCTTGTCCTCGTTTTCCTCGTCCTCGGTTCCGCCGCTTTCGCCCAGAAAATAGACGAAGCGTACACTCAGAAAATCCGCCAATACACCACGGACCCGGTCTTCACAACCAAGTACGTGAATTATTTGCCCGCTGCGCCGGGGATTCCCACGCCCGCGGATGTGCTCGGCCATATCGTCGGCGCTCCCGACATCCTGAGCTACTCGGCCGATGTCTATAAATACTTCGCCGCCCTGGCCAAGGCTTCTCCCAGGATCAAGGTCATGACGATCGGCAAGACGGAAGAAGGCCGGGACTGGATCCTGGCCGTCATTTCCGACGCGGCCACGATCCGCAACCTGGACCGATACAAGCAAATCACGGCCGGGCTGGCCGATCCGCGCAAAATTTCCGAGACCGAAGCCCGCCGGCTCATCGGCCAAGGCAAGCCGATCTACTGGGCCACGGGGGGCATGCATTCGTCCGAAACGGGTTCGGTCGAGATGCTGATGGAGCTGGCTTATCGGCTGGTGGCCGACGAATCACCCTTCATCAAGACGATCCGGGACAATTCCATCGTCATGATCACGCCGATCCTGGAGCCCGACGGCCGCGATAAATACGTCGATGTGGCCATGGCTCCGCGCAAAGACCCCCAAACGACCGTCACCAGCCGCCTGCTCTATTGGGGCCGGTACGTTTCCCACGACAATAACCGGGACAACATCGGCCAGGCCCTGGCCCTGACGAAAAACATCATGAAGGTGTCCCTGGGCTTCCATCCCCAGGTCATGCACGATCTTCACGAGTCAGCCTCCCATCTCTACATTTCGACCGGCTCGGGCCCCTACAACGCCTGGCTCGACCCGATTGTCATCGACGAGTGGCACCAGATGGCCTACAATGAAGTCGACGGCATGACCCGCGAGGGCGTGCCCGGAGTCTGGACCCACGCCTTCTACGACGGCTGGGCTCCCAACTACGCCTTTTACGCGGCCAACGGCCACAACGCCATCGGGCGTTTCTACGAAACCCAGGGCGCGGGCGACGCTTCCACGCGCATCATCTCCGCCGGCGGCGACCGCACTTGGTACCGCCCCAATCCTCCCGTCGGCCAACTGGTCTGGTCCATCCGCGACAACGTCAACCTCCAGCAGAGCGCCCTGCTTATCGGCCTGAACAATACGGCCGTCAACCGCGAGAGGTTCCTGGAGAATTTCTATCTCAAGAGCAAGCGCTCCGTGGCCAAGGCCAAGGCCGAAGGCCCGGCAGCCTACATCTTCCCCGGCAACGATCCGCGTCCCGGCCAGGCCGCCCGCCTTTTGCGGATGCTGCAGGTCCAGGGGGTGGAAATCCACAAAACCGACCAGGCCCTCAAGCTGGGCGATACGTCATACCCCGCCGGAAGCCATATCGTCCGCATGGATCAGCCTTACTCGCGCATGGCCGATATGCTGCTGGACCGTCAGTTTTACAATACCTCCGACCCCCGTCCCTATGACGATGTGGGCTGGACGCTCGGCCCTCTTTTCAATGTCAAGACCGTCCGCACCAATGACCCGGCCGTCCTGGCCGCACCGATGACGCTGGTCCAGGGAGAAGTCCGGGCACCGGGCGGACTGGTCAAGACCGGATCCGGCCCGGTCCAGGCCTACCTCATCAACCACGCGGCCGAGAACGGCATGGCTTCGTTCCGGTTCAAGAATAAAGACCTCAAAATCCAGGCCGCCGAGAAGGCCTTCGAGTTGGAAGGCCGCAAGTTCAACGCCGGAACATTCGTCCTCAAGGCGGCCGATAACGCGGCCGGGGTGGAAAGCGTGCTCGACGCGGCCGGAAAGGCATTCGGACTGACCGTGGCCGCCGGGCCGCTTCCCGACGTCCCCCTGCATGAGGTTTCCGTTCCACGCATCGCCCTGATGCACACCTGGCAGAACACTCAGACCGAAGGCTGGGTCCGCATCGCCCTGGACGAGATCGGCGTCCCCTACGATTACATCTCCGTGCACGCCGCCCGGGACAACGCCAAGCTCCGGGACAAGTACGACGTCATCCTCTTCGGCCCTTCCTCGGGCGACGCCCTGAGCCTCGTCAACGGCGTCACCGGGGACAAACCCCAGGCCTGGAAAAAAACCACCCTCACGCCCAACATCGGCGTCGAGGATTCGGCCGATGACATCCGCGGCGGCCTGGAGCTCGAAGGCGTCCTTCACTTGCGCGATTTCGTCAAAGACGGAGGCCTTTTCATCACCCTGGCCAACACTTCCGTCCTGCCCATCCACTTCGGCATGGCCGGAGGCCTGTCGATCCGAACGACCCAGAACCTGTGGGCTCAAGGCAGTGTGTTTAAAGCCGAGGTCAGCGATAAAACAAGCCCGATCGTCTATGGTTACGACGATTCGCTGAGCGTTTATTTCAGCCAAGGGCCGGTCTTCGGGGCCGGAGGGATGGGTGCCGGAGCCCGGCCTATGGGTGCCGCGATGATGCCGACGGGCCGTCCGACGGGCCGCGGTTCGCTGGACGATCCCGACATCGCCCAAGGGCGTCCCCGCGACATCGCCCAGAAGTCGCTCGAAGAATTCCGCAAGGCTCAGAAGGACGCCCCTCCGCCGGCGGCCCGGGCCGCGGCCGGACCCGTCGCGCTCCAAAGAAAGACCATCATGAATTTTGCCCGCGACGCCAAAAGCCTCCTTATCAGCGGCGGCCTGGCCGGCGCGGAGGAGTTGGCCGGCACGCCCGCCCTGGTGGACGCCGCGGTGGGCCGGGGCCACGTGATCATGTTCGCCTTCAATCCGATGTGGCGGCATGAGACCCACGGCTCATTTGCCTTAGTGACCAACGCCATGCTTAACCATAAGAACCTCAGTCCCGCGCCGGTCCCAGCGGCGCCGCCCGCTCCTCCGGCTCCCAAAAAGTAGGGTCCGCCCTCTCTCTTGGCCCAGGGGCGGAGAGGGCCCTGCTAAGCAGCCGCTGAGCCGACGACGGGCGCGCATTTCTATTCCGATTCGGCTTTGTGGTATCATCGGAATCCTAAACGTACGAAAGGACGATGCTATCGTGCAGATCGCAGAACAACTTAAACAGGAATTCGGCTTGGCCGAAGAGCAGGTCGCCCGGACTCTGAGCTTGCTGGACGAAGGAGCGACCGTCCCTTTCATCGCCCGGTACCGGAAAGAACGGACGGGAAACCTGGACGAAATCAAGCTCCGGGACCTGGCCCATCGCTATGAGTTCTATAAGGAGCTCGAAGCGCGCCGGGAAACCATCCTCAACTCCATCCGGGAACAGGGCAAGCTCACACCCGAGCTGGAGCTCAAGATCGCCGGGACGACGGACAAAACCGAACTCGAGGACCTTTACCTGCCCTTCAAACCCAAGCGGTCGACTCGGGCGTCGAAAGCCCGAGAAGCCGGTTTGGAGCCGCTGTCCAGCTGGCTGACCGGCCTCGAAGATGCGGCCGCCGACCTTAACGCCGAAGCCGAGAAATATTTCAATCCCGAAAAAGGCATCGAAACGGTCGCCGCCGCGATCGGGGGCGCTTGCGACATCCTGGCCGAGGACTGGTCCGAAGACGCGGAGGCGCGCAAAAGCCTGCGCCGGCTAGCGGCCGAAGACGGCCTCATCGTTTCGTCCGTTCGGAAGGGCTATGCCCAAAAGAAGACGAAGTTTGAAATGTACCACGACTACCGGGAGAAGGTCGGCACACTGGCCTCGCACCGCATCCTGGCCATGCTTCGGGGCGAGAGGGAGAAAGTGCTTTCGGTCAAACTCGACCTGCCCAAGGACAAGGCGGTCCGCAGCCTGGTCTATCGTTTCATCCGACACCCCAAGAGTGCCGCCGCCCCCCTTCTCGTGGAAACCATCATCGACGCCTTCGACCGCCTTCTTCTCCCGGCCGTGGAAACCGAAATCCGCGGGGAGCTTCGGGCCAAAGCCGAAACCGAGGCCTTCCAGGTTTTCGGCGCCAACATCCGGGACCTTATGCTGGCCGCGCCGGCCGGCCGCAAGTCAGTTCTGGGCGTGGACCCGGGTTTTCGGACGGGCTGCAAACTGGCCGCCGTGGACGCCACGGGCAAATATCTCGACCACGACTCGATCTTCCCCCACGAGCCCAAAAATGACGGCGACGGCGCCAAGCTGACGCTCCTCAAGATGGTCGCCGAATTAGGGGTCGCTTTCATTGCCATCGGCAACGGGACGGCCGGCCGTGAGACTGAGCGTTTTGTCCGCGAGGCCCTGGCCGAATTGCCGGCCGGTCACCGTCCGGCCGTGGTCGTCGTCAGCGAGGCCGGTGCCAGCGTCTACAGCGCATCGGAAGCGGCCATCCGCGAATTCCCCAAGCTCGACATCACGGTGCGGGGAGCGATATCCATCGCCCGCCGGCTCCAGGACCCGCTGGCCGAACTGGTCAAGATTGAGCCCAAATCGATCGGCGTCGGGCAATATCAACACGACATCGACCAAACCGGACTAAAGAACTCGCT
>CAZLAM010000055.1:0-8495 GCA_964557435.1 uncultured Eubacteriales bacterium
GTTGGACCAATATGCCTATGAGTTCAACTATATCCGTCCCCACCAAGCGCTAGATTACCTGACGCCCCATGCCTTCTTCCTGCAATGGAAGCGCTCCCACAAGGCGAAAGAGGTGTCCACCATGTCCTGACCCAGTACACCCATTTGACATGGCCTTCTTTCCCAAATTAATATGGCGAAGTCATCCCTCATGTCCATCAAGGAATCCTCCATGAACTCCACCCCCTCGAAATTTCCCGCGATCCGCCTTTTCTTGACGATCATCGTCGCCGTGGCGGTCGCGCTCGCCGCTTCCCCGGCCATGGCGCAAGCGCCGGCCCCGGCAAAGAAAGCCATGACCGTAGAAGACTACGCCAAATGGCGGACAATCGCCGGCCAGTCCATCTCCGGCGACGGGAAGTGGGTCGCCTATGTCCTCGAGCTCACCAATGTCGTGCCCGCCGAGACCAAGCCGGTCCTTCATCTCCGGAACCTCGAGACCGGCGCGGAGGCGACGGTGAACGACGCCTCGGCCCCGGTGTTCTCGGCCGACTCGAAGTGGATCGCCTATCAGGTCGACCCCGGCGCGGCCCAGCGGGCGCGCGCCAGCCGCGAAGGTTCAGGGTCCGGTCCGTCCGCGACGGCGCCCGCCGCGACGGAAACGCCCGGCGGCCAGGCCGGCCAGGGCGCCCGAAGCGGCGCCGCGCCGAGCATCCCTCCTCGCCGGGTCGAGCTCCGCAATCTGTCCACGGGCGCGGTCCGGTCCTGGCAGGACATCGGGACGTTCGTCTTCGCCCCGACATCGACCCATCTCGTCCTCCGGCGCCGCGGCGGCGAGACGGCCGGTCCGACGGGCCAGAGAGGCGGCAGCGGATTCCCGCTGCCGGGCGGAGGCGGAGCCCCGGCCGCCGGCGCGTCCGCGGGTCTGCGCGGCCTCGATGCCCTCCTGCTCGACCTGAGGACCGGAAACCACTCGCTTCTCGGGAGCATCGGCGACTTCGCCTTCAACCGGACGGGCGAGCTTCTGGCCTTCACCGTAGAGGCCGCCGTCAAGGACGGCAACGGCGTCTTCGTCTTCGACGCGCGGAACGGACGGATCACGCCTCTCGACAACGACGCCAAGAGCTACAGCCGGCTGGTCTGGAACGAAGAGGGAACGGCCCTGGCCGTACTCAAGGGGACGGAAGTGGAGAAGATGCGCGAGAAGAACAACGTCCTCCTTGCCTTCCGGGACGTCCCGGCGGCGCTGAAGGACGGGGCCGCCGTCCCGTCGCCGGCCGTCCTGGAGCCGGAGAAGGCCGAAGGTTTTCCGAAAGGCTGGGTCGCGAGCGACAGGGCGGCGTTGTCCTGGAGCGAGGACAACCAGCGGGTGTTCTTCGGCATGAAGGAGCAGGTCCCGGCGCCCGACACGGCCCGGAAGTCCACGGACGAGTCCGCCGACGTGGACGTCTGGAACACGGAGGACAGCCGGACCCAGTCGCTCCAGATGGTCCGCGCGGAGCAGGACCGCAATTTCGCCTTCCGTCAGGCTTTCGACGTCCCGGCGAAGCGATTCGTCAAGCTCGCCGACGAGACGCTGCGGGAACTCGACCTCGCCCCGGATGGGAAGTGGGCCGTCGGCCATGATGCGCGCGCCTATCTCCGCAACGAGAAGGTCCTCCCGGCCGCCGACTTTTACCGCGTGAACACGGCCACCGGCGAGCGGACGCTGATCGCCAAGGGGCAGCTCACCGGCAGGCACGTCTTCGGCATCAATCCGCACGGCACACACTTCCTCTACTGGAAGGACGGCAAGATCGTCGCCTACGACTTCGCCGCGGGCGCGGCCAAGGCGCTCGGCGCGGCCAAGGTGAGCTTCGTGGACCTCGAGTACGACCACCCGGGGACGAAGCCCTCCTACGGCATCGCCGGATACGCCCAGGACGGCCGGGCGGTCATCTCCCACCATCGCTACGACCTATGGCTTGTCCCGCTCGACGGCTCCGCGCCGAAGAACCTCACGAACGGCTCCGGGGCGAAGAACGTGGTCCGCTTCCGTGTCCTCCGGCCCGAGCCGCCGGAACCGACCGTCCCCCGCTTCGTCGGCCCGCGCGGGACGCTCGACCTGGCCAAGCCGCTGATGCTGTCCGCTTACGGCGAATGGACGAAGAGGTCGGGCTATTACGAGCTGGCGAACGGGCAGCTGAAAGAGCTCGTCTACGAGGACGCCTCCTACGGCAATCCGGTCCGGGCCATGAAGGCAGCCACGTTCCTTTTCACCCGGCAGACATTCGTCGAATATCCGGACCTACGCGTCTCCGGCCCTGGTTTCCGGGATTCGAAAAAGATTTCCGACGCCAATCCGCAGCAGAAGGAGTTCCTCTGGGGCCACCGCCTGCTCTTCGACTACAAGAACAAGGACGGCGTCCGGCTGCAGGGCATCCTGGCCATCCCGGACGATTACAAACCGGGCCAGAAGCGGCCGATGATCGTCATCTTCTACGAGAAGAACTCGCAGAATATGCACATCTACTCCCCGCCGGCCTTTCTCCCCAGCATGGGCCGCATGCCGGTCCAGGCGGTGAGCAACGGCTACCTGAGCATGCTTCCGGACATCCATTTCCGGACGGGCTCCTCGCACACCGACATGCTGGAGTGCGTCGAGGCGGCCACGCGCAAGGTCATCGAGATGGGCTACGCCGATCAGAAGCGCATCGGCGTCTCCGGCCACAGCTACAGCGGCGAAGGCGCGGCCTTCATCGGGACGATGTCCAAGATGTTCGCCGCCGTCGGGATGGGGGCGGGTGTCGTGGACCTTTACAACGATTTCAGCATGCCCTGGGGCTGGGGATACGGCAATCCGGGCGGGAGCGGCGAGACCGCATTCCAGTATTACCTCTACGATCAGGGCCGTTGGGGCTTTTCTCCCTGGGACCAGCCCGACCGATACCGCTTCGAGTCGGCTCTCACCCACGCCCCGAAGGTGACCGCGCCGTTCCTCATCATGCATGGGACGGCCGATCCGACCGTCGGTTTCATCAATGGTCTCGCGTTCTACCACGCTCTGCGCTATAACGGCAAGAAGGCCGTCCTTCTGGCGTATCCAAACGAAGGGCACGGGTTGCGCGGGCTGGCGAACCGGATGGACCTGACCACCCGATTCTTCGAGTTCTTCGACCACTATCTCAAAGGCGCTCCAGCACCGAAGTGGCTGACCGAGGGCGTGCCCTATCTGAAGAAGGGGGCCGGCGCAGGTCAATGATGAAACGGTGCTTGCCTCTATCCGTCCTGGCGGGAGTCGTCTTCTCGAGCGCGATCGGAACCGCCAAGGCCGCCGTTTAGATCACCCCCCGGGATCCCGCTTCGGTCCAGAAAGGGATCCATGAGGCATACGCGGGGATTCGCGATGTCAAACCCGCGACGCCGAGCCTCGAGGACGGCTACGTCCGGCTCATGAACTCGACGGAGAGCGAGGCCGAAGCGAGGTCTTGAGCCGCGGGTTCAAGATCGTTCCTGCCGACGGGAGCTTCATTCTGATCTTCCTGGGCGACAACGAGATCCATCTGGCTTTCCGGGTGGGTGACTACGACGCCGCTTTCAAGCGCCACAAGGAAATGGGGGCCGTCTGCTACGAGAATCCCAAGATGGAGATCTACTTCATCGAAGACCCCGACGGATACTGGATCGAAATCCTTCCGCCCGGCCGGGGTTGAGCAGCAACCCCTCCACGGGCGGTCCCTCGGGACGCGTCTCCTCACGACGGTTCATCGTCGCCGATGAGGCATCAATGCTCCGGCGTCTTGGACCGTCGGCCGGTGTACGTCCCGGCTATTGGATCGTTGCTCCTGATATTTCGGCCGCCGAAGGAGCCGGAACAGGAATCGCCGTCGCGGGTCAGCTCGACATTAACCAAGTTGCCGCCCCCTGCCCCCTGCCACCGGAGCGTATGGCCGGATACCGAGGCCGGGAACCGTCCCTCCCGAGTCTCGACGAAGTACCGGTCGTTTTGCTTGAGGACGAGAAAACTCCAAGTGACGCGCCTTCCTTTGGCCGCTCCTTGGGTGTGTTCGCTGATCACCGTCCACGATCCCTCCCAACCAGGGTCCTTGTCGACGTTGGGCGGGGGGAGAGGCCGGAACGGCTCATCGCTTTCCGGCTGGGTGACGAAGAAGGCATGGTGCTTGTCCACGCCGGGGGAATAATCCTCCCACGGATAATCGGGAAGTTCGGCCGAGGCCCGGGCGATCGTCGCCGGATAATCGTCAAGCGCGTATCCCCGCGGGGGCAAACCGGGGCGCGGATGGTGCCGATGGAGGTCGCGGGCCTCAATAACAATCCGGAAGGTCCGGTCGGGTCCATCGGGATTGAGCCGGGGCGTGAACTGTCCGGTCCAAACATTGGAGCCTGACATTTGTCCGGCGACCGGCCGGCCATCGATCAGGACCTTCACCAAAGCCGAGTCGATCCGTTTGACGAGATTCATATCGCGCCACTTGGAAATCGGCCCAAAGCTGATTTCGACCTGGGCCGGGCGGCCCGACCAAAGAGGAGTATCGGTTTTTTGGACCAGAGTGCGGCCGGTGAGCACGGGAAAGGTTTTAGGAACGTCCGGACGAAGGATGTTTCCAAAGAGCTCGGCGGTGCGGCCGGTCGGCATGTCGGCTGTCCCGGCGTCTTCCCAGGATCCCCAATAGTATCGGTCAGGCGACTGACTGACCTTCACCATCGCCACAAACGGCGGTTCATTGACGATGTCCTGGAAATGCATCATCAAGCCGGCCGTGTAAGCGGCGGCCTCGCGAAGCAGGGGTTCACCAAGCCGGACGAACGGCCGGACGCTTTCCGGATCGCGTTCGTTGATCGTGGGAATAAAAAAGAGCGGCTCCTGCAGGATCGGCGCATTGGCCCAGGCTACGACGGCCGGACCTTCCCCCAGCTTTTGGGCCAGGATTTTCAGGATATACGGATTGAGCTTGGCGCAGCCGAGGGCCAGGGGGATCCCGCTTTCGAGCTGCCGGTTCTTGGCTGTCCGGGCCAGCGTGTCGAAAAACGGCTGAAAGGCGGAATGGGCAGGGACGGCCGCTCCGTCAAAGGAAAGTGCCGGAAGCCCGGGTTCGCGCCGAGGGAGGAACTCGCGTTCGCGGCCGACGAAAAACTCCGCCAAAGCAGACGGTTCGATGCAGTCCTCGATGAGGCCTTCAAAGCCGATCAGCCGGACCGGGCGGTTGCCATAGGTTCGCCGGAGTTCCGCCCGAAGAATATTGGCGGCCATCTCTTCCAACGCTGCCGAGCCGAGTTCAAGAATCCGGGCCGACACGGGAACTTGCTTCCCGATCCAGCGGATGAATTCGGACATGAGACCGCTGAAGAAACGATCGATATCATCGGGAAGATATTTGCCGCTTCCGGGATGGGGCATGTTGAAAGCATGATCGGGAACGGACATATCGCCCAGAAGATGCAGGACATGCCCGAGGCGGAAATAGGCTTCGGCTTTCCCCTGGACCGTGCCCGAACCATAAGCCCGGACGGCCGACTTCCAGTCGAAGGCATTCCCGGAGGACGTCCCACCGTCCAAGGCCCAAGGCATCGCCCCGTCATAGGTGCCTCCGGGGGGCGGAGCGACTTCGCTCCCCGCTTCCAGCAGCGTCCAAAGCCGGAAAAATGAAAAATACGCCAAGCCTTTCGTCGGACGCGGGACCGGCTGGGACTTGGCGTCCGGATCGTAGTAATGGCGCATCGCCCGTTCGTTTCCGTCCACCGGAGGGTCGCGGTCCTCGCGCCAAGCCCCCCGTCCCATTTGCCGCAGGAACTCGCCGGCGTACAATTCCGGGTAGAGCACCGCGGAACGATCCATCCGTCGGACGACCTCGGCGGCCGCCCGGACGAGGCTCGCATGGACTTTGTCGTACCAAGCCTGGACCGCGAGCGGCTGGAGCCCCACCAGGAGGATAAAAACCGCGCCATGACGTGCTTTCATGATCGGTCTCCCCGAAGACTTCGGTGATTTCCTGACTATCGGAAATTTCCATCTAGAGCCCATCGCGGGTGAGACGACGATTGGTAAAATAGCACTCGCTTAAGGGAATTTCCTTTATCCACGGTATGGCGAATTTCCACCCTTTACGCTGAATTTGCCATCCGGTCCATAGCGGAACTATATCTCCGGCCGGACGGGGATGTCAATAAACCGGTTCCGCCGGTTCCGCCAAAACAAGATTGTAATCCCCGGCCGGCCGCAAGCCCGGGGTCGGTGAGATGTCGAACAGGAGCCCTGTCCCGGCGGCAGCGGCCCGTTATAGTATTCTCGCAGCTTTCCTCGCCGCCTTCCAGGCCGCGCCCTATCAGCCGCCTAAAGCCGTGGAAACGGGCGCTACGGAGAAGTTTGCTCCCGCGGAAGCGCTTTTGGGGCGTTGGAACGGGTCGATCCGGACTTCGGTCAGGGAGATCCCCGCCGGGCTGACATTCGGACGAGGCCTGGGGGTTGTCCTGGAGATCGACGGGAAAAAGTATTCTCCCTCTTCGGTCAAGACCGAGTTAGTGGATATGACGTTCAAAGACGGGGTCTTCCACGGTCTTTTCTGGGGGCGGATCGATACGCCCGATACCGCCGGGCTGTCCCATGTCGTCTTTCTCAGCGTCAAGCTTCGCGGGAACAGGTTGACCGGATCGGCCTCGGCCGTTTCGAGCGACGGACGAAGGACTTTCTGCCTTCCCCACTGGATCAAACTCGCCAAGCCCGTTGGATAAACCGGCTGATCCATGGCGGTTTCGGCCGGCATCTTTGAATTCGTTTGATCACGTCCGCCCCGCTTATTTCAATTTTTTGTCGATGGCTTGGATCTCAAGCCGAAGCAGATTCGCTTCCCCCCAGTTGCTTGTCCGCTGGAGAAGCGCGGTGAAGGCCTTTTTCCGCAAAGTCGGCATCCCGCGATGAGCGGGGTCGTTTTTCAGTACGATTTCGGACAAATGCAGGGCGCCGCAGAGGTCTCCGTTTTCAAGAAGCCGGTTCGTCCGCTCCAGGATTTTATCCGATCCGCATATTTCGATGAAATCGTCGAAAACGCCGGCCGCGCCGTGGCCGGAAAAACAGCGGCCAGAATAAGCGATATCCAGACCTGGAAAAAACTTTTATTGGTCATCGCCGTCTCCGCATTTAGCAATTCTGATTGGGCTATCATAAACAAAGCGAACCCGCGCGGCAAGACCGGGGAGGCGCGCCCGATCCTCGCCGGCGGGAGTAATCCCATTCGACTCCCCTCTCTCCCCAAAGACCATACGGTTTGTTTTTCGCGCCTTAGCGTCAATGACAGGACTAAGATGATGGCGATATAGTTCCTCTATGGCCGGCGGGGTCCATTCATCGTCCGGAGCGGGAAATCGCTAGACCGCGTAATAAGCAAATTTCTCTCCTTTGACCGGGGAAGCCCCGAGGCCGCAGAACCGCGCCTTGGCCGGAGGGGATGGGGAAGTTCTCGGCCCGCCGATCGATCATCGCCATCTTTTTTGGTGATCGCTTGGCTGTTTGCCGGCTTCGGCTTCTTCATGGCTGTGCGGTGGGAATGGTCGTTCGAGGACGGCTACCGGGCCGGGCATAGCGGCCCGGCTTTGATGGACGTCTCGATTTCGATCCAAGGCGGCCGCTTTTTCCACTCCGTCTTGTTCCCGGCTTTCGACGGGATCGCCTTCCAACCGCCGCACGAATTGAGCGTTCTCCTGCTTGTCCCCGACAGCCCCAAGGGGACTCCCTATAGCGTGTTCAATCTCCAATTCAAGGAAGACCGCGGCCAGGCCCGGCCTTTGAAAATTGAGGGCGAGAAGGGCCCGATGGAGGAGTTTCGAGGGACGATCGGACAGGAGAGTTTGCCCGCGGACATAAACTTCGATCCGAATATTTTCTTCCGGTCAAAGATCGATTCCCGGGCTTCGTCCTTTTTATACGAATTCGACGTGGCTCTCGACCTGCCGGGCGGCGCCAAGACGCGGCATGTCGAAATCAGGGCCTTCCGCCAGACCAAGACAACCTTGACCTGGGAGCCTTTCGATCTTTAGAAGCGGGCATGGAGGAAGCGGGTGTTCAGGCTTTTGTGTGATGGATAGGAATTTGCTTTTTCCAAGATCCCACAAATTCCCGCTCCAACCGATGATTCTCTCAATTTGACCACGCCGGGAATGTATTTCCGACCGCTCGGCAATGTCAAGGGCAACGAAAAATACGAAAATCGATCTCGAAAAGCATATTGGGATGAAAAATCTTTTCGCACCGGCCGAAAGACGATAGACTCCCGCTCCCTCCTGATCATCAAATCCTAGAAATATTCCCCGCTCTCCTCGGCCCCTGGCAGGGCGACCTGCTCGAAGGCATGGGACGGCAGCCCCTGGTCGGCGTCGATCCAGGCGATGTTCTCCGGCGAGTTGAAGCCCTTGTCGAAGATGAGGGTCATCCGCGACTTCTTCAACGGCCGCAAGAGATTCCCCATCTCGGCATACAACTGGAACATGAGCTTGGAGTCATGGATGTGGGCCGGATAGGTCCG
>CAZLAM010000056.1:0-26472 GCA_964557435.1 uncultured Eubacteriales bacterium
CACGTCCCCCCGGACAAGCCTCTGATAGCCGCCCATCCGGATGTTTCCCGGATTCGGCTTCGGGTCGGGGGCGTTGTCGGGGTAGACGTCGATGACCTTGACCACCCAGTCGGCGTCCGTCCCCGTCGTGGAAACATAAAGTTCAGCCTTGATCGGGCCGGCGATCGTGACGTCGTCCGCCAGCGCGGGACTTGTATAGACGAGGACATCCGGCCGGGAGGCGGCGAACCGCTGGTCTTCGACAAAATAATCAGGGTTGTACGTCGAGGTTGTCTGCATGGTGTAGGGGACGGGCTTGGCCGGATCGCTGATATATTCGTCGAAGCCCTCGCCGACTGCATCCGGGCCACGGTCCCAGGAGGCCCCGCCGTCCGCGGTCAAGAAGAGCTTGCGGTCCTTCGCCTCCGCCGGCGGCCAGACCGGATATGTCCGCCACTTGTCCGTACCGGTTTCAAAGACCGTCGCTTCGGGTATTTCGCCGGTGTCCCGGCCCTTCAGATGGCGATTGAAGAAGGCCAGCTCGATCTTCTCCTGGAAGTACGCTTTCGTCCCCTTGAAGGAGAATACGCCCCGATCCTCCCCCCCTCCGGCTAGGAGATTCCAGCCGCTGTGCATCCAGGGCCCCATGACGAGGGAGTTCGATATGCCGGGATTCTCGTTCTCGATGGTCCGGTAGGTCCGCAGAGTGCCCAGCAGGTCTTCCCCGTCATACCAGCCCCCGACCACCAGGATCGCCGGCTTCAGGCCCCGCAGATACTGGTAGATCGAATGCGCCTTCCAGTAGGCGTCATAGCTTTCGTGGGCCATCAGGTCTTGCCAGGGCTTGTTGGTCGGATCGAAGAGCTTGGCGGTCAGGCTCTTTAATGTTCCCATTCGGAGAAAAAAGTCATATCCGTCGGGAGTCGGAAAACGGAGCCGGGGAATGGGGTCGCTCGTCGGCCCCTTCCGGATCTGTCCCATGGAATAGAGATAGTTCGCGTAGTGGGCCAGGTAGAGGGCTCCGCTATGGTGGCCGTCGTCCCCGAGGAACAGGTCGGCCATGGGCGCTTGGGGTGAGACCGCCCGGACGGCCGGATGGGCGTTGATGGCGGCCATCACCGCGGTGAAGCCGGGATAGGAGCTGCCCCATACGCCGACCTTGCCGTTGTGCGCGGGGACGTTCTTCAACACCCACTCGATCGTGTCGTAGGCGTCGCTGCTCTCGTCGACGTCGGAGGCGGATGTCTTGTCCTTGATGAAGGGTCTCTGGTATTCAAACGCTCCCTCGGACATGGCCCGGCCTCTGATGTCCTGCAGGACGATAATGTAGTTCTCTTTGGCATAGTAGAGCCCGGGAAACAATCCGCTGCGGAAACCGTCGCCATAGGGAGGGATGCCGTACGGGGTCCGGACGAGAATGATGGGATGGGGCTCGGACTGATCGATAGGGCTGAAGACCTGGGTGAAGAGCTTGACTCCGTCCCGCACGGAGACGAGGTGCTCGGCCTTGCGATAATGCCGCTCGATATAGCCCAGGCGTTCGCTGGGCGAGCCGGGATCGGCCTTGGCATCGTCGATATCCCCCGTCCGGACTCCGGTCACGTCCATTTTGGCTTTTTCATTGATGACGCGGCACCGGGTGAAACGTCCCTGTTCATCCTTGAGGAACGTCATCTCAAAAGTCCCCTTGGCCTCCCCCTGGACGCTCTTGAACCTCGGCTCCGGGCTCTCGACAGGCTGCCAGACGGTTGGGCTTGAGTCCGTCGATTCCACGGTTCGCAGGGTTCCGTCCTTGAAATAGAATTGCATGACGGCTTTCTCTCCGCCGGGGAGCTTGATCTCATAGACGCCCGGAATCTCCGGATACTTTCCGGCCGGGTCTTCCGGCTTGACCTGGAGAAAGCCCCGGCCCTGGAAGACGATAAAAAGGAAAATACCTCCGATGCATCCTGCAACGGACAGACGCGCCTTTTGGGACATGAACATCCTCGCTTTCGTTGGACCCTCAATTTCTAAAGACGAATCGCGCCTCGAAAGAGTTCCCTTCCCGATAATAAAACGGACGATCGAGGCTGCAGATTCACGCCGTTTGGGCGCGCATCCGCCAAGCGGGTTGAAAGCCGCGCCCTAAGTCCCTATACTTAGGCCTTCAATATGACCATCCTTCCGACCTCCTCCGACATCGAGAGCCGCTTCGGCCTGGACGCGGCCGCGCTGCACTCGGTCCTTGAGGCCGCCCTGGCCAGCGGCGGCGACTTCGCCGAGGTCTTCCTCGAGTATCGGGAGTACCGTTCAAGGATAAGAATTTCCTTTTCCGGCCGGAGCATGGGACGCGTTTGGAATCGGCTTGAATCCCCATCCTGACCTCGTCAACGAGGGTATTCCGGCCCGCGGGCGATGTCAATCGCGGCGGCGGCCGATAAACGGGCCGGGCCGCCCGGGCCGGACGATCCCGGCTGCGGCGAGGCCGTCTTCCGGACGCACTTTGCCGCCCAGCTCAACGATCAAGGAACATATTCGGCCGGGGGATCGGGATAATACCCGGCCGGAGGGTCGACCTTCCAACTGGGAAGAGGCCATGACCGCTCGCCGGAAGGGCGAATCAGATCGAGAAAACGTCAACCGGAGTTGACGCAATACCTGGAGATTGGAAACGGCTGGGGAATAGGAATGATCGTAAGCAGCGGCGGCGGCGGCGACATCGCACTGAGGAATTCTTAAAGATCCACAACGTCTTTCAGACGGTCTTGATCCGGGATGCAACGTCCAAGAAGAATTCCTTCGACCAGAGCGCCAAGGGGGCCGGATCCTTCACGAAGGGTTCCACCTCACGACGGATCTGATCGATATCGACGCTATCGATCCGGCGCCTGGTCAGGTCACGCAAGTCGCCTGCCGTCAGGAGGGCGGGCTCCACCCAATGCCCGGTCTGCCGCAGCCGCTGTTCGAGGTGGGCCAGACGCAGCTCCGGGTGATAGGCCGCGAACCAGACAAAATCGTACCAGTCACGACCCTTGACCCAGGGCCTCGAGGATAATCTGAACTTGCGACTGAAACATTTAATCCATGAGGCTCTCGGCCGACCGACCGAGGGGATCCTCCGGGAGGATTTATCCCCATCGGGAAGGTTTGGACGGAGGACAAAGGCGAAATCGATAAGGTCCGGAACGATCTCGTCCGTTCCATAAAGGAAAAGCTTCTGGTCCTGCCGGACCGGACTCGAGTCTGTCCCGGCCACGGGAGGACATCGACGATCGCCGCCGAGAAAGCCGGCAATCCGTTCCTGAAAAAATAGAAGGCTATTTCTCTTCCGTTGCCGGACCGGATAATTTCACTTCCTGGAGGCACATTGCGTAGCGGCTTCCCGGCGGGTTCGAGGCGAGTTTCGTCCCCAGCCAGCCGTTGGTAAAGTTGGCGGAGTAACTAAGCCAGACTATTCGGCCGTCGGTGGAGATGAACTTGGAGGGGATGTTGACGAAATATGCCTGTTCGCCAAAGTCCTTCAAATAGGCGGCCATCCGCCATGGACCCGTGATCGCCTCAGCCTCGAGGATATAGGTGTCAAACTTCCAGACCGTATTCCCGCCGTCCGTGACACACATCATGAATTTTTTGAGCGGCGCATTATAGGTGATCGTGACGCAGCCCATCTTATTGTTCCATTCGAGGAGCGGTTTGATCTCGGCGAAATCGCGGGTCCAGATTGGCTGTCCGGTTTCGTCGGGCCCGCCGAAATACTCATACTGAGAGGCGTCATTGATCGTTTCCGGCGTAGGCCTCACCCGGCAAAGATAGACTTGATCGGCCGTGATCCAGCTCAGATTGGCCACCCGGTCCTCCATATCCGATTGAACCGCCCCATGACCGACGAGGTAGGCTTTTCCGTCGGGGGAAGACTCCATGTTCTTCCCGAAATCGACAAAATGCGGAGCGCCGATTTTGACCGGACCGCCTTTTTTCGCCGGTTCGGGAAAGAGGGTCTTGCCGGGCTCGCAGGTGTGAGGCGGATTCGTCCAGGATCGGCCGAAGTCCTTGGAAATAAAAAACCCGGGCGTCGGTCCAAGGACCGGCCAGTTGAGGCCATACCCGGCGTTGAGGAGGGCGTAGGTTCCGTAATACCAGACCCCGTCATAAACGAGACTGCCGCACGGATAGCGGCCCTCGTAAGGCTCGGGCGGGCCCGGTCGGAGCCCGATGGCCGTCACCCGAAGGTTCAGCGGATCGTGGCCCTCGATGACCGCATGGCCGGTAGCCGCATTTTTTCCGCCCGAAGAGACGTTGAGCGTGCCGACCGTTCCGTCGGTAAACGGGCTATACATCTTCCCATCCGAAGCCCAGGAAGGATACCAGGTGTCCGCGTCCGTATACTCAGCCCGCCGTCCGGTGAATTCGAGCCCCGTGATCGTCGCCGATTTCGGGAACGGACAATCGGCGGGTATCGCTGACGGCCAAACGAATGATTTCGCGGCTTGGGCCTGAGCTCCGGACGAAGCGGCGGCTTCGCCGTCCAAGCCCGGAAAAAGCATCGCCAGGGCGACGAACGTCGCCATCCAACACCATCCGTGAATTTTCTTCATTTTTACTCTCCTTTCAGCAAACGGATGTTACTATCGGCGCCGGTTTCTCGAGAAGCCGATTCCCTTCAAGAAGAAAGCGAAAGGGCCGGGTTTTGGGGCCGGAAGAGTCACTTCAAGCTCCGCGGTGGCTTGCGTCCCATTCGGATTGGTCTGAACCGCGAGAGGCGCGAGATTCATTGAGGATCCTTAATCCTATCGATCCACACGCAGACGTCGGCCGGGTCGAGCCTCCGGTCGCCGATGAGAATCTCGGTGCCGGCGGCGATCGGCAGGTTGTAAGGCGCGGAAGAATAATTGACCGCCACCCAGAATCCGTCCCGGCACTCGACGAAAACGCCTTCCGGATAGGATTCGACGTCGATTCCCGCCCCGCCGAAAACGCGCCGGATGACTTCCTTTTCCAGCCGGCCGTCCTCGGTGTCCGCGCCGATATAGGTTACGGTTCCGCGGCCGAGCTTCCGCGAAACAACGGCCGCCTGGCCCGAGTAGAATTGATTCGCGTAGGTCGCCCAGACTGCCGTTCCTGAGTGGGGGAGAAGGACGTCGGCCCAGTTATTCCAGGGGAATAGTTCCGGCTCGCCTTGAAGCGTGATGCGGCCATTGCCGTCCTCAAGCATCATGTCGTAGAAATCGATATCGGCGCCGATGAGAGAGACGAGCGGCGCCGAGAACTTGCCCGTCCACATCCGGCCGGTCCGGTCTTTTTGTCCGGTTCGGCTGGAGAGGATGAGGTGCCCGCCGTTTTCGACATAGGCCTTCCAGGATTCGACCAATCCGGCATCCGTCAGCTGATAAGCCGGGGCGGCCACGACGCGGTAATCCGCCAAGCGGGCGTTTTCCCCGATGATATCCACGGGCGCGCCGCAGGATTTCAGCGCGGCGAAATACTTCTCCACATGCCGCCGCGTGTCCCACTGAACGGTCTGCTTCTGCTCCTCGAGATCCCACAGGTTTTCGTGGTTCCAGAGAAGAGCGGCCTTCCGGGCTTGATAGCGTGCCGGGATCGGCAGGGTCGGATCGAAGCGTGTCCGCAGGCGCTTCATCTCCTCGATGACCTGCTTGAACTGGAGTCCTCCGGAGGAAGGGGTGACGCCGTCGAGCCCGACGATTCCGTCGTGGTACTGCTCCGAGCCGTAGGGGACGTGTCTATAGCGGTAGGTGCAGGCAAAAGACAAACCGCCGGCGAAGCCGTGCCAGAGCCACATGCGGACCGCCCCCGGCAGCGGCTGGCTGTTGATCCGGGTCCAGTTGACCTGGCCCGGCTGGAGCTCCATGACGCCGGTCCGGCCTGCGATGGGGCGGAAAAAATCATTGGCCCAGGCCAAACGATAAGGCGTGCCGAGCCTGAACCCGTCCGGCCCCAATCCCGCTCCGCCGCGCACGATATACATGGTGAAGGAGGGGAAGTCCAGGTTACGGGTGCGCCGGGGATCGGCCTCGGCCACGGCGGAGACATAGTTGGTGGTGATCCATTGGACGGGCGCGAAGAACCGGCGCAGAGTTTTTGCCTGCAAGTCCAGGAAATCCGCCGTCTCGTCGGCGTTCCACCGTTTGTGGTCGAGGAGGGTATGGGGGTTCATCCGGTCTTCGCCGGCCAGGGCGGCGTTAGGGATGCGGATTTGACCGAAGGCGTCGTACCGGACGCTCCAGAAAGCCGTTCCCCAGGCTTCGTTCAGGTGTTCGATCGTCCCGTACTTGCGTTCCAGCCACTGCCGGAAACGGGCTTGGGCCGCGGGGCCGAAATCGAAAGCCGCGCCGGGCTCGTTGTCGATCTGCCAGCCCCAGATGCGGGCATCTTTTCCGTAATGCTTTCCCATGGCCTCGACCAGCCGTTCCGTATAGCGGCGGAACGTCGGATCCGAAGTCGAGATATTAGCCCGAATGCCATGCTCTCGGAATTGATAGCGGCCGTCCTGAAGAAAGATCTGGGGATATTTTTCGGCCAGCCAGGCGGGCGGAGCAGGCGTCGGGGTGCCCAGGATGACTTTCAGGTTGTTCTTGGCGGCCAGGCCGATGGCGCGGTCCAGCCAGGCGAAATCGAAAACGCCCTCGCGAGGCTCCAGAAAGGCCCAGGAGAATTCGGCCATATGGACGAACTCGAAGCCGAGCGCGGCGATATTGCCGAAGTCGCGTGCCCAGTCGCTTTCCGGCCACTGCTCGGGGTAATAATAGACACCTATCGTCATCAGATCGGCCCGGGGAAAGAAACGGGCGGTGTCCTGTGAACGGGGAAAAGCGAGTACGGCCGCCGTCAGGAACGCGGCGAGACGATGGATTTTCATGTCCGGGTCCGCCTTTCTAGAGAGCGTCGGATCCGGATTTTACCACAGAAAACACTTTTATACGCCGCCGGCGGGCGGCATATGAAAGTGGGCGGATCGGGATGGAATGTCCGGGATCAGAACTTGGTGATACATTTGCGGCGCCAATCCTAATTTATAAATTAGGACAAAAGCGCCACTCAGTATTAACCCATATTATACCCCGGGCTTCAGCCCGGGGAGTCGAATGGGTTTAATTTTTTTGCCTTCGATCATCATGCCCTGGGTGGTCATTTGGCACGTATCGATGACTTTCTTATCGTTCCGGACGAACACGCATTCATAGAACTGCCCGTTGCCCGAAACCGTGACGGTGAAGTTGAGGGGTTTGTCGGGAACGGGGAGGAGTTCCTCGGGAGTCTCGCCGACCGGGGCGCCGAAGAGCTTGCCGTCTTTTTCAAAGAATTGGATGATCATCGACTCGCCCTGGTAGTTGAAATCCCAATCGCCGGAGATTTCGGCGTAGAGTTTCTTGTTATCCTCGGGCTTGGTCTGGGCCGCGGCCATTAAGCCGGCGGACAGGGTCAGGGCCAGAAGACCGAGGGTTGCGGATTTTCGTAAAATGCTCTTCATTTTCCTCTCCTCAATAAAAATGTTTAGGGCCGACTTCTATACATACGAAAAACAAGCTGGAGGGGTTGCAGGTCCCTTTTCACCCCCAATCCCTCCACAAATAAGAACCTGTTCGCCTTTTTTAAATTCCACTCCCGGAAAGAGATCCTGGGTTTCAGAGTCGTTTACTCGAGGATCGCGGAAGCGGGTTTGAAGTTCCAAACGGCCCAACCCGTCAACTCGTTTAGCGAGGGGTGGATGACCATGGATTCGGCGATCGAGCGGATCGTTCCGGCGTCGGGACAGAAAGTCCCTGCTTTCATCATGTAGACGAATGGCTGAAGGAGAAGGGCCGCCTGGGGGCCGACGACATGAGTGCCCAGAATCCGGCCTTTAGTGTCGGCGACGATCTTGGCGAACCCGTCGTCCCCGTCGCCGGGTTCGAAGCCCATGGCGTAACCCTTGGCGATCTCCGAGTAGTGCTGGACGGCGACCATGACCTGATGCCCCGCTTCGACGGCATCGCGTTCGGTCATCCCCACATGCCCGACCTCGGGATCAGTGAAGACTGCCCAGGGCACGGCCGAGAGATCGACGGCCGCCTTCTCGCCCGGCGGGCCGAAAATATTTTTGATGGCCGCGTCGGCGTCGGCGTTGGCCTTGTGCCGGAACTGGAACTTGCCCAAGGCGTCGCCGATGGCCCAGATGCCGGGAACATTCGTTTCCAGAAATTCGTTCGCCGCGATCCATCCCCCGCGGTCGGTGCGGACACCGGTTTTATCCACGGTCAGAATGTCCGCGTTCGAACGGCGGCCCACGGCGACCAGGATTTCGTCGGCCGCGATTTCGGCCCGTTCGCCGGTCTTCGTGTCCTCGACGGCGACGACTTTGCGGCCGGCTTCGGTCCGGACGGCCGCGGCCCGGGCATTCAGCCGGACATCCAGGCGGCGGCGGAAGGCGCGGAGGACGTGCTCGCTGACTTCGGGTTCCTCGGTGGAGAGGAGGCGAGGCAGCATCTCCACGACCGTTACCCGGGTTCCGAAGGCGGAGAAGACATGGGCGAATTCGGAGGCGATGATCCCGCCGCCGATGATGATCAGGCTCGGCCAGGGCTTGGCCGGGTAACGGTCGCCGAAAAACGATTCGCTGGTGACATACCCCGTCTCTTCGAGTCCCGGGATCGGAGGGACCATGGTGCGGCTTCCCGTGGCCAGGACGAACCGCTTCCCTTCGAATTCCTCGGAAAAGCCGGCGTCGCCGTTTAAATGAACCCGCATTCGCCGCTCTCCGGTGAATTCTCCCTGGCCCCGGAACAAGGTCAGATTGGAGGTCTCGGCCAGGTTCTTTTCCATGATTTTGTTTCGGTTGATCCTCGCCCACAGGCGCCGCGAGAGAATTTCCCAGTCGAGTTCAGGAGGCGGAGGCTTGATCCCGATGCGGGCCGCCCGCTCGGCCTCGCGGATGAAAGTGGCCGGTTCGATCAGCACCTTGGATGGAATGCATCCCCGGTTGAGGCAGGTGCCTCCAATCTTGTCGTTTTCCACCAAGGCACATGACCACCCGGCTTTAATTCCTTCCTCGAGCACGAGCAGGCCGGAGCCGCTTCCGACGACGACCAGGTCGAACGTTTTCATGGGGGGCTCCTCTTTGATCATCCGATTATAGCCCAAAATTGCCGCAAGAAGCGGGCTGAAGCGTCTTGACTCCGTAAAGAGGCTGTATTATGAACGGAAGAACAAGGAGAGCAACCATGTTTCGTCGCCCCCCGTTCGCCGGCCTAGCCCTCGTATTTCTGGTTATTTTGGGGTGCGCTTGCCTCTCCCGTCCGGCCGGCCCGGCGGCCGAAGACCGCCTGGCCGCCGATTTCGCCTCGCCCCCCGCCTCCGCCCGCCCCTGGGTTTATTGGATGTGGATGGACGGGAATCTGAGCCGCGAGGGGCTTACCGCCGACCTGGAAGCGATGGCCGGCGCCGGCATCGGAGGCGTCGTCATCTGCGAAGTGAGCGTCGGAGTGCCGCGGGGTCCGGTTGAATTCATGAGCCCCGAGTGGCGTCGGCTATTCGCCCACGTCGTACGGGAAGCCGAACGTCTGGGCCTGGAGATCACCCTCAACGCCGGGCCCGGCTGGACGGGGAGCGGCGGACCCTGGGTGGTTCCCGAACAATCCATGCAGCATCTGGTGGCCGCCGAGCTCGAAGTCGCCGGACCCCGCCGTTTCGACGGCGTATTGCCGCGACCCCGGCGCCGGCCGGCTTTTTTCGGTGATGGAGGACTGCCGGCGGAACTGGCTAAAGCCCGCGATAATTTTTATCGCGATGTGGCCGTCCTGGCCTTTCCCACCCCGGCCGCCGGCCCGGCCATCGCGGACATCGACGAGAAAGCCCTTTATGTTAGGGCGCCGTACTCCTCCCAGGTCGGCGTAAAGCCCTTCCTGCCCGCACCGGCGGATTTCCCCTCGAGCCCACTCGGAAATTCGATCGATCCCGCCCGCCTCATCGACCTGACCGACCGGCTTTCGGCCAACGGCCGTTTGGATTGGGACGTTCCCCAAGGCCGCTGGACCGTCCTGCGCTTCGGCCGGACCGCGACCGGCGCCAACACGCGGCCCGCTCCCATTCCAGGCTTGGGGTTGGAGTGCGACAAACTGGATAAGGCCGCCCTGGATGCCCATTTCGACGCTTTTATCGGCGCGCTTCTGCGCGAAATCGGCCCGCGGAAAACCGGAGGCGGCGTGGGCTGGACCATGATCCACATCGACAGTTGGGAGATGGGATCGCAGAATTGGACGGGAACCTTCCGGGACGAGTTCCGCCGTCGGCGCGGCTACGATCCTCTGCCGTACCTGCCCGCGATCACGGGGCGGATCGTCAAGAGTCTAGAGGTCTCCGAACGCTTTCTCTGGGACTTGAGGCAGACGGCCCAGGAGCTCGTCATCGACAATCACGCCCGGTATCTCAAGGAGCTCGGCCGGCGGAACGGCTTCGGTTTGTCCATCGAGCCTTATGATATGACGCCTTGCGCGGACATGACCCTGGGTACGGTGGCCGACGTTCCCATGGGCGAATTTTGGCTTTATGGTTTTCACACCGCTCACAGCGTCTTCGAGGCCTCCGGCATCGCCCATACCGAGGGTCGCCCCATCGTTGCCGCCGAAGCGTTCACCTCGATGGACACGGAAGCCTGGCGGGCCCATCCGGCTTCGATGAAGGCGCTGGGCGATTGGGCTTTCGCCGCGGGAATCAACAGAATTGTCTTCCATCGCTCCCAGCATCAGGCCTGGCCGGGTGTGCGGCCCGGGATGACCATGGGACCGTACGGGGTTCACTGGGAGAGGACTCAGACGTGGTGGGAGATGGTTCCCGCTTATCATACTTACCTGGCCCGAAGTCAGGTCCTGCTGAGGCAGGGACTGCCCGTGGCCGATGTCTGCTTTCTGGTCGCCGAAGGCGCGCCGATGGTCTTCCGGGCGCCGGCTTCCGCCTTGCGGGGCCAACCGCCGGACCGTCGGGGCTATAATTTCGACGGATGCGCGCCCGAAACCCTTCTGGCGGGCGCCCAAGTCCGAGACGGGCGGCTTGTTTTTTCCGGTGGAATGAGCTACCGCGTTCTCGTTCTCCCGGAGCGGGAGACCATGACCCCGGCGCTCCTGCGCAAGGTCCGGGACCTCGTCGCGGCCGGTGCCGTCGTCGTCGGTCCGCGGCCGCGGAAATCGCCCGCGCTGTCCGGATATCCGGCCTGCGACGACGAAGTGAAAGCGCTGGCCGACGAATTGTGGGGCGAGTGCGACGGCCAACGCGTCACGGAACGCGCCTTCGGCGGGGGGCGTATCATCTGGGAACGCGCCTCCAAGACGGATAAAACGACCGCTTCGATGACGGGCGCGATGAGCTCCGCGGCCGCCGACAAGTCGACCTGGGACGTCGGTCCGGCGCCGCTCGACGAGCCTGAACAATACGGTGATTTTGCCGTCGTGACCGGCGTCCTGGAGCGGATGTCCGTCCCGGCCGACTTCGCCTCCGATGTCCCCCTGCGGTATACCCATCGGCGGGATGGGGAGACCGAAATTTATTTCGTCGCCAATCCGGAAGACCGGGTCGTGGAAACGAAGATGACTTTCCGCGTGGACGGCCGACAGCCCGAGCTTTGGGACGCCGTCAACGGCAAAGTCCACGACCTCGCCGCTTTCGATATGAGGAGTGGACGGACGACCTTGACTCTTCACTTCGAGCCGCACCAGTCCTTTTTCGTCGTCTTTCGTAAGCCCGCCGGCGCGTCGGCCTCCGCCGTGTCGAACTTCTCCGCTGCGGTTGAAGCGGCGGTTTTAAGCGGACCTTGGGAGGTTTCCTTTGATCCGAAATGGGGCGGGCCGGAGCGGGTCGTTTTCGAAAGCCTGGCGGATTGGACCCTCAGGCCGGAGCCGGGGATCAAGTATTATTCCGGGACGGCGACTTACCGGAAAACTTTCGATCTGCCCGCCGGCGTCGTGTTGGATGAGAAGTCCCGACTTTGGCTCGACTTGGGGATCGTGGACAACATCGCCCGGGTCGATCTCAACGGCCGCGATTTGGGCGTCGTCTGGTGCGCCCCCTGGAGGGTGAACGTTGCGGGCGTTCTGAAGCTCGCCGGCAACGTCCTGGAAATCCGGGTGGCCAACCTCTGGCCCAACCGGCTGATCGGCGACGAACAACAGCCTCCCGACGCCGAGTATGGTAAAGGCGGGAACCTTGTCCGCAAGCCGGATTGGATCGGGAGCAACGGGCCTCGTCCATCGCCGGGTCGGTTGACTTTTACGACCTGGAAGCATTTTTCCAAGAATTCGCCCCTTCTTCCGTCGGGACTTCTTGGCCCCGTTACAATTCGTATGTCGAGAAATTAATCCGACCCGAGGTTCTTTTTTGGCGCCACTTTCATGTCTGGCAAAAATTACTGTACAGTAAAATATGCCGGGACTTATTTTACGCCTGAAGCGTAAGAGATGAATTCTGTGAAATACTCGAGGATGAGGACATCATGACGAAATCGCATAATGTCACCCTATTGGGCGCCGGATTGATCGGAACGCTCTACACCATGACTCTCCACGGCGGCCGTGGCCGCGACCGCGTCGGAACGGTCTGCGCTCGGACCGAGGACGAAGCGCGGGCTTTCGCTGCCCGGTGGGATATTCCCCGCTGGACGGGGAATATGAAGACCGCGGTCGAGGATCCGGCTACGGACGCCGTCGTGGTCGGCGTGCCCAACAATCTCCATAAGGAAGCGGTCCTCTTGGCCGCCCGGGCCGGCAAGCCCGTTTTCTGCACCAAGCCTCTCGGCCGGACCGCTTCCGAGGCGCTGGAGATGCTCGAAGCCGTGGAAAAGGCCGGAGTTTTTGCCGGATATCTAGAAGACCTCGTCTACACACCCAAAACTCTGAAAGCCCTGGAGGCGGTCCGGGCCGGCGCCCTGGGGCGCATCCTCTGGGTCCGTTCTCGCGAAACCCACTCCGGGCCGCACAGCGCTTGGTTCTGGGACAAGGCCATCGCCGGCGGCGGCGCGCTGGTCGACATGGGTTGCCACTGCATCGAAATCATCCGCAATTTCATCGGGAAAAATATCCGGCCGGTCGAGGTCCTGGCCACGGCCGACACGCTTGTTCATCCTATCGAGGCCGAGGACTCCAGCCTCGCCCTCATCCGTTTTGAGGACGGCGCTCTCGGCCAGGTCGAGGTCAATTGGACGTTTCGGGGAGGGATGGACCTGCGCGACGAGGTGGCCGGGACCGAGGGGACGATCCGGCTTGACCATTTTCTGCGTACCGGATTCGAAATGTTTACCGCCGTGGGTCAGGGCGGCTACGTGGCCGAGAAGGCCGAGGGCGACAAGGGCTGGCTCTTTCCCGTCGGCGACGAAGTCCACGCCTTGGGCTACGTCCACATGTTCCGGGACATGTTCGACGCCCTCGACGCGGGGCGGGCGCCGATGGAGACGTTTCAGGACGGGTGCGTCGTGAACGCGATCATCGATGCTTGTTATCTTTCGGCCGCCTCCAAGCGCTGGGAACCCGTTACGCTGGAGCGGTGGGCGGGCGTCGGCCGGAGCGTCGAGGGACCCGCGGCCGTCGCGAACGAAGACGGTCTCGTCCTCATCAAAGCCGAGAAGATGCCCGACGGCCGGACCAAGCGCATTTTCAAGAACCCGGCCACGGGCGCGTGGAGCGAGAAAATCGAGGCCTGACCGGTGTTTTCTGTAAGACACGGGGGTTTTATCCTTCCTGCCACGCTGAGTTGTGCGGGGCGGCCAAGTCGGGAATTGCGGCTTGATGAACCTGAGGGAAAACAATTATGATACCGCTTTGCCGGCGGAGGAAGGCGATCCCATGAGCTTCATCAGCATCTTCAACGACGTCCTGGGCCCGGTCATGCGCGGCCCGTCGAGCTCCCATACTGCGGGCGGCTACCGCATCGCCCGGCTCGTCCGGGACCTTCTCGGTGGGGAGCCCGTCGCCGTCCGGTGCACCTTCGATCCCTCTGGTTCGTACGCCCCGACCTATAAAGCCTTGGCCGTGGATCTGGCGATGGCGACCGGATTCCTCGGGCGGCCGCTCGAGGACGAGCGGTTCAATCAATCGCTCCTCGATGCCTATAACCTCGGAATAGACATCCGGTTCGACATCGCTCCCCTGGAAAAAGCCGATCATCCCAACGCGGTCAAAATCGAGGCCGTCGGGAGGAACCTCGCATCCGTCGCCGTCCGGGCGAAATCCGTCGGCGGGGGGATCGTCGAAATTACCGAGGTCCAGGAGTGGCCCGTCTCCGTGACCGGAAAATCGCACGAATATCTTTTCGAGATCGACGCGGCCGCCCGGCCCGGGCTCGAGGAATTCATCGCCGCGCATCGGACGCTCATCCGGGACCGCGCCGAAGCGTCCCGGGACGGCCGAATCCTGATCCATCTCCGGACGTCCGACGGAATCCCCGAAGAGCGCCTGGCATCCGTTAGCGGCGACCGCGCCGGCATGAGGCTCTACCGGAGCCGTCCGCTGTTTTTCGTCCAACGGGGTGAACCCCTGTTCCTGTCCGGCCGGGATATGCTGGCCCTCGCGGAGCGGGATGCCTCCAGCCTCGGAGAGATCGGACTGCGCTCCGAAGCCCGCTTGCTCGGCCTCTCCCGCGAAAAGACGCTTTTGGAAATGGCCCGGCTCTTCGGGATCATGAAAACATCCGTGGAGATGGGGCTGAGCGACGCGAATTCCCGCATGCTCCTGATGCCCCCGTTCGCCGGCGGCGTTTTGGAGGCCGACAAGCGCGGGCAGCTCGCCGTGGGCGGCATCCACGCCCGCGCCGCCGCGCGGGCGATGGCCGCGATGCACATGTGCAACAGCCAGGGCATCGTCTGCGCCGCTCCCACGGGGGGCTCGGCGGGCGTCCTCCCCGGCGTCCTCACGACGCTGGCCGAGGAGAGGGATCTCGCGCCCGAGCGGATTTCGCTGGCCCTGTTCGCCGCTTCCGCCATCGGCCTGATCGCCGCCCGCCGCTGCGGATTCGCCGCGGAAACCGCGGGCTGCCAGGTCGAGATCGGAGTGGCGGGCGCCATGGCGGCCGCCGCGGTCGTCGAGATCGCGGGCGGCTCGGCCCGGCAGGCTTGCGACGCCGCGGCCATCGCCCTGCAAAATGCCATGGGATCCGTGTGCGATCCGGTTCACGGGGCTTGCGAGATTCCCTGCCATACGAGAAACGCCGTCGCGGCGTCGAGCGCCATGGTCTGCGCGGACCTCGTCGTGGGAGGCTATCCAAATCCCATCCCCCTGGATGAAACCCTCGATGCCGTCGCGGACGTGGGCCGGATGATGCCGATCGAGCTGCGCTGCACGGCGCGGGGCGGCCTCGCCGTGGCGCCTTCCGCGCTGGCCATGAAGCCCCGGCGCTGAGCCGGTCAGGTCCCGGCTTTTTTCGGACTCTATTTCTTGGAAGGCGGCGGGTACCCGGCCTTTTTCATGGCCGCTTCGATCTCCTCCACCGTCCTTCGGCTCGCCCTTCGTCCGCGGCCGAATCTATTTCGAAGCGCCGCGAGCGCCGGACCCCGGCTCCCGCAGCGTCCCGATCCGGACCGGAAAGACCGGCGGCCGGTTTGAGGCGGCGTCC
Organism: uncultured Eubacteriales bacterium; assembly: GCA_964557435.1. Classification (GTDB taxonomy): domain Bacteria; phylum Acidobacteriota; class Aminicenantia; order Aminicenantales; family UBA4085; genus UBA4085. The sequence continues at coordinate 15,550 of CAZLAM010000056.1, forward strand.
CAGCCGAACAGCTTTTCGACGGCGCCGCCGCAGATCCGGCCCTGGCAGGGGCCCATCCCGCAGCGCGTCTGGAGTTTGGCGCCGCGCCAGTCGCCGTATTTCTCGAGGTCGCGCCGGGTCACGTCTTCACAGCGGCAGATCAGCGTCTCCGGATCGGCCAGGTTTTTCACCTCGCCGCGCAGGGCGAAAGCCCGATCCATCGCCCGGCTGAACGCCAAGGCCCGCCGCCGTCTTCGGAACAGCCGCTCGGCCTGCTCCGGCCGACCGGCGGCCGCGTAGCCGGCGATCAGGCCTTCGACCAAGGCCCGGCCCTCCCCGCCGATGCCCGTCGGCTCGCCGGCGACATAGACGCCGGCCTGAGAGCTTTCCTGCCGATCGTCCACGACTGCCGCGCCGTTTTCCGCACGGCAGCCGAGGAGCCGAGGCAGCTCCAGGTTCGGGAGGAAACCGAATCCGGTGGCCAGGACATCGCACCGCTCCGTCCAGGTCTTGCGGGCGCTTCGAAGCGTGACGCCCTCCAGCCGTTCGGTCCCGTGAGCGGAGGCGACCCAGCATCCCGCGCGGTACGGGACGCCGAGAAGGCGGGCCTGATACTTCGCCGCCTGGAGGAGTTTGCCGGGCGCAAGCCGGGGGAGCGTCAGGCCGAAGCGGACGAGCCTGGCCCGGTTCGTCTGTTCGGCGACCAGGATGACGTCGGCGCCAGCGGTCCGGTATTCCGCCGCGGCGGCGAACAGGAGGGGGCCGCTGCCGGCGACGACGATTTTCTTCCCGGCCAGGGGCCATCCGCCTTTGACCAGCACCTGCAGGCCGCCGATTCCGACGACTCCGGGCAGCGTCCAGCCTGGGAACGGCAGGAAAAGCTCGCGCGCTCCGATCGTCAGGATGAGCTTGTCCCATCCGATTTCCCGAAGGCCATCGGGCGATTCCGCGAGCAGCACTCCCGGGCGGGGCGCCGCGACGACGGTCGTTTGGCGGGCGACGGCGGCGCCGGCCGCATGAAGCTTCGCCAGCCAGCGCTTCGCCGAACCCGGACCGCCTTTTGCTTCCCGGCCCCGCCAGATCTGGCCGCCGAGCCAGGGAGTGGCGTCGAGAACGAGCGTCCGGCGGCCGCACTCCGCCGCGGCGCTCGCCGCGGCGAGACCGGCCGGCCCGGCGCCGACCACGACGACTTCGAACCGGGAGCGCTCGTCACTCATCGGTCTGGACTTCCATGCCGTCCGCGCAGAGGGTCTGGCAGCTGCGGCAGTGCGGACGGCCGTCGATCGTCACGCAGCATTCGAAACACACGCCCATGCCGCAGAGAGGGCTCCGCGGATGGCCGGCGACGGAGCGCCGGAAGCGCGTTTCCCCGGCGATCGCCAGGGCGACGGCGACGACCGTCCCGGCCGGAACCCGGATCGGCCGGCCGTTGATGGCGAGGGCGACCGTCTCAGCCATGGGCATTGCCTTCCGGGAGAGATCGCGCCGGCGCATACGGAGCCACCGGGATTTCGACGGGCCGGTTCAGGATCATGTCCGCCAGGAGCCGGCCGGTCGCGAGCGAGGTTGTGATGCCCAACCCCTCGTGGCCCGTGGCCAGCCAAATTTTGGGATTTTCGGCGGACGGGCCGATATACGGCAGCTTGTCGGGGGTTGCCGGCCGGAATCCGGCCCAAGCCCGGAGCGCGGAGAGCCGGTCCAGCTCCGGCAGGTAGACCGCGGCCCGGTCCAGCATGCGCCGGAGGATTCCGAACTCCACATCCGGATGCTCGGCGCCGTATTGGCGGGAGGACCCGATGAGCATCTGGCCGTTTGGGCGCGGCTGGACGTTGAACGCCACCGAATCCGAGGACACCGAATGTGCGCTTTTCAGATAGCCCAGCTCCACGAGCTGGTGCCGCACGAAGCCGGGATAGCGGTGGGTCACGACGAGGTGGCCTTTGCGCTTCTTGACCGGAAGCCCCGCCGTCAGATCGGGCGATCCGCATCCGGCGGCGTTGACCGTCAAACCGGCGCGGATCCGCGTCCCGTCGCCGAGGACGACTCCGCCGTCCGGGTCCAGGGCGCGGACTTCGACTCCGGTCCGGACTTCGATCTTGTTCCGCGGGGCGCGCTCGAGGAGAAACCTGGCCGCGGACGGAGGATACAGCACGGCGTCCTCCGGGACAAACAGTCCCCCCCGCAGTCCGGGACGCAGATTCGGTTCGGCCGCCCGGAGGCCAGCCTCGTCGAGGATTTCCGCGCGCAGGCCTCGGGCCCGGTAGAATTCGGCCTTCCGCCGGGCTTCGGCCATCTCCTCCTCGTCGGCAGCCACCCACAACGTCCCGCAGGAATCATAATGGACATCCGCCGGGAGCTCCGCGGCCAACTCCCGCCAGAGTCGGCGCGAATAGGACGTCAGTCCGAATTGGGCTTCGGAATCGTCCATCACGACGACATGGCCCATCGCCGCGGCGGTCGTGCCCCCTCCGACGGGGCCCCGGTCGAAGACGATCACCGACAGGCCCGCGCGCGCGCATTCCGAGGCGCAGGCGGCCCCGACGATGCCCGCCCCGACGACGGCCGTGTCCCAGTCGGACATCAGCCCCGGATCCCCCAGATGAACGGATCCCTCTCGTCGAGGATCAGCGTCGACTCCGCCGTGACGAAGGCCGTGCCGGTAATGGACGGGATGATCTCGCCGTTCCGCAGGACATAGCGGGCGGTAAATAGGCTGCCGAGGATGCTTTCCTGCACCCAGGCCGCTCCCTCGGCCAGCTTGCCGTCGGCCGCCAGGCAGGCGATTTTCGCGCTGGTCCCGGTTCCGCAGGGCGAGCGATCGTAGGCTTTTCCCGGACAGAGGACGAAGCTGCACGAATTCGCGCCCGCCGCAACGGGCGGGCCGAACAGCTCGACGTGGTCCACTTCGGGATAGCCGTTCGCGTTTATGGCGCTCCGGATCCGCCAGGCGACATCCGTTAACGTCTCCACGTTCGCCAGGCTGAGCGTCTGGCCGTGGTCCTCCACGAGGGAGAACCAATTGCCGCCCCAAGCGACGTCTCCCGAGACTCGGCCCAGGCCCGGCACGTCGACGGCCAAACCCTTGGCTTTCCGGTAGCTCGGCACGTTCGTCACGGTCACTTCGCCGCCCGGATGAAGCGTCGCGGTGACGCGCCCCACGGGCGTTTCGATGAGGTGCTCTCCCGGGCGGATACGGCCCATGTGGGCCAGGGTGACCAGGAGGCCGATCGTCCCGTGCCCGCACATCCCGAGATAGCCGACATTGTTGAAATAGATGACGCCCGCGGCGCAGGCGGGATCCTCCGGCTCGCAGAGCAAGGCGCCCACGATGACGTCCGAGCCGCGCGGCTCGTTGACCACGGCGGACCGGACGGAATCGAAGTCCCGGCGGAACCGGGCGAGCCGCTCGGCCATCGGCCCCCGGCCCAAATCGGGCCCCCCGGCGACGATGAGCCGCGTGGGTTCTCCCCCGGTATGCGAATCGATCACGGCAATCTGCTTCACGAAATTTTCCTTTTTTATCGCGCCGGCTATAAAACGCGCGGTCCGGAAGGCGTCGAGATCGGCCTTTCCTCTCGATAGCTTTTATATGGGTATTTTCGCCGTGTGTCAAATGCTCCCGGGATGAGAAGGGCTTCGCCTCTAACCTTTTTCCCGGTTTTTCCCTGAGGGCAGGCAATTTCGAGAGGGACGGGGAGTCTAGCGTCCTTTAAGGATTTCGAGGTCGTTCGGAACGAAAATCCGTCCGGACGGGGTGAATGGGAGATGTTCCTCGTTCTTGACATCGATCCGCGGCAAGGATTACCTTCTCTATGCGAGGAGAAGTGGTGAGGCCGATATTTTTAGGAAGGAATGTCGCAAAGGGGCGGAATAGCAAATTCTTATTCCCTTATTCGACGGATGCACACCGAGGAAGAAAGTAGAGAGAGGGATCAAAATGACGTCAAAAGAAAGAGTTCTTAAAGCGATAAATCACGAAGTTACAGACAAAGTGCCGGTTGATTTGGGCTCAAACATACAGGCCACGATACATGCCTATGCATACCACAATCTTAAGCTGGCGCTCGGAATCAGCACTGGCCGGGTTGAAATAATGGATACATATATCATGGCCGCTAAAGTGGAGGATGCCGTAATTGATGCCCTACAGGTCGATGCCATCCCGATTTTGTCTCCTTTTGACGGGCTGGGGATGAGTAACGGTCCGGAAAAGAAAGAATGGATAATGCCAAACGGATTGAAGGTCTTTGTTTCCACAGATTTCAATCCCCGGAAGCAGCAGGACGGATCCTTCATAATAGAAAAAAACGGTTTCCAATTTAAAATGCCGGATAGCGGTTACTATTTCGATGCCATCAGATACGTGCTTCAGGATGCTGAAACGACAGGTGATGTCGACAATCGCTTTGACTTCAGTGGCTATGGTGAGAAGGAGTCGGAGTATTTTCTAGAAGAGGCGAAAAGGCTTAAAGGTTCCACGAAGGCTGTTGTAGGCGATGTGTTTGCCAGCTTTTCGGCGGAGGATAACTTCGGTTATGAGAATGCGATGATCTATCTGATGACAGAAAGGAAACTGATCCAGCATTTCATGGAGCGTCTTACCGACATGTTCATTAGGAATTTCGATGTTTTCCACGCTGCGGTTGGCGATGTGGCGGATATCATGATGATGCACAAAGATATGGGGAATCAACTGGGGCCGATGGTCGATCCCGAAGTTGCCAGGGAAGTTTTCTTTCCGCTGTTTAAGAAATACACGTCACATATAAAGGCAAAGTCGAACTATAAGATCATGATGCATAATTGCGGGTCGATATACGAATTCTTTCCGGATTTGATTGATGCAGGCATTGATATTATCAACCCTGTACAGATATCGGCGAAGAACATGGAGCCCGAAAGGTTGAAGAGGGAATTCGGCAAAGACATTTGTTTCTGGGGCGGAGGCGTTGATACACAGCATGTGCTGCCTGACGGGACTGAGGATGAAGTTCGAAGGCAGGTAAGGGACAATGCCCGGATATTCTCCCGGGGCGGCGGTTTTGTTTTCAATCCTGTACACTGTGTGCAGGCAGGTGTGCCGTCAGCAAACATCATTGCGGCTTTTGATGAAATTAGCAGATGCCGGAACGATTAGCGGCTATAGACATGATTACAATGTGGACAGAGAGAGTAGTTGGGGTACGAGTATCAGGGACCGGAGAGTAGATAAGGTGGTTTGGCCTCTTTCTGGAAACAAGGAAGGAGGCGTAGAGTTGGCCTATGAGGAAGCGGTACGACAAGGCGTTCAAGGCGAAGGTCGCTATCGAGGCCCTGACCGGTCCACGGCAGAGTATTCCGTGATGAAGGCCGCGACCTTCATCGTGCCCCCAAGATCATCGGGTCGACCTCGTAGACTTTCCGGATCATAGCCGCCCAGCCCTTGGATGAGATGGGCTTCCGATCCTCCTCGTTCATCCGGAACGCTCGTCCCGGCCGATCATCATCGTCACGAGCTCCGCCCGGGACAGCTCGTTGATCCGCCGCGTGCCGACGAGGCGGCCGTTGCGCAGGACACTGACCTTGTCGCACAGGGCGAACACCTCCTCGAACTTGTGGGAGACGAAGATGATCGTGCGCTGTTCTCACCGACCAGGGCGTGGATCTCGCCCCGGCGCGAAGGCGATCCCGGCGTCATCCAGGGCCTGGACGCCGGGGAACCGCTTGCTGATGCCGCGAAGCTCGAGCATGACGGGAGCGGCCGCTCTTACTTGGGCGCGCGCAGGTACTTGGTTTTCAGGTCTGCCGCGATGCGATCCGTGATCTTGCGGACCTCGGCGGCGTAGGTGTCCACGTTGTCCTTGGTCACGACGACGAAGCCCGCATCGATGAACTGGTACTCCTGGACGGGCGTCCAGCCGTGGAGAAGGAGGTTGAGGAGCAGACAGGAGACGTAGCCGTGCCCGGGCGGGTTCTGGGCGATGGTGGCGTCGATGGACCCGTCGCGGATGGCCTGGAGGACCGTGTCGCCCGTGTCGATCCCGATGAACCGGATGCGCTTGTGCTTGGCGTCCTTGTGCCACTCCGTCAGGACGGAGGCGGCGGCGATCGTCGGGTTGTAGCCCGTGGTGATGATCCCGTCGATCTCGTCTATGCGGGCGGCCAGGGCGCTCTGGAGCTTGACCGTGGCCTCGCTGACCTGGGTCATGTCCGAGATGGTCTGGATGATCTCGACGCCCGGGTGCTTCGCCACGACCTCCCGGATGCCCTCGTCGCGTTTCTTCGTGTTGATGTCCGTGACGGTCTCGAGGACGTTCAGGATCCGGCCCTTCCCGCCCATCATCGCGATCAGCCGCTCCGCGGCCGTCATGGCCGCGCCCTTGATGTCGGTCGTCACGGTGAACGGGACGGGCGTCGGCAGGGCCGGCTCGGCTCCGTAGGCCACGACGATCTGGCCCCGGCTCCTGAGCTGGCCGAAGAGGGCGTTGGCCCCGACCGGGTCGCCGGGGTAGATGCTGAAGGCCTTGTGCCCCTTCGTCGAGAGGGCCTCGACGTTGACGTTTTCGTTGTCCTGCGTCCATTGCTGGCCCACGACCTTGAGGGCGGCGACACCGGTCTCCGCCTCGAACCGCTCCACGCCGGAGCGGACCTCGGTCTTGTAGGGGTGGGGCATCATGCCATACCAGACGATCGGCTCGACGCCCACTTTCTTCCGGTTGATGTTGACGAAGATCACGACGCCGGCCAGGATGACGGCCAGGGCGATGAAGGCGATTTTTTTCATGGGGTGTTCCTCCCGCTCCGGAGCCGCCGCGCCGGGAGCCCGGCGCGGGACGGCCCGCGGCGCATTATATCACGACCGAGCGGCCTCGGGGCCGTTCCCGGCGCTCCGCACGAGGAGCGCGTGGACATCGTCGACGGCGGCGACCCGCGGGTGGTTCTTGAAGTCGGGCAGGACGAGTTCGCACTGGCTAAGGCCGTTGTAAAGGGGACTTGATTAAACTTGTCATCCCCGCGAAGGCGGGGACCGCCAATCGGAACCGAAATACCATTATCGCTCTTCAGATAAAAGTATTTTGGTAGTTCCCATTGACTTCATTGTAATCCAAAGCACCAAATCATCTTTTTCAAGATTTCTGATTATCCCCGTGCGATAATCTGTTTTCTTGTCCAGAACCCTCCCGTCCAATTGAACCGAAATATTATCTGTATTCCATCCTTTTACCACAAAACAGACATTAACCACCGGTGACTCATGACTCGCTGAAAGTTCCATTTCCAGCTGTTCCGCTCTGTTATCAGAACAGTCAAGAATATAGGCCCGCTGCGTTAGATCGTATCCCCTGCCGGTAAAACCATTCCCACGGATTTTCAATACAGGAGGCTGCGCCCACGATCTGGCAAGAGTGGCCAGTTCTTCGGGTGTTTGAGTTGAAGCACCGTAAATCCAGCTTGACCAGTAGGTGTTTACTGTTTTTATATTGGGTTCACCCAGGTTCAGACTTCCTTCGGTTCCGGCTTCCCTTGCTTTTATGATCTTTCCGTCCTCATCATGAAATGGCGGCCCGCCCCAGGCCAGCGAAAAATGGGAGGCCTTGTCCGGTGACTTGCAATTTATCCCGTCGGAAGGCAGTTGAGCCACAGGCCAATGGTTCCACCAGGGAAAATGTGAAGCTTCCGGTCTTTGCTCGCTCCATACTGCCATATTGTTGCCCGGTTCAAAGATCATGAACGGCTTGTTCAGTGATTTAAGGTTGATAACCTGGATAACCGGGTTTTCGGGATCCTTCCCCTTTTTGAATACGGGAGAGCTGTTCGCCCAGGAGTAAACATGACTTTCACCCTTCAGGTTGACCAGCGTCATGGCATCCAGGTTGATGTTGTCCTCAGGCCTGGTTCCCGGCTGGCAAAAGGCGATTGCCTCCGATGGAGCCAGCGGCTCACCTGAAGTATACTGGACAACCTTTCTTACTCCTATTCCGTCGGGATAAAAGGTATAGTACTCATCCACGCAGTCCGACCACCCCGACTTTTCATCCACCTGGGATAATTGCTTCCTGACGCTGACCGGGATATAGCGCCAGTGAACGACCACCCTTGCAGGGGTGTTTTCAATGATCCGAACATGGGAGTACAGGCAATGCGGATCAATCATATGCTCAAAGCAGCCATTGATGGTATCGAAGTATTCAGCACTCTGATCTGCCATCCATTGCCCGTTCTCCATCACCCAGGCAGGAGAATACCGCGTGCCCCTCCAGAAAACCACCCGTACGGGTAAATGATCAAATTGAACAACAACATCCGTATAATCACCAACCCGGAACAACGCATCCCACTCGTCGTAAAACTTTAATTTTGTATAATAGGCGCCAAACCGGCCCGGGCCTGCCGGACCGCTGGGCATAACCCGTACAGCGATATCCGGAGGTAAAGCATAAGCATGTGCCCCAAAATTTTGCTTAACAGTTTCTGGAGAGAGCCGTCCATCATAAATCCTGATTTCATCAATAATGCCATCAAAAGAAAACCAGGCAGGTAAAGTGGCATACTCTCTCACAGGATTTGATGGAGCCATCATTTCGCGGTTCATTCCAATCAACAGATCGGATTCAGAAGCTGGAACCAGCCTGCCCGATGTTTTCAATTGCCCGGACAGATTCCCATTGATATAAATACTCAATCCGGCTTTTTCATCGAAAACGGCAGCCAGATGAGTCCATTTTCGCAATGGAATCTTCTCTGCCGATTCGCACTTCTGCCATACCCCATTAACCGATGCAAAAATTCCGGCCTGTCCCTGTGGCCCGATACCAAAATAGAAACCTGCCTCTTCTTTCCTTTCCTGAGCCAGAACCGGACACCAATTCCACGGATAGGTTGCTGCTGCCACCCATGCCTCCACGGTGAATGATCCGTTGAGTTTCGGCACTTTCTCAGGGGAGCGCCTGATAACCGTGGTAAATCCATCGAATTTCAATGCTTTCCCTTCCACTCCATTGACCAGCTTGTAATTTCCATGGATGGAATCCAACATGCCGGTAACCTGATCTCTGACTTTTCTTGAATCCTCCTGATCGAATTTCCACCGGGCCACTATCACTGGTTGTTCCTGATCATTCATTTGGCCGATCGCGAACACACAATTAAAACCAATTAACCAGGCCATGGTAAATGCCCCGAAATGTTGCTTATAAATGCTCATTTTACTAGTTTTCAACAAATTAATACTCTCCTTAAACACTCGTACAACCAACCACTTTGTTATCAGCTTGTGATACTATGTTGGTGTATCCCCGCCACGGAAATGTGCATGCACGGACGCAAAATGATAAGAACTTTCTTTTCCGTCCGGAGCTTGGGACTGGTTCGGAATCGGTTTGCATCCCCATCCTGACCTCGTCAACGAAGTTATTCCGGTTCGCGGGCGATGTCAAGCGCGGCGGCGGCGGCCGATAAACGGGCCGGGCCGCCCGGGCCGGCCGATACCGGCCGCGGCGAGGCGACGATCCGGGCACACTTCGCCGCCAAGCTCGACGATCAAGGAACATACCCGGCCGGAGGGGCGGCCTCCCAAAGAAGCTCCTGATGAACGACCTCGGGTGGGGGCTTCTCCGTCACGAACGTCATCTTCCAGAAGGGTCAGCCGCTCCAGGGCCAAAATGGGTCGGACCATGTGCTTTCCGACCCGCTCGGCCTCCGGCCTGGTCTTGGCCCGGACCAGGCTGTGCACCGAGAAACCGCTGTGCCGCCAGGAAAAAATCCTCTCGGCCCACTTCGGGCTTAAAAGCTCCTTGCGGACAAGCATCACCAGAACCTCGCGGGCAAAGATCTCGGCAAGCCGCAAGTCGTCGATCCGCAGAATCTCATGGAAGACGCCTGCACTCATGAACCGTTTCCAGTTCATGAGTACAGGCGAAACCGCCGCCTCGTCGGTCCCACCCTCGGTAACCAGAAAATGGAGGTGCATATAAATCTTGACTTCACGGCGGGGTCCACTATATTCTCCAAAAATCAATGCCTCCTCAGAAGAAAATCCTGGCAGCCAAAAGAGCGTCTCCCATGAAACATCTTTCGAGATTTGCGGTATTGACGACCTTGATGTCCGTCGCCCTAATCGGCCTCGCGCCGGCTCAAGCGCCGGCACCGGATCGATCGCTGGAAAAGCGGTTCGACTCCTTTCTCTCCGCGGCCGATATCCGCACCCGATTGGAACGGCTCAGCGCGCGTCCCCATCATGTCGGATCCCCTTACGGCAAGGAAAACGCCGAGTTCATTTTGGCCCAATACAAAGCCTGGGGATTTGAAGCCCGCATCGAAGTGTTCAACGTCTTGTATCCGACGCCCAAGACTCGTCTCCTGGAAATGATCTCGCCCGTCCGCTACACGGCCGTCTTGAAAGAAGTTCCTCTGAAAGAGGACAAAGCCTCGGGCCAGGTGGACGAGCAGCTGGCTCCCTACAACGTCTACTCCATCGACGGAGACGTCACCGGAGACCTCGTCTATGCGAATTACGGAATCCCCGCCGACTACGATGAGCTCGACCGGCTGGGAATCGACATCCGGGGCAAGATCATCATCGCCCGGTACGGTGGAGGATGGAGGGGGATCAAGCCGAAGGTGGCCGCGGAACACGGGGCCATCGGCTGTCTCATCTATTCCGATCCGAAGGAAGACGGCTATTACGTTGGAGATGTCTATCCCCAAGGCGCATGGAGGAACGAATTCGGCGTCCAAAGAGGATCGGTTGTGGATATGCCCGTCATCCCCGGCGATCCCTCGACGCCCTTCGTCGGGGCGACGCCGGGGGCCAAGCATCTACCGCTCGAAGAGATCAAGGTCCTGACGAAAATACCGGTTCTCCCGATCTCCTATCATGACGCCCTCCCCCTGCTCCGGGGCTTAGCGGGGCCGGTCGCGCCAAACCCTTGGAAAGGGGCTCTCCCTATCACCTATCATGTCGGT
>CAZLAM010000057.1:0-25704 GCA_964557435.1 uncultured Eubacteriales bacterium
TCTACGAATACAAGTGCCAGTCCTGCGAACAGCGGTTTGAGAAGATCCAAAAGTTTTCCGACCCGCAATGCAAGAAATGCCCCCATTGCGGAGGGGTGCTTCGTAAACTCGTGTCCTCTCCAGCCATCCAGTTCAAGGGCAACGGTTTCTACATCACCGACTACGCCAAGAAAAGCTCTCCCTCCGAGGAAAATAAAATCAAGGCCGATAGCGAGCCGAAAAAAGACGCTCCATCCGAAAAAAAACCGGAACCGAAGACCGCCGAGACGAAGCCCGAAACAAAGCCGGAATCGAAACCGGCCGAGAAAAAATCCTCCGACTGAGAGGCTTCTCCGAGACCATGAAAATAGTCGTCCGCGCCCCCAACTGGGTCGGCGATGCCATTCTAGCCCTACCGGCAATCGGCAGTCTGCGGGCCGCCTTCCCCGACGCTGAACTGACCCTGGCCGCCGGCGACTGGGTGCGCGATGTCTTCGTCCCGGAAGACGATCGGACGCGCGTCCTGTCCCTCAACAGCGCGAAATCCCCGAAGGAGTTGCGGGCCGCCGCGGAAACACTCCGAGCGGGATCGTTCGACCTGGGCATTTTGTTCACCAATTCCTTCGGTTCGGCCCTGCCATTCTACAAAGCGCGCATCCCCGAACGCTGGGGCTATAAAAGGGACGGGCGCGGGTTTTTACTGACGAAAAGCGCCGACCCGCCCGACCTGCAGGCCGCGCCCCGCCACCATGTGTACTACTATCTGGATCTTCTCCAAAAACTCGGGCTCAAGACCATCGCGCCGGACCTCCGGCTCCGGGTCCCCGAGGAGGAGAGGGCCGCGGCTCGGAGCTGGCTTTCCGGACTGGGCCTCGATCCGCGCCGACCTCTGGTCCTCCTGAATCCCGGGTCTTCTTATGGGCCTTCCAAGCGCTGGCCGTCGGCGCGGTTCGCCGCCTTAGGCCGGCTTCTGCAGGGGCATAAAAACGTCCAGGTCGCCGTCACCGGATCCCCGGACGAGGCGGGGATGGCTGCGGATATCGCCGCGGGGATGGACAAACCTCCCTTCGAATTTGTCGGGAAGACCAGCCTGCGCCGTCTGCTGGCCGTCATCGGACAAGCCGCTCTCTTGGTCACCAACGACACCGGTCCCATGCATATGGCCAACGCCCTGCGGATCCCGGTCGTGGCCGTCTTCGGCCCGACCGAGCCGCTGGTAACGGCGCCGTTCCACCCGCCCTCGACCGTCCTCAAGAAGGACGTGCCGTGCTGGCCCTGCCTGTACCGGAAATGTCCTTTCGACCACCGCTGCATGACCTCGATCAGCGCCGAAGAAACCTTCGCCGCCTGCGCCGCCTATTTGGGATGACGGGACTCTCATGAAAAACCGCGCCGTTTTCCTCGACCGGGACGGGACGATCAATATTGACGTCGGCTATCCGCGGGATTTCAGCCAGGTGACGATCTATCCGTCCAGCTTCGAAGCCATCCGCAGGATCAATGAAGCGGGGTTCCGGGCCGTGGTGGTGACCAACCAGAGCGGGATAGGCCGGGGTTTTTTAAGCGAGGCCGACCTGGCCGCCCTCCACCAAAAAATGACCGTCGCCCTGGCCGCGGGGGGGGCGCGCTTGGACGCGATCTATTACTGCCCCCACCACGACCAGGCCGCCGACCCGCGCTACCGGATGGAATGCGACTGCCGGAAACCGCGCCCCGGGATGGCCCTTCGCGCCGCCCTGGCCCTCGACCTCGACCTGGCCGCTTCGTATATGATCGGGGACAAAGTCGAGGACGTTCGGTTCGGGCTGGCCGCCGGCGCGACGCCCATCCTCGTCCGGACCGGATACGGCGAAGCTTCGGCCGTCACGCTGGCCGGGCTCGGAATCCATCCCGCCGCAGTGGTCTCGGGAATTCTCGAGGCCGTCGATTGGCTCCTGAAGCGCGAGCGCGCCTCCCGCTGATGATCCGCTTCGACGATATCCTGGATAAGCTCACCCCCCGGCTGAGCGAAAAAGACACCCTCGCTCTCCAAAAAGCCTACGTTTTTTCCGCCCGCGCCCATAAAGGGCAGATCCGCCGCTCGGGCGAGCCTTACCTGAGCCATCCGCTCGAAGTGACGAACCTGTTGGCCGATATGGGAATGGACCGGACCACCCTGACGGCCGGGCTTCTCCACGACGTCCTCGAGGACACCGACGTCACCGCGGCCGAACTGCGGGAGATCTTCGGTAAGGATGTCGTCAGGCTCGTCGAAGGCGTCACCAAAATCGGGCGTGTCGAGGATGTCTCTCCCGACGTCCGGAGGGCCGAGACGATCCGCAAGATCATCCTGGCCATGACCGACGACCTGAGGGTCATCTTCATCAAGCTGGCCGACCGTCTGCACAACCTCCAGACGCTCAAATTTCTGCCTGAGCCGACCCAAAAGAGGATCGCCGCGGAGACGCTGGAGATCTATGCCCCCATCGCCAACCGCCTGGGCATGGGCCGCATCAAGGCCGAACTCGAGGACCTGGCCTTCCGCTACGTCGAGCCCGAGGCCTACTTCCGCGTGGCGGCGCTGATCGATCCCCGGCGCAAGGCCGCCGAGGGTGAACTCCGCAAGATCCGGAAGATCCTGCAGGGGTTGATGAAGGAGAACCGTATTCCGTCCGAGATCGTTTCCCGCATCAAGCGCCCCTACAGCATCCATGGCAAGATGCAAGCCCAGCGGATCGACTTCAACCAGGTTTACGACTTCCTGGCCCTGCGCATCATCACCGACACGGTTAAGAACTGCTATGCCGTGTTGGGAATCCTCCACCAGCGCTGGACCCATATTCCCCACCGCTTCCGCGACTTCATCGCCATGCCCAAGCCCAATCTCTACCGGGCCCTGCACACCACGGTCCTGACCGAGGACAAACAAAGTTTCGAAATCCAGGTTCGGACGCGGGAGATGCATGATCTGGCCGAGAACGGCATCGCCGCCCACTGGCGCTACAAGGACCAGGACCTCAAAGGCGCCCTCCAGGAGGACAAACGCCTGCTCTGGCTCCGCGAAATGGCCGAGCTTTACCGCGAGCAGAAAAATCCCCAGGAATTCCTCAAGAATCTCAAGATCGACCTGATCCCCGAAGAGATCTACGTCATGACCCCCAAAGGCCGCGTCGAAGTCCTGCCGGCCGGAGCGTCGGCTCTGGATTTCGCCTTCCGCGTCCACACCGAGATCGGACTCCACGCCGCCGGCGCCCGCATTAACGGCAAGCCGTCGCCGCTTAAGACTCTGCTCCGCACGGGCGATATCGTCGAAATCCAGACGGCCCCCGAAAAATGGCCGGCCCGGAGCTGGCTTCTGATGACCTTCACCTCGTCCGCCCGCCAACAGATCAAACGCTGGCTCAAGCAGCAGGAGCGGACGAAGGGTGTGGTCCTGGGCCGGAAACTTTGGGACAAGGAACTCCGCAAGTTCATCCTCCCGGCGGGATGGCCGGCCGGCGACGCGGTCCTCCCCCTGCTCCGCGGCGCGACCCGGGCCGACATCACCTCGATGGAGGCCTTTTTTGCCCTGGTCGGGCGGGGGAAAATCGTTCTCAACCGCTGGTTCCTGGAAAAAATGCTCCCGGCCGGCGGGGTGCCGCGCCGGCAAGCGGCCGGGACGGCCGAGCCCGAAATCCAGGTCAAGGACCGCGATAAGGCCCTCCTCCGCCTGGCCAAATGCTGCGCCCCTGTCCAAGGAGAACCGATCGTCGGCTATATCACGGCCGGGAAAGGGATCACCATTCATGCCCTCCGCTGCACCCGGGTGGCCAAGGAGACCCTGGCGCCGGAGCGGCTCGTGGATGTCTCCTGGGGAACCATCTCCCAGGACTACTATAATGCCGGATTGCTCGTGCGGGCGCTGGATAAACCCGGCCTCCTGGCCAAAGTGACGGCGGTGATTTCATCGCTGGGAGGAGATATCACCAAAGCCGAGGTGAAAACGACGGCGGACCGTAAGGGCCGGATGAAGCTGCGGCTCCGGATCAGAGATATCCAGCAACTTAAGGCCATTGAAAAAGAGATCGCCGCGATTCCGGACGTCCTGACGGTGGAGAGGGTTTAAAAAAAAGAGCCGGGATCAGGCGACTTTCTGGACCTTCCCGGAACGCAGACATCGCGTGCAAGCCCAAATCTGACGGACACCGGAGTCCGTCTTGGCCTTGACGTGCTGGAGGTTCGGTTTCCATTTCCTGGGGGAGGCCTTGTGGGAATGGCTGACGCTGTTCCCGAAGACGGGGCCCTTACCGCAAATGTCGCAAGCTTTCGGCATGGTCGTTCTCTCTTTGATTTGAAAAGGCGAATATATATACCACAAACAGCCCGCTCTCGGCAACTCCGCGAACACTCCGTGAACTGAAGTCGGGAAAAAGGTCCCTGGCCCCATCCTGCCGTCCGCCCGGCCTTACAGCCGGTGGCGGCGATTGAAGGCATCCAGGGTGTTGCGCATCAGCATGGCGATCGTCAAGGGACCGACGCCGCCCGGGGAGGGCGTCAGCCAGGACGCTTTGTCGATGACCCGCGGCTGGACGTCCCCGACCCAGGTATAGCCTTTCTCGTCGACCTCTTTCTCCCGTTTGGGGTCATCACCGAAGAGCTTCTTAACGAGGGCTTTATCGTTCACCGCGTTGCTTCCCACGTCAATGACGACGGCCCCCTCCTTGACGAATTCGAGCCCGACGAAGCCGGGTTTGCCCATGGCCGCGATGAGAATGTCGGCCCGGGCGGCCGTCCCGGCCAGGTCCCGGGTTTTGCTGTGGCAGACCGTGACCGTGCCGTTCTCGTTGGTGATCATGACCGACAGCGGCTTGCCGACGATGAGACTGCGGCCGATGACGACGACGTCTTTCCCTTCGATGGCCGTTCCCGTCGCTTTGATCAGCTCCAGACAGCCCCGCGGCGTGCAGGCGCTCAAACAGGGCTGATTCTGGAGGAGGCGCCCCAGGTTGATGGGATGGATTCCGTCGACATCCTTGTCCGGATCGATCCAGGAGATGACCTCTTGGGTATCGAAGCCCTTGGGCAGGGGAAGCTGGACCAGGATCCCGTCCACCTTGTCGTCGGCGTTCAGCGCTTCGATCCGGGCTTTGAGATCGGCGCCGGCGATGTCGGCGGCCAGATACTGGACCTGGCCGAACAACCCCAGGTTCCGGCAGGCTTTTTCCTTCATCCGGAGATAGCTTTGGGAAGCGGGATTCTCGCCGACGAGGACTCCGACGAGACCTGGGGCCAAGCCCGTGGCCTGGGCGATACGCGAAACTTCTTCTTTGATCCCGTCCCGGATCTTGTCGGCGACTGGTTTTCCTTCGAGCCATTGGCCCATGATTGCCCTCCTGGAGGATATGCGCCGCAATTATACAGACGCCGCTCAGCTGTGACAAGGCCGCCCGGAAGGAGTCCCGATTGGTACGGAAATTGCAAGGAATGACGTTCTTGACGGAAAGGACGAAACGCGCTTTAATCAAAGGAGGAGAAATCGCATGAGGAGAAAAACCGCCGCGCTCGTCTTAGCCGCCCTCGCCTTGGCCGGTTGTGCAACAACGGCCCGCGGACCGAAAACCGCCGACGAAATCAAGTTCGGCATCTGGGCCTCCAAGAACAATCTCTGGGAAGAAGCCATTTTTCGCTGGAAAAAAGCCCTTGAAACCGACCCCAAATCCACGGCCGCGCACAACAACCTGGCTGTGGCTTATGAGAAAAAAGGCTTGTTTGAGGCCGCCCTCAAGGAATATGAGGCCGCCCTGAAGCTCGATCCGAACAATTCCTTTGTAAAATCCAATTTCCAGAATTGTAAAGAAAACATCCAGTCCCCAACCAAGGAAGTGGACGCCAAGAAAGGACCCGATGCGAAAAAATAGACTTCTTATGGTCTTTATAGCCCTGGGCTTGGCCGCCTGCGCCGCCGAGGCCCCCACCAAAGTCAATCTCCAAGTCCCGGGCCCGGCCGCCTTACGCTGGGACGAAATCAAGACCGTCATCCTGTCCGGGTTCTTCTTGGACCTGGAGTTCAAGGAATTCGACCTTAATAAGACGCTGGTCGGCTATTTCCACGACGAACTCAAACGGCGGATCCGCGGTTCGATCGAGGACACCCCGATAGCCTGGGAAAACGCGGACAGCCTGTCTTCCGGCGATTTCTGGAAAAGCCGCTCCGGCCGGGGCCAAGGCACACTCATTCTCACCGGCAAGGTCCGCTACGCCCAGGAAACGCGCAAAGCCCTCCTGGTGGGAGAACGACGGCCGATCGATGAAGGCCCGTTCAAGCCCGAGAACCCCTGGACCGAACGGCGCGCTTATACCCTCAAACTCGACCTGGCCATCATCGACGCGCAAACTGGCCAATCCGTTTTCCGGAAAGAATACGAGGAAGCGGTGGCCACCGAAAACCTCAAACAAACGGCCGAGTTCGCTTTATATGAACTGATGGCCCGGATCCGGCCCCGGGTCTTCCGCGTTCTTTTCGGGGCCGAACGCCCCCTCGACAGGTACATCCTGTCGAAATGAAGGAGCCTCCCATGATAAGGCGCGCATCCGCACTCCTCGTTTTATTATCTCTCGCCGGCTTGGCCGTTCCTGGATTCGGGCAGATGGGAACGTCCATATTCTACGGCAAAAACAAAATCAACTACGAGAAATTCGCTTGGAAGAACTACCCGACCGAACATTTCCGGATCTATTTCTACAACGACGATCCCCGGATTCTGAAAGCTGTCGTCGAGATGGCTGAAAGCGCTTATAAAAAAATCAGCTTCGACCTGAAACATCAGCTGTCCGATCCCGTCCCCCTGCTCTATTACAACACCATCACCGATTTCGAGCAGTCCAACGTGTTCCAGGTTTCCGAAGGGGTTCTGGGCGTCTCCGAGCCCATTCTCTTCCGCATCGGTATTCACGGCGACATGCCCCCCGACGATTTACAGGACCTCCTCACCCACGAATTGACGCATATCTTCGAATTCGACCTTCTGTGGGGCAACCAGGGCGGCGCGCTGACGGCCGTGAACCAGCCTCCCTTATGGATCTTCGAGGGCCTGTCGGAATATACGACCGACCGCTGGTCGTCCTGGTCCAGGCTCATCCTGCGGGACGCCGTCCTGAACGACCGCATCCCCGAGATCGCCGAGAACGGCGAGCTGTTTTCGCGCTATCCCCTGCCGCGCGAACCGGCCTACGACTTCGGCCACGCCATGTACGAATTCATCGTCGAAAAATACGGGCCCAACTCCATCCGCGACCTGTGGCTGTCGCTCAAGGGAGCCGGCCTGCTGGCCCGTCCCGACCCTTTCCAGCGGGCTTTCCGCATCTCGGCGCGCGTTTTCAGCCAGGAGTTCAAACGGTGGCTGAGAGCCCGGACGAAAGACTTTCTGACCCGGGAAACGCCCGAGGATTACAGCCTGCCCCTGGGGCCCGAGTTCCCCATGAATCCGTACTATTTCGCCTTCTCCCACGCCGTATCGCCGTCCGGCGAGCTCGTGGCCACGGTCACCTATAATGCCTTGGACTACAAAATGGATATCGTCCTCCTGTCGGCCAAGGACGGGCGGATCCTCAAGAACATCACCAAGGGCTATACCACGGACTACCAGTACATCAAATACGAGATCGATCCTTCGCTGGGAGCGACGCTGGCCTGGTCCCCGGACGGGGACCGCCTCCTCTTCTTCGCCCGGGACGGGCGGCGCCACAACGTCTTCATCATCTCTCCCCTCACCGGGGAGACCCTGAAGAAGATCCCTTTGACCCTCGACCAGCCCTCGGGAGCCTGTTTTTTGCCCGACGGAAAGTCGGTCATCTTCGCCGCTTTCCGGCGCGGAATCCGCGACCTCTTTGCCCTGGATCTCCAGACCGGTGTCGCGACTGCCCTGACTGATGACGAGCTGTACGAAAAGGGACCGGCCGTCTCCCCGGATGGAAAATCGATCGTTTATACCCTCCGCATCGGAACCGTCGACAAGCTCTTCCTTTCGCCCCTCACCAACCTCAAGACCAAGACCCAGCTGACCTTCGGCCCGAGCAATACCGTTTGCCCGTCCTTCGCGCCCGACGGTCAGACGATTTACTACGCGGGAGACGGGCGCGGAGCGTATAATATTTACTCCCTGAGCCTCACCAGCGGCGAAATCAGGCGCCATACAGACGTCCGAACGGGTAACTTCCTGCCCGTTCCGCTTCCCGGCGAACCGGGCAAAATTCTGTTTTCCTCGTTCAACAAGGGCGCCTTTCAGCTGTTTACGGGCCACTCCGCCGGCCCCGTCGAGGAGACTGTCTCTTTCGACCCGGCCGCGGCGGACAAACCATTCCAAAAATTCGAACCCGTCCTGACCTTCGAGGTCAACAAGGAAAAAATCGAAACCCACAAAGGGATGGGCAAGCTCTATGTTTCCGCCCGGCCGCCGGTAGACGCCGTCGTGTCCACGGACGGATCGATCTACGGCGGTTCGGCCATCGCCTTCTCCGACATTATGGGGAATCATCAGTTTCAGATCATGGCCTATCAGGTTCGCGACTTCCGGTCCTATTCCGTGGGTTATTACAACCTGACCGGCCGGCTGCAGACCTCGGTCAGCCTGTTCCAATACTCCTTTTTCTACTACCCCGAACTGTACTATTACAACCCGTCGCTGTTCACCAACCTGACCTACAATGACGCCACCGCCGTGCGCAAGATCAGCGGGGCCGTTTATTCGCTGTATTACCCCCTCAATGTCTACCTCCGCGCCGAAGCGGGCGTGGGGATCTACCACTACGAAGAAGATTTCAACGATCCCTATGGGATGGGCCTCTACGGCAACAGCCGCGCCTACGGGTTCGTCAACGGATCAATCGCCACGGCCAGCGTCGCCTTGACCGGAGAAACGACGACGTTCAAACAATTCGGCCCGCTGGCGGGCTCCACGTTCCGGCTGGCCCTCAGTCAGGGCCTTCCGGTCTCCGATCGTTTTCTGCGCAACACCTCCATCGACCTGGATGCCCGCAAATATCTCCCCATCGCCTCGGACATCCTGCTGGCTGCCCGATTCGAAGGCCGGTTGTGCCGCGGCCGCAATCCCTTCCTGTCCTATTACGGCGGCAACAACCAGGTCCGATCGGCGTATTTCTACAGCCTGACGGCCACCGAATACTGGTTCGCCAACGCGGAACTGCGCTTCCCCGTCCTGGGGGCCACGCCTTCCATCTTGGGAACCATCGGTCCCGTACGCGGCGTGTTTTTCTTCGATGTCACCCGTTCCCGGTATGGCGACTATCCGGCCGAATTCTATAATTTCGACGCCACATACACGAGCGGTCCGATTCCCTATTACCGCATCTCCCAAGCCATCGGATCGGTCGGCTATGGGATCCAGGTGTTTCTGTTCGGTCTGCCCTTTCATTTCGAGTGGGCCAAACGTCTGGAATGGTCCGACTTCAAGAAGCCGTTCAATGTCACCGGAATCGGAACCTACGACATCAAATTCTGGATCGGCTACGACTTTTAAGGAGATCGTGCCACGGCCCCGGCTTTTCCAGCTTAACCGGGAGGCCGCTGCGGCGCCAAAAGCGGCGGTTAAAGAAGACCCCGGCCTGTCGAGGCGCTTGTCCCTGAAGCGCGGGGCAAGCTCGTATCAATTCGGAACAATATCCTATGTAATTAGTATATATTACTAATAATAATATATTTACAGTTATTCTTTTTTTTAAAAAGTCCTTGAATTCGGTCTTTCGGTTTGCTATGATGGGCAAGCTTTTTCCCCCAGTAAAACAGGACAACAATTTCCACAGTTGTGGAAAACCCTGTGGAAAAATAGTTAAAATTAATCCATGCCGGACAAACAGAATCCGTGGTTTCAAGTCCTTTTGGACGTCCAGAAAAAGATCGACGCGAACAGTTTTGAGACTTGGTTCGAGCCGACCGCATTCATCGGACAGGAAGGCGATAGTCTGTACGTTAAAGTTCCCAATGCCTACTTTAAGGATTGGCTGTCTTTCCATTACTCGACCCTCATCAATGAAAGCGCCAAGCTGATCCTGGGAAAGACATTCGACGTCAAGTATATCTTCGACGACGCCTCCTTCTCCTTCAAACGGAATTCGCCGGAAGAAAGACGGTCCAAGTTCGGCAATCTCATCAACCCCAACCTCAATCCCAACTATACTTTTGATTCATTCGTCGTCGGGAATTGCAACCAGTTCGCTCAGGCCGCCGCCATCGCCGTGGCCAAGAACCCGGCGCGCTCCTATAATCCGCTGTACATTTACGGCGGATCGGGATTGGGTAAGACCCATCTCATGAACGCCATCGGTCACTATACTCTCCAGAACGACCCGAGCATGAAGATTCTCTTCATCACCACCGAAAAATTCATGAACGATCTTATCAACCACCTTCAATATGGAAAAATTCTCGATTTTCGTCAAAAATACCGGTCCATCGATGTTCTCATCATGGATGATATTCACAACTTGGGCGGAAAGGATCGGACGAAGGAGGAATTTTTTCACACCTTCAATCATCTCTATGACAATCAGAAACAAATCGTCCTTTCCAGCGATCTTCCCCCCAAAGAGATCGGCGGACTGGAAGAGAGATTTCTATCCCGGTTCGAATGGGGGCTTATCGCCGACCTCAAGCCGCCGGATATCGAAACACGAATCGCTATTCTTAAGAAAAAAGCTGAGTATGAGGGCGTCTCCCTGCCTGAAAGCGTCGCCCTTTTCATCGCCGACAAAGTCCATTCCAATATCCGCGAGCTCGAAGGATATCTTCGACGCGTCGTCGCTTTCGCTTCTCTCAAAGGCGAACCGATCGATCTCGACCTGACCCGGGAGTCCCTTAAGGACCTGCTCGAGTCGACCGCCCGCGTCATCAACGTGGAAAAAATCCAAAAGCTCGTCTGCTACACCTATAAAATAAAACCCTCTCAATTAAAATCCAAAAACAATTCTCCCAAAGTTTCCTTTCCCCGCCAGATCGCCATGTATCTGTCCAAAGAATTGACCGATGCGTCCCTGCCTGAAATCGGGAAAAAATTCGGTGGAAAACACCACACGACCGTTCTCCACAGCATCCGCAAAATCGAAAAGATGCGTCAGGAAAACCCCATTTTCAACAAGGAAATCAACAGTCTGATCGGATACATCCAGTAATGAAATGCCCGACTTGCGGACGTTTACCACATTTCCAATTGCTTTTCTTCTTCTTCTTTATTAATCTTATTCTTGTCTTAAAGAAAGAAGAGGACGGTAACCGAGGAAAACTCCGAGGAAGGTGAGGCCATGAAATTCACGGTCCAAAAAAACGTCGTTCTGGAAGAACTTCAACTTCTGCAAGGCATCGTTGAAAAGAGGAACACGATGCCGATCCTGGCCAATATTCTAATCCAAGCCGGGGAAACCGAGGTTGAGTTGACGGGAACCGATCTGGAAGTTGGGTTAAGAACCCATTTTCCGGCTCAGGTCGAGGAAGAGGGAGCGGTCACGATTTCGGGAAAGAAGATTTTTGAGATCGTCAAGTCTCTTCCCGACGGAGCCCTCGTGACTTTCCATGAAGATCATACCCAGATGATGCAGGTTTCGGCGGGAGAGTCAGAATTCAAGATTCTTTGTCTGCCGAAGGACGATTATCCCCAAGTGCCGGATCCCAAATTTGAGAAGAAGATAGTCTTTCCCGTGGACAAGTTTCAGGATATGATCGACCGGGTTTTCTTTGCCATCGCCCAGGAACAGCGATATTATCTGAACGGCGCCTTGATGGTCATCAAGGCCAAATCCATCGAGCTGGTCAGTACGGACGGCCATCGACTGTCGTACTCTCAACGGGTCGGCCCGGAACTGGCTCCGGCCAAGGAATTGAGGGTCATTGTGGCCAAGAAAACACTCAACGAACTCCGCAAATTCGATGCCGGAGACATCGAGTTCGACATGGATGATAATAATCTTTTTTTCCGGAACGGGGCCCGAACGCTCATTTCCAGGGTCATTGAAAGTAAATTTCCCAATTTCGACGCCGTCATTCCCAAGGACAATCCCCATACCGCCATAATTCCCCGGGAGGCGTTCGCCGGCGCCATCCGCCGGGTTTCACTCCTGTCCGCCGAACGGTCGCGCGGCATCAAGTTCACATTCGAAAAAAACCGTATCCGCCTCTTTTCCTCCAACCCCGAAATGGGCGAAGCGCGCGACAAAATGGATATCGAGTACAAGGGCGCGTCCATCGAGATAGGGTTCAATTCCCAGTATATTCTCGATTTTCTGACGACCGTCACGAGCGCCAACATCCGATTCGACCTCAAGGATGAAAACAGCGCCGCCCTCCTGAAGCCCGAGGGTGAAGAGGAAATCAAGAGCCTCTATGTCATCATGCCGATGAAGATCTGACTCAGCCCAAGGGGGGAAATACGAGAGCAATTCCAGCGAGCCCAAGCAAAAGACAGATTTATAAGCGCACAGCAACTTCCACCTTGCGAGGGTGGTCCGCGCCGCCCCATATATTCCCCATACAGAACGGAAGAGTTCCAATGTAATAAGAGTCTATTTATAAAAATGGCCGTCGAAAAATTCGACGATCTCGTCAATGGCGGCACTGACGGCGGCGGATACAGGGGCGCCCAAACTCAGATCCTTCGGTTCGATCCCCAGCACGACGACCCGTGAGCCGATGCTTTCCTCTAAATAGCGGACGAGATAGAGAAGAGAGATGGTGTGGGTCGAGACCCCTTCATCCGCTATTTTATTCCTTGCCGGAATAAAGACCGTCCCCGGCGGATGTCCTCCGACGGCGGCGTCGATGATGACGGTCCAATCGGGCGCGAACCGGCGGATCGGCCCGGTGGTGCTTTCCGGGACTTCTCCGCCGTCAAGGAGGAGAATGCCGGTACGTCCCTCGCGGCCCGGATGAAGGAGCCCGCGAAGCCGACGGACCGCCAGCACACCGGCCGCGTCGTCGCCTTTGGCTTTGTTTCCAACCCCTAAAAAGACGATCCGCGATGCTCCGGCCAAGACGGACGTCAGCTCCTCCTGCCAAGGTAAGGACATCGGATCTCCGAACGGTCAGAATTAAACCCATTCGATGGTTAATACCGAGCGGCGCTTTGTCCCCCGATTTAAAAATCGGGGTTTTGCGCCGCGAATGTATAAAGAAGGGGTCGAAGTCTTCGCTCAGGACTGAACCGGTTCGGGCTTGGCCTCGGATTTGGGAGCGGCCGGGGCCGGCGGGACCGGCTTCTTGGGCAGGGCCCGGGTGTAAACCCACTGCATTTTCAGGTTGTGGCGGTCGAAATCGGCGAGCTCATAGAGGTGGTCCATTTCCATGGCTTTCTTCGGTGTCGTCGGACAGGAGTCCACGCACTGCGCGCAATGGATGCAGCGGTCGTTGTGGATGACCATCTGGAACTTTTTCTCCGCCTCGCTGACGACGGCCATCTCGATGGCTTCGGCCGGGCAGTCTCTTTCGCAGGCCCGGCAGGCGATGCACAGATCGGGGTGAAGAAACGGCGTGCCGCGGAAGCCCGCGGGAACTTCGAGTTTTTGGAAGGGGTAGTCGACGGTATTCGGCTTCTTGAACAGATGCCGCAGGAGCTCGGGAAGAAAAATCCCTATTTTCATAGCACCAACCCCTTGATGAGGATGACGATAAGAAGCTGGAGGACGGCCAGCGGGGCCAGGTATTTCCAGGCCAGCGTGACGACCTGGTCGACTCGAATGCGCGAGGTCATCGCTCTGAGGAGGGTCAGCAGAAAAATGACAAAAAGGGTCTTGGCGATGAATTGAAGGAAGCCGAAGATGAACCCGCCGCCGAACCCGCCCAGGAAAACGGCCGCGATCATCCCGGCCGAGACGACCATTTCGATGTCCGTCATGAGCCGGAAGAAGGCCAGTTTCTTGCCCGAATACTCGGTGAACGTCCCGCCGACAATTTCCGTTTCGGCGTGGGGGATGTCGAACGGAGTCCGCTCAAGCTTGGCCTGCACGCAGATCATGGCCACCACGAACCCGAGCAGGTTGGGCAGGAGCAGGAGGGGCCTCTGCTGATAGAACCGGGCGATTTCGACCAGGCGCCACGATCCGGCCAGGAGGGCCGGACTCAAAACGGACAGGAAAAGCGGCACTTCATATCCGAAAAGCATGGTCAGGACCCGGGTTCCGCCGATGATCGAGAAGGCGTTGGTCGAAGCCCATCCGGCCAGGAAGAACACCAGGGTCGGCAGGCTGAGGAGGTACAGCAGGATGATGAGATCTCCGGAGAAGGAGTTGAAGGTCGAGGCATCCGGGAGGAAATGCCAGACCGGCAGCAGCATCCCGGCCGTGATGACGACGGCCAAGCCGAAGATGGGGAGCACGGTAAAGAGGAGTTTGTCGGCCTTGTCCGGGACGATGTCTTCCTTGGACATCAGCTTGAAGAAATCGGCGATGGGCTGGAGGAGGCCCCAGCGTCCGGTATGGGTCGGGCCCATCCGGTTTTGCAGCCGGGCGAAAACCTTCCGGTCGAACCATTCGCAGAAGGTGGAATAGACGAACAGGAAGATGAGCCCGGGATAGACGATCAGATAAAAGAGGGTTTTCAGAGCGGCCATTCCACGTTCCTTTTCCCGGATTGTTCGGCCCAGCGCTTGTTGGCCAGGCGCCGGAGTTCGCTGAAGCGGATGACCCGCTCCTCGCCCGTCCGGGCGTCGACGAGCTCGGCGGTCCGCTCGGCGCAGCAGATGCAGGGATCGATGGCGGCGAAGATGAGCGGGATGTCGCCGATGAAACCGTTCTTCAGCATCTCCACCGTGGCCGGATAATTGGCCAGGGTGGGCGCGCGGACCTTAAGTCGTTCCGGCTTGTCCGTGCCGTTGGACTTGATGTAGTGGATATTCTCCCCCCGGGGGGCTTCGTAGCGGCTGATGAATTCGCCGGGCTTGGCCTTGCGGGGGTATTTGACGGCGATGGGACCGTCGGGGAGGTTGCGGACGATGTACTCGGCGATCTTGTAGGATTCGAAGAGCTCTTTAATCCGCACGACCGTCCGGCCCAGGACGTCGCACGAATCGGCCGTTATCACCTCGAATCCGACTTCGCCGTAGAAGGCGTGCGGATCATCCTTGCGGACATCGCGAGCCACACCCGAAGCCTTGGCCACGGGGCCGGTGGCGCACAGGTCGATGGCTTGTTGCTTGGTCAGACGGCCGACTCCGGCCAGGCGGCCGACGAAGGAGGGCTCCCCGGCGCCGATCTTGAAGTAATAGGCGCTCCGCTCGCGGAGAACCTTGAGTCCGTCGAGGATCTTGGTTTTTTGGGCCTCGTCCAGGTCGCGTCGGACGCCGCCCAGGGTGTTGATGGCGTAATGGACGCGGTTGCCCGAGATCATCTCCAGGAGGTCCATGACGACTTCGCGATCACGCCAGGTATACATGAAGAACGAGTCGAATCCCGCTTCGTGGCCGGCGACACCGAGCCAGAGCAGGTGGCTGTGGACGCGTTCGAGTTCGGAGACGAGGTAGCGCAGGTAGACCCCGCGTTTGGGCGGTTCGATTTCCAGGAGCTTCTCGGCGCCCTGGACATAACACGTGGAGTGGGAATGCGAGCAGATGCCGCAGATCCGTTCGGTCAGGTAGATATTCTGGATCCAGGTTTTTTCCTCGGCCAGCTTTTCCAGGCCGCGATGGTTGTATCCCAAGCGGAGGTCGGCGCCCTTGATGACCTCGCCCTCGACCGTCATGCGCAGACTGATGGGTTCCTTCAGGGCGGGGTGCTGGGGACCGATGGGGATTTGGAACTTCATGATTTGCCTCCGGGGATGATCTCCTTCGGCCGCTCGTACTTCCAGTCCTTGCGCAGGGGGAAATTATTCTCCGGCCAGCCGTCGGGCATGAGCAGGTTGCGGGGGTCGGGGATGGCCTCGACGATGATGCCGAACATATCCTGCAGCTCGCGCTCGTAGAGGATGTTGCCGGGGATGACGGAACAGATCGAGGGAAGATGAGGGTTGGACTTGGGGATGGATGTCCGGACGGTGATGGCTCCGGTGGTGTCCCCGAAATGATAAAGGATCTCGAAGTCGTCGCCTTTGTCGACACCGGTCACGGTGGAGATGTACCAGCAGTCGAGTTCGGCTTTCAAAGCGGCGACAACGGCGACGAGGTTCCCGACGGCCACCGTCAGGAAGATCCGATGGGGCGTGGGGTTGGTACTCTCGACGAGCTTGTCTCCGAGGAGGGCTTTCGCTTTTTCGATCTTTTCGGTGTCGGTCATGCGGGCCTCCTCAGAGCTTCCCCAGAAGTTTGACGACGCCGTCCAGGATGGCGTCGGGCCGGGCCGGACAGCCGGGGACATAGACGTTGACCGGGATGATTTGATCCAGGCCGCCCAGAATGTTGTAGGCTCCGCGGTAGACGCAGCCCGACATGGCGCAGGCTCCCACGGCGACGACGAACTTGGGGTCCGGGGTCTGCTCGTAGATGCGGATGATCCGGTCTTTCAGCTGGCGGGTCACCGGGCCCGTCGAAATGATGACGTCGGCATGGCGCGGGGTGGCCTTGAGAAGGACCCCGAAGCGCTCCACGTCGAACCGGGGCGTCAGCGCCGCCACGATCTCGATATCGCAGGCATTGCAGGCGCCCGAATTGAGGTGCAGGATCCAGGGCGACTTGATCCTGGACCAGCGGGTCAGTTTCTTCAGCAGCATAGCGGCTCCTTGTCAGTCCCTCGTCACGAGAGCCATGATGGACAGGAAGATCACCGCCAGGTAGAGGACGGCGAACAGGACGATCTTTCCGGACGGGACGGTGGCGATGACGAGCGCCGCCACGTGCATGATGGTGAAGAACAGGGCGACGAAGAAAAACAGCCGGTATCCGAACTGGATCTTGGTTCCGGGCATGTCCTCGCCGCAGGCATAGCTGGTCAGCTTGCCGCCGACATTGTTCATCTTGGGCGCCATGCGCCGGCCGAGGCGGTACAGCAGGCCCGCGGCGGCCAGGAAGAGCACGAACGCCACGGGGGGGGAAATCAGAATATCGATGCCTGTCATGGATTATCCTCTCAGCTTGGTCAGTTTACGGATGTCCAGGCTTTTCGTGTGCCGGGTGATGTTGATGATGAGCGCCAGGGCCGTCGCCACCATGCAGACCTCGACGACGATGAAGGTGACGACCAGGCTCTGGGCCAGCAGAATGTTGCCCTTGGCGAAGCCGGTGGCCAGGAGGGCCAGGCTGACGCCCTTGCCGATGACCTCGATTCCGATGAAGAGCTTGATCAGGTTCTTCATCGTCAGCAGGGCGTAAATCCCGATGCCGATGAGGCCGACGGCAAAAAACATGTACAGGAGCCAGGAGCTATTCATTGTCGTTGTCCCTCTTTCGGAACAGGGCCAGGACGGCGAAAACGCCGGCCAGGATGACGGCCAGTTGGCCGATCAGATCGAACGACCGCTCTTTCCAGAGAACATCTCCGAACGTCCCCACTTCCGCCGCCGCCTCGAGCGCGGGGATCTTCGACAGGATCCCCTTCATGACGAGGGCGTCGATCAGGGCGAAGACGATGAAGAACAACGGAAAAACCGTCTTGACCAGCTTGGATTCACGAACATCGCCGCCCTGAGCGGTCAGGGCGATCGTCAGCATGAAAAGGACCGTGATCAAGCCGGCGACGACCGAGATTTCGAAGACGCCGGCATATGGAGCGCCCATCCGGAAGAAGATAATCCCCAGGAACAGGCTGGACACGGCCAGGCTGACAGCCGACTTGAGAAGGTCTTTGGCCAGAATGGCCAGGGCGGACGCTCCCAGCAATCCGACGAGCAGAAAAATTTGGACGGTCATGGTTAAAATCCCTTCGTCAACGCATCCGCCGCCGGCTGGATCCAGGAGGAGAGGACGGCTGCGAACAGGATGCCCACGCCGAGGACCAGGAGGGCCAGGGCAACGGTGGTTGCCGTCATCCAGAACGGGGCTTCCTTGACGTTCGTCCAACGCTCGGCAAGCTTGCCGAAGAAGGCCTTGCGTTGGAGAATGAGGTAGTACCAGAGAGTCAGGACGCTGGCCAGAACCGCGATGACGGCCAGGCTCCATTCCCGCGACTGGATCAAGGCCATGACAATGATGAGCTTCGACCAAAAGCCGCCGAGCGGGGGGACGCCGGCGATCGAGAGGGAGCCGATCAGGCTCGCCCCGGCCGTCCAGGGCATTTTTTTGGCTAATCCGCCCATTTCGTCAAGGTTCCGGGTCCCGGTCGCGTATTGGACCGAACCGCTGGTGAAGAACAGGACGCTCTTGGCCAGGGCGTGGTTGAAGAGGTGGAAGAGCCCTCCGGCGAGGCCGAGGGGCGTTCCCAGTCCGATCCCCAGGACGATGTATCCGACCTGGCTGATCGAGGAATAGGCCAGCATCCGCTTCATGTCTTTCTGGCCGAGGGCCAGGAAAGCGGCCAGAACGACCGAGACGGCCCCGAGCCACATCAGGACTTGGGAGAGGGTCGGGGTCATCCCGAAGATGTGAAAGAAAATTCGGGTGATGGCGTAAACGCCCGAGACCTTGATCAAAAGGCCCGACAGGATCGCCGAAATCGGCGCCGGGGCGGAGGGATGGGCGTCCGGAAGCCAGGCGTGGAAGGGGATCAAGGCCGCCTTAAGGCCGAAGCCCATGAGAAAAAGTCCGGCGCAAACGCCGACGACGCCCTTGGCTTCGAGCGTCCGGAGTCCCTCGGCCACCACCGAGAAGCTCAATCCCCCGGTCATGCCGTAGAGGACGGTGATCGCCAGGAGGATCGCCGCCGAGGCCACCACCGAGAGCATGAGGTACTTGAAGGAGGCTTCCAGCTCTTCGGCCTCCAGCCCGTAGGCGACCAGGGCGTAGGAAGCTATGGCCGCGACTTCGAGGAAAATATAGACGTTGAAGAGGTCATTCGAAAGGACCATCCCGTTCATCCCCGCGACCATGACGAGAAGCAGGGCGTAATAATTCGCCTTGGCGCCATAGCGCTCCATGTAGTCGATCGAGTAGAGACCGACGCCGAGGCTCACGAGTTGGATGGCCATCAGCATGAAGAGGCCGAAGCCGTCGAGGGCGACCCGGATGTTGACCGCCTCACCCAGCCACCGGACCTGTTGAATGATCGGGCCTTGAGCGAGAAGCGTCCTCGCCCCGGTCAAGGCATAGACGAGAAGGCTCAGGAATACGGCGTTGGAGAGGAGATCGGGAAGCCTCCGCTTGGAGACCTTGCCCACGAGGGGCAGAAGAGCGGCGACGGCCAGGGGTAAACCGATGTATAGGAATATCAAAGGTCCTCCTCTCTCTCGTTACTTCAAAAGAATGCTGATCAAGGCGACGATCACGACCAGGCCGCCCAGACCCCAGGCGAGATAATTGGCGTAATGTCCGTTATGGGCTTTCCGCAGGATGCCGGTGAAGCCGGACCCGACGGCGGTGACGCCCTTCTCGAAAAAGGCGTCGATCGGCCGGTCGATTCCCTTGAAGAGGACCCAGGACAGACCCCGCAGGAATTTCACCCCCTGCTCGTAGAGGTCGAAGAATTTCTTCTCCGCGCCGTCATACATCTGTTTGAGGAACGGGGCGTGATGAATGGGTTCGGAAACCAGGTAGGCTTTTCTCCCGCCGCGTTTGAAACCGTAGGCATGGAGGCCCAAGGCCAGAAGCAGACAGGCCATCGAGATCCCGGCAATCGGGTTGAAAAGGGCCAGGGCGTGCGTCGTGAAGTCGACGTGTTCCCCCGCTTCGGCCTGAGCCTGGACGACGGGTTGGATGAAGTTCGAAAGCGGAAGCTTATTGAAAACACCGAACACGATGCAGAGGAGAGCGAGAATCAGGATCGGGACCAGCATGGCGGCGGGGCTTTCCTTGACTTTTCCAGGAGCCCGTTCTTCCGAGCGCGGGGCGAAGAAGATCGAGTGGCCGGCCTTGAGGAAGGAGGCGAAGGTGAAGATCGCCCCCACCCAAGCGGCGACGGCGAAGATGATCGACCCGCTTTCGACGGCGCTGTGGAAGATCATTTCTTTGGAGACAAAGCCGTTGAGAGGCCAAAGGCCGGAGATGGCCAGGGCGCAGACGGAAAACCCGATCGCCGTGAACGGCATTTCCTTGGCTAGTCCGCCAAGTTTGCGGAGTTCCGTCGTCCCGGCGCGGTGTTCGACCGAACCGGCGCTCAGGAAGAGGCCGCTCTTGTAGATGACGTTGTTGATCATGTGAAAGATCCCGCCGGCGATGCCGATCGGCAAGGCCGTGCCGATGCCCAAGATCATGTATCCCACTTGGCTTACGGCATGGTAGGAAAGCAGGCGTTTGAGATCTTTCTGGATGAGGGCCATCATCACGGCCAGGACGATCGTCCCGGCCCCGACGACCATCATGAGGAGGGAGAGGCCGCTCCCGGGCTCCAGGGTGAAGATGTCGAACGCGATCCGGACCAGGAGATAAATTCCAAGGAGTTTTTCGAAGGCCCCGGGCATCAAGGCCATGAACGTGACGGGGGCATCGATCGCGGCGTCCGGAATCCAGGTATGGAAGGGCATGGCCCCGGCTTTGCCGATGGCCCCGATCATCATCAGGATGAAGGCCAGGGCGGCCGGACCTTCGGGCTTGAGGCTGACCTGGGAGATGGTCATCGTTCCGGAGAGCGACCAGACGATCCCGATCCCCAGGATCATGGCGAAATCGCAAAAGCCGCTGATGATGAAAGCTTTGGTCGCCGTCCGATGGGCGGTTTTACCGCCCAGGGAGATCAGGGCGTACAAGGTGATGAGAAGGCCTTCCCAGAAAAAGACCAAGGGAACGAAGTTGTCCGCCAGGACGGCCCCGAAAGCCAAGGCGGCGGAGAGGAAGAGGTAGGCATAATATTCCCGGATCCGGGGATGGTCTTTCATCTTGGCTACGGAGTACAGGGTGATGAGGAAGAGGATCCCGGCCAACCCGAGAAGAATGAAGGCCGAGAATTGATAGAGCCGGAGCTCCATTTTGATTCCCGCGCCCAGCCAGTTCGCGCTCCAGACGAGATCCTTGGCGGCGAACAGGGCGAAGGCAAGGTAAAGGGAGACGACCGCGGAAACGAGGGCGATCGACTCGCGGGCGAACTTGACCGTTTTGGGGATGAGGATTAGAACTACGGCCGATAAGGCCGGCCACAGAATCATCCAGAGGAGGGTCGTCGGTATCATTTGAGCCACCCCATGATATGGGCGGTGGTCACCTCGGCGAGGGTCGCCGGGTAGGTGATGAGCAGGCCGGCCACGAGCGAGAGGACGGCCAGGATCGCCACCACGGCGACCATGGACCGAGTCCCCTCATGCCCCGGTGTTTTCACCTCGCCCAGGAAAACTTGGCTGAAGGTTCGGAGAAGGTAGAACATGGTCAGGATGGCGGTGAACAAGGCGACGGCCGCGGCCGCGACCAAGCCCGCTTTCACCGTCCCCATGATGACCAGGAATTTGGAGAAGAAGCCGCCGAAGGGCGGGATCCCGATGACCGAGAAGGCGCAGAGGAGGAAGGCCAGAGCGGTCAGGGGCATGGTTTTGAACAATCCCCCCATCTCGCGGATGTCGCGTTTATGGGTGCCGTGGATGACGATGCCGGCGCAGAGGAAGAGGCCGGCTTTAGCCAGCCCGTGCATCAGGATAAACAGGACCGAACCCGTCACCCCGGCCTCGGTCATGACCGCGAAGCCGAGGAAGATATAGCCGATCTGGCTGACGGTCGAATAGGCCAGGATGCGCTTGAAGTCCGTTTCGACAGTCGCTGCGGCGGCCGCGATCAGACTTGATATCACGGCGATCCAGGGGAGGATGTCGAGCCAAGCCCCCGGCAGTTGGAAGCCGTAGACGAAGAGCCGGGCGAAGGCGTATACGCCGATTTTAACGAGCACGGCGGCATGGAGCAAGGCCGTGACCGTCGTCGGCGCGACGCCGGCGTCGGGCAACCAGGTGTGAAGCGGGACCGTGGCCGACTTCGAGAACATCCCGAAGAGGATCAGCAGGACCGCCGTCCCGGGAATCTCTGTGCCGCGCATCGCCGTCAGGTCGAAACTCCCGGTTTGACCGTAAATCACGATAAAACCGAGCAGCATGACGACCGCGCCGAAAAACGTGACCAGGAAGGCTTTGTCGGCCTTCTGGACGTGCTCCTTCAGGCGGTAAAAACCGATGAGGCGCCAGCAGCAGATGGCGATGATCTCCCAAAACAAGTAGAGGAAGATCAGGTTTCCCGAGAACACCAGCCCCATCATGCTGCCGATGAACAGGACGACCAGGAGGAAATACTCGTTCTGGTTCTCCTCGTGATGGACATACCCGATCGAATAGATGATGATCAGGAAGCCGATAAACGAGGAGGCGCAGGCCATGAAGATCGACAGCGGATCGATCAGCAGGATGAAGTCCAGCCCCAGAACGAGGTTCTTCCGGACGACCGTTTCTCCTCCGGCCAGGGCCTGGGGAAGAAGGGACATCGCCAGGAGGGTGGTCGCGGCGCCGAGCGCCACGGCCCAGGCCGTCCGGGCGGCCTTCGAGATCAGGCCGGCCAAGGGGATCGTCAACGAGCCGATGATGGGAACGAAGACCGTGAGTAGGGTGATGGTTTCGTGGCTCATGGTTGGAGCGAAAAGTATACTTACCGGAAAGGGTGAAGTCAAGAAAATATCAACAGAAATTTCAACAGGATTCCCCCCTCCCCGAAAGGGTTATTTTTCGAAGAAAGGCGCCGAAAAAAGACGGCCCGGGCGGCCGCTGAGACTAGCGACGGCGGTGAGATTTCGATTGATTTTTTTCGGACAAAAGGGCTAAATGGGGGGACTCCGTGTTTGAAGGAGAGATGCATGAGCCTTGAAATCCGAGAAGTCGCCTCCAAAAAAGACCTCAAAACGTTCATCTATCTGCCCGAGAAAATCCACGCCGGCCAAAAGCAGTGGACTCCAAATCTGTATATGGATGAATGGAAATATTTTAACCCGGCCAAGAACAAAACTTTCTCCATCTGCGATACGATCATGCTCCTGGCCTGGAAAGACGGGAAACCCGTCGGCCGGATCATGGGCATCATCAATCGCCGGTTCAATGAGCATCGGAAAGAGAACATCGCCCGATTCAACAGTTTCGAGACTTGTCAGGATCCCGAAATCTTTCGGGCCCTGGTGCGGAGCGTCGAGGATTGGGCCCGAGCCAAGGGGATGACCCGGGTCATCGGTCCGTACGGCTTTTCCGATCAGGATCCCGAAGGCTGGCTGATTCTGGGATTCGAGCATCACGCCACGATCGCCACGTTCTATAATTTCGAGTGGATGCCGGCGTGGATCGAGGCCGAGGGCTATGTAAAAGACGTTGATTACTTCGTTTATAAAATTCCCGTCCCCAAGGAATTCCCCGAGTTTTACAAGAAGATCTATGAACGCATCCGGCGGCGGGGGCAGTTCGAACTCGTCGAATTCAAGTCCCGGAAGGAAATCAAGCCGGTGGTTCGGCCCGTCCTCTCCCTGATGAACGACTGTTATGTCAATTCGAATATTTACGGCTACCATCCGTTGGATGAACAGGAGATGGACGATTTGGCCAAACGGTATTTGCCCGTTCTCGACCCGCGTTTTGTCAAGGTCGTCAAGAAGGGCGGCGAATTCGTGGCCTTCGTCATCGGGATGCCCGACGTGACGGCCGGCATCCGCAAAGCCCGCGGCCGTCTTCTTCCCTTCGGGCTTTTCCATATTCTCCGGGCGGCCAAAAAAACAAAGCAGCTCGACCTTCTCCTCGGCGGGATCCGGGAAGACATGCGCGGTCTCGGGCTGGACGTCTTCATGGGATTCCGGATGATCGAATCGGCCCAAAAAGCGGGCTTCGAGTTCATGGATACTCATCACGAGCTCGAGGTCAACGTGAAGGTCCGGGCCGAAATGGAAAAAATGGGCGGAGTGGTCTATAAGAAATACCGGGTGTTCACCAAGAATCTATAATCCGTGTTCCGGACGGGGACCTCACAAACCCAGAAGGAGCCCTAGATAAACGACGGTCAGGGCGACGAGAATGGCAATCGTACTCCAGGCGATGATGTTATAAACCTTTTTGTTGATGTACTCGCCCATCAGCTTTTTGTCGTTGGTCAGCTTGAGCATGAAGACGAGGATCAAGGGCAGGGTGATGCCGTTGAGGACCTGGGAGAGGTACATGACCGGGAAGAGGGGGATTTTGGGGATCAGAACGATTCCCGCGCCCAGAAAGATGAGCATCGAATAAAGCCCGTAAAATTGGGGGGCCTCCGAGAATTTTTTGTCCACTCCGTTTTCCCAGCCCATGGCTTCGCAGACGACGAAGGAGGTCGAAAGCGGCAGAATCGAGGCGGCGAACAGCGAGGCATTGAGCAGGCCGAAGGCGAAGAGAACGGACGTATATTTTCCGGCCAGCGGACGGAGGGCCTGGGCCGCGTCGGCCGCCGTTTCGATGCGAATGTCCGCCTTGAACAGTGTCGCCGCGCAGGTCAGGACGATGAACGCGGCGATCAACGTGACCCCGAAGCTGCCGATGATGACGTCCAGCCGGGCGAGCCGATAGTTTTTCACGGCGATGTTTTTTTCGACGATGGCCGCCTGGAGGTAGAATTGCATCCACGGGGCGATCGTCGTCCCGACGAGGCCGATGATCATGCCGATGCTTTCGGAAGTGAAGGCCACGTCCGGCGAAAGGAAATTCCGGCCGATCGTCCCCCAATCGGGCTTGGCCAAAAAACCGGCGACGATATAAGTCACGTAGAACAAACAGGCGTAGAGAAAAATCTTTTCCACGGACCGGTAGGTCCCTTTGACCACCAACAGCCAGACAACCATTGCCGCGACCGGCACGGACAGGTATTTCGGGACGCGGAAGATCTCCAGGCTCGAGGCCACTCCGGCAAATTCGGCGATGACGTTGCCGAAGTTCGTCAGGACCACCGCAAACAGCAGGTAAACGGTGATCTTGACCCCGAACCGTTCCCGGATCAGGTCGGACAACCCCTTGCCCGTCACGACGCCCATCCGGGCGCTCATCTCCTGGACGATAATCAGGGCGAGCATGATCGGGACGAGCGACCAGAGGAGCTTGTACCCGAAATGGGCTCCGGCCATGGAATAAGTGGCGATGCCGCCGGCGTCGTTGTCCACGTTGGAGGTGATGATCCCGGGACCGGCGACGGTCAGGAACAAGAGAACCGTTTTCCAGTGGACGCGGAGTTTGGGGAGGCGCATCTTCGACAGTCTTTCTTCCTATTCCTCGAACTGCGATTCCATGATGTCCTTGAGGGTGATCAAGCCATCGATCTGCCGATCGCCGTTGACGACGGGAACGGCCAGGAATTTATATTTTTTAAATATTTCGGCGACGTCCTCCACGTCGTCTTGGGGATCGACCGTGACCAGCCGTTCGTTCATCAATGTTCCGAGAAGGGTGTCCTTGGGGGCGGTGATGAGATGGCGCAGGGTGGCGACGCCCCGCAAGCGGCCGTCCGGGGAGGTGACATATACGTAGGCCACCGATTCCAGAGGAAACGTCGTCGTTCGAAACTCCTCGATGGCCTGACCGATCGTCGTGTCGGCCGAGACGGCGAAAAAATCCTTGGTCATGATGCTGCCGGCCGTGCCTTCTTTGAACTTCAGGAGGGCGACGACCGTGTCCCGGGACGGTTTTTCCATGGTCCGGACGAGTCGATCCATCTGTTCGGAGGGGAATTCGGATAGAAGGTCGGTGGCCTCGTCGGGGGCCATTTCCTCGAGAATATCGGAGGCCCG
>CAZLAM010000058.1:0-7496 GCA_964557435.1 uncultured Eubacteriales bacterium
GTCGACTACCTCATCGTCAACAGTGCGGACGGAAGCGCCACGGTCTGGGTGGGAGAGATCGAGCTACGCGGCCGGACCAAGTGGAGGGTGGGCCTGACGCTTCGGCCGGACTCTTCGGCCGTCGAAGTGACCCTGCGGACGGTCAACCGGACGCCCCTTCCGCAGTCCATGCTGTTCTTTGCCAACGCCGCCGTCCACGCCACGCCGGATTACAAGGTCATATTTCCGCCCGACACCGCCCTGGCCACCTTCCACGGCAAGAACCAGTTCAGCTTCTGGCCGATCTCGACCGAGATCTTCAACGGCCAGGACTACCGCTCCGGTGTGGATGTCAGCCTGCTGAAAAGCCATGCCCGGCCGACCTCGTTCTTCGCTTTCGACGGGACGGGCGACTTCCTGGCCGGCTACGACCAGGCCAAGGAGGCCGGCGTCTGCTTCGTCGGCGACCACAACTTCACCCCGGGCAAAAAGCTCTGGACGTGGGGCACGGGCTCGGAAGGCGCCCTCTGGGAAAAGCTCCTCACCGACACGGACGGCCCCTATGCCGAGCTCATGTTCGGCGCCTGGTCGGACAACCAGCCGGACTACAGCTGGACCCGGCCCTACGAAACCCGCACCGTTAAGCAGTTCTGGTATCCCCTGCGCGGCGTCGGCGGCGTCAAGGCGGCGACCCGCGAGGCGGCTTGCGACCTGACCATCGGCGGCGGCAAGGCCCGCTTCGCCTTCTACTCGACGCGCGAGATCCGCGAGGCCAGGGCGGTCATCTCCTCGGGCATCGTCTCCCTGCACGAAGAGCGGATATCGCTGGGGCCGGGCAAGCCCTTCGTCAAGGAGATCCCCTGGTTCGAGGATGCCCCCAACTCCCGCACTCCGACCCTGTCTCTCTGGACGCAAGACGGCCGTCTCCTCGTCCGCTACACGGTTACGGCCCCGGCTAAGACAGCCCTACCACCCAGGGTCGAGCCTCCGCCCGCTCCCAAGGACATCCCTTCGGTCGAAGAGCTCTACCTGGCCGGGCTGCGACTGGAGCAGTTCCACAACCCCGCCCTGGTTCCCGGCGCATATTATGCCGAGGCTCTGCGGCGCGACCCGGGGGATCTGCGGACCAACACCGCCCTCGGCGTCCGCGACCTCAAGCGCGGTCTCTACGAATCGGCCGAGGCAAGACTGGCCAAGGCCGTGGAGCGGGCCTCGAGAAGCTACACCCGGCCCAAGGATGGCGAGCCGCTCTTCTATCTGGGGCTGGCCCGCAAGGCTTTGGGCAAGTCGGCGGAAGCCGAAGACGCGCTCCACCGGGCCTCCTGGGACGACGGCTGGACGGCGGCCGCGTTTACCGAGCTGGCGGTCATGGCCTGCAAGGCCGGCGATTACGGAGAGGCCCTGGAGCGGATCGACCGGGCCGTGGCCAAGAACGCCAAGAGCCCTGACGCCGCGGCCCTGATGACCGTTCTTCTGCGCAAAGTCGGCGCCCTGGACAAGGCCCGGGCGGCGGCGCAAGAAGCCCTGGCTCTCGACCCCCTCGACTTCTGGGGCTGGAACGAGTCGGCCCTCATCCGCGCCTTCCAGAGCGAGGAGGAGGGCAAGACCGTCCTGCGCAAGCTGGCCTCGCTGATGCGGGACAACCCGGCCAGCTATCTCGAGCTGGCTTCGGACTATGCCCGCTGCGGCCTTTGGGACGAGGCGGCCGACGTCCTGCGGCGGCTGACGGCCCTGGATAAGAAGGGCGCCGGCGACTTTCCGCTTATCCACTACATGCTGGCCTGGATCCTGGAGCAGAAGGGCGACAAGGACGGCGCCGCGGAAAGGCTGCGGATCGCCGCCGCCTGCCCGCCCGATTACGGCTTTCCCTTTCAACTGGAATTCCTGGATATCCTGACCTGGGCCAAGGCTGAAAGGCCCAACGATCCCCGGGCTCCTTATTATCTGGGTAACCTGCTTTTCGATATCCAGCCGGATGCGGCCGTCGCCGAATGGGAAAAAGCGGCCGCTCTTGACCCGAAA
The DNA here is from genome assembly GCA_964557435.1 of uncultured Eubacteriales bacterium. Taxonomy (GTDB): domain Bacteria; phylum Acidobacteriota; class Aminicenantia; order Aminicenantales; family UBA4085; genus UBA4085. The sequence goes on from CAZLAM010000058.1 coordinate 2,002, forward strand.
TTTTCCATTGCCCGCCGGAACCTCGGCCTCGCTTACGCCCGGGTGAAAAACGATCTCCCCGGGGCGCTGAAGGAACTGGAGGCGGCCGTCGCCGCCGCGCCCGAGGACGCCAAGCTTTATGAAGAGCTCGACCGGTTGCATGAAGCGGCGGGAACGCCTTGGGCCAAGCGTTTGGCGCTCCTGGAAAAGAATCACAAGATCGTAGCCCGGCGAGACGATGCGCTGGCCCGCGAGGCCGGGCTTTTAGTCCAGGCCGGCCGGTTCGGCCGGGCCATCGAAATTCTGGAAACGAATCATTTCAATGTCTGGGAAGGCAGCGGGGGCGTTTACGGCCTTTTCGTCGAGGCCCATCTGCAACGCGGGGAAGACGCTCTATCGTCCAGGAAATGGCGCGAGGCGCTGGCCGATTTTGAAGCTGCCCGGACCTATCCCCGAAACTTCGACGTCGCCGAACCGCGGGACGGAGGCGGATCGGCCAGGATTTTCCATCTCATCGGCCTGGCCCAGGAAGGGCTGGGCAACGCGGCCAAGGCTCGGGAAGCGTTCGAGAAAGCGGCTTCTTACGGCCACGGTCCGTCCGAGGCGGCCTATTTTGAAGCCCTGGCCCTGCGCAAGCTCGGCCGGGAGAAAGAAGCCGCGGAAAAGCTCGATGGTCTGCGGAAGGCTGCCGAGTCCAGACTCCAGTCGGCTCCGGCCATGGATTTCTTCGAGAAGTTCGGCGAGAAACAATCGGCGGCCGCCGGTGTCGCCGAGGCTCATTTTTGGCTGGGACTCGCCTTCCTGGGACAGGGAAATAACGCCGCGGCGGCGGATGAGTTCAAGGCTGCCTTGGCCGCGAATCCGAACCACCTCGGCGCCGCCCGGCAATCGACCCGCCTGGCCAAGAAGGGCTGATAGCCTCGTCGACAGAATTAAATACGCTTGACAAGTCGGAACACTCGGCAGATAATCAACGATAAGAGAAGCCTCAAGAGAAAGGTTTGGGGATCTCCTCTCTCCTCTCTCCTCTCTCCTCTCTCCTCTCTCCTCTTCCGGATTCGTTAAGTTTCGATTTGCTATAGGGCGTCTTGCTTTTCGAAGAAGCCCGGTGCTTTTCGCGACCCGGCCTACGTCGGAACCAAGGCGAGGGAGAGGTTATGGCACCGATCCAAGAGAGCATCAATAATTTCGGCGACGCCATCGCCTTTTCGCTTGTTTCTCAATACCGCTGCACTTCCTTCAACGAAAACCATCGCCGGGTTTGGGGGAAGGTGACCGACATGAAACCGAGAAGGCGAAATAGATGAGGAAACCGAAAGAGCGAACGGATACGAACAAGCGGGTCGGGCGCGAAAGGGTCGACAAGAACATCACCGAGCGCACGCGGATGGAGGAGTCACTGCGTGCGAGCGAGGAAAGTTATCGCTTGCTGGCGGAAACAGCCCAGGATTTCATCTTTATCATTAACCCGGACTTAACTCTTAAATATTTGAACAGCGCCGCCGCGCGGCCGACACAAGAAGCTCCCGAAGATCTCATCGGGAAACCCGTGACCGCGCTTTTTCCGCCGGGGACATTCGAGTTCGGACTGAGCAAAATCAGGGAAGTTTTTGAAACAAGTGAAGAAGTCCGTTTTGACGAGCAACTCCATTTCCCGGGCAAAGAATTATGGGTGAATACCGTTCTCGTGCCAATGAGGGACCAGGCCGGCAAAATCAATGCGGTGATGGGAATCACACGCGATATCACCGAGCGCAAAAAGATGGAAGAGGAATTAAAGAAATATCATGGACATCTTGAGGAACTGGTCGCGGAGCGCACCAATAAGCTTGAAGCGGAAATAGCCGAGCGCAAGCTGGTCGAGGAAGCGTTGAGCAAAAGTGAAGAAAGATTCCGCATCGCCGCGCGAACCATCAGCGACTGCGTCTGGGAATGGGACATCGCCAAAGGAACTTTGGACTGGTTCGGGGACATCGATACTGTCCTGGGATACAAGAAGAATGAATTCCCGCGCACCATCGATGCCTGGGAAAAAGAAATCCATCCCGACGACCGTGAACGGGTAATGACGGCTCTGGACCGGCATTTAATGACCAAAGAGTCCTACAGCGAAGAATACCGTGTCCATAGAAAGGACGGATCCATCGCCACCTGGATGGACAAAGGAACCGCCAGTTGGGACACGAGCGATAAAGCCTATGTAATGGTAGGGGCTATTACGGACGTCACTGAACGTAAACGAGCGGCGGAAGCCATCCGCGAGGCGAACGATAATCTAGAGCGGAGGGTGTTGGAACGCACCCTGGAGTTGGCCAGAAGCAAACAGATATTGGACGAAACGGGAAGGCTGGCCCGGGTGGGCGGTTGGGAGATTGATCTTAAAACCGGGAAAAATTACTGGTCGGAAACTACCAGGATAATCCATGAAGTTGAACCCGGTTTTGATCCAAATTTGGATACAGCTATCAATTTTTATGCTCCCGGGTCGATCCCAATCATCACAGGCCTCGTCGACAGGTTGATCAGCCTTGGAGAGCCTTTCGATGCAGAGCTTGAGTTAATTACAGCCAAGAAGAACAGGATATGGGTTCGGGCACTTGGCCAGGCGTACTGTGAAAACGGAAAGATCGTTCGGATCGGAGGTGTATTTCAGGACATCAACGAACGCAAGCTGGCCGAGATCGAGCTGAAGAGGCACCGCGATCATCTGGAAGAGCTCGTCACGGAACGTACGGCTGAGCTGGCCAAAAGCAGCGAACTTCTGGTGGAGGCCCAAGCCGTGGCCCGCCTGGGAAGCTGGGAATTGGATGTCGTCCGGGACGAGATCACCGGCTCGGCGGAGTTCTATCGCCTGTTCGGGGTCCAGCCCGAGAACCTGGGCCATTATTCGCAGTTCATCGATTTACTCCATATCGACGACCGGGAGCGCGTCCAAGGAGCCGTCGCGGATGCGCTCGATCGGAATCTTCCTTATGACACGGATTTTCGTGTCCCGGGGCCTGACGGCGGATGGCGCCATATCAACGCCCGAGGTCAAGTATTTGTCGACGAGAACGGCAAGCCTGAGCGCTTTGTGGGCACTTGCATGGACATCACGGAGCGCAAGCGGGCCGAAGAGGCGCTGAAGCACTCGGAGGCCTTTCTCGCCAATATCTTTGAACGCAGCCCTTTTTCTCACTGGATTTCAGACGAGAAAGGGACGCTTATAAGGCTGAACCAAGCCTGCCGGGAGTTGTTTAAGATTACGGATGAAGAGGTCGTGGGTAAGTTCAACCTCTTTAAGGACGAGATCATAGAGAAGCAAGGTTTCATGCCCCTTGTTCGGGCTGTGTTCGAGCGGGGCGAGAGGATTAATTTCACTCTCAAATACAATACGGAGGATCTCCATCATCCCAATCTTCAGCAGAAAGTATCCCTGGTTCTTGAAGTCTACATCTCACCCGTGAAAGACGCAGATGGTATGGTCAAGAATGCAATCATCCAGCACATCGACATCACCGCGCACAAACGGGCTGAGGATGCGCTCCGCGAAAGCGAAGAGCGGTACCGACGGACGATCAAGGAGCTGACCGAGGGTTTTTACAACGTGGCTCTCGATGGCGTGCTTCTGGACCACAACCGGGAATTCAACCGGATCCTGGGATTCGATCTTGAAGAGAATCTGGTGGGCATCCGGCTTCCCGATTTCTGGCAAGAGCCGGAGGAAAGGAAAGCCTATATCGAGGAACTGGGGAAAAACGGTGTAATCAAGAATTATTTAATCCCGGCCAAGAAACAGAACGGGGAACCTATCTTCGTCGAGGCGAATACACGCCTGGTCAAGGAACAGGGGGGCCGGCCGACGCATATCGAAGGGACATTTGTCGATGTCACGGAGCGTATGAAGGCGGAGGCCGAACTGCGGATAAAGAACCAGGTGTTCGAAGATTCCATCGCCTCCCAGAGCGTCGCCGACAAGAACGGGCTGATTACTCACGTCAATCGGGCGTTCGTAAACATGTGGGGGTATGGCGACAAAGAAGAGGCCATCGGCAAGAGCGTCGGGTCGTTCTTCTCCAACCCGGCGGACGCGACCCCCGTGCTGGGGGCTCTCGCCGCGCACGATGCCTGGGATGGCGAATTTCTGGCGCGCCGGACCGACGGAACGACATTCATCTCACGCGGGTTCGCCACGAGTATGCGTAACGCCGCCAACGAACTCATCGGCTATCAGTCCACCAACCTCGACGTGACGGTAGAAAGGGAAGCGGAGGCGCGCCTCAGGGCGACCACGGCTGACCTAGCCCGTTCCAACAAAGAACTGGAGCTGTTCGCCTACGTAGCCTCGCACGACCTGCAGGAGCCTTTGCGGATGGTCTCCAGCTACACCCAGCTTCTGGCCCAGCGCTATGAAGGGCAACTCGATGAGAAGGCCAAGAAGTACATCGATTACGCCGTGGACGGCGCGGTGCGCATGCAGCGGCTCATCAATGACCTGCTGATTTATTCCCGCATCAGCACCCGGGGCCAATCGCCCCAACCGACCGACTCGCACGCGGTCCTCGGCGGGGCGCTTCGGAACCTTCAGGCCGCCATCGAGGAGAGCGGTGCCATTGTTGCCAACGACGATTTACCCACAATCCGAGCCGATGCCTCGCAACTCTTGCAAGTCTTCCAGAACCTGATCGCCAATGCCGTCAAGTTCCGGGGCGAGACGCCCCCGCGCATCCACGTGTCCGCCCTAGACCAGGGCGGCGAATGGCTGTTTTCCGTCCGGGACAACGGCATCGGCATCGATCCGCAATTCGCCGACAGGCTTTTCGTCATTTTCCGGCGGCTTCACACGAGGCAGGAGTTTCCCGGGACCGGGATCGGCCTGGCCGTGTGCAAAAGGATCGTGGAACGCCACGGCGGCCGGATCTGGTTCGAATCGGAGCCGGGAAAAGGATCGACGTTTTATTTTACCATTCCCAAATAAGGAGAGTGCGCGATGTGCCCATCGAAATTGATTAAACCCATCGAAATTCTTCTGGTCGAAGATAATCCCGGGGATGCCGACCTGGCCCGAGAAGCTTTGGAGGACAACAAGCTGCGCAACGAACTGCATGTGGTCGGCGACGGCGTCGAGGCGATGGACTTTCTCCGGCGCAACGGAAAGTACCCCCAAGCCCCGCGGCCGGACCTTATCCTGCTCGACCTCAACCTTCCCCGGAAAGACGGCCGGGAAGTCCTGGCCGAGATCAAGATGGACCCCGACTTGAAGCGGATTCCGGTCGTCATCCTGACGATCTCCAAGGACGAAGAAGATATTCTCAAGAGCTACAACCTTCACGCCAACTGCTTCATTACGAAACCGATCGACCTCGGTCAGTTCATGAAGGTGGTGAAGTCGATCGAGGATTTCTGGCTGACTATCGTCAAGCTGCCTCCGAACGGGCTGAAAAAATGACCGAAGTGGTCCGCGTCCTCGTCGTCGAAGACAACCCCGTAGACGTGGAATTGGTCCGGGAATATTTGCCCGTAACGGGACTCGTGAG
>CAZLAM010000059.1:0-43595 GCA_964557435.1 uncultured Eubacteriales bacterium
GAAGGTCGATTTTCTGTGGCGGAATAACGTAACGGGGCAAAATGCCGTCTGGTACATGAACGGAATCACCTATGTTTCCTATGCCTTTTTGCCGACGATAACGGATACGAATTGGCGGATCATGGGGACGGGCGATTTCAATGGGGATGGGAAGGTGGACATCATCTGGCGGCATTCCTCAACCGGACAAAATGCGGTCTGGTACATGAACGGGATAACGCAAACGGGATATGACTATCTGCCTCTGATAGCGGATAGTCAATGGAGAATCGCCAACCGCTGAAGCGTGCTTTCGGTATACGGTATCTCAAGGCCCGGGGGCTTCGCGAATCGCCCCAGCCGGCTGTGGGCGATGGCGCTCTGGGGTTCTGGAAAGCCCTGGAGGAAGAGCATGCCCAGGTCCGGGAAGAACGATGTTGGGTTCATAAAACGGCCAACGTCCTGGACAAGCTTCCCCAGAGCGTTCAACCGTATGCCAAAAAGCTGATTCACGAGATGTATTTGTCGCCGACGAAAGAGGCGGCGTTCATCGCTTATCGCTGATCAGCCGATTCCTTTCCGAATATTCCGCCGAGTATCCGAAGGCGACGGAGTGCCTGCGCAAGGACGAAAACGTGTTATTCACTTTTTGTGATTTTCCGGCTGAGCACTAGATCCATCTGCGGACGACGAATCCGATCGAGTCGACGTTCGCGACGGTGCGGCATCGAACTCGTCAGACGAAAGGCTGCGGCTCCCGCACGGCGACGCTGATGATGGTGTTCAAGCTGGCGGAGCAGGCCGAACGGCACTGGCGCAAGCTCAACGGTTTTCATCTTCTGGCTCAGGTGATTCAAGGCGTCATCTTCAAGGACGGCGTCCTTGCCAAAGCGGCTTAAAAGAGGATCAGCAGGATATGCTCAACTCCGGCCCGTACACAACATTTGACAATTTCTCCAGAAAGTGGGCGGTTGATCTAAGTTGATGGCGGAGCGCTACCAAGATCGCTTTTCCTTCAATAAATAAGCCTGCACCCGTCCCTAACGAGGATTTAAGGCTGTTCACGGTTACATTGGAACTGCCATATTCCTATTTATTGGTCGATTTCCCGCGTTAGCGCAAGAATGGACCATCCCCCCGTGTCACAAAAGGACTCGGAAATCGGGACTCCCCCACCTATAAACATAACGATTTCCATGTCACAACGGTGTCACAAAAAGTGCTTAAAATGGCATAATTTGGGATACCGTAGCATAAAACGCCAAATTCATAAAAATCTTGATTATCAGGGGAAAACGAGAAAATAGGGGTGGTAGCGCTACGGGGAATCGAACCCCGGTTTGGTGGCTGAGAACCACCCGTCCTGGCCCCTAGACGATAGCGCCATCTTGGGGAGCCAAGAAGATACCAAAACACCCCTCCCCTGTCAAGAAATCCCGGCCCAACCTGTTTTTTCCATCCGGCGCGGACTTTGCCTCCTCCCCCTGCGTCCGTTACAAGGGATGTGTCCGGGACACGCGCCCGGGACACCCGCGCCCGGGACCGCTTGACTCCGAACCCGGATTATTCATAGGATGGCGGAGTATGGAAATCATCCTGAAAACCGCACTCGGCTTGATGACGACGTTTTTTGGATACTTTTATGTGACGGACGTCATCAGAAACCGGAAAACGTTCTCCGACAAACCCTGGCCCGGGCTCATGGGCACGGGATTCATCACCAACTTTTTCGATACCTTGGGTATCGGAAGCTTCGCCCAGCAGACCGCTCTCTTTAAATTTTTCAAGCTGGTCGACGATCGCATCATTCCGGGCACGATGAACGTCGGCAATACCATCGCCACAGTCACCCAGGCGTTTATCTTCATGACCGCGGTCAAGGTCGAGCCGATCACGCTCGTCTCGATGTCGATCGCCGCACCGACCGGAGCGGTACTGGGCGCGGGTATAGTGGCCAAGATGCCGCGCCGCAAGATCCAGCTGGGAATGGGGATCGGCCTGCTGGTTGTGGCCCTCACCATTTTAGCCGGACTGCTCAAATTAATGCCCCTGGGCGGAGAGGCGATCGGCCTGACGGGCTGGAAACTGGCCCTGGTCGTGGTGATGAGCTTTATTTTCGGGGCGCTCCAGACGATCGGCGTCGGATTCTATGCCCCCTGCATGGCCATGGTTTATGCTCTCGGCATGCACCCGCGAACGGCGTTTCCCATCATGATGACGGCCACGGCCATGCTTATGGCCGCCGGCAGCACCCGCTTCGTCAAAGAAAACGCCTATGATCGGAAAGCGGCCATCTCCCTTTCGATCGCCGGCGTCGTCGGCGTTTTTCTGGCCGCCTTCGTCGTTAAATCCCTGCCCTTGACCGTCCTCAAATGGGTGGTCTGCGGGGTCGTTTTGTATACATCCATCTGGATGTTTTTGTCCGCCCGGAAAAAAGAGCTCTCCGCGGGATAGAGATTTCCGGCACGGACTGTTTTTTTTCTATGAAGCCTGAGACGGAGTAAGATCATTGGAACTTCTGATTCTCAGCCGGGACGATGTCCGGGAACTCCTCGACCCGGACGAACTGCTGACAAATCTGGCGGAGGGGTTTGTCGCCCTCAGCGAGGGCCGTGTCGTTTGCCCCGGCCGCCGGGAGTTGTCCATTCCCCAGGCCGGGTTCCTGATGATGATGCCGGCCTGGATGCCCGGTTCCCCCATGGCCATCAAGCTGGTCACTGTCTTTCATGGAAATCATCAACTGGGACTCCCCGGTCATCAGGCCCTCGTCTGCCTCTTCGATCCGGCCACGGGCACGCCTCTGGCCCTGATGGACGGCACGGCCATTATGGCCACGCGGACGGCGGCTTGCTCGGCCTTGTCGGTTAGACTCCTGGCCCGGAAAGACGCTCGTGTCTTGACCATTATCGGCGCCGGCGTTCAGGGGCAATCTCATCTCCATATTATTCCGCGCGTCCGCGGCTTTACCGAGATCCGCATCGCCTCGTATTACTATATGGATGCGCAGAAACTGGCCTCGATGAACCCGGCGGCGCGCGCGGTGGAGTCTTTTCAAGAGGCCGTGTCAGGGGCGGATGTCGTCTGTCTGTGCACCAATTCCGGGATACCGGTCATCGACGCCGAATGGATCTCGCCGGGCGCCCATCTTTCTTCGGTCGGCTACTTTCCACCCGGCGGCGAATTACCTCTGGAGGTCTTCCGGCACGGAAGGCTCTTCGTCGAAACCCGGCGCGCTTTCGAACCGCCCCCGATCGGCTGCGGCGAACTGGCCGGGCTTGATCCGGCCCGGGGAACGGAACTGGGCGAAATTCTATCCGGAAAGCTCCCCGGCCGCCTGGCCGAGGATGAAATGACGATATTCAAATCCATGGGCCATGGCCTGGAAGACCTGGTGGCGGCGAATCTCGTCTATAAGAAAGCGATTCATAAAGGCCTCGGCGTCAGGGTAAAGCTTTAGGCTATGAGCGGAAATTCCGAAGCCGTTTCCTTTCCCAGCATTTTCAATGACGTGATCGGACCTGTAATGCGGGGGCCGTCCAGTTCGCACTGCGCGGCCGCTTTGCGCATAGGAAGAATGGCCAGGGATTTGATGGACGGCGATATCGAATCGGTTCGAATCGAATTCGACGCCGACGGTTCACTGGCCACCACCCATACGACGCAGGGATCCGATATGGGACTTCTGGCCGGACTGTTGGGCTGGGAAGCGACCGACGAACGCCTGGCGGATTCCTCGGACGCCGTCCGGAAAGCCGGGATCAACGTGGCTATGAAGGTCGTGAATTTGGGGGCGACACACCCGAATACATACAAACTGACCCTGGCCAACCCGGCCGAGAAGCATTCGCTGACCGCCGTCTCGACGGGCGGCGGCATGATTGAAATCGTGGACATTGACGGCGTCCGGATGTCTCTGGCGGGCGATTATTACGAAACATTGGTCTTCCTCGATACCCCTCACGGAGAGATTCTCGAGTTCCTGGAAACAAACATTGAAGCTGACTGGATTTTACTTCAAAAAAATGAGTCTACTGAAATCGTCGAGATCAAAGCCCGGAGTTTCCCGGAACGAAGCGTCCTCACCCGACTGTGTTCGCGATACGGCGTCAAGCAAGTCAAAACCATCTCGCCGGTGCTGCCGATCTTATCCCGCCAAGGGATGCAGGTTCCCTTTTTGACGAGTGAGGAGATGCGGCGATACAACGCCGGCAAGAACCTGGAGCTGTGGGAGCTGGCCATCCGCTATGAGAGCTCCCGGGGCGGAATTCCCGGGGAGCAAGTTTTTCAAATGATGAGCGACATCGTACTCATCATGCGGGAATCCATTCGGACGGGTCTTAAGGGCACCCGCTATGCCGACCGAATTCTCGGCTGCCAATCCGGATTTTTCAGGACGCAGATGGAAAACGAACGCCTCCTCGACGGTGGCCTGCTGAACCGGATCATCCTTTACGTAACCGCCATGATGGAAGTGAAAAGCTCGATGGGCGTCATTGTGGCGGCCCCGACGGCCGGCGCATGCGGTGTGCTGCCCGGCGCCATTCTCGGGGCAGCCGACGTTTTGGGATCGTCGCCGGACGAGATGACGAAGGCCTTGCTCGCCGCCGGGATGATCGGTGTCTTCATCGCCGCCCGAGCCACATTTGCCGCCGAAATCGGCGGGTGTCAGGCCGAATGCGGCGCCGGTTCGGGCATGGCCGCCGCGGCGTTGGTCACGCTGGCGAAGGGGAACCTCCATCAGGCCTGCAACGCATCGTCCATGGCGCTTCAGAATATCCTGGGGATGATTTGCGATCCTGTCGCCAGCCGGGTCGAAGCACCATGCCTGGGAAAGAACGTGATGGCCGCCGCCAATGCCCTGGCCTGCGCCAACATGGCGCTGTCCGATTTTGATGCCGTCATCCCCCTGGATGAAGTCATCGAAACCATGGATAGGGTCGGGAAGAGCCTCCCCCAGGAGCTGCGTTGTACCGCGCGGGGAGGTCTTTCGGTGACCAGGACCTCGATGGAACTGGAAAAAAAGCTGAAAACTTCGCCGCAGAATCCGGACTCCCTCTAATACGTTCGCGGCTGCAGGAGCCCTGGGCTTGGCCCGGGGAGTCAAGGAGCGGGACTGAGCGGCGGAAGTGGATCACCGAGCAACGCTCAGAGTCCCTGCCGCCGACGAAAGGGTTTATCAGAATCCGAAGGGGAAATCCGGACATCCGGCGCATAGATCGATCTTTATTTTGAAGCTCCCCTTGGCCCCGGCACTGGCCAAATCGCGCGTCCATTCTTTTTTGATCACGCGTTTATCGCCGTCCATCCGGATGTCGAGCGTCGTCATTCCGCCGTCTCCCAGAGCGCGCGTCACCTGCCACCAGCCCGGCTGATAGGGTGTGTCGTATTTCTGAACCAGCGGAACGGGCGAACCGGAGGGAAGGATGACGACGGCCAGCTTGGCGACCAGCCGGCCGTCGAAATCGATGCCTCCCCGGCGCGCCTTGAGGGCGCACTTTTCGCCCGCGACCGTCCCTTCGATCGGGCACATGAAAACCGCTCCGATCTGTTGGGCCGTGGTCGGATCGCCGGTCAGATACTTGAAATTTCCGGGCTTGCCCTGGTAAAGGACCCACAGCCCATTCTTAATCCTGAAATTTTTCGCCCGGCCCGCGATATATCCCCGAAACGCCACCGGCTCCTTCCCGGAGGGTTTCGCCGACATGAACTCGACCCGGGCTTCCCAGTCGTTATCGAGCTCATACATTGGCAACTTATTGTCCAACGCTTCAACATGAGTATGCCCGGACATTTGCCCTTTGAAAACGAGACAATGGGTTTTCGTATAGGCGTCTATGCCGATGCTTATGGCGCCTTCGACCGCCACCTTGGCAGCCGCCCACGGCCCGCCCGAGGCGAAGGCCGTCGCCGCGTTGAAGCCGACCTTGGCTAGGCTCCAACCGGAGACGTTGGCCCACATCCCCCGCGGCTGGGGCGCGCCTTGGCGTCCCGCAACCTGTTCCTCCGGCGTGCCGGCATTAATCGATCTCATCCCTTTGAGAAAACGATCCTGGATCCACTTGATAAAATTAGTCCCGGCATCAATGTCCCTGGCCCGGGTCCATTTTTCCACGAATGTCTGGAGGCTGTTCTGCATGAAGGAGAGCAGGGTTTTCTGGGCGCTTAAAGTGGCCGAGGCAATGGCCACGGCGACGCAGGCATCCGAGCGGCCGCCGGAGTTCTCGCGGCCGAGGGCGATGAGCCGCTCGGTTTGCTCCCGCAGAGAACGTTCGTCGGATTGGACGTCGTTCCCGTATTCGGCCATCACCTCTTTATCCAAGTTCGGTTCGGCCACAAGCATTTGTTCAAACCGCCGCTCGGTCTGGGCGAACGAGCGCATTTTTTCGCGGATGTCGGGGATGGCTTCGCGGACCGAGTCCACATTCTCCTTGGCCATATTCAAGTCCGGGTCGTTGCCGCCGACGGCGTCAAGGCTTTCCTTGACCAGGGCCAAGGCTTGGTCCGAGGCATCGGCAGCCTGTTCCAGGGCGCTGCCCAGGGCTCCCAAGGGGGTGGTCATGGCATAGGTCGGGGCGGAAACGGTGAGCTGAACCGTCTTCCGTTCGCCCCCGGCCGCGGCCGCAATCGTGTAATCGCCGGCGGCGGAGAACGGACCGATTTGGGCGCTGAAGGAGCCGTCTCCCCCGGCCTGGACGGTTATTCCCGCCACGGCTGAGGGCCCGGTGACCGCGATGACGATGGTCGCGTTAGCCGCGGTCCTACCCTCGATTTCCGCCCTGTTATTCACCGTGATCTGCGGCAGGGCCAGCCTGATATCGAGTGTCGCGGCCGAGGCCGCTGTCAAGAGGGCCGCTAAAAGCCCGGCCAATCTGATCGCCCGTCGGATGGTTTTCTTTTTCATTTCCGGCCTCACATCTTGAGAATGACGAATTCGACCCGGCGGTTGAGCTGCCGGCCTTCCTTCGTGTCGTTTGAAGCCACCGGACGCGCCTCGCCGAATCCTTGCGACGTCAGCCGCGAGGCCGCGATTCCGGCCTTGGCCAGGTAATCCACGACGGCGCGGGCCCTGGCCTCGGACAATTTCCGGTTGTAATCCTCGGTATTCTGCGAATCGGTATGGCCGTCGATCTCGATCTCCATCCGCGGGTATTGGAGGAGAAGAGCGACGAGGCGGTCGAGTTCCCGCTTGGACTCCGGCAGGAGTTCGGACTTGTCCGATTTGAAGAAAATGTTGTTGAGACGGATCGGCTTTTTTAACTGGATGGGAATGAGGGTCAAATCGCGATCGAAGACCTGGCCCTCCTTGGCCTGGGAGAGGTCCAGATTATCGCTCACCGGATAGTAACCCGGGGCGTCGGCAAGAAAACCGTAGTTTTCGCCCAAGGGCAGGGCGATTTGGTAGCGCCCGGTACCGGGATGGGATCCGGCCGACCCGGACTGATAGCCGTCGCGAAGACGCTCATAATTGATCACGGCGCCCAAGGGATTCTTGCCGGGATCCTGGACTTTTCCCCGAACGAAAGCCACCGGGGCGGGTCGGAGGGAAACCGGCAGGGCGAATTCGTAAATGTCCTCCTTGAAACGCTCGCCTTCGGCGGTGAAGGCGAATTGGCCCGAAGCGTCCACGGACAGGCTTTCCTGGTTTTTCTCGTCGTTGATCTCGGGCCCGAGGTTTTGTGGAGCCGACCATTTCAACCACGTGTCGTCGAGGCGGCGCATCAAGTAAACGTCCGTCCCCCCGAAGCCTCCGTCCCTTTCGCTGGCGAAGTAGACGGCTTGGTCGTCGGGCGCGAAAAACATGCCATATTCGTTGCGGGGTGAATTAACGGCGGGACCGAGGTTCTTGGGCCGTGACCAAGTCCCGTCGGATTGAGGGAAGCTGACGTAGACATCGATCCCGCCCAGGCTTTCGCCATTGTTGATGGCCAGAAGGAGCGCTTTGCCGCTGGGGGCAAGGGCGAAACCGAAACGGGGAGACACGTTCTGGAAGTTCTTGATATTTAGATACGGGGATAAAGACCAGCCGTCCTTGGTCCGGCGGGCGAAAGACACGGCGTCATCCCCCCTCATGAGTTCGGGGAGCATTCCTTTCGGCCGGCCGATGAAGAGCGTGTTGTTGTCGGGCAGCACGCTGAATACAAAAGCGTTGAACTCGGAATTGACTGGCTCCGGAAGAATTTGGGCCCGGCCCCAGTGTCCGTCTCCCTGCCGCTCCGAGGACCAGATCGTCTGCGGGGCTCTGGCGATAGCGGCCGACCCCGCTGTTTTCGACAGCTTTTCCATCCACTCCTTCACGGCTTTTTCATCCGTGGCCTTGGGCATTTCATTCATCAGCGCCGTGAGGCCTTCATCCTGGTAATTTTCGCGGATGAAATAAAGCGTTTTCCCGTCCGGGCTGACGATGGGAAAACCCTCGCGGATGCCGCTGTTGACTTGGGGACCGAGTTTGACCTTATGGATTTTGTTCTGCGCCGCCGGGACAAGCGGCCAGGCCAAGCCGACGATGACCGCCAGCCCGATCGCGAGACCAGCCCCGGAACGCGTTTTCCTGCTCATGGTTTTTCCTCCCTCGGACTCCATCCGCCTTTGATCTTGTCCGTCGCCTTTTTGTCGAACCAATCCAGGATGGTCAGGTTACCAGGACGTCGGAGCTTTCCTCCGTCGGCATCAGCCGGGCGATGAGCGCCCGGGTCCGAAAACGGCTCGCCATGAGTTTACTTCTTGTATAGTATTTTGCCGCCGACGATCGTCGTGACGACTTCGGCTTTCAGGATGTCGTCATCAGAGCAGGTCATGATGTCCTTGGAGAAAACCGTCAGGTCGGCCAGCTTGCCGGGAAGGAGCGAGCCCTTGATGTTCTCCTCGAACCCGGCAAAGGCCCCGTTCAGCGTATAAGAGCGAAGGGCTTCCTCGCGGGTCATTTTCTGCTCGGGATAGAAAAGCTCGCCGTTTTTCATCTTGCGGGTCACGCTGGCGTAAAAGCTGGGGATGGGGTCGCAGTCCTCGACCGGAGCATCCGTGCCGTTGGAGATGACGGCGTTCGAGGCGGTCAGGCTTCTCCACATATAAGCCCCCTCTCGAGCCCGCGCCTCCCCCAGCCTTTTGGCGATCCAGGGGCCGTCGGACGTGCAGTGGATGCCTTGCATGGCGGCAATGACGCCGAGAGCGCCAAACCGAGGAATATCGGAGACGGACAGATGCTGGGAGTGTTCGATACGGAAGCGGACATCTTTTTTGTCGGGGTGGGATCGCATGGCTTCCTCATAGATGTCCAGGGTCTCCCGGTTGGCCCGGTCACCGATGGCGTGGACGCCCAACTGGTAGCCGTTCTCGATGGCGATCCGGGCCGTTTCCTTGAGAGCGGCGATGTCCTCGGTGTTGAGGCCGGTCGATGCCGGAAGGTCGGTGTATGGTTCCAGGAGCCAGGCGCCGTGGGCGCCGAGGGCGCCGTCGATGAGCCGCTTGATCGTGCGGACGGTCAGGTGGTTCGATCCGTAACCGATCGTCTTCCACTCGGACGCCTTCTCGGCCAGCCGGGCATTGCCCTCGCTGAGCATGACGTTGAGGCGGACACCGAGTTTGCCTTGGTCGATGATTTTTTTGAAAAGCTCGACCGTGGACCAGGAGGAGCCGGCGTCGGTAACACTGGTCAAGCCTTTGGACAGGCATTCCTGATCGGCCAACTCGACGATCTTGAGCCGTTCGGCCTCTTTGTCTTCAGCGGTGCGGGTCATGGCCCATCTGGACAGTGCGCCGCGGACCAGACCCTGGGCGGTTTCAAGAAACGCGCCGATGGGCCGTCCCTTGGCATCCTTGATGATCTCCCCGCCCGCGGGATTGGGCGTTTGGGCCGTGATCTTGGCCAATTCCATGGCCTTGGCGTTGACCAGACAGGAATGGCCGCTGGCGTGGGTCAGGACGACGGGATTGTCCGGAGAAACCTTGCTCAAAGCGGTATGGATGGGAAGGCCGTCAACGTTGGGCTCGGGCGCCTTGTTCCACTTTTCCTGATGCCAGCCGCGGCCGGTGATGGGTTCGCCCGGTTTGGCCGTCTTGGCCGCCGCGGCGACCAGGGCAACGATGTCGTCCCAGCTCCGGGCCTTGGTCAGGTCGAGGGAAAGCTTAGCCTGGCCGATACCGGTAAAATGGAGATGCGAATCGATGAAACCAGGCGTGGCCAGCTTGCCGCCGAGGTCGACGACCTGGGTGGCCGGGCCTATGAAACGGGCGATTTCTTCAGCAGTACCAACGGCCTCGATCATATCGCCGCGGACGGCCAGGGCTTGGGCTTCCGGTTTGGCCGGATCCAGGGTGACGATTTTGCCGTTGGTGACGACAAGATCGGCCGGATCGGGCATTTTCGCGCAAGCGGAGAAAAAAAGAGCCCCGGCGAAAAGTAAAAGAAAGATCGATCGAATCGAGGGGGACTGGGCCATGGTGTTACCTTCCTTTCGTTCCCCGTTTTACAATAAATTCGGGAGGGAAACAAGAGAAAGGGGATACGTGCCGCCATCTATGATAAAATGGCGGGCTCTCGGGAGATCATCATGACCTTCAAGGCGGCGGTATTCGACCTCGACGGCACCCTCCTCGACACGATCGAGGACCTGACCGATTCCATGAACGCAGCCCTGTCCGCGCTTGGATATCCGATCCATACGATCGACGAATGTAAAAATCTTGTCGGTGACGGGCTTCACAGCTATATTCAGCGGGCTTTACCCCCCGAAGCCCGCGGCAATCCGGAGGCGGCCGCCGGATTGGGGACGATTATGCGGGCCGAGTACCAGAAACGCAACGCCGTCAAAACTAAACCTTATCCCGGTGTGGCCGAAATGCTGGCCGGATTGGCCGAGCGTGGAGTTCCCGCGGCCGTTCTGTCCAACAAGCCGCACGCTTCGACGTTGGAAGTCATAAACCGCTATTTCCCCGGATATCCGTTCCAAATCGTGTTCGGAGCCCGGGAGTATGCCCCGGTCAAACCGGACCCGGCGGGCGCCTTGGAAATCGCAAAGATACTGAACATCCAACCCCGGGAAATCCTCTACCTTGGGGACACCAATACGGATATGCAGACGGCCGTGGCGGCGGGGATGTTCCCGGTCGGAGCCGTATGGGGATTCCGGACGGCCGAGGAATTGAAGGCCAATGGCGCTAAGGCGCTGGCCTCCCATCCGCTGGAAATCCTGGACTTTTTTAAGCCGGGTTCAATCCCTTTGCATGCTAAACCCTGAACCATCGGCTTCCGGCAATTTTTCCTTCACTCAAGGCGAATGTTATATGTTAAGACCTGACCCCGGTCTTAGGCCCGCGAGGCCAGACGCATTTTCGAAGCCGTCTCTCCCCCGTTGAGCCGCCACAGCATGGGCTGAGGCCGATCCAGCCCCTCGACGAACTCGGGCGAATTCTCCCACCTGTGATTGAGAATCAGGGTGTAGTCGGAAAAATGCTGCCACCGCCGCCGCGGCAGCCCGGTCACCATATGGATATGGTTGGCCGGGACGCCCACTTTTACCAAACTCGAGGGGACGTGGTCGAAGGTCAGAAAAGTGTGCGGCCAGGAATAATCCGAAGCGTGGCAAATCCGCTCGATCAGGGGGACGGGAAGCTCCTGACTCTCGGCCTCGCCCTGGACCATGGTGAACATACCGCTGAGGTCGGAATAGCCGAGGCGCCCGGCCTGACCGCGAAGCCCGCGGGGCGAAACGAACCCAACCGAGAATCCGCCCCCCGGAAAATAATGCCGGACGGCCTTGAACAGATAATGATTCTCGGCGTAGTCAAGCGAAGCGCTGCCGCTGTTGTTGCCGTCGATGAACCCGCGTTTCAACCAGGCCGCATCCTTGTAGGGTTTCAGGTCGATGCCCAGTTCGCCCGCGTTCTTCTCGATTTCCCAAGGCTCATACACCTTCCGGAAATCCATAAACAGCGTCGGACCGCCGCCCGACAGACGGTTTTGAACGATCATCGTCAGAAGCCCCTGGATGTCGTTTTCCGTGGCGAACGGGACGACGGCTTTCCGACCGGTATGATCCAGGCTGGAATTGAAAAGGGCTTCGGCAATGTCGGCCGTCGTCAACGGCAGGCCGCGGCGGTCCGACCCCCAGGCAAGCTGGTTCGTCCAGCCGCCGGCGATGGCGTTGACGTCGCGCATATAATCGCGGAGAATGAGATATAGTGCCAATCCTTCGTCGAGCATGCGGCGATCCTCGGCCATAAGCGGAGGCGCTTTGACGCTCCCCCCGGTATAGATTCTGAATCCCTTTTCAATGATCTCGACGGTATTGTTGAAGATCCGGTTGCGGAACTTGACGTTGACGACCCAGTCGCGGAGCGCCTTAAGCTCCTCGGGGTCATACCCGCCCTTCTTGCGCAGCATGTCGGCGAAAATTTTCATCGATTCCCGGGTCGATTCCAATCCCAGGAAACGCCGCGCGGCGTGGACATGGTTGAGGGCCGTCTCCATCTGCATGGAATCGGTATCCACGGCCAGATAGCGGCGGCCCCTCAAAGAAACGACCGCCAGCTGGGCCGAAGCTAGGTCGATGATTTCCTCCTGCGTCGGAGCGTCGAAATCGGGGTCCTCCCCCGTCTCCGGCATCGTCCCGATGACCATCGGACAAAGCCGCCCGGTCTGGGCATACGCGCCGACCAGGGCATCGATACCGACGACCCCGGGCTTGGAAGCGTTGTTTCCGCCGACGCAGGCCAACGGAAGAGAAGCCGGAAAATGCGCCGTTACGGCCATCGCCGTTTTCCCGGGAAAAAACCAGGTGTCGGGGACGATGACCAGGGCTCCGGCGCCGGCCTCTTGAAGCTCGAGGGCGGCTTCGTCGGCCGTTTGTTCATTGTCCACCAGATGGGAGGCGAAAACGACATTGGGGGCGGTCCCGTCCGGAAGGCGCAAATGCTCAGCCAGCAAGCGGGCCGTCCGCGTCCCGATATTGTACGCCCGCCTGCGCGAGGCCTCATCGATGCGAGGATCACACGGTACAAAAATGCCGAAAGTCGGCCAACCGCGTTTTCTCTTTTTAACGAACGGCATCGCTCCTCCTCCTTGGTCCCCCGCATTTTTGGGCCGGGTACCGGAAATTAAACCCATTCGAGCCCTTCCATTCTATCCGTTTCCGGCCGAATTCTTCAAGAAATATGCGAAACCGGTGAGAAAAAACGAGCGGATTCAGCCTCACTTCTTGGTTATGGACAGACCACTGAAAACCGCCTGCGCTTTCGACAGCTCGACCTTGTGCCGTAAGGTGAATGAGCCGGTGCTGTTTCTCTGGTAGATCTCGCTGTAATCCTTCGCCCCCGGTGCACTGCAGAGCTGGGTGAACGTATTGGTTTGGTCGAGGATTTGGGCGCCGTCCATGTAAACCAGATCGCGCCGAACGCCGTTATCTCCGCCTCCGATAGTGACGCTCAATTTCAGCCGGATCAGTGTGAGAGAACCGCCTCCGGACGTCGAAAGAGTATAGGTGACCGAGTTGTCCCAGCCGTTCGACTCGTTCGGCTGAGGGGCCGCGTCGGGCGTCAAGGACACGGTGCCCACGGTCCCGGACCATTCCGAATAGATATCGAAATGCCAGTTTGTCGAGAAGCAGGCGCTGGTGAACGTCGTCGTGTCGGTCCCGCTATCGGAGCCTTTCTTTATGTACTTGGTATAGATGAAATAGGCCGCGGCTCCAAGGACCGATAGAAACAGCAGGGTCCTCAGAAACCCGCCCAGAAAACTCCTCTTTCGGGGAGCGGCGACAGCCCCGGCGATGACCCCGGCACCGGCGCAGTTTTCCTTATAATACTTGAATTTTTTTAATTCCAGCCCCTCGCTGGTATTATTTTCTCCGAGAATCGCCTTGGCCCGGCAAAAAAACTTGATGGACAGCTCCTTGAACTTCAGCATCTCGTAGGTCGCGCCGGTCAGCAGGAAGACCTGCCCTTTAAATGTGTCCCGGCCCTGGACAGGTCCCAGGTCGGAGATGAGCTTTTCCAGGATCGTTTTGGCGTTCTCAAAGTCGGCGCCGAAATAGGCCTCTTTCGCCAACTTGAACTGCGCCGCCCATTGTTCCTCCTGGGCGGCATTCTGCTGAGCGGCCAGGGTATGCGCTTCCATAACAAAAAACACGCTCAGAAAAACGGCCAAAAACTTACAGGAAGTCCATTTCTTCATTGAAAACATGATTAGCCTCCTTTCAATGAGTTTACCATAAGAAAAAGAACAACCAGTGTCAAGAATGCGTATCGCTCTCTAAACTGCCAACGAAACCTTTCTTCGCCGAAAGCCGCGCCGAGGCTTATCGCCGTGGTGCTTGGATGGAATGGGCCGGCAGCCCGCTTCTTTGACTTGCCCGCCCGTCTATGCTATTTCTGGCCCGGGATGAAAAAACGAGTTTTCCTCATCGGGCCGGCCTTGGCCGCGTTTCTACTAGTCCCTTTAATCAGGGCCCAGGATGCCGGGGCGCCGCCCGCTCGAACCGAGCCGCCCCCCAACACCTTCGGCCCGCTCGAAAAATCACTCCTCCTCCCGGGCTGGGGACAATTCTCCGAACACCGCTATCTCGAAGGGGTCATCTTCCTGGGATCGGAGCTGGTATGCCTGATCCAGGCTCTCCGGAACAACGCCCTGGGCAATGAGGCCTATGACCGCTATAGAGCCGCCGCCGGTCGGAATGAAGCCGTCCTGCAACGGAGATCGACCGAGACCTTCGACACCCGCCGGAATCGCTACCTCCTGGCCGGGGCCGCGGTCTGGGCGCTCAATCTTCTCGATATGGTCCTCATCGTTAAAAATAGCGGCCGACCAAAATCGGCCTGGACCTTCAGGATTCAACGTGACGAAAACCAGGCGATCGTTTTTATGGCCGGCCGCCGTTTTTAGCGCGCTGTGGCTCGGCGCGTGTCGGGACCGGTTGTTCGATAATCCCTTCGATCCGTCCGCGGGAGAAGTCGTTTTCGAAGTCGTCCAGTCCTTTTTCAGCCCGGCATCGGCTCCGCGGGGTCTGGCTTGGGATGGGGCAACCCTCTGGCTCGTCGACGGGTCTAACCGAGGGCTCTTCGACCTCAATCCGTCGAACGGGTCTGTTCTTCGTTCTCTCCCTTCCCAGACGAATGGTCTTTCCGACGTCGCTTATGATGGGTTCGACTTATGGGTGTGCGGTGAAACCGACGTATTCATCACCAAAATCAACGCCTTCAGCGGTGATGTCCTCAAACGGCTGAATCTTCAGCGAGGATCGTTTACCTCCCTCGAATTCGCTATCGGCGTCTTGTGGGCCGCGGACGCCCAAACCAACACGATCCTCAAAATCGATCCCGAGACGGCCGAGGTGAGGGGTTCGTTTCCCAATCCCGGGACAAGGGCGACCGGGCTGGCTTTCGACGGAACGCGCTTTTGGATCGCCGACGCCGGGACTTTGACGATTTATCAAACCGATACCGAGGGCCATGTCCTGCGGAAATACCTGTCCCCCGGCCAATCGCCCCAGGGATTGGCTTTCGACGGCCGATTCCTCTGGAACGCCGATGGAAACCAGAGACTCTTTCAGTTGAGATTCCAGAATTGAAAATCGAGCGAAAGAAGGCGTTCAAGACAAAGGCTTTTATACATTTGCTGCGCAAAACCCCGATTTTTAAATCGGGGTACAAAGCGCCGCTCAGTATTAACCTTGGATCTACCCCGGGCTTCAGCCCGGGGAGGCGAATGGGTTTAATTTTTGCCGGACTGGTTCTTGCGGCCACGGGTTCAGCGTCCGAGACCGTCCTCGGCGCCGCCCCCCCCCTCCTCCGCATCGCCGGCGGGTACCTGGCCTATAGTTTCGACCATGATCAAATCCTGGGCGAAAACGTGTCTTTCGTCTGGTCGGGGTGGGCGATCACCGCCAGCTCGATCAAGTTCGATGTCCGAACCCATGGCCTGGTCGTCTATGGCGGGGTCGTTCTGACTAAGGGCGCGGAGCATATCGAGGCGGACGAATTCTACTGCGACGCCGATAAAGCGCCGGGAATTCTCATCCGATACGGCCAGACCATCGAGACCACGCCCTTCACCGGTACTCGGACCGCCGAAGAACTCGCGGTCGAAGCGCGAACCCGCCGGTCGGCCCTCAACGAAGTCACTTGGGCCAAGCTTCGCGCCTCGCTGCTCTACTCGACCGCCAAGACGATCGAAATCACGGCCTTGTTCGAGGTTTACGGCGAGGAGGTCACGCTCTATGTCGAGGGCTTGGAATCGGTCGGATTCAAGCGCTTCAAACTTTCCGCCGGAGACGCGTCGAAAACTGGCGGACTGTCCCTGGACAAAGTCTGGTTCACCCGCAACCAGGGGCTGTTCGGCGACCTCAGCTATGCCTACCGCCGGGACAAGAAAATTCAAAGCCTGACCCGGTTTCACTACGAGGAGCATTCCATCCTGAAGGACTATATCGGCCTCCCCCGCCAGCTCGACCTCCAGACATCGACAACCTGGTCGGTCAACGACCGTCTGGACCTCGGAGTGGCCGGGAACTACAACTCGACCAGTTTGTGGAACACCCGTCTTTTTCTGGGGACGCGCGGCCGCGACGCTAAAAAAAGCACCGTCTTTGATATCTCCACCAACAAACCCCTCCAATCCCGGGGGGAGATCTGGCTCGGCCTGCAATCCGACCTGGCCTCGGAAAAATGGGGGACGCTGGCCTTCCAAGGCCGCTATGAGCTCCACGATCAGGCCTTGATCAACCTCAATTACGTTAAAACATTCGGCCGGCGGGTTCAATTCCAATGGAACTCCAATTACTCCCATATCCGCTTCGGAGGCGCCGGGGGGGGCGCTTCCAAAATCCTGACCGCCGGGCTTAACCTCTCCTATAACGCGGATCGTTTCCAAGCCGCGGCCGATTATTACCTCAACAACGACCTTCTCGGGGAGCAGCGTCTGACCCGTCCCCAACTGCGGCTGGGACTGACACCGCTGACTTTCTACGGCGGTTTGCTTACGGCCGCTCTGTCCAACGTTTTCGTCGTCAACAGCCTGCGGACCGACCGTTCCCAAACTGAAAGCTACAACAACAACACGTCCTTCAACTTATCGGCCCTTCCTATCCGCCTGAGGCCAGGCCTGACCCTGCAGGCGGGATTGACGGCTGAGCAGTTCGTCGAAAAGGAAGGCCGGAATTTCACCTCGGGCGGCACGGTTTTAAAAGCCCTTCAGGAGTTCGCTCCGGGGATCGCCTTGGAAGCTATCTACAGCGCCCAATCCCGCCGCCGCACGCGCGGCTGGCTCATCGAGGGAACAACGAGTCAGGACCTGAGCGTCGTTTTCCGCGCCCATTCCCCTTCCCGCGTCAACGGCTGGGTCTCTTTGTCTTATGATCCCAAATACGGCGACTGGAAATCGGGATTCGCCGACCTGTCCGTGGGATTGATCAAGAATTGGAAAATCCAGTCGCTTCTCAATTACGATTTTTTCGCCGGACGGTTGGCCAATATCGACCTCTACCTCATCCGGCGGGCGGGCCGTTTTGATCTGCGTTTCATCTGGCGGAGCCTGTCCAGACAGTTCCTTGTCGAACTCGTCCCGTCCCGATGAAGGCTGAATAGGGTCTCGCTTCGACCGGCGGGTCCAGCTAAGCTTCAGCCCGGCCAAGGAACCGGCGGAAATAATCTCCGACTTCGCGAAGGCCTATCAAGCGGCAGGCGGCATAAAAGACGCCCAAACCAGCCAAGCCGGAAATGCCGATTCTCAGGATTAAAACGATCCGTGAACCGCCCCCCAGCGCAAATCCAAGCCGGTCAAGCCCCCAAGCCGCGAAGGCGGCCGGAAGCGAGGCCAAAACGAGCATTCCCGCGAACTTGAAGAGGGGGGCGGAAGAGAATTTTCCGATTTGACGCGGCAGGAGCAAGTAGAGTATAGCCGCATTGACGAAAGCGGAAATCGTCGTCGACAGCGGGAAGGCCCGGATGCCCAGGATGCCCATGAGAGACAGGTTCAGGGCAATGGTCAGGCCGACGGATATGAAACTTGCGATCATCGGCGTCCGGGCGTTCTTATGGGCGAAGAAGACGGCGGCTAAATTGCGCAGGACGGACATGAACGGAACGCCGATAATATAAATCACCAGCAGCGCCGCCGAGGCCGCGGCGTCCTCCGCGGTGAACCTCCCGTGCCGGTAGATGGCGCTCGTGATCGGCCCGGCCAAGACGCCGATGAGGGCCGAGGTCGGGACCGTCAGGAACATCACCAAGCGCAGGGAATCGGACAAGGTTGTCTGGACCGATTCGGAATCCCCCGCCGCGGCCAATCGGGAAAGCGCCGGCAGGGCGACGGCACCGATGGCGATGCCGAAGAGCCCCAGGGGAAGATGCATGATCCGATAGGAGGATTCGAGCCAGGACAGGCTTTTCTCGGGCAGGCTGGAAATCAACATCGTATTGACGAAGAAGCTGATCCGCGACCCCGACAGGGCGATGGCGACGGGGATGAACAAAGCCAGGGTTTGCCGGAAACCCGGGTCGCGGAAGCTTAAGTAAACCCGGTACCGGAAGCCCGTCCGGAACAAGCGAGGCACCTGGATGAGAAATTGCATCAGCCCGCCGACCATCACCCCCACGGCCGCGCCGACGACGGGCTCGATCCCCCTCCGGCTGAGATAGACGAACAGCGCCGCGGGAGTGAGGAAAGAAAAGATGTTGAACAGGGCCGGGGCGACGGCGGGAACGAAAAACGATCCGTTGGTGTTGAGAACGCTCATGGCCCAGGCGGCCAAGGCGATGAACAAGAGGAAGGGAAACATGATCGCCGTCAGTCGGCCCGTCAGCGCGACCTTGCCGGGGATCTTATCGAAACCGCCGACGATGATCCCGGCCAGGGGTTTGGCAGCCAGCATCCCGGCGACCGTGATCAGCCCGACGACAAGCAGGAGCGTATTGAGGATATTCGAAGCGAACAGGTTCTCGGCCTCTCGGCCTTGACGCTTTTTTTCCGTGAGGACGGGCACAAAAGCCGACGACAGGGCGTTTTCGGCGAACAGGTCGCGCAGGAGATTGGGGATGCGGAAAGCCGCCCGGAAAGCATCATTGGCCATACCGGCGCCGAACAGATGGTTGATGACCATCTCCCGCACCAGTCCCAGGACGCGGCTCAGCGCCGTTCCCAGCGTGAAAGAGCGGACGCCCTTGACGATATCGGCCATGGATTTTTTCTTGCTCGGCGGGAGTATAGCATAAGCGCTTTCACCCTGGCGAGGATTCGGCGGCCCCGGTTCCCTGGAAAGATCGGGGATTCCGGACTTGATCCAAACCGAGAGCTTAACTAAAATGATGGTCATGGCCACGCAATTTCAAGAGCTTCTTCGGACCGAAAAGCCTCTTCTGGGAACTTTGCTTTCCCTCCCTTCTCCGGAAATCGCCGAAGTCTGCGTCCTCACGGGATTCGACTGGCTGTTTCTCGACATGGAGCACGGTCTGCTCGACTATGCCGCCGTTCAGCGGATGATCCAGGCCGTGGCCGGACGCATCCCCTGTATCGTCCGGGTGCCGACGAACGAGTCGATGTGGATCGGCAAGGCCCTCGATACGGGCGCCGACGGGTTGATCTTTCCCCATGTCAATTCCGCGGATGAGGCCCACGCCTGCGTCCGGGCGGCGAAATATCCTCCCCAAGGGGCTAGGAGCGTAGGGATCGCCCGGGCCCAGGCTTACGGCACCAGGCTCCGAGAAGCGATCGCCAACGCCAACCGGGATATAATCCTGATCGCCCAAGCCGAACATGTCGACGCGGTCCGGTCTATCGACGACATTCTGTCCGTCCCGGGAATCGATGGAGTTTTCATCGGACCTTACGATCTTTCAGCCAGCCTGGGTATCCCCGGGCAGGTCGGCGATCCTGCGGTCAGGGAAGCCATCGGCCGAGTCCGGCGGGCGGCCGGAATAGCGGGCCGGCCGGTCGGAATATTGGCCGGGTCCCCGGAAGCGGCCAAGGCCGCCGTCGCCGACGGCTACAAGCTTATCTGCCTGGCCACGGATACATTACTGCTTGCGGACGGCGCACACCGACTTATCCGGGAAGCCAAGGCCGGGATGTAACCCGGATTTTCGACTGACCAGCTAATCATTCTTTTTCGCCGGAACGAGTCGGACCGTCTCGATGGCGTGATGACCGACTTTGAGGGCGACGCCTTCTTTATTCAGCGTCAAGGGCGTGCCTCCCTCCTCAATCATGTTGACCGAGTCGGCTTTTCCCCAGGGGATGAAACTGTGGAGGAGGAGGTCGGAGTTCCAGCCTTCGATGTCATAACAGCGCAGCACCACCGAATCGTCATCCTCGGCTTTCTTGACCGTACTGAGAAGGATATTGTCCGCCGTGAAGGAAAAGAAACTCTTGTCTTCGGGCAGGGGTGATGAGGCAGCGGCAACGAATCCCGGAACGGCGTGAAGCGGGTGATTGGATTCGATTCCCGGCTTGCGGCCGTTCCTCCATCCCGGCGCATGCGAGGTCAGCGAAAAACGATAGCGGTGATCGCCTTCCTGG
Organism: uncultured Eubacteriales bacterium; assembly: GCA_964557435.1. GTDB lineage: Bacteria > Acidobacteriota > Aminicenantia > Aminicenantales > UBA4085 > UBA4085. The sequence goes on from CAZLAM010000059.1 coordinate 20,483, forward strand.
AGATACCAGTTGCCCTGGCCGTGACAGCTTCGCCGCGAGGCGAGAAGGATGGCCTGGAGAACGGGATAATCGACGGGACGATCGGTCGGGTCGATATAATCCCCCACCGCGACCGAAGTCGTCATGGTCACGCCCAAGGCGGCGTCGGAGACGCTCAGAAAATTCTGGATTTCCCGCGGCCGGATGGCCGACATTTCCTCGTCGTAGACGAGATTACCGTAGGCCGGACCGCCCGTTCCCTTGGCTTCGCTGGTCCCCACTTCGACCACTCCCAACGGAACTTCATAGGCGATTTTTCCGCCCGGGGCGGCCACGGGAACCGCCACGCGGAATTCGCGATAGGGCGTCCCGTCCCAGGCGAGAAGGGCGATCTCGCAATCGATCCGTTTGACGGTCTTGTAGAAAACCAGGCGTTCCTCGACGACGACGTTGGGAAGAGAGTGTTTGAATCTATAGACGTCTTTGACCGGTCCGCACTCTCCGGCCACCCGGGTCCAAACAGGTTGATGCGCGCCGAGTTTGTCAAAACCGTCCATGGTCGGCTGTTGGACCCGGCCGAATTCACCCGCGCCGTTTCCCTCCGATTGCAGGGTGAAGATTTCAAACCCGAGGAACTTGCCCGTGTTCAGGATCTCCCGGCCCAGTTCTTTGTCGAAAACACTTTGCAGTCCGCCCGGGGCAAGCCGGACACGGTAGAATCCGTTCTCGATGACGCCGTCGGCGGAAGCGATGGTTTCCTTGTCCGGAGTTCCGCCAGACCGGACATAGAAGGTCTTGTATCCGGCCGGGGGGATCCGCTCACCGACGAATTCGACACGCACCCGGTCCGCCGCCTGATCGGGAAGCGGCGGAAGAACCTGATGGGGCAGACGCTTGCCCCCGGCGTCTGTGATAACAAAGCCGCCGGCGGGCCCGGCGATCTCGGCCGTCACGGCTCCGGTCCGGAGCCAGGAGAGGTCGTTGAAAACGACGAGGGGCGTTCCCTTGGCCGGATTGGCCTTGACCCGTCCGGCGATCGACGTCAACGCCCGTTCGAGGAGCTCTTGCCCCTTGTCGCGGGCGAACTCGTATTTCTTGCGGAAGAGGCGATCGGTGACCTGCCCTTCCTTGCCGCCCCAGCCGTGATCGGGGTAAATGGCCGCCTGCCAGGCTTCGGTCAGTTCCTTGGCCGGGTAGCCGGCGAAACTCCCGTCCAACAGAGAGGCCACGGTGCTGAACAGCTCCGCGGCCGGGAGGATCCGGCCGGCGTCCCGGTGCGCGGAAATGGCCGCATGATGCGTCGGTCCATGGATATAGAGCCACAGGTTGGGCCGCTCCCCCATCGCTTCGCCGAATTTCGGTTGTCCGGCGTTCAGCGCTTCGAAAAATCCGCGGGCCGAGGAATAGATCATCGTAGAAGCCTTGGCTGCGGCGCCGGCCGCGGTGTTGCCTCCGCCCGGGGCGGCGTTCCACAAGGCGATGAGCGGCCGATAATCGGTGGGTTTGGAAAAATCCTCGGAATGGAGAAGCGGGAATTCGGGGGGCAGTCCGCGCGACACGTAATAAGGAGTCCATTTCGCCAGTTTGTCGGCGATAGCTTTGGCTCCCTCGTCTGGCTTGGCGTTGAGAAGCGCCGAGGAATTGCCGTAATGGCCCGGAGAGTAGGCCAGGACAGCCGATCCATCCGGGCTTCGCCAATTATAATAGCCTTCATGGTATCGGCTCATGACCATATAGGGGACGCCCGATTTGCTCAAGATCTGCTGCATCTGCAAAGCACGGCCGGGAACGTCGGGATTGAAATAAACCAGGGCGTCACAGCCGGCCAGGTTTTTGCGGATCCAGCGGCGGCCGAAATAGACTTGGCGGATGAGCTGTTCGCCGGACAAGAGCGACTCGTAAGGTTGGGTAAACGTGGCTCCCCATTCCATCCGGCCTTGGCGGGTGTAGGTCTCGATTTCGGCCTTGCGGTCGGGATGCCGATCCAGGTACTCGACGAGGTTGAGCATGTTTTCCATGACGAAACAATACTCGGGATTCGTCCGCATCATTTCCAAAGCGGGCGTGATGCAGTTCTCGTCCCGGTAGCGGATGCAGGCCTCGGGGCTGTCCATCCAGGCGATGTCCTGGTGGCTGGAGGAAATGATCCGCAGGCGGAACGGCAGCCAAGGCGCCTGCGCATCGTCAGCGGGTTTGATATCCATGGCGGCTCCAATCGAGAGGGAAAAAATCGTCAACAGGCTGAGGGACAGAATCGCGCCGGCCCGGCGGGCGGGCGGGTAGAGTTGGTGTTCGGTCATCGGCATTCCTCCCGGAACAAATCGTTGCGGCGTTCGACCCGGGCGTCTCTCCCAAGTTTCGCACCGGGCCCCAAGCTTACCTCTCCAGTATGGCGAGATCGGGCGTCAGCAGACGGCGGATATCGGAATCGTTCCTGTTTTCCGGTGTGGCCATAAAAACGCCCGTATCGACGAATTTGACGTAGGACTCGCCGCGCAGATGGGCGACGGCCGTGGCGACGCTTTGGTATCCCATCCGGAAAGGATCCTGCAGGACCAATCCGGCCAGGGATCCTTTCTCCAGCGCCTCAACCAGTTTTTTTGATGAGTCGAACCCGACATGGATGATCCGGCCGGCTCTCCCATGATCTTCGATCGCCCTCAGCGCCCCGAAAGTGGAGGATTCGTTCGGCGTAAAGACGGCCTGGACGGCGGGAAACCGATTGAGCAGGTTCTCGGTGGTCTGGTAGGCCGTCTCGGTCGTGACCCCGGCATATTGGTTGTCGGACAGGATTTGCACATTCGGGAACTTCGATCGCATCGTATCCAGAAAACCTGCTTCCCGCTTGGTGCTGCCCTCGACACTGGCCAGAACCCGGATGAGGATGGCCGTGCCCCGTCCCTGAAGCAGTTGACCTATGCGTTCCGCGGCGATCACTCCGCCGCGGTAATTATCCGTCGAGACGTAGGCGACGTGAAGATCACCCTGCAGGGCGGAATTAAAGATGACCGTGGGAATACCCTGCCGCCGGGCTTCCTCGACGGGACGGACGAGGGCCTTGTCGTCCATGGGGGTCAGGACGATGGCATCCACCCCGGCGTTGGTCAGGGTTTCGACGATCTGGATCTGTTCGTTCCGGTCGTCTTCCTTGAGCGGCCCTTTCCATAGGATCTCGGCGCCGAGCTCGCGGGCGGCCGTCAACGCTCCGGCATGAATGGCTTTCCAGAACTCATGGGTCGTGCCCATGGGGATGACGGCCAGGGTGAGGGTCTTCTTTTTTCCGGCGGATCCACCCTCGTTGCGGCTGTCACGGCAGGCTGCGCCAAGGAGGCCGATGAAGGCGGCGGCGGCCACAAAAGCGACGAGGGCGGGGCGGGAATGACGAGGGCGGGGCGGAGGTTGGGCGGGGCGCGAAAACATGCGGTCGGCTCCTTTCCGAACCAACGATCGATCTTTTTATTAACACAAGCGCCGGAGAGAGTCAAAATTCCGCGGCCCCGAGGTTCCGGCCGCCGTGGATTCGCCTTTCCAAGGACGAACGGCGAGGAAGCGCCGTTTCCTCGCTTTTGTTTTGCGGTGAATCCCGCTATGATAAGAATCCTTCGCATGACGATCATCGCCGAATCGCCCGGGCGCCGCGGAAATTATCGCTGGACGGTGTGCGCCCTTCTCTTCGCCGCCACGACCATCAACTACATCGACCGGCAGGTCTTCGGGATCCTGGCGCCGCATTTGCAGAAGATCTACGGCTGGAGCGAAGTCCAGTACGGCTACATCGTGACGGCGTTCCAGGCGGCTTACGCGATCGGTCTGGCTGTTTTTGGTCGCCTGGTCGACCGCTTCGGGACGCGGGCCGGATATTCCATTTCCATATTCCTCTGGAGCGTGGCGGCCATGTCCCACGCCCTGGCCCGCTCGGCCGTCGGTTTCGCCGCGGCCCGCTTCGCCCTCGGCCTGGGTGAATCCGGCAATTTCCCGGCCGCCATCAAGACCGTCGCCGAATGGTTCCCCAAGCGCGAACGGGCGCTGGCCACGGGGATTTTCAACTCGGGCTGCAATCTGGGAGCGGTCGTCGCGCCGGCCATCGTCCCCTGGCTGACCATCCGCTTCGGCTGGCCGGCCGCGTTTTTGTTCACCGGCGCGATCGGTTTCCTCTGGATCATCTTCTGGCTCGCTTTCTATGAGATTCCGGAACGGAAGCGGGGGCTCGACCCGCGTGAACTGGCCCATATCCAAAGCGATCCGCCCGATCCAACCTCGGAAAGAATCCCCTGGCTGAAGCTGTTGCGCTACCGCCAGACCTGGGCCATCATCCTGGGGAAATTCCTGACCGATCCGATCTGGTGGTTTTATCTCAATTGGCTGCCCAAATTCCTCAACGCCAAGTTCGGCTTGTCCCTGACCGGCCTGGGCCTGCCGCTCATCGCCATCTATCTCATGACCGACGTGGGGAGCGTCGGCGGCGGCTGGGCCTCCTCGGCCCTCCTGAAACGCGGCCGGACCACCAACCGGAGCCGCAAAACCGTCATGCTCGCCTGCGCCTTGCTGGTCGTCCCCATCATGACGGCGTCCCGGGCCTCGACGGTGCCGGCCGCCGTCCTTCTGATCGGCCTGGCCGCGGCCGCCCATCAAGCCTGGTCGGCCAACATCTTCACTTTCGCTTCGGACATGTTCCCCAAAAGGGCGGTGGGTTCGGTGACCGGACTCGGGGGCATGGCCGGAGCGGTCGGCGGCATGATTTTTTCCGCGTCGGCGGGGCACATTCTTGAAATCACGGGCAGCTATATGACGCTCTTCCTCATCGCCGGTTCGGCTTACCTTGTCGCCTTGGCCATTATCCAGATCCTGGTTCCCCGCCTCAAGCCTGTGTCCCTTTAATCCCGGGCCATTATTCCTGCAAAGTATTTTTTTTGGGTCTTTTAACATTTGTATGGTGAGATCGGGGTTATGGTCGAAGCGACCCATCGAGGGTTTAGCCGTTCCAAGCGCCTGTTATGCTATAATTCCGCCGGTGGAAATCATCATTCAACCCGACCGCTCCGCGGCCGTCCGGCTGGCGTCCCGTATCATCGCCGGACTCGTTCGCGAAAAACCTCATGCCGTTCTGGGATTCGCCACCGGCCAGACGCCGCTCCCTCTCTATGCCGAGCTTGTCCATATGCACCATGAAGAGGGGCTGGATTTCGAAAAGACGACCTCATTCAACCTGGACGAATACGTCGGCCTCGACCCAACCCATCCGGAATCCTATCATTCCTATATGCGGGCGAACCTGTTCGGCCGGATCAATATCGCCCCTGAACGCGTCCACATCCCCGACGGACAGGCCGGAGATATCCCCCGTCTGTGCGAACGGTACGAGGACGAGATTCGCTCGGCCGGAGGGATCGACCTGCAAATTCTGGGCATCGGTACGGACGGCCATATCGGCTTCAACGAGCCGACGTCGTCCTTGGCATCGCGGACCAGGATCAAAACCCTGACCGTCCGGACGCGCCTGGACAACGCCGTTTTCTTCGGCGGCGAGGACAAGGTTCCCCGGCATGTGATCACTATGGGTTTGGGCACGATCATGGACTGCCGAACCTGCCTGCTGCTGGCCTTCGGCCCGAGCAAAGCCCGTGCTGTCGCCCAAACCGTCGAGGGGCCCGTAACAGCTATGGTTCCCGCCTCGATCCTGCAGATGCACCCTCGGGCGATCGTTCTTCTCGATGAAGCCGCGGCCGCCGAACTCCAGCGCGCGGAATACTACCGGACGGTTTTCGAAAACAAACCGAATTGGCAGAAGATCTAGCCTGAATTTTTCATGAATATTCGGGCCGTGATCCGCCCGAACGGCCCCAGACGCGGTTTCAGTGGATGAAGAGAAAATAGAACAAGGCGAAGGCGGCCGCCAGGACCAGCCCGTGGATTCGTTCTCCCCAGGCGGCCTTGCCGAAATTGGGCCGGGTCTCGGTGCAATCCGGATAAGCTTTCCAGCGCGGGATGAACCTCCGCGTGGCCTTCCGGTAATTCTCATAAGCCGGTCCGAATTTCCCCCGCAGAAATCGTTCCTCATAGGGAATGATGACCGAATACATAAGCCCGAATTCCAGGGCGAAGGCTAAATATCCATACCATTCGTTGAAAGCCAGGGCCACACCGACACCGATGATGAAGTTGCCGATATAAAGAGGATTTCGGACATAAGCGAACGGACCCGATAAGCACAGGGATTCGGCTTCAATTTCGGTCACGATATGACGACCGCACAGAAAAGCGGCCGTAAAGATCCGGGAGGCGATGCCGATCGCGGCTAAGGCCAGACCGATCATCCAGAGGTGAAAATTCGTCGTTCCTCCGAGAAGCAGTTTCACCGGCAAAATGACGACGAGGGTTCCGCTGCTGATAAAGCGACGGTTGGCGAACACCAACGCCGCGAAATCCCGGCCGCCGCCGATTTGATCGTTTTGACTCATCCTGTCTCCTCTTCCGCCCGAGGCGAAACCGCCTCCCCTCCCCTCGGTTTGTCGGGGATCCCTTCCCGGCCGCGGGAGCCGTCGTCTCGCTTAGCTCGCGGAACGACGATTCACCGCACCGGCCGATGAATCGCTTCGCCGTATGGCTTCGGCAATATAGCGGTGGTTGCGCCCCTCTGTCAATCCCCTTGATAAATACCTTCAGGATCAAAGGATGGAAAACCCATGAGGACTAGCAAGGCTGCCCTTCGACCCTTCGACAGGCTCAGGACGAACGGCTCAGGGTGAACGGCTTTTGAAACAGTTATTTTTTACAAGCCCTTAGAATTGGACGATTTTCTGCCCCGGACTCCCCGCGGGGAGCGACTGCACCCGGCGGAGAATCTTCCATTTTTCCGTCCCCGGCTCCCCGGTCCGAATCATGTAGGCCCCGGGAGCGAAAACTTTGGGCCGGAAGGAATCGCCCTTAGACCTGACCGTATAGACGATTTCTCCGGTCTTCTCGTCTACGACCTGAACGACGGGATTGATCATGCCCTTGAATTTGAGCGTCGGCAGATAAGCTTTCGCCGCCCGGCCGTAATTGTCGAATTGGCTGATCCTGACCGGCCAGCCGGGGTAAGGCTTGGCTCCGGCCGCTTTCGGGTCTTCCCATCGCGGCCAGCACTCCAGGATGATTTCCCGAGTGACGCGATTAAATCGGACGATTCCGTATCCGGTGGCCCGGTCATAGACTTCGGCGGGTCGGCGGCCCGTCTGGAAGGGATTGGCCACGGCGGCGACGGACATCCGGTTGCCGAAACCGTCCCTGAAATCCCCGGCGTAAGGAGGCCAACCGGGCTTACGGTTGAGCCCCTGATTTTTAGGAAACCATCGTCGCGGCCAGATGTTGGAGATCGATGGCACGCACAGCGCATATCCTCCATCCCGCCAGGCGTCGATCCCGTATTGGATCGTACTTCCGAGATGCTGGTCCCCGGCGACATGAAGGGCAAAGGCCTTGCGCATCTCCCGGATGGCCGCGTTTCGTCCCGAGGACGGCCAGCCGTTGGAATCCATATCGGCCACCGGAGCATCGTCCGGAGGATATTCGCCCGGGGCCAAGATCGGCAGCTGGGGCACGCCGTCATCTCCCGACGTCCCGGCCGGAAGAGTGAACACATCGGCGAATACGGTCTGGGAAAGCACGACTTTCATCCACGTTCCGCCCTTCCAGTCCGCCCCCCATCTCTTCAAAAAACCGACCTGCCGGCCGCCCAGCAGCTCCGCGCCTTTGACGTCGGAATCCTTGTCGGGTTTCCAATCGGGGTTGCGAGCCCAACCGTTTCGGACCAGGGCTTGGGGGAGGAGCGGCTTGGGCGCGGATTTGAATTTGCGGTCTTCCAGGACGGCAAAACTCAGTCCGGCGTAATCGAGGCCGCAGAAATACACGCCGATCCCCTGCGCCACGGGGGTGGGATCGGCGGGATCGGGCAAATGGCTCGTCTGCGTCCGCTGGATCATGTTGACCCAGCGGGCCGGCATTTTATAACCTCCGGCGTCCTGGGCTTCCATCCCGAATCCGGGTCCGGCCGCTTTCCCTCCCGCCCCCCAAACGTTGCCGTGATAGACGTCATGGTCGTCGGGGATGGCCACGGACGGACGATCTCGCAGGATGTCACCGAAAGCCCAGCCGAAAAGATACCACTTTCGGAGATAATCCAGGATGGCGGCTTCGACCGGCTCAACCTGCACGCCGTAACCGGCCACGCGCTCGTAAATCTGGTCGCCGGAAAAAAACAACAGATCGGGATTTTGGGCCTTGACGTGTTCGAGAATCTCGGTATGCGGGAATCCGACATCGTTATTGCCGGTGAAGGCGGCCAGGACGAATTCGGACTTGTCTTGGGGTTCCCGGCGAATTGTTCCGGCATAAAAATAAGGAGTTTTGACGCTCCCTCCGGAAGCCAATTCGTAGACCAGCCTGTAGGGGACATCGCGCGTCCCGTCCCAGCCCGGGATACGGAAAGTCGCCGTCCGGGCATCGGGATCGATCGGCGCATCTCCTGCGTCCATCCAAATTCCGTCGATTTTCCTTATCTGAAGGCGGACGGTCTGTCCGTCCGCAATTCCAACGGGAGGCATCTGGGCGGTCATCTTCAGGATACCGCGGCCGAGTGTGTACTGGGCGAACAGGATGGGGCCGAAAGCCCGGTCGTCATGGGCTTCGATGCGTTCGCCGCCGATCGCCCAACCGTCGAACCACGAAGCCGCTCCATCCTCCGGCCGTTCCATTTCCGGAAGATGGCTGACCAGAGCCAGGTTTCCGGACAGTATCGTCGGATCGAAGTCGGCCTGTTCGACGATGCCGAGCACCGCGGCCGAAGCGGGGTCCAGCGCCGTTAAGACCAGGACGGCGCGCTCCCCGTCGGGCCGGGCTTCAAACCGCAGTTCCACGCCGGAGCCCAAGGCCTCGCGCAGGACTTTCCGCACCGGGTCTTTCTGCAGAAGCTCGTAGTCCCCGATGAAAAGGTCGCCCTCAGCCGAAAGCCCGGCGTTGAGCCCTTTGCCGTAAATCGCACTGTCCCGATAATCGTCGAAATCGCCGCGCGCGCCGATCCGGAAACCGACCCAATTCCGTTCTTTGGCGCCCCGGTTGGCGGCGGCAATGGCCGTCCGCACGCTGGTCGAAAAACCGCCCGGCCGGGTCCCGATCCGACGGGTCAGGATATGGACGTTCCGGTCGGAGGCCGCCGTCAGGCATTCCAGCCGGCCGTCGCGGACCCTCCAATCCTGAAGCCGATTGGCCCAGTATTCCGGACCGACCCAAGTCCGTTCGACTCCCCGCGGCCAGGCGCTCTGGAAAGAAACCTGGACCGCCTGCCCGCCGCCGCTCCGCGTCTCCGGGAAGGCCGGCCGGGACGCGGTCAATCCGACCGCAAGAACGGCTATTACGGCAACGATCGCCGCCCCTCCGCAGAAACGCATTCGACGCTCGAGAGTCATGGGTGTCTCCACTCCGAATGTCAAAGCGCGGCCGTTTTATACAGCCCGAATGAGGCCAGAGTCGGATTCGTCCGGGAACCCTCGATCACGATCCGAACCCTGTTCGTCGTCTGAGCCGGAAAACGCAAAAGCCGCTTGTGCCCGATCGTCGTCCCCCGGGCGAATTCCTTCCACGCCCCGTCCACCTGGGCTTCGAGCCGGAAGGATTCGACCCGTTGGCCGGCCCGGATGTACTCTTCCAATCCGGCGCAATCAAACGTCCGGGGCGCGCCCAAGTCGAGCTCGATCGAGGCCGACTCGACTTCCCCGGCAGTCGTCCAGTACGAAATCGGCTCACCGTCCACGATTGCGGAGGCCCGATGCGCCCGATCCTCGCTCGAAGCCTCGGCCTCCGCCTCCGCGGCGTAATTCAACCCGAATGTCCGGTCGAGGAGAGAGCGCAAACCGACCAAGGACTGAGCGTCGTTGTCGTGAATGAGGCCGCGCTTGTCGGGTGGAATATTCAGCAGGAGGACGCCGTTCCGACCAACCGAACTGAAATAGATATCCAGGAGCGTGTCGGGCGACTTGACCTTGTCGTCCTGCTCGGCGTGGTAGAACCAACCGGGCCGTATGGAGACGTCGGTTTCGGCCGGGTACCAGATCAGGGCCTTGGCCCCTTGGATGGCGTTACGGCTGCCGAGGTCCTCCTTGGTCAGGTCCTGGGGGAGGAAAGCACCGTCCAAAGGGTGCGACGGGGAGGCCGCGGCGACGGCCGCGGGGTCTTGGATGTCGGCCGGGACGACGCTCCATTCCGACTCGCGGCCGTATCCGGATTCCGTACCGACCCAGCGGACGTCGGGGCCCATGATGGCGATGACGGCTTCAGGCTGAAGCTCCCGGATTACTTTGTAGTAGGACGCCCAATCGTATTCCTGACGCTTACCGTTCGGTCCCTCGCCGCAGGCCCCGTCGAACCAGACTTCGGCCACGGGGCCGTAGTTCGTCAATAGCTCGCGGAGCTGGCCGCGGAAATGCTCGTTGTAACGGGGCGAATCGCCGTATCCGGGCTCGTGCCGGTCCCAGGGCGAAAGATACACTCCGAAGCCCAGGCCCGCCTCGCGGCAGGCTTCCGCGACTTCCCCGACCACGTCTCCCTTCCCCTCGCGCCAGAGACTGCTCTTGACGCTATGGGAGGTCAACGCGCTGGGCCACAGACAGAAGCCGTCGTGATGCTTGGCCGTGACGATCAACATCGTCATTCCCGCCTCCTTGATGACGCGGACCCATTGACGGGCGTCGAATGCCGTCGGGTTGAAGAGTTTGGGGTCCTCGGTCCCCAACCCCCATTCCCGGTCGGTGAAGGTATCTATGCCGAAATGGGCGAAGGCGATGAACTCGCGTTCCTGCCAGGCCGCCTGGCGGGGCGAAGGAACGACCGAAGCCGCTTTCCGGACGATCACGGCAAGGTCGTCCGCCGGTTCGAACATGACATAGTTGCGCCCGGAAGGAGTCTCGGTCGCCTTTTGCTGGGCTTGGAATAGGACGATCCAGGCCGCGACGGCCAGGACGATAATGGCAAAAAACGAAATCGCGGCGGTCTTTTTGGTCTTCATCCCATCCTCTCTTTTTGACCGGGCGGGAATTTCGTCTCATCCGTGTCGCCATAGAGCCGGCGCAGCCGCTCCAGCTCGGCTTTCAATACGCGGACGACATCGGCGTAGGCGGCTTCGGCATAGACATTCCGGAGTTCGCTAGGGTCCTTCTCCAAGTCATAAAGCTCCCAAACATCGATATCATAATAGAAATGAATCAGCTTGTGGCGGTGCGTGCGGACGCCGTAGTGGCGCTTGACCATATGGACGGCCGGGTATTCGAGGTAATGATAATAAACCGACCGGCGCCAGTCGGCCGGGGCCGCTCCCCGGAGGACTCCGCGCATCGAGCGGCCCTGCATCTCGGCCGGAGTCGGCTCGCCCGCATAATCGAGAAACGTCGGCGCATAATCGAGGTTCAGGACCATGTCCTCGGAGTTGACGCCGGGCTTGATTTCGCAAGGATAGCGGACGATGAGGGGCATCCGCAGGGATTCCTCATACATGAACCGCTTATCGAACCAGCCGTGTTCGCCCAGGTAGAATCCCTGATCCGAGGTATAAACGACGATCGTGTCATGGGCCAGGTTCTCGGCGTCGAGATAATCGAGAACGCGGCCGATGTTGTCGTCGACGGAGGCGATGACCCGGAGGTAGTCACGGATGTATCGCTGGTATTTCCATTCGGCCAGGTCGCGTCCCTTTGGATCGGCCCGGCGGAAGGCCTCATTGTCCTTCCGGTAAGCATCCTCAAACGCCTTCCGCTCCTCGGGCGTGAGACGGGCCAGAATCCCTTCCCATTCCTTCCGGATTTTGGCCTCGGCGACGGTGTCATCCCCGGGGGTCGCGTCGGGCGACAGCTTAAGGTCATGGCCCAACATCAGATGGTCGGCAATCCGCATTTCCTGGGCTCGGGCGGCGTCGCTCCGTGTGGCGTAATCGTCGTCGAATGTCTCCGGGACGGGGCGCGTCTCGTCCTCATAGAGGCCCAAGTGCTTTTGATCGGGCATCCAGTTGCGGTGCGGCGCCTTGTGATGAAGCAGCAGGGCGAACGGTTTTTGCCGGTCCCTGCCCTTGAGCCAGGCCAAGGCGTCGTCCGTGATCAGGTCGGTGACATAGCCCGGACGTTTTTTCCGCTCGCCCATGGTGATGAAATCGGGATTGTAATAATCCCCTTGGTCGAGCAGGATGCTCCAGCGGTCGAATCCCGTCGGTTCGCTTTTAAGATGCCACTTGCCGAACAGGGCGGTCTGATAACCCGCCTTCTGCAGAAGCTTGGGAAAGGTCGTTTGGGTCCCGTCGAAGACGACGGTGTTGTCGATAACGCCGTTGCGGTGGCTGTATTGGCCGGTCAGAAGGACGGCCCGGCTCGGCGCGCAGATCGAGTTCGTGCAGAAACTATTGATGAACCGGACGCCTCCTTGGGCCAGCCGGTCGATGTTCGGCGTCTTGTTCAGGCGGCCGTCATAGCAGGATATCGCCCGATAGGCATGATCGTCGGACATGATGAAGAGGATATTCGGCCGTGCCCCGGCCCGGCCCGCCTCGGCACCCGACCGGATAAATAGGGCCGGGGCCAGGGAAACCGCGCCGGCCGCACCCGCCAGCCGCAAAAATTCACGCCGTTTCAAGGCCATAGATCGCCTCCCTCATGCAGAAACCCGAAACACGACGATCGTCCCATCCACCGTGGCCGCGGCAAAACGGTCTCCGCCGAGAGGGATGAGGGTGTGGATTCCCCCCGGTCCCAGGTCGAGGAGAATTTCGACCCGGCCACCCCGGTCGATTCCATAGACGCGGCCGTTTTGGGCTCCGAAAAGAATCTTGCCTTTCGCTTCGACGGGTTCGACCGGCATGAAGTCGCCCCCGCCTTGGGCGGGCGATATTTTTTGGACCGATTTTCCGGTCAGGGCGTCGATGACATGGAACTCATCGACCCGGGACTTTACCAGAAGCCGGCCCCCGTCGGAAGTGATACCCAACGATTCCCAGCCGGTGAACGGCGCGCGCCAGAAGGTCTTTCCCGTTTCGGGGTCCACGGCCGAGACGAAACCGTCGGGCGAACAGAAGAAAACACTCCGTCCGTCCGTGGCCGGAACGCAAGCAGCGGGCGAATAATAGAAATTGTCGTTCTCCGTCCACCGCCATAATTCCTTTCCTGTCGCGGTTTCCAGGGTGTGGGCCGCTCCGTCCCAGGCCCCGAAAACGATCCGGCCGCCGGCCGCCAAAGGCCGTGTCTGGATCAGCCCCTTGGCGGCATCGCTCGTCCAAAACGGCGTCAGGTTGAAAACATTCAGACAGGTGAGACGCCCCGAAGAGGCTCCAACGAGCAAGCGGGGTATCTTCCCGCGCTCATCGATGAAGACGACAAGCTGGGAAGTGATCTCCTGATGGAGGTCGGTCGAGGCGAAGTGGCGGCCCGAAGCCGCATCCAACTTGATGATCCGGCCGTCGGAGGAAGCGGCCAGGAGGAATTTATCGTGGACGGCGGGACGACTGACGAAGGGCGCCTTGGCCTCGAAGGACCAGAGTACTTTACCCTTAAGATCGAAACAGGTTATGCGGCCGGAATGATCGGCGGCAAAAAGCCGTTTGCCGTCGAAAACAGGGGCCGCATGAAGCCGTGTTTTCAACTCCTGGCGCCAAAGGACGGCGGCCTTGGCGGGCGGCAACGGCGACAGGGCGATCGCGGGAGCCTGTTTCCACCCCGGCTTGGCGATCGTTTCCCACAGCCGCGGCGGTTCTCCAGGGAGGACGAGGCTGACGGCGATACTCTCCGTCCCCGACTCGACGACCGCGTAACCCGGGGGAACTTCGACCTTGCGGATGGCGGCCCGGACGGTCAGGACCGGAAGGAAAAATTTTTCCGTCCGCCCGTCGGCGTGGACGTGCCCGGCAATGACGCACGTCCGCCGGAGGCGGAGGATGTTGTGCGCGGCAATCCAATTATCGACCGTCTCGGGCGGATTATGGGTGAAGAAGAAAACCACGGTTTCGGGAGCTAGCCCGTGGACGGTCTCCTCAAGCCAGGCCAGATCGGGCGGGGCGAAATGACCTGCGTCCCAGGCGTTCAAACCGATCCAGGCCTGCCCGTCTCGGGCAAAAAAGAAACGGTCCGCGCCGAACGTCCGGACGAATCCGGTCCCCCCGAAACCGACCCAGTGCGTGTCATGGTTGCCGGGGATGACGTAATATGGGACGGCTAAGCCGTCGAGGATGGACTTCGCTTCCCGGAATTCCTCGTCCTTCCCTTTTTCGCTGATATCGCCCGTCAGGACGACGAAGCCGATGGTCGTATCGGCGTTGATCGAGGCCACGATCGCGCGCAGATCGTCGGCGGCGCTTCCCGCTCCGACATGGGTGTCGGAGACGACGGCGAAGCGGACGTTCGGAGCGGGAAAACCGAGCAAAAACGGCAGAAGAACGGCCAGGGCCAGGAGGAAAGCGCCGAAAATGCGGCGCGGAGCCCAGGATCGGGGGGCCGGGATACGCTTATTATTTATCATCATGGGGAACCATCCGATGTCCCGCCGCAATCAAGACGGCGACCGCCTCCAGGAGGTGCCGATCCTTCACCATAAAATGATCGGTATCATGGGTCGAGACGGCAAATAGAGGAATTCCGGCTTCGGCCAGCGGGCCGGCGACTGAAGCGAGAATGCCGGTCAGAGAAAAATCCAGGACCCCGTCGACGGACAATCTCCGCCAGCCCCGCTCACACTTCAGGTCCGCCGGCACTAGCGCTTCCCGGCAGACCAGCGACATCTCCCGCTCCGAGCGTGTCAGGGAGAGAAAGGCTCCGCCGGCCCAGGCCGGTAGAGAAGCGTCCGGAGGAAAACGAACGATCGCCAGCCGCCCCTCATGGACGACCAGATTCAGGATCGGTCCCATGTCATTTCCCGGGCAGGATGCGCACGAAGGCGACCCCGTGACGGGCAACGAAGGCTTCGAATTTGCCTTCGACCGAACCGATATCCTTTTGGCGCCACAGGTCGCGGACGAGGCGCGGCCCCTCCAGGCCCATCTCTTTCCAGTCCACGGATATCGCCTGCACGCCTTCACCGCGGTTGAACAGCCCGACGGCCAGCGAACCGTCTTCGAGAGGCCGGGCCCAGACTTCACGGAGCCCGTCTTTCTTGACCCTGTAACCGGGCTTCCCGAGAGGGTCCTGATCCACATCTATGACCTCATCATTGGTCAGAAGTCCGAGTGTGAAGTCGTCCAGACGGGTGATGTCGCCGCTGAAGATGAGCGGCGCCGCCAGCAGGCACCACAAGGAGACATGCGAGTACTGCTCGTTGGGAGTGAGCGGCGTGGGGACTGTTTCGCCCTTCCAGTTGCTGAGATACCCCAGCAGAAGATAATCGGGATCATTCCAGGCGCCCGGCCCGCCGAACTTATGCAGGTCATTGTCGCCGTAAAGGTCGAACCCGTCGCGGAACAGGGCCAGGCCGATTTTTTCGAACGATCCGCCCAAGTCGCCCGCCGTTCGCCAGCTGTGGCCGCCCACGTCTTGGCCCCACTCCCAGACTTGGCCCATGCCATACTGGCAGAGGTTGAGAACGATGTCGCGGGGCTGCTTGGCCAGGATGGCGCTGATCTGGCGGTAGGGCTTCTGATACTCGGCCAAGCTCTTGTCTTTGGCCACCCCGTTGTAGGAGCACCAGTCGTACTTCAGAAAGTCGAAGCCCCACTCGACGAACCTCTCGACGTCCTTGTCCTCGAATTTGTAGGCGCCGACATGGCCGGCGCAGGTGAACGGCCCCGGCGAGGTATAAATCCCGGCCTTGAGGCCGAGTCCATGGATCATGCCGGTCAGGGCTTTCATGTCGGGGAAGCGCTTGTTGGAGTTGACCTTCCCCTGCTTGTCGCGCGCTTCGCCCAGCAGTGTCGGGTCTTTCGAGTCCGGACGGACCGCCCAGCAGTCGTCGAAATTGACATACATATAGCCATGGTCCTTCATCCCGGAAGCGGCCATGGCCGCGGCCGCGGCCCGCATGATGGCGTCGGTGACATTGTTTTCCCAGACATACCAGCTGTTCCAGCCCATATGGGGCGTCAGGGCCAAGGTGTCGAGCCCGCAGACGATCTTGAGCGTCCGCTCGGCGGCGCCCTTGGCGTTGGACGCCCGCAGCTTCACCGTCCAGTCCCCCATATCCGCGATCGCGCCGGTGATGAATCCGGTTGCCGGGTCGAGGGCCAGCCCGGGCGGCAGGCCTTCGGCCGAGTAGGTCATCGGCCGCTCGCCCGTCGCGGGTACGGAGAATAAAAACGGCGAACCGGGCCGGCAGCCGAAGATTTTCGTCCCGTTGATCCGGGGCTCAGGGCCCGGCTTGGGAGTCAGGACGAAACGCTCTTCGCCGCTTGGCGTTGCGGCTCCAGCGGCCGCCGAGATGGAAATCAAGATCAGAATCGCGAGAATCTTACGAATCATGACCGTCCTCCCTCTTTCAATTTGTTTTTCCGCTTTATCGTCCCGAAACAGGATTATCGATGAGAATGGCGTAGCGATTACGGAAAATCTCTCCGTCCCCGAAGCGGCCGCGCTCCCCAATGGTTGAAGAATTCTTGTTCATGACGGCTTTCAAGTGGGGCCTGTTATCTAGGATTCGCGACTCGATTTTATGATAACCGGTCATTCGAATGGTTCCATCTGGTTCGACTTCGATGAGGGCGTAAGCGCTGTTGTCGGAGCCGGAGCCCTCGCCGGCGGCTTTGAAAGTAAAATAGGCGATCCCGTCGATCCGGGAGAAACCGCCTTCGTGCCGGTGGCCCTGGAAGACGGCCGGGACCCGCCCCGAATCCTCGAGGACCTTCCTCACGGCGGCGGCGTTCTTTACATAGTAGGCGCCCTCGCCGTCCAGCTGTTGGTGGATGAAAACGATGGTGGGTCCCTCCCCCAAGGCCAGGTCTTTCTTGAGCCAATCCACCTCGGCGGCGGGGATATTGGAATCCTCCCAGGCAAAGGCTCCGCGCTCGAAGTCCTTTCCGTCCGACCGGAAGTTGGCGTCCAGAATGACGAAATGCACGCCGCCCTTGTCGAACGAATAGTACGTCCGCCCGGCCGGGATGCCGGTGTTCTCGACCGCGCCGAGGAATTCGGCCTTGGTCAGGCTGTCCTCGTCATGGTTGCCCAAGACATGGTATCGCGGCCCTTTGAAACCGGCGAACACGGCTTCGATCGTCCGGAGAAAGGATAGGGTGCGGGCGGGAACGGGCTGGATGTCCTGGTCCTTGTAATCACCGAGCTCGATGACGAAGTCGACCTTCTCCCGGTTCATCACCTCGACGAACTCGGCCAGCTTAACGGTCGATTCACGATACATCCGCCCACTAACGGAATCGCGGTCGGCATAGTGAAGGTCGGTAATAAGGCCGAACCGGACTATCGATTTTCCCTCGTCCAGGCCGGAAAACCCCAACCCCGACGAAACGATCATCCATAACGCGATCAGCCCCGGCCTGGGATTCCGCCGGTTTAGAGACATCCGTTCCTCCCGTTTGGGGTGATCAATAAACGCACTCATGGGCCGCCTCGGCAAAGACGATGAGATTATCCACCGGCGTCTCGAAAAAATGGTCCGAGGCCGAGCAGATGTAACCGCCCTCGGCCCCCACGGTTTCGAACAGTCTGCGGACGGCCCGCCGGATATCGTCGTGCGTGCCTGTAGTCAGGGTGTTGTGCTGGTCGACGCCGCCGATAAGGGCCAGCCGGCGACCGATCTTGCGCTTGAACTCCCAGGGCTCCTGGTTGCCGCCGATCGAGACCGGAGCTAGGGTTTCCGAGGCGTCCGCCCCATTGGCGACGATGGATTCCTCGATCCCGAACGTCCCACCGCAGGTGTGGTAAGCGACCTTGAAGCCCAGGCTGTGCAGGGCGTCGTGTATGGCCCGGTCATAGGGCAGGCAAAATTCGGCGTGCATCCGGGGCGAAATCAGAGTGGAAGAAGCCGATCCGCCGCCCGTTTCAATGAGGTCGAATCGGGCGCCTTTCATCGATTCGATGAAACGCATTTTTTTATCGAGCAGGATTTTGAGCAGGGCGTGGACCCAGTCGGGCTTGTCGATGGCCGCCAGGATAAGGGCGTTGATGTCCATCAGACAGGCGGCGTGCGGCCAGCAGCCGGCCTGGTCCCCCCAAACGAACCCGCGCAGGATGCCGGCCTCTCCGACGGCGTCGTAGCGGGCCGAGACGAGATCAGGATTGAGTCGAGGCACGGGCATGAATTTTCTGATGATCCCGATGTCCTCGTCGCGCTTGATGAGATATTCCATGATCCAGGTCGTCTGGCGATTCCCCTCGGTCTTGTAGGTAAGCGTTCCGCCCGGTGTGCCGATCGTGTGGTGGACGATGCGATGGCCGGGGTCGGCATCGATGACGACCGCTTCGTCCCGCCACTCGCTGGAATTCAGCTTGGTGAAATCGGCGTCCTCGAGCCAGAACTGGGCCATGGACTCGAAATACTGGATCTGGGCGTCGAACCCGACGGCCATGTTGGCGGCCAGGTCGTCCAGGCCATGCATATAAGTATCGAGATGGTATTTCTGCCATTGATGGACGGTGACGGGCAGGCGATCGGGCTTTTCCCGGTTCAAGGCCAGCATCAAACGCTCTTTGGAGGTCATGCGCACTCCTTCCAGCCAGGACACATTCTAATCTTATTTGGCTCGGCGGAACAGAGCCGGCGCCGCCTTGACTCGGCGAGCGCTCCGCACTAAGATTCCTTCGAATTGGGGAATGATCTCATGCCCTCTACTGCCAATAACCAAAGGGTTCCGAGGTCCGGATTTCGTCCGATAAAAGGGGGTCACCGTTGAATTTCTTCCGTAAACAGATCGACCTTATCGGGAATATCGGATCCAATCCGTCCGATTCCGAACAAGTCCGGATGCTCAAACGGATCTGGACGATCACTCTGACCTTGGCCACGCCGCTCTCCGCCGGAACAGGTTTGGCCTACCTGTTTATGGCTCAATGGCGGCCCGCCGTTTACTGGCTCCTTCAGGCCGCCGTCTGGTTCGGTTCCCTGTTCCTGTTTGCCGTCATCCGAAAAAATATCGAGATCTTCGCCCTCAGCAGTCAGACTTTTCTTGTCCTCAGCTCGTTCGTTATCACCTATCTCATGGGCGGATTTTTCCGGGCGGACGGGGTCATCTTCATGGGCCTTATCGGTGTTCTCTACGCCATGGTCTTTCCCAACCGGAGGCGGGCTTTCTTCCTGTTTATTCTGTATCTATCCCTATTTTCCGCCGCTCTGATCCTCGAACTGACGATCTTCCGGTCCGACGCGGTTCGGCCCCCGGCGTCCACTTTTTTTTTCTGGATCACCTTCGTCCTGGTGGCCGTTTTCACGGTCTTTACGGTCTATTATTTCGTCGGCCAACGAGACCGTAATTTCCGGCTCCTTCAAGGCGAAAAAGAGCGTTCGGAAAGCCTCCTTCGACGGATCGAGAAAGACCTCGACCTGGCGGCCAAGATTCAAAAGGATTTTCTGCCCCGGCATGACCCTCGACTGGAGCATTTTGAAATCAGCGGATCGAATGTCTCCTGCTACGAGGTCGGCGGAGACTACTACGATTACGTCCCCATCGATTCCCACCGTCTCGGCATCGCCGTGGGCGACGTCTCCGGCAAAGGCATCGGCGCCGCCCTTCTGATGGCCTCCCTGCGTGCGGCCTTCCAGGCTGAAGTCCATCCCCGGTACCGGATCGAAGATATGGCCGCCAGAATCAACGATTTCGTCCACCACAGCTCGGCCAGCTCGAGCTTCATCACCTTTTTCTACTGCGAGGTCGACCGGAACAGCGACGAGGTCCTCTACATCAACGCCGGCCACAATCCTCCGCTGGTGCTGAGAACCGATGGAACCATGGAGACGCTCGATAGCACGGGTTTTTGTCTGGGAATGTTCTCGGGCGCGGTTTATGAGGCAAAATCGATCCGCTTGAAGCCGGGAGATGTCGTCGTCCTCTATACGGATGGAATCCCGGAAAGTCGGAACTCGGACAACGCGGAATACTCCATGGACCGGCTGATCTCGCTCCTGCGTCTCCACGCGCCGCTGGCCGCCGCCGCCATCGTGGCCGCCGTCACCGCCGACGCCAAGCGTTTTATCGGCCAGGCGAGGCCGTTCGATGACCAGACTCTCGTCGCCATCAAAAAGACTTAGTTCATGGCCGAAAGCCGTCCTTGATAAAGCCGATCCGGTCGAAGGGGATTGGATGGAAAAAAGAAATTTGCCTTGGTGAGTCCGATTGCTTGACAAGTAAAGTTATTGGTTTAAAATCGAATAGCGGCCACCGTGGACGCGAGGGATGATCCGCGCTGGTGTTAAAAGGAATGAAATCATGAAACGAGCTAGCTTTGGCGCCCGGTTAGCGGCTCTGGCCATCGACGCCGCGGGAGTGACGGCCACCGCTTTTATTTTCGGGAATCTCCTTCTGAAAATCACCTCTCTTATCGGTTTAGTCCAATTTGTCTCCATCGACACCAACGCCCAAGCCACAGCGCTCATCATATTCACGCTTTGGGAAGCGGCCTGGGTTTACATGTTGAGCGATGTCGTGGCCGGCGGGACGCCCGGAAAATGGCTGCTGGGGCTGAAAATTCGGAAAGAAGACGGCGGCCGTGCCGGCTTCGGAAGACGCCTGGTTCGATACGCCTTGAAATGCAGTGTTCTCTTGATCGTCGTTCCGTTCGGGACGATGGGAAACACGGTTTTAAGCATCCTGTTTTTCGCCATTGGTCTGGCCGGAATCCCAGGGTATTTGCTGATTTTGGGAAAAGATCGGCAAGCTCTTTACGACCGGCTTTCCCATACGGCCGTCTTCCGCCGCGCCTAATCTCCTCGTTCTTCCGTTCCTCCCCGCTCCCGCCCTTCTCTCCCATCTCCCAAGTTCCCAGCGGTCCTTCTCGATTGACAGAAGAGATCATCCGCGTTAGTCTCCAGGAAGCATAAATCAGGACATGGAAATGGATGAATATTCGCTGGTAATAATCGGCGGCGGACCGGCCGGACTCTTCTGCGCCTTGCGGGCGGCGGGAAACGGGCGGAAAATTCTGATCGTGGAAAAAAAGCCCCGGCCGGGCCGGAAGCTCCTCCTCTCCGGTTCGGGGCAATGCAATATCACCCACGCGGGGGACATCGAGTCTTTTCTTTCCCATTATGGAGACAACGGCCGGTTTCTCAAACCCGCCCTGATGAATTTCCAAAATCGGGATATTATTTCGTTCTTTACCGACCGCGGGCTGCCGCTTATGACGGAGCCCGGGGGGAAAGTGTTTCCCCTATCCAGGAAGGCATCCGGCATTCTGGATATTCTAGTCAAGGAATGCACGGCCGCCCAGGCGGAGATTCGATGCGGGGACCCGGTTTTGGAAGTCTCGATCAACAAAGGGGCCTTTCAGGTGCGGATGGATCGTGGGATCTGTCGGGCCGATCATGTGGTCGTAGCGACCGGCGGGATAACCTATCCGGTGACCGGATCGACGGGAGACGGTTTCCATATCGCCCGAAGCCTGGGGCATAGCGTGACGGATGCGGGGCCGGCGCTTACAGCCGTGCATATCCAGAATTATTCCTTCTCGGACCTGGCCGGGATTTCTTTTACGGATGTGGCCATCTCTCTTGCCCGCGCCGGCCAAAAGACAAGACGGCACACCGGAGACCTTCTGTTGACCCATTCCGGCTTGTCAGGGCCCGGGATTCTCGATTTTTCCCGGTTCATCCGTCCGGGCGATACTCTCAAAATTTCTTTCCTGCCCGGTGTTGATAATCAGAAAGTGAAAGAGGCCCTGCTGGATCGCATTGCCGCCGCCGGAAATGCCAAGGTCAGGTCGGTCTTGACGGCTTATAATCTGCCGGAACGGCTCGTCAATACGCTCCTGACTTTGGCCGGGATTGGACTCGATCTGACCGGGGCCCATCTATCCCGAAAAGACCGCTCCGCTCTCATCGAGCTCCTGACCGGATGCCCGTTCGTGGTCGACCGACTGGGGGGAATTCATGAGGCCATGGTGACCCGCGGCGGAGTATCGTTGGCCGAGATCAATCCGAAGACGATGGAGTCCCGGCTCATTCCCGGCCTCTTCTTCGTCGGCGAGGTCCTGGATATCGACGGAGATACCGGCGGATACAATCTGCAGGCCGCGTTTTCGACCGCCGCCCTAGCTGCCAAAACGATCGTGGGACATACATCGGGATGAGTCTGACGATAAGTATTCATCCGGCTCTCTCGACCTGTCGATGGGTTGCGAATATTCCGGCGCGGCGTTACAATACTAATTGAATTCCATTTCGGAGGAGGAGGGAAACCATGACCATCACCAATGTCGGCATCGCCGTAGCGATTTTCGTCATCGTCCTGTTTTTCAGCGGAATCCGCATCGTCCGCCCGACGCATCGCGGCCTCATCGAGCGCCTGGGCAAATACAGACGCTTCGCCAAGTACGGTTTCAACTGGATCATCCCCATCATCGACCGCTTGTTCCAGATCAATATCACCGAAATCATGGTCGACGCCCAGCCCCAGGAAATCATCACCAACGACAACCTGAACGCCCGGGTCGACGCCCAAGTCTATTTCAAGGTCAAGGACGATGAGGCCAGCGTCAAGAATTCCCAGTACAGCGTTTATAATTATCAGTGGCAAATCGTCAACCTGGCCAGGACGACCCTGCGCAACATCATCGGCACGCTGACCCTGAAGTCGGCCAACAGCGAGCGGGGCAAGATCAACTCCGAGCTCCAGAAGACCCTGCGCGAGGAAACCGGCTCCTGGGGCATCGAGATCGTCCGCACCGAGCTCAAGGAGATCGACCCGCCCAAGGACGTCCAGGAGACGATGAATAAAGTCGTCAAGGCCGAGAACGAGAAGATCGCCGCCATCGATTTCGCCACGGCCACGGAAACGATAGCCGACGGCGCCCGCCGGGCCGAGATCAAGAAAGCCGAAGGCATCCGGCAGGCCCACATCCTGGCCGCCGAGGGCGAAGCCCAGGCCATCAAGCTGGTCAATCAAGCGGCCGAGGAATATTTCGTCGGCAACGCCCAGCTCCTGCGGCGCCTGGAGACGGTGGAAAAGGCCATGGCCAACAACGCCAAGATCGTCGTCCCG
>CAZLAM010000060.1:0-28281 GCA_964557435.1 uncultured Eubacteriales bacterium
GGTTTTCGGCCGGGCAGGACCAACAGGAGAAGAAGCCCGGCCAAGGGAAAGAAGGTGAGAAAAGTGAGGATCGGAACGCCGAGGATGGTCATGCCGCTTGCTCCTGCATGGTCTTAGAATATCGTCACTAAAAACGATAAAAGGAGGACGACGCCGATGACGAAGGCCAGGGCGTAGTTGTATACATAACCCGTCTGGAAACGCCGGACGAGACGGGACAGAAAACGATGAGCGCTCCCCACGCCGTTGACCGCTCCATCCACGACCCGTTCGTCGAAGAGAATGGACAGCCGGGAAATCCCCCGGAAAAGAGCGGCCGCGCCGTTGACGAGCCCATCGACGACACGGGCATCGAACCAGGCCGCCATCCGCCCGGCGGCCATGGTTCCGCCGACGAAAACGGCGCCGTAGATCTCGTCCACATAATATTTCCGGGTCAGCAGGCGATAGATGGTTCGGAACCGCCGGGCCAGACCCGCCGCCGGCCGGCCCTCGCGGCGGACATAGATGAAATAGGCCAGCCCGATGCCGAGAGCGGCCGCGGCGGCCGAAGCGAGCATCAGAACGATCTCCGTTCCGGCCGCCATGGCGAATTCGCGGGCTCCGGTGCTCGGCTCGAGGAACCGCCCGAACCAGTTCCCTCCGCCGAGGATCACCGGCCAGCCGACATAACCGCCGACGATCGAAAGCCCGGCCAGGACGAAGAGAGTCCGGAGCATGACCGGGGGGGACTCATGGACATGGGCCGAGGTTCCAGGCTCCAGACAGCCGCGGCCGAAGAAAGCCAGGAAGATCAGCCGGAACATATAAAACGCCGTCAGAACCGCTCCGGCCAAGCCGAGGGCCCAGACGAGTTGGGAGCCTGAAGCGAAGGCCGAGGCCAGGATTTCGTCCTTGGAGAAGAATCCGGCCAGGCCGGGGACGCCGGCAATAGCCAGTGCTCCAACCAGAAAAACGCGGTAGGTGGCGGGGATGCGTGTCCGCAACCCGCCCATACGGCGCAGGTCCTGCTCACCCGACAAGGCGTGGATGACACTGCCGGCGGCCAGGAACAGGAGGCTTTTAAAAAAGGCATGGGTCATGAGGTGGAAAACGCCGGCCGAGTAGGCCCCGACGCCCAGCCCGATGAACATAGTGCCGATTTGAGAGATCGTCGAATAGGCCAGGACGCGCTTGATGTCATGCTGGACGAGGGCCATCGTGGCGGCAACCACCGCGGTGACGGCGCCGACGACGGCGACGACGGTCAAGGCCGTCCCGGAAAAAGAAAAAAGGATGTGCATCCGGGCGACCATATAAACGCCGGCCGTGACCATTGTGGCGGCATGGATAAGCGCGGAAACCGGAGTCGGTCCCTCCATGGCGTCGGGAAGCCAGGTGTAGAGCGGGATTTGGGCCGATTTGCCGGTCGCTCCCAGAAAGAGAAGCAGGGCCGCCGCCGTGGCCGCGCCCTGGGTTAGCGCACCGCGCTCGATCAGGGTGGAAATTCCGGCGATGTCGAGCGTTCCCAGGGCGGCCAGGAGGATGGCCATGCCCAGAAGAAACCCGAAATCCCCCACCCGGTTGGTCAGGAACGCCTTCTTGCCCGCGTTCGCCGCCGAGTCCTTGTTGAACCAGAACCCGATCAACAGGTAGGAACACAACCCGACGCCTTCCCATCCGACGAACATCACGGCCAAGTTCGCCCCCAGGACAAGGATGAGCATGGCGAACGTGAAAAGATTGAGATAGGCATAAAATCGGGCGTAGCTTTTTTCGTGAGCCATGTAGCCGATGGAATAGACGTGGATGAGCAGGCCGACCCCGGTGACGACCAGGGTCATGACCGCGGCCAAGGGGTCGAAACGGAAGGCCAGGTTCACCGAGAACGAAGCCGCCTTCCCGCCCCAGAGCGGGACAAGACCCGCCGGGATCCAGGTCCACAGAGTTTTCAGCCGCGTCGGCCCGCCCGTTCCCAGAAGCCCGACAAAGCTCGCCGCCGAGAGGGCCAAGCTCAATCCGATGGAACCGACTCCGATTCCGTGAATAACCCGCTTGGAGAAAAACTTCCCCAGCAGACCGTTGAGGAGAAAGCCAAGGAGCGGAAAGAGCGGTATGAGGACAAACATGGTTCAGTCCCGGAGGTCGCGGAGTTCGTCGATGTCGTATGTTTTTTTCCGTCGGAAGTAGGCCAGGACCAGGGCGAATCCGACGGCCGCTTCGGCCACCGCCATGACGACGACGAAGACGGCGAAGATAGACCCGCGGGGAGAATTCCAGCGGAATCCCAGCCCGGCCAGGATGATGTTGATGCCGTTCAGCAGAAGCTCGAGCGACATGAGCATGATGACCAGGTTCTTGCGGAACAGCACGCCGAAGAGGCCGACGCCGAAGATGAACAGGCCCAGGCCGAGGACGGCGTTAATCGGGATCATGGAGGAGCTTCCTTCGGGCCACGATGACGGCGCCCACCAGAACGGCCAGCAGGAGGATGGAGGCCAGTTCGAAAGGCACCAGATAATCCTTGAACAAAGTTTCGGAGAAGTCTTTCATGCTCCCCATCATCATCCCAGAGGAGGAGGAGGAGGATGTCAACGGCATCAGGGGCGCGATTTCGGACTTGAACAGGATCGCTCCGAGCTCGGCCAGCAGGAGGAGGGGGACGGCGAAGATGAAGATCTTGGGGAAGAGACCGCGCCTTTCCGGGACGATCTCGTTCAAATTGACGATGATGATGACGAAGACATACAGGACGACGATGCCGCCGCCGTAAACCAGGATCTGGATGGCTCCCAGGTACTCGGCCCGCAGGGTGAAAAAGACCCCGGCCGTGGACAGGACGGTGAAGGCCAGATACAGGACGCTATGCATGGCGTTCTTCTGCACGACGACCAGGACTGCCGAGACGGCGGCCAGCGCGGCGAAGAAGGCAAAAACGGCCAAGGTGATCATGACAGGCACCCTCCGCAGAGATGACGTTGGAGTTCCTCGCCGGTCCTGTACATATCGGGCAGATGGAAAAGAAGCCCGTCCTTGCCCAGGGCCGACAATTCGAATTCGTGGGAAAAACGGATGGCCGCGGTCGGACAAACCTCGACGCACAGGGCGCAGAAACTGCAGCGGTCGAGCTTCCAGTCGAAACGGACGGGGCGCATGATCTTGGCGCCTTCCGCCCGCCCTCCCTCGATGGAAAAACAGTCCGACGGGCAGATCCGCTGACAGGCCTTGCAGGCGATGCACAGCGGCTCCCCCTCCTCGCTCCGGTACAGGCGCAGGAGGCCGCGGAACCTGTCCGCGGGCGGCAGGACTTTTTCCGGGTATTGGACCGTGACCTTCCGGCTGAAATAGTAGCGCAGGGTGATCGACAGCCCCTGCAGGATGTCCAGGAGGAAAAGCTTGCGGAGAAGGCGGCGGAGACGGATCATCGCAGGAACCCCACCAGGACCACGACGGCCAGATTGAGAAGCGATAGTGGAATGAGCCATTTCCAGACCAGCTTGATGAGCGCATCGAATCGGTAGCGGGGAAAAGTGGCCCGGATCCAGACGTAGAGATACAGGAAGAACATGATCTTGATCAGGTACCAGACGAAACCCGGCAGAATATGGAGGAAGGCCAGGGCCTTCAGGCCCGGGAAGGGCGGCAGCCAGCCGCCGAAAAAGAGGATCACGGTCAGCGAGGAGGCCAGCACCATGTGGGTGTATTCGGCGATGTAGAAATAAGCGAACTTCAGTCCCGAGTATTCGGTATGGTAGCCGGCGACGAGCTCGGACTCGGCCTCGGGCAGGTCGAATGGAGCGCGGTTCGTTTCAGCCACGGCGGAGATCCAGAAAACGAGGAAGGAAACCGGCATCAGGAACCCGTACCAGACCCCTGACGCTTCCTGACGGCGCACGATCTCGACCAGGTCCATGGAGCGGGCCGCGAAAACCACGGTCAGGACGGTCAGCCCGATCGGGATCTCGTAGCTCAGGACCTGGACGACCGAACGCAGGGCGCCCATGAGCGGATACTTGGAGTTCGAGGCCCAGCCGCCGAAAATGACCCCAAAGACCGACACGGAAGAAAGGCCCAGGACGATGAGGATCCCGACCGGGCTTTCGGCCACCCACAGCTCGAGCGTATAGGAACCGATGCGGACGGGTTCGCCCAGGGGGACGAAGGCGAAGGCCAGGAGGGAGGAGGCCATGACGATGACCGGGGATATCCGGAACAGCAGAAGGTCGGCCTGCCGGGGCAGGATGTCCTCCTTGAAAAACAGCTTTACCGCATCGGCAATGGGCTGAAGAAGGCCCTGAAACCCGACCCGGTTGGGGCCGATGCGGCCCTGCATCCAAGCCACCACGCGACGCTCCAGCCAGATCATGACGATGACCATGATCAGGGGATAGAAGATGACGGCCAGGATCTTCCCGGCGGGAATGAGGCCGTGTTCGACGAAGGGCGTCACTTGTCGATCTCCCCCAGGACGATATCCAGCGAGCCGAGAATGCCGATGACGTCGGAGAACAGATTCCCTCTACACATCCGCTCTAGGCCCATGAGGTTGATGAACGACGGAGATTTTAACTTGACCCGCTCGGGTTTGTCCGTGCCGTTCGACCGGATATAGAACCCCAGCTCGCCCTTGGGGGCTTCGATGGTGTGGAAAACCTCGCCCGGAGCGATTTTGAAAACCCGCGGGATCTTGACCCGGAAGTCGCCCTCGGGAAGGCGGCCCAGGGCCTGCCGGATGATTTCGATCGACTGGCACATCTCTTCCATCCGGACCCGATAGCGGTCGTAGATATCGCCGTTGCAGCCCAAGGGAACTTCGAAAGCAAAGTCCTCGTACGAGGAATAGGGGTGTCTTTTGCGGATATCCCAATCGACACCCGAAGCACGAAGGGCCGGGCCGGTCAAGCCGTCTTCGACGGCGTCAGCCGCCGATATGACGCCGACGCCTTGGGTCCGCTGGCACCAGATGCGGTTATCGTCGAGAAGGCCGCGGATGTCCTTGAGGGTCCGGGGAATCCCGGCCAGGACGCCGCGGATGCGGGCGGCGAAAGCCTCGTCCAGATCGCGCGGCACGCCGCCGATGCGGATGCCGTGGATCGTTATCCGGGCGCCGACGTACTCTTCGAACAGGTCGAGGATCGTTTCCCGCGCTTGGAACCCGTATAAAAGCACGGACATGGCCCCGATATCGTTGGCTTGGAAGCCGACCCAGGCTAGATGCGAGGCCAAGCGCTGGAGCTCGGCCAAAACGACCCGGATATACCGGCCGCGCAGGGGTATCTCCAGTCCAGCCAATCTTTCCACGGCCAGGACGAAGCCCAGATTGTTGGAGAGCGAAGCGAGATAGTCGAGCCGGTCGGTCAGCGGGACGATCTGGACGTAGGTGAGGTTTTCCCACAGCTTTTCCATCCCCCGATGAAGATAGCCGAGGATTGGCTCGACCCCCAGGACGACTTCATTGTCGACCTTGAGCCTGAGGCGAAGCACCCCGTGGGTGGAGGGGTGCTGGGGCCCCATATTGAGCTCGATCTCCTTAAAGGCCATGGTTACGCCCCTCGAGCGGGAAATCCTTGCGCAGGGGATGGCCGTCGAACTCGTCGGGCAGGTAGATCCGCCGGAGGCCGGGATGTCCTTCGAAGACGAGGCCGAACATATCAAAGATCTCTCGCTCGGCCCAATCCGCGGCCCGGTAGACGGCCGTGGCCGACCCGATCGATTCGCCCTCGCCGACCTCGACGACGACCCGCAGACGCTCGCCTCCGGGAAAACGGTAGAGCTGGTAAAGGACCGCAAAGCGCTTCTCCCCCTCCCTCATCGACGTCAGGCGGTCCATGGCGATCATGTCCTGGAGCGCATTGAAACCCAGATCCGCCTTCAACACGCGAAGGACGGCCGGGAGGGATTCCTTCCGGACTCGGAGGGACGCTTCCCCCCCGTCGGCGGAGCTTCCCAGGACGGCATCCGGGACGCAAGTGCCCAGGGTATCAACGAAGCCCTGGAGATCGGGGGTCTCAACCGGTTGGCCGGGCATCGACATCAAAAATCTCCTTGGTCGGATGGGAACGGGCGATTTTTTTCTGGAGCGTGATGAGCCCGTGGAGAAGGCCCTGGGGCGTGGGCGGACACCCGGCGATGTAAACGTCGACCGGAATGATCTTGTCGACGCCCTGAAGAACGGAATAGGTCGGGAACGGCCCGCCGCCGACGGCGCAGTTGCCCATGGCCACAACCCATTTCGGGTCGGCCATCTGCTCCCACAGCCGCCGGATAACGGGGGCCATCTTGTTCGTCACCGTACCGGCGACGATGAACAGGTCGGCCTGGCGCGGCGAGGAGCGGAAGAGCTCCATCCCGAAACGGGATATGTCGTAGCGGGCTGCGGCGGTGGCGATCATCTCGATGGCGCAGCAGGCCAGTCCCGACCCGAACGGCCACAGGGAATTTTTCTGAGCCCAGGTGATGAAGGCGTCGGCCCGGGCCAGGAGGAACGGGGTTTTGGCGGCGTCATCACTCATCGTGCTTCCGGAATTCGAGGGCTCCCGCTTTCCAGGCGTAGACATAGCCCAGCAGGAGAATGCCCATGAATATCGCCGTCTCGACCAGGCCGAACAGGCCCAGCGAGTCATGGGCGACGGCCCAGGGGAAAAGGAAGAATGTCTCCACTTCGAAGACGATGAAGGCCAGGGTCAAAAGGTAGAACCGGATGGAATAAGATTCCCGGGCGCTCGGGGTGGCCGGATCGACGCCGCACTCGTAGGGCACGCGTTTGTCGCCGACGTCGTGGCGGCGGTAGCGGATCAGGGCCATGGCCGCCAGCAGGCCGACGGAAAAGACGGCCGAGATGATGAAAAACAGGAAGAAATACCAGTATTCGTTCATGGCCGGCCCGCCATTATAACCGTTTTATCCTATAATTTAAATTAAACCCATTCGACTCCCCGGGCTTTGCAGTCCTCATTCGCGAAGCGAATGAGGGCGGGCTAAAGCCCGGGGTATATCCAGGGTTAATACTGAGCGGCGCTTTGGCCTGTACTCATAAAGCACGACTTATGCTTTGTGAGTGCGGCGCTTTGTATCCTAATTAATAAATTGGGATTTTGCGCCGCGAATGTATAGAGATTCGGCACCGGCGGTCAATTCCCTCCGGAAGCCCGGCATTGGCCCTCGGCCGGGTCGCACAGGAACCCCAAAGCCCGCTCGGCGTCAGCGTCCATGACGATGCGGACTTCCAACCCGTCGGTCGTCCGGGGTACGTCGATGACCCGGATGATATCGGAGAGAAAATCGTATTCGGGGAGGAGATCGGCCAGGACGTTGGGCGACCCGCGGAAAAAGTCGGCGGCAAACAGGGCGTCGTCATCGTCGGGATAAAGGGCCAGATAATGGATGCGGGATTCGACAAGGTCCTGGAAAAAGTGGGTTCCGAAGGACAGGTCGGGGACGTAATTGCCAACTTTGCGGGCGATCTCGACGAGCATGGCCGTGTTGTTGATGTCCGAGTAGGCGGCCTTGACGCCCAGACGGATGTCCCCGCGGCTCCCCCACCGGCCGGGTCCCATCAGAATGAACGACCGCCGCGGCAGGACCGCGTTCAGACGGCTGACGGCGTCGCCCACGGCCACCATGTCGGGATACGATTCGATGGCCGCGTACTTTTCGGGGTCCACATAGACGATCGTCCGGATCCCGCGGATATGGGCGTTGGTGATGTACCGGGAGGAGGAGAAGAGCTTGCGCTTTTCCGACACCCATTGGGGGATATCGACCCTTTCCTCGTCTTCCAGACGGCTTTGGGGGCGGCACTGGAGGATATGGAGCGACTTCCCGTCATGGGCGAATTCGACGTCCATGGGCATCCCGAACGTCTCCCGCAGGACGCGCATGATTTCCCTCATTTGTTTAATGAAATCGGTCGATTCGATGAGGCCGCTGAAAGTCACTACCCCGTCCCCCAGCTCGGGCCGATCCAGGGCCCGGCTGGCCCGCCGGAGAGTGGTGCCGTCCCAGACCGACAGGAGGCGGTCCCACATCGGGAATTCCGGCCCCACCTCGCGCAGGATCTCATCGATGGGGTGGGTCTCGAACCGCCCCGTTTCCAGGTTGATGACATCGATGAATTTCTGGGCATAGTGAAGAATCTGGTCGGGAGTGACGTTGACGCGGAGGCCGGGCTGGCCCGGGCTGAGAAGCAGGGGGTAATCGTTCCCCACCCGGTCCACGGCCCGCGTCCCGAGCCCGGTCACGATGCGCAAAACACCGTCCTCGCGGCGGATGCGGGGCGACCAGCGGAACTCGTTATTGTTGAAGGCCACCCCGGCAAAGGCGGGAAAAAAGTACTTGCCGACCCGCGTTCCGACCACGCGCTGGACGAGGACCCCCATCTCCTCGTAGTAATCCAGGAGGCCGTGTTCGGTCCGGTACTGGATGGCGTCGGGGTTGAAAATCGAGGCGTAGACCTCAGCCACGGCATCCGAAAGCGCAGCCAGCCGTTCCTCCTTGGACCCGACGTTGGCCAGGAAAAGCGACCGGTATTTGCCCGAGAAAGCCGTCCCCTTGCTGTCCTCGAGCAGGCTCGATGACCGCACGATGAGCGGCCCCTTGCCGGCTTCGTCCAGGATGAGCTTGAGGTGGGCCTGCATCTCGGGCGGGAAGAAGGACTGCTTGCAGACCTGCTCGAGATAAGGGTAGTTGTGGCGGATCTCGTCGATAGGCGAGAACTTGAAGCTCTGGAAATCCTCCAGGAAGTTGTAGTGGATGAAGTCCATCAGCCCGTCCGAGGCGATGAACCAGGACTCGGGGATCTTGAACTCGCCGATGGCCGGATCGGTCCGGACCTTTTTTTTCAGGATGTGCTCGGCCAGGACCATGCCGGCCGATTTGCCGCCCAACCGTCCCGTCCCTTTGCTCGGCCCGAACACCCGCGTCAGGAGACGGCCGAAGTCGTGCACGGACAGGTGTTCGCGGGCGACTCGAATGAACTGGAGACGCTCGCTGAGAAAACGCCGGATGAGCGCGATCCGCGCCTGGAGGTCATCGGCCGCCGATAGGGAGTCCTCATTCTCGTGCGTAGAACGGCAGAACCGGTTGACGATCTCCTTGATTTCGATCAGCGAGATCTCGCGCTTTTCGGTGGCCACCATGAAGAAACCGAGCTTGTCCTGCCGCATCCATTGTTTGATCAGGGCCGAGAGCTCGGAGTCGGTCAGAGCCAAGTTGGCGATCCACAGGGCCTCTTCAAATGCCCGCTCCAGACGCTCGACTTCCTGCTTGGGATGGGGCTGGTTTTCATCCAGGGAATCCTCGGTCCGGGCGTAGACATCGGGCGTGAAATGGTACAGGAGCCCTTGGACGCCGGGCACGCC
This sequence comes from uncultured Eubacteriales bacterium, assembly GCA_964557435.1. Lineage (GTDB taxonomy): Bacteria > Acidobacteriota > Aminicenantia > Aminicenantales > UBA4085 > UBA4085. Next base: position 9,339 of record CAZLAM010000060.1, read on the forward strand.
CTGCAAGTGAAGATGATTCATCAGGCGGCGCAGGACGCGCCGGTAGAGCATGGCGTCGGTCTCCCGGATAAGTTCGAGGATGACCAGCCAATCGGGCTTGCGTTTCGTGCCGGGGTCCGCCACGACGCCGGTCCCGAAGGGCGGGATGGCGCTTTCCCAGTCCTCGAACAAGCGGCCGAGCCGGACGCCGATGAGCTCGATGAGCTTTTTCTCCTCGAGCAAAAAGGGACTTTCGCGGCGAATGGGCAGATTCTCGGAATAGCAGACCTCGAGCGAACCGGCCAACGCCCCGCCGACCTTCAAGGCGACCCTCTGCGTCCAGCGCGTCTCCAGGAATCCCGCCGTGTGAAAGACCGCTTTGCGGTACTTGAGCCGGGCCCGGCACAGGTCGGGAAACTGCCAGCCCGAGGGAATGATTTCAACGATTTCCTGGAGGACCTTTTCCGAGGACAAGCCCGGTTTATCAATCAGAGCGATGATTCGCTGGAGGCACTCCAGTTCCTTGACCCGTTCCTTCAAGATCCCCGCGGGAAGAATCGCGGAAGATTTTCTTTGACCCATGGGCCTCTCCTCCCGAACGGGTTTATCCTACCATGAACCGGCCGGACGGCCCAATAAAACACCGTCCTCACCCTACCGCAAGGGGTAGGGTGAGGGCCGTACCGGGCATGCGGGCGCTCTCAGATCCAGCCGCGCAGGTGGGAAGCCTGGGCCACGCGCGAGATGGCGATCATGTAGGCCGCGTCGCGCATGTAGACCTTCTTCGTCCGGGCCAGATCGGAGACCGCCTTGAATCCGGCCGTCATCTTTTCGTCGAGCCGGGTCAGGACGTCCTCGCGGGTCCAGAAATAATTCATGTTGCACTGGACCTGCTCGAAGTAACTGCAGGTCACTCCGCCGGCGTTGCACAGGAAATCGGGGATCACGAAGATGCCGCGTTTGTGGATCTCGGCGTCGGCCTCCGGGGTCGTCGGGCCGTTGGCGCCCTCGGCGATGATCCGCACGCGCTTGTGGATCTTGCCCACATTGGCTCCGGTGACTTGGTTTTCCAGGGCGGCGGGCACAAGGAGGTCGGCTTCCTGCTCGATCCAGGCGTCGCCCGGCAGGATTTCGTAGCCGGCTTTGCGGGCCTTGACCTTGTCGATCGTGCCGAACTTATCGGTGATGCTCATGAGCTCGTCGCCGTCCACCCCGCTCTCCCGTTTAAAGGTGTAGGAGATCTGGTCATGCTGGTCCCAGCAGGACACGCAAATCACCTTGCCGCCGTATTCCCGGAACAGCTTGACGGCGTACTGGGAGACGTTGCCGAAGCCCTGGAAGGCGCCGACGGACTTTTTGATGTCGAGGCCGATCTCCTTCATGGCTTCGCGGACGGTGTACATCACTCCGTAGCCGGTGGCTTCGGTCCGGCCGAGCGAACCGCCCATGCCGACGGGCTTGCCGGTGATGAACCCGGGGAACTTGCCGCCGCGGATCCGCTCGAACTCGTCCAGCATCCACAACATGTGCTGGCCGTGGGTCATGATGTCGGGGGCGGGGACGTCCTGCTCATGGCCGACGTTGAAGGCCACCTGGCGGACCCAGCCGCGGCAGATGGCTTCCTGCTCGCGGTCGCTGAGGTTGTGCGGGTCGCAGATGACGCCGCCCTTGCCCCCGCCGAGGGGGATGTCCACCACGGCCGTCTTCCAGGTCATCCACATGGCCAGGGCACGAACGGTGTCCACGGTCTCGTTCGGATGGAACCGGATGCCGCCTTTGCAGGGACCGCGGGCATCACTGTGCTGACAGCGGAAACCCTGGAAAACCTTGTAGCTTCCGTCATCCATGCGGACCGGAATGAGGAAGTGGTACTCGCGCAGAGGCTTGCGGAGCAGGTCACGCGTGGCCTGGTCCAGGCCGAGAGTTTCGGCCATGGCGTCGAATTGCTGTTGGGCCATTTCATAGGCGTTGAAAGGCTTCTTTTCCATGCATCTCCTCCTGATGAGTGCGGTTGAAATGAATGATGGGACTCTCCCCGATCGCGCGTCGCCTGAAGGCGAAAAAACCGCCCGGGGAAATAAATATTTTAGCCCGATCGGGCCGTTTTTGTCAAATCAGTGGCCGGGGCCGGCCCGGTTTTTCGTTTATTGTAGCCCTTCTCGTCATAAGGTTGGAGTTTGTCCAGCCAAATTTCTTCGAGCGCTTTGAGATCCTCGGCATAATCGTCCCGGCCATCCTTCCGTTCGAGAATATCGACGACTTCAAAAGAAAACTTTTCTCCTCCGAATCGGGCAAAATCCTTCTGGAGCTCAGCGTTCCGATGAGCGCCGTTTTCCAGTTGAAACCGCTGACTGTTGATGATCCCATGGACATTCAAGCCGCTGCCGATAAACACTTTTCCCGTGGTCCGATGGCTGATTTTATAAACCCCCATGGGCTGAGGATTGTCCTTGAATTGTTGTTTCAATACTTTTATATCGAGCATCGGCACCTCGGATCTCTCCTCGTTGATTTTAAAGTCGGCGACGAACGCCGGATCTTATCTTACCATGAGGACCGGGTGGTCGGGGGTATCCGGGGACGTTTTATCCCTCTCTCAATCGTTATTATTACTATTTTGCTGGACGGAAGGCGATGTCGGAGTCAGCGCGGCGGCAGCCCCGCCGCGGCAACCCGTCGCCTGAAGACGGCCGCCCAAAGCAAGATCTCGACGGCCAGCGAAATCCCCGCTCCGAACAAAGCATCGCTCGGATAATGGGCGCCCCACACGACCCGGGATATGCCGACGGCCACGCCCCACAGAAAAAAGCCCCCGCCGGCCAAAACCCGCAGGCGTCGGTTCGCCTCTGGAATGAGGAACACCAGGGCGAACAGCACGAAAGCCATGGCCGTATGTCCGCTGGGAAAGCTGTTGTCGTGTCCGCTGGGTCCAAACGCGAAAAGAGGGAAAAAGCCCAGCCCGTCGCCCGGCCGGGGTCGGTTGACGATCGCTTTCAAGCCCTGCCCGATGACACCGGGAGCCAGGGCGGCGGTCGAAAGAATATAAATGAGATGAGGACGATAAGCCCCCAGCTTTTGGCGGAACGTATCCGTCCAGGACAACCCCAGAGCAAACGCCGCCAGACCGATCACAACCCAAGTCGGCAGTTCCCCGTAATAATTCACCAGCCACCAGAACGTTTGGTCATTGTGTGCGCCGGGGATTCCCTGCGCGCCGTCGGAAAGTGAGAGGTCGAAGCGCCCGAAAACGACGGCCGCCAGGGCAAAGACAACCAAGCCGAAGGTGAGCGCCGCCAACACGCGCGGACTGAGAAATGGGGACGGACTCAACCCGGGAATCTGGGAGGAGGATTCCTTGGGCCGGACTGGTTTCTTTCCACGCTTGATCATCGGAGCCACTATAGGACTGTACCGGAAGAGCTGTCAAGACGGAGCGCATTGACATTTCGGCGGACTTCAATAAAATTAAGTGCCTTTTAATGTTCAAAATCTCTTCGATGGAGGGGCTCCATGAACTTGCTCGGCTTGGCCCGGCACGGGCTTAACAATTTCGAACAAATCGCCATCATAGGGGTCGTCATGACGGCCTTCATCAGCCTCTTGTACGCCTGGTTCCTGCGCGGAAAGGTGATGAAAAAGGACAAGGGCTCGGCCAAGATGCAGGAAATATGGATGGCCATCAGCGAAGGGGCGGAAAGCTACCTGAGCCGCCAGCTGAAAACGATCCTGCCGGCCATAGGCGCCCTGACCATCCTTCTTTTCATGAGCGTTTATATCGTCCCTCCCAGCCGCGAAGCGCTGGTCGAATTTCCCCGTAACACCCAGTTCATCATCGCCATAGGTCGGTCCATCGCTTTCATTCTCGGTGCGGCGTTCTCGCTCATCGTCGGCCAGCTCGGGATGCGCATGGCCATCCAGGCCAACGTCCGGGCCGCCTCAGCCGCCCGCCGGAGCTTCAACGAATCCCTGACCATCGCCTACTACGCCGGGACGGTCACGGGCATGCTGACCGACGGCCTGGGCCTGTTCGGCGGCACGGTCATCTTCATCATCTTCGGCAAAGCCGCCCCCGACGCCCTGCTGGGGTTCGGGTTCGGCGGCACTCTGCTGGCCCTGTTCATGCGGGTCGGCGGCGGCATTTTCACCAAGGCCGCCGATGTCGGGGCCGACTTGGTGGGCAAGCTGGAAAAGGGCATCCCCGAGGACGACCCGCGCAACGCCGCCGTCATCGCCGACCAGGTCGGCGACAATGTCGGCGACTGCGCCGGCATGGCCGCCGACATCTTCGAGAGCTACGAGGTGACGATCGTCTCGGGGTTGATTCTGGGCTTGGCCCTGATGGCCATCGACCCGATGCACAGCATGAAATGGATCGTCTATCCGCTCATCATCAGGGCCATCGGCGTCATCAGCTCCATTCTGGGGACTTTCACCGTGCCCATCTGGGAGAAGTTCCCCCTCAAGTTCCTCCGCGCCCACGATGCCGAGGAAGCCATGTTCCGGTCTTATGAAGTATCCAGCGTCAATACCATCCTGTGGTCCTTCCTGCTGGCCATCCTCTACGCGGGCGACTGGAAAATGGCCATGTTGACGACCATCGGCGTCGCCCTGGCCGTGGCTTTCAATCCCCTGACGTCCTACTTCACCTCGACCAAGAAAAAACCGGTCAAGGACATCGTCAAGGCGACCAAAACGGGCTCGGCGACCACCATCCTGTCCGGCCTGGCGGTGGGGATGGAATCGACGGTTTGGGCCCTCGTGCTCATCGTCATCAGTTTCATCGGGGCTATGCTTCTCTACGGCGGCTACGATAATCCCATCTATGTCTTATACGCTGTGGCCATGATCGGGATCGGCATGCTCAGTCACACGGGCAACAACGTGGCCATGGATTCTTACGGCCCGATTTCCGACAACGCCAACGGCATCGGTGAAATGGCCTGGCACGACATGGACGACGAGGAAACGAAAAAAGCACGCCAGATCATGGCCGATTTGGACGCCGTAGGCAACACCACCAAGGCCATCACCAAAGGGGTGGCCATCGCCTCGGCCGTCATCGCCGCGGTCTCGCTGTTCGCCGCGTTCATGACCGACGTCGGAATCGTCCAGGAACGCCTGGGCCTGCCCAAGCTGACCGCGATCCGCGTCTCCGAGACAAGCGTGTTCGTGGGCCTTCTCCTGGGCGGGGCCTTGCCCTGGCTGTTTTCATCGCTTTCAATAAAAGCCGTCACCCGGGCGGCCGGCCTCATCGTCGAGGAAGTGCGGCGCCAGTTCCGCATCCCCGGCCTGATGGAAGGCAAGGTCAAGCCCGACTACGCCCGCGTCGTCGGCATCTCCACGACGGCCGCTCAGAAAGAGCTCATCCCCTTGGCCGTCATCTGCGTCCTGATGCCCATCGCGGTCGGTCTGATCCTCAACGTCGAGGCCCTGGGCGGCTTCCTGGCTGGGATCATCCTAAGCGGCCAACTCCTGGCCGTGTTCATGTCCAACGCCGGCGGGGCCTGGGACAACGCCAAAAAATCGGTCGAGGACCAGCCGCGGAGCCTGGACGCCAACACCGGCAAAGGCTGCGAGGCGCATAAAGCCTCGGTCGTGGGCGACACCGTCGGCGATCCGCTGAAGGATACGGCGGGCCCATCCTTGAACCCGATGATCAAGGTCGTCAACATGGTCAGCTTGATCGCCGCCCCGGTCATCGTCAAGTACGGCAAGATGAGCTGGGGGCTGGTCACAGTCGTCATTATGCTCGTTGCCGTGATGATCTGGGCCATTTTGCGCAGTAAACGCGATGCTCCGGCCATCGAGGAGATTCCGGACCCGGCCTCCGGCAAGAGCTGAACCCGAAATGACATCCGTTTTCTCCCGGGGGAGAGGGATCGCACCCTCTCCCCCTTTTTTTTGCGGGCGGCTGAAGCTCTTCGGACTCACCTCCATGAAATCCCGCGAAGGGGATTGAAAAGACCCCGACGCCAACCGAATCGCCGATAAATAGAGGTGGGAAGAAGGGCCGAGGGAAGAACCGGCCGCTAAAGGTTGAACAAAAAACCGGCCTTGAGCATCACGGTCCGGTCCAGGACCGCTCCGGCGGAACCCAAACGCCGCGTCTCGTTATAGATCAGGAACAGGTTGGAGCCCGGCTTGTAGATCCAGCGGATCAGGAAATTGCTCCGGAACACCTTTTCGGAGTCGTTCCACTGCAGGAAAGCCTTGGCGAATAGGGCTGGCGAGAAGGCATAGACGAGACGCGCCGCCCCGATGTTCGTGGCGAACACTCCGCCGGATACGGGCAAATCGAAAGCGTTCCGGCTGTAGATTAACTCCAGGCTGAGGCTGCGGTTGATCTTGGCGTTGCCCTGGGCCCGCAGATGGAAGAACCGGCCGTTGTAAAATCCGCCCGCGTTCACCTCGGTCTCGACCGCGAACGGGCGGCTGCGGTCGGAGTTGAACATGGTGACGAAAACGCCGTAATGATGGCCCCCCGCCGGGATCGGCACACCGTCCTTGATCTCGAAAGGCTCGGACAGATACTCATAATTCCGCATGTAGCCCAGAAAGAACTCGGTGCCGTTCTGGAACAGGTTGAAGGCCCCGACCATGGCGTTGCGCGACTCGAGAATGCCGGCCTGGTTTTCGACGGCGGTGAAAGTGTTCATCAGAAAGGTCTGGCGCAAACCCAGGATGTCCGGGCGGGGCGCCAGCATGAAGTTCCAGCGCAGTTTCCGGATGTCGGTGCGGGGGACGAACCCCAGCTCGGCGTTGAAATTCGGCCCGATGTCGGTGTAGGAGATATCCGCGGCCACGAGGTCGCTGGTCCAGCCCAGGTTGAGATACCCCGCACCGTCGCCTCCAGTAAGGCCCCGTGTCGCCGTTTTGGCTAGAAATCCGCCGGCCTGGAAATTCGACCCGAAGGCCAGTGAAAAGTCCGCCCCGAAGGCCCGGTTGGAACCGCCTCCGGTCAGCGGGTCTTTAGAAACACCGATGATCCCGATCGAGCTCTTTTCAAAAATGTCCCTCTTCAGCCGGAAGACCGAGGAGACCGTCCGATTCCAATCGACCGGCACGCCATCGTCGTCCAAGTAGGAAAGACGGTCGGTCAGAATGCTCAACGCGCCGATATCAAAACGGCCGGACTTGCCGGTGAGCTTGACGCCGCCCAGGAGGGGAATCTCTCGGCCGTTTTCGTCCAGTCCGATCGTGCGGCTGAAAAAGAGGAGCGTGGAAGGGGGTTCGTGTTCCTGGAAGCGTTCGCCGAAGCGAAAAATATCGGCGCCTTCGAGGAAAAATTCGCGTTTCTCGGGAAAGAACAGGTCAAAGCGGGTCAGGTTGAACTGCTCCTGGTCGGATTCAACTTGGGCGAAATCGGTATTAGCGGTCAGGTCCGCGGTCAGGTTGGAAGTCAGCCGATATTTGAGGTCGAGGGCGACGGCGGCCTCGGCCCGGAAGGGACGGCCTTCGTCCGGCTGATTTCCCCCAACCAGCAACGAAGGCATGACCTGAAGCTTTTCACCCTGACTCAGATTTCCCAGGCCGACCAGATGGCCGAAAAATGAAACCTTAAACTGTCCCATGAAACCGAAATCGCGCAGGACCGGCGTCCAGAAAGAATCCTCTTTCTTCCGGGCGACGTGGCGTCCGAAATTAATCCCCCAAGTGGGATGCGGATCCGAGCCGAAGCGGAGTGTTCGAAAGGGAATGACGATCTCAATCGACCACCCCTCCGCCTCACGGGCGGTCCGGCAGGTCCAAATGCCGTCCCAGTCCTTGTTGATCGAGGCCCCCTCATCCCGGATGAGAGCGTCGAATTCCGCGCCCAAGGGATTGGTCCTGAAATGAAAGGCGTTGCGGCTATCATGGAAGGTGTCGATCAGGATATCGAAAAAGTCATTGCCATGGAGTTCCGCGTCGCGGCGCATTTCGTTGGCCACGATCCGGTCTGGTTCAGAATCAAAACACCGGACGCCGAAATAAAGGTTTTCATCGTCGTAGAGGACGCGGACTTCGGTCTTCTCGGTAGCCGGTTTTCCGGCCTCGGGTTCACGCTGGACGAAACCGCCGGCCGCGGCCGCGGGCCTCCATGCTTCATCGTCGAGCCGACCATCGATCCTTGGCGCGCGGACGGTCCGGACCGCCGCGATCTGACGGGTATCCGCCGCCGCGGGGGATGACGCGGGAAAAACGGGCTCCGCCGCCGCCAGCAGCATGATTATCGCCAAGAAACGTTTGGTCATGTTCTTCTATGGGTGCTGGAATTTCGAGGTTTTATTCTACCCGGGACAAGCCGCCATTGCCATTCCCCCGATTCCCGTTCTGGCAGGCTCCCAAGGCTTCCTGGAATTAAACCCATTCAAAGGGGATCAAAGGGCCGGAGCGATGAGCGACTTCATCATTCTTTTTCTCTCCCGGGATCACCATCCCGGCCGATGGCGGAAATCCTCGTCAGGCGAAGCGAATAAAGCCGTCATTTCCCTGTCTTCGGTTTGTAGGCAAGCTGGGGATCGGATTTAAACGTATAAGCCAAGCCCGAATTCTTCCAGCCCCCGATCGTGCGGTATCCTTTGTCGTCGGCCGCCCCCTCGAAACCCTCACTGAGGCTGAAGACCTTGGCGAAACCCGCTTCCCGGGCGGCTTGAGCCGCCCGCAGACTTCGGCCTCCGCTCCGGCAGATAAAGAGGATAGTATCCTCGGCTTTGAATCTCGCCTTAAGGTCCTGGACAAAGTTTTCATTGGGGACGAACGTCGCCTCGGTCTCGCTCCAGAAAGACAAAGGGATGTTGAGTGCCATGACGGGGTGGCCGATGAGGACATATTCGGCCACGCTCCGGACGTCGATGAGAAAAGTCGATGGCTCCTTCACCATCTCGAACGCCTTCTGCGGACCTATGTTGACAATCTCCTGCCCGGAGAAACCAACTCCCAAACTTAAAAACAGAATTAAACCCATTCGACTCCCCGGGCTTTGCAGTCCTCGTTCGCGAGCGAATGAGGGCGGGCTGAAGCCCGGGGTATAATATGGGTTAATACTGAGCGGCGCTTTTGACCCCGATTTAAAAATCGGGGTTTGGCGCCGCAAATGTATCAGCAAGCCGACCAGCCTTTTCATAAGAAGCTCCTTTCGAACGACTCCATCCTATCACCCCGCTCAACTGATTTTCAATTCCGGCGGAGCGAATCCCAAGCCTCTTGCATGGGGGGGGGTAGATTGAGTATAAACCTATTCATCGGACGAAGGAGGCCCTATGTTCAAATCAACCGAATCAAGGCCTTGGCGGCTGGGCGCGGCGACCGCCGTACTTCTCGGGCTCCTCGTCCCCTTCGCGGCGGCCGAACCGCCGGCGGAGGACATCCCCAACAGGTTCGATCATCTCACGATCGCAAACGGTTTGTCCCAAGGGTCGGCCCTGACCATCCTGCAGGACCGCCAGGGATTCATCTGGGTCGGGACGGAGGATGGGCTGAACCGTTACGACGGATTCTCATTTAAAATCTACCGGCCCACGGAATCGCCGAACTCCCTGAGCGATCGATGGGTCCGCGCCTTATACGAAGACTCCCAAGGGGTGCTGTGGGTCGGCACTCTCAACGGTTTGAACCGGTATGACCGGAAACGAGACAACTTTCTCCGGTTCCTCAACAAACCCATCGAACCTCAAAGCCTCAGCCACAACTCTATCCTGGCGATCCGCGAAGATCGCCGGGGAACGCTGTGGGTGGGGACGGAGGGCGGCGGATTAAACGCCCTGGACCCCCAGACAGGCCGATTCCGCGTCTTTCTGAACGACCCCGGAAATCCGGCCGGTCTGAGTCACAACTCCGTCTTCGATATCCGTGAAGACAGCGACGGCCTTCTGTGGCTGGCCACCGACGGCGGTTTGAACCGGCTCGATCCCAAAACCGGCTCCATCACCCGGTTTAAGCACGACCCCCGAAATCCCCTCAGCTTGAGCGATGACCGCGTCCGCGCGGTCTTCGTGGACCGCAACGGAACCCTGTGGGCGGGGACGGAGGGCGGCGGCCTGAACGTGTTCAATCCTAAGACCGGCGGATTTACCCGCTATCGCCGCATCTTCAACCAACCTCGGAGTCTGAGCCACGACAACGTCTATACCATCGCCCAAGATCGGGACGGCCGCCTCTTGATCGGGACGAACGACGGTCTCAACCAATTCCATCCCCAGACCGGGGATTTCACGATCGTTCGCAACGTCCCCTCCCGCCCCGAAACTCTCAGCTACGATTTTGTCGATTCCATCTATGAGGATAGGACCGGTATCCTGTGGATCGGGACCCGGGGCCGGGGGATCAATAAGTCCGTTCCCGATCGGAGCCGGTTCCGCCTCTTCGAGAGCCGCCCCGACGATCCGAGCAGCCTGACATCGAACTATATCCGCGCCATCGCCGAGGACACCTCGGGTGATCTCTGGATCGGGACGGAGGACAAGGGGCTCAATCGCCTCGACCGGCGGACGGGGAACATCACCCGATACAGGCACGATCCCCGCCGCTCCAACGGCTTGAGCAGCGACAATGTTTATGCCCTGAAAGCCGACGGCTCCGGAGGATTATGGATCGGGACGCTCGGCGGCGGTCTCAACCGCTACGATCCCCGAACCGGGACATTCACCTCCTTCCGTCACTCTCCGGGCGATCCCGGCAGTTTGAGCCTCGACTCCGTCCGGAGCGTCCTGGTCGACAAGCGGGGCACACTGTGGGTAGGCACCGAAGGCGGAGGGCTTAACCGGCGCGATGCGGGCCGAGATTCCTTCGTTCATTACCGCCATCAATCCAACGATGCCTCCAGCTTGGGTCACGATATCGTCCGCGCTCTCTACGAGGACCGGTCCGGAACATTGTGGGTCGGGACGTTCGGCGGCGGCCTCAACCGGATGGATGGGGAAAAGGGAACCTTCGTCCAATACCGCCACGACCCCGCCCGCATCGACAGCCTGAGCAGCGATCTCGTCGTCTGCCTGAATGAAGACGCCAAGGGGAACATCTGGATCGGCTCTCCGGCCGGGCTCGACCGGCTCGACCCGAAAACGGGGACGATCTCGCATTTCACGGAGAAGGACGGACTGCCCAACAATGTCGCTTACGGCGTCCTGATCGATCGGGCCGGCATGGTCTGGGTCTCGGGTAACCGCGGCCTGGGCCGGCTCGACCCCGGGAAACGGACGGTCAAGACCTACGACGTCTCGGATGGACTGCAAGGCAACGAGTTCAACGGAGGGGCTTATTTCATGACCGCGGCCGGGGAGATGTTCTTCGGCGGAACGGACGGCTTGAACGGATTCTTTCCCGAACGCCTCCGGGACAATCCCTATCCACCGCCCGTCGTCATCACCGATTTCCAGATTTTCAACAAGTCGGTCCCCGTCGGCCTTCCCGTCAACGGCCGGGTCGTCCTGTCTGAATCCATCCTGGAAACCACGGATGTGGAGCTTCGTCTTCGGGACCGGTTGATTTCGATCGAGTTCGCCGCTCTCCATTTCGCCGCACCGGAGAAGAACCGCTACGCCTACCGGTTGGAAGGGTTGGAAGACGAGTGGAACGAGGTCAGCGATCGTCGCTTCGTCAGCTATGCCAATCTCAAGCCGGGCCGCTACACCTTCCGAGTGAAAGCCTCGAACAACGACGGCGTTTGGAACAGGGGTGGAGCAGCACTCCGGATACGGATCGCCACACCCCTCTGGATGGCCTGGTGGTTCCGGGGACTGATCCTTCTGGGCTTGGCTTTGACCGGCTTCACCCTCATCCGCCGCCGCATCACCGGCATCCGCCGCCGGACTGAGCTCCTTGAGCAAAAGGTCGATGCCCGCACGTCCGCGCTCCGCCAGGAGATCACCGTACGGAAAAAAACCGAAGACGAGCTTGAACGGCGGCAAAAATATCTGGAGGCTGTACTCTTCAATTCCTCCAACGCCATCGTGACCACCGGCACCCGGAGCGAGATCACCGATTGGAGCCCCGGCGCCGAGAAGATCTTCGGCTGGGAGCGGGCGGAAGTCCTGGGACGGAACATAGACGACGTCGTCATCCAAGCCTTGGATCGAGAGGAAGCCCTCCGCCGCTCCCAGATGACGCTCTCCGGCCAACAAGTGCCTTCCGCCGAAGCGGTGCGCCACCGCAAGGACGGCACACCAATCAACGTCATCGTGGCCTCCTCGCCGATTCTCATCGGCGGCGAATCCATCGGCGGCATGGCCATCTATACCGACATTACCGGGCTCAAGCGGGCCGAGGCCGCGGCCAAGGAAGCCAGCCGAGCCAAAAGCGAATTCCTGGCCAATATGAGTCACGAAATCCGCACCCCGATGAACGGCATCTTCGGAATGACCGAACTGGCCCTGGAGACCGAACTGTCCACGGAGCAGCGCGAATACATCGAGTCGGTCAAGATCTCGGCCGAAGCGTTGATGACCATCATCAACGACATCCTCGATTTTTCCAAGATCGAGGCCAAGAAAATCGACCTGGAATCGGTACCCTTCCGACTGCGCGACACCGTCCACGCCATCGTTTCCAGCGTCGCCTTGCTGGCCGAAAAGAAGGGCCTGGAGATCGCCTATTCCATCCCGGCCGATGCTCCCGACGGGCTGCTCGGCGACCCCGGCCGCTTGCGTCAGGTTCTGACCAACCTGCTCGGCAACGCCATCAAATTCACGACCAAGGGTGAAGTCGTCGTTACGCTGTCCATGGAAGACAGGTCGGATGGCCGGGCCACATTCCATTTCCAGGTCCGCGATACCGGGATCGGCATCCCGGCCGACAAACTCGGTCTGATCTTCGACCCATTCATCCAGGCGGACAGCTCGACCACGCGCGTTTATGGGGGAACGGGGCTGGGTTTGACCATATGCTCTCAGCTTGTCGGCCTGATGAACGGCCGGATCTGGGTCGAGAGCGAATTGAATCAAGGGAGTGCGTTCCATTTTACGGCTGAATTCCCGATCGAGGACTCCGGGGAAGAGGAACGGACCCGGGCCCGTTTCGACGACTTGCGCGGCCTGCCCGTGCTGATCGTCGACGACAACGCCACCAACCGCCGGATTCTGCAGGAAATGCTGACCCATTGGGGAATGGCGCCGACAACGGCCGGGGGCGCCATCCAGGCCATGGACCGTCTGCGGTCCGCGGCCTCCGAAAATAAGCCTTTCAAGCTCATCCTGACCGACGGTAATATGCCCGAAATCGATGGTTTCGGCCTGGCCTCCGAAATCAGGAATCATCCCGATTACGGCAACCTCGTCGTTATGATGTTGAGTTCGTCCGGATTCCGCGGCGATTCCGCCCGCTGCCGCAGCCTCGGGCTTTCGGCTTATTTGACGAAGCCGGTCAAGCAATCCCAGCTGCTGGACGCAATTCTCCTGGCTCTGGGAACATCCCCGGACAAAGCCGCGGAAGCGCCCCTCATCACCAGGCATTCCCTAACTCATTCGCACGCACGTTTCTCCATTCTGCTGGCCGAGGACAACATCATCAACCAGAAACTGGCCGTCCGGATCCTGGAGAACCGCGGTCACAAAGTCACGATCACCTCCAATGGCCGGGAGGCGCTCAACGCCCTGGACCGGAACGGCTTCGATCTCCTTCTCATGGACGTTCAAATGCCCATCCTCGACGGGTTCCAGGCCACAGCAGAAATCCGGGCCAGGGAACTCGGGACGGGAATCCATCTGCCGATCGTGGCCATGACCGCCCACGCTATGAAGGGAGACCGGGAAAAGTGCCTGGCTGCGGGGATGGATGATTACACGTCCAAGCCGCTCAAGCCCATCGACCTGCTCAATACGCTGGATCAGGTCATGGAACGGTTCCGCAAAGGGGCGGCAGCGGCGCTTCCTCTGAAGGAATAAGACGAAGGCCGGGAATTCAGCGCTTGGACCGGGTTATTAAAGCTTCCAGATAGCGGGACTTCATCTGTCTCCCGGCTAGCGCCTGTTTCAAGGGCGGAAGTTTTAATATCACGCCCAGGATGGCGGCCATGGCTCGATGGCTGAATAAGGCCCGGTTGTCGAAAAAAAGATCGGCCAGCTTGCCACGCTCGATGGCCATGACCACGGCCCGATGGACGGAATCGACGGGGGTGATGACGCGTTCAGGCCGCGAGCGCAAGCCGAGCGCTCCCGGCTTGCAGACCCGAACACACACGCCGCACCCCAGGCAAACCAACTCGTCCGCCTTGGCCGTCTTCCTCCTTGGCCGGGCCGGGTCGTTGGCGGAGGTCAAGGTCATGGCCTCGACCGGACAGACCGTAACACATTCCCCGCAACCCGTGCAGGAGGACCGATCGACCACCGGGAGGAAATTAGTCGTATGGATGGACCGCAAACTCCCCAGGCGCCGGGCGGCGATCATAGCTTCGCAGCAGCACCCGCAACAGTTGCAGATGAAAGCGACTGACCGGCGCACGTTTTCCCCGAACTGGACGAGATTGAGCTCGTACGCCCGGGCCAGGAGGTCGCGCCCTTCGGCCTCATCGATGGACCTGGCATAGCCGTACCTGGACAGCGAGGCGGCGGTGGTGTCGAAGGTCAGGCAGATGTCCAGGGGCGCCTCGCAAGCCTTTCCGACGTGTTCCATCTTGTGCCGGCAGTAGCACAATCCCACGGCCCGGTGCCGGGCGGTTTTAATGACCTCGGAAGCCCGCTCGTAATCCAGGACATGGAGAGCGTTTTCAGCTGTCAACACGGGTTCGTGGACGAAGGTTCGGCCCAGGCTGGTTTCCCCGGTGAAGAGAGCGGTGATGAAGTCTTCCTCGACGTTGATATATTGGTAATAGAGCTCGGACAGGACTTTTTGGTCGATGTCTCCGCGCAGGCGCATTAAGGAGAACTCGAAAAATCCAGCCATGGGCGGCGGAAGGGTGAATCGCCGCTTCCCCCGCCCCTGGATATCGACCAGGATCGCCTTGGAGGCCAAGCCGTCGAGAATCTTCTCCGCTTCCGCTTCCCCCATTTTCCAATTGCGGGCGGCCGACTTGACCGTGAACGGTTTGATCGGGAGGAGGGCGATGAGGCCGGCTTCCCGTTCGCTGAGCAAGACACGAAGGATGCCGTGGAGAGTCTTGGAGGGAGGGGCGCCTTGCGGAAACCGATTAAGCCGGCCGACAAGCCGGTCATATCCGGTCCGCGAGTCGAGATGGGCCATGGGTCGGGTGCGTCGTGACTTTACCGTCAAAGGCATTTCCATGTCAAACGGAAGCGATCCAAGAAAATATCTTTCGGCACTTTTGGGGGAAAAGCGTCGGGAAATCAAACCCATTCGACTCCCCGGGCTGAACCCTATAAAAACCATAGGACTTGCCAGGCAAGGCCCGGGGTATAATATGGGTTAATACTGAGCGGCGCTTTTGACCCCGATTTAAAAATCGGGGTTTGGCGCCGCAAATGTATCAACGCGTTCTTCTGGGAAGAGCGCTGACGTTCGCCGTCCGTGATCCTGTCGCTTGATCGGACCGGCGTCGGAGTGATATCGTGAAGACGGCCGAAGTCGGCTGATGTCGGGTCAAGGAGATCATCATGAACGAAACGAATTATCATTGCGCCGCCTGCGGCAAGATGCTGACGGGTCCGCCGAGCGATCCGATTCCCCATTGCTGCGGTAAGCCCATGGAATCGGCGCCTCTGCCCTACTGTACAACCGCGCCCAACGCCGAGATGGCCCGCGGTGCGCGAGCCGAGGAGCCCTGCGACGACGCCACCGGGCCGAAGAAACGCTGACCGGTATTCCGGAATCACGATGACGGGGAACACCCGGTTCGACGTCGCCGTCGTGGGGGGCGGGGCGGCGGGTTTGTCCGCGGCGATCGCCGCCGCCAGAGCCGGAGCTTCGGTCGTCATCGCCGAGCGGATGACCCGGCCGGGCAAAAAAATTCTCATCACCGGCGGCGGCCGCTGTAACCTGAGCAACACGAGCCTCTCGCCCGCCGGCTTCACTTCCACGGATCCGGGGCTTGTCCGCGCCGCATTTGAAAAAGTCGACGGCCAAGCCATTCTGCGGTTCTTTCGCCGCCTCGGACTGGCTACTTACGACGAGGACGGCCGGATCTTTCCCATCACCAACCAAGCGGTTTCCGTCCTTAAGGTTCTCGAGCTCGAAATCGCCAGGCTCGGGGTCAAGGTCGAACTCGGCTGTGAAATCACGTCTCTTCGCCCGGCGCCGCCGGGTTTGAGCATCGTAGCCGGTGACGGACGGATGTTTGAGGCAAGTACCGTCGTCCTGACGGGAGGCGGTCGATCTTATCCCGCTCTGGGCTCGAATGGAAGCGCTTACGGCTTGGCCCAAAAAATCGGGCATACCGTCATTCCCCCCGTCCCCAGCGCCGTCCCGCTTCTTGTTAAAGACAAGCTCTGCCACTTTCTCCAGGGCCAAAAGATTCGCGGCCGGGCCGCGGCGCTGGTCGAGGGAAAAGAAACGGCCGCGGCCGAGGGAGACATTCTATTCACGGCCTACGGCCTATCGGGAACGGCGATTCTCGACGTCAGCGAACCTCTGTCCATCGCCCTGAACCGGAGCGGAATCGGAAAAACGGAACTGCTGGCCGACTTCGTCCCCTTTCTCTCCGGGGACGAATTGGCGGGCAAATTTCAGGACCGGCTGGCCGGCGGATGGGCCGAAACGGATCTGGCCGCCGGAATCCTGCCCGAGAAATTCGGCCCCCTCCTCCCGACGCTCGTCCACTCCTCATCTCTATCTTCGGCCTCGCAAGCCGACGGCCCGGCGAGAGCGGCTTCCCTGGCGGCCGCGCTGAAATCCCACCGCTTCACCGTGCTCGGAACGCGCGGCTGGAACGAGGCCGAATTCACGGCCGGAGGAGTGGACGCCCGGGAGGTCGAACGGACGACCCTGGAATCAAAAAAACGAAGAGGGATCTTCCTGGCCGGAGAGTTGCTTGACGTGCAGGGGCCGCGCGGCGGGTTCAACCTGGCCTGGGCCTGGGCCTCGGGACTCATCGCCGGCGAGGCGGCCGCCCGAGCCTGTCCTATGTTGGGGGTCAGGTCTTAACATATAACATTTAGCCTGCATTACGCATTATTCATGAGTACTGGAGTTCCAGAGGGAAAAGGCTGGAATTAAACCCATTCGACTCCCCGGGCTCGGCTTCCGCCCCGGCGGTTTGACGACGGGGTTGCAGTCCTCATTCGCGAGCGAATGAGGGCGGGCTGAACCCTATAAAAACCATAGGACTTGCCAGGCAAGGCCCGGGGTATATCCTACAAAAACCGTAGGACTTGCTCGGAAAAGCCCCGAGCATGTCCAGGGTTAATACTGAGCGGCGCTTTGTACCCCGATTTAAAATCGGGGTTTTGCGCCGCGAATGTATAAAATACGGAGTCTTTCCCGGACGACGAAATCGGGTTGCTGCGGCGATTTCCGCCCGGGATGGCCCATGATCCGGATCAGGGAATCGCCTTTCGTTCGGGCGAAAAGCGCTCGTACTCCCGGCCGTCGATGATCTCTTTTAAATTCCGGGCCGCGGTCCAGATTTCGTGAAAAGCATTATAGAGGGCGATCGGAGCGACATCGGCACGGCAGTGATTATTTTCGGGTGACATGGCGGAATCTTTCCCGGGAACTATAGCCATTGGCGGCGGAGGATGTCAACAGGAGAGCTCGGGGTGGAGGGGGCCAAACACGTGCGTTTCCCCGGCGAGGAAGTATCAGGCGGTCATTTCCGTTGGACTTACACCAGCCGTCGGCGGTATGCTGGTCCTGGCCGCGATCATGAATAAACCCACCCATCAATCCCCTTACGACGCCCCGGAACTCTACGACCTGCTGTTTGAACCCTTCGAGTTCGACCACCCCTTCTGGCTCGAAGTCGGCCGCACCGCCGGAGGTCCGGTGCTCGACCTGGCCTGCGGCACCGGGCGCATCCTCTTGCCGCTCCTTCAAGCCGGCGTGGACGCCGACGGCCTCGACTCCAGCCGGCCGATGATCGACCGGCTCCAGGCCAAGGCCAAAGACCGGAATATCACGGTCAACGCCGTCACGGCCGATATGAGGGATTTTCAGAGCCCGCGCCGCTACGCCCGCATCATCTGCGCCTTCAATTCCTTCGCTCACTGCGAAACGACGGACGACCAGATCCGAACTCTCCGCTGTTGCCGCGCCCACCTCGCTCCCGGAGGCGCGCTCATCCTCCATATGTCCTATCCGGGCCCGGCTTACTGGAACGAAACGGACGGGGATGCCATTCTCGAGCTCGAGACCAAGACCGCGGACGGCCGGACCGTCCAGTCCTGGGATACGAGGTCCAAGAATCCAGTCGCCCAGTGTCAGCGGTCGTTCATCGAGATCAAACAACTGGATCGGGACGGCCGGCTTCTATCTTCCCAAACCTTCGAAACGGCCCAGCGCTGGGTGTACGGTTTCGAGATGGAACTTCTCCTGCGGGCGGCCGGATTTGCCCGCTGGAGGATCGACGGCGGATTCGACGGGCGCCCGCTGTCCCAGCCCGAGGACCAGATTGTAGCCTGGGCCTGGAGGGATTGAGAACGCGCTGAACAAACCTCTTTACGCAATACGATGAGTATTATTAGGCAAGAAAACTGAGAGTTCGCGGGATCCATCGAGTCGCGCTTACCAGCGGTCGGTGCGGAACGGCGACGCCGGCAGGCCTTCCTTATTGGCCAGGTTGGGCACGGCCATCTGGTGCCAGCCAAACCGGACGGCTTTGGGTGAAGCGACTCGCGGATTGCTGACGACGACGAAATCCCCGTCGATCTTCGCTTCGGCCCGGTAGAACATCCGGTCGTCGCCGGCGATCTCGAACCATTTCAGCGGCGAGCCGTCGTTGGTCAAAAGGCCGCCTCCGACATGATCGAAGGAGATTCGAGCCCGGTCGCCTTCGACGGTCATGAATTTATACAAAGGCCCGGAATAAACGAGATTCTTTTCGCCATAGGTCCTGGCCCGCGCCCATAGCGCCAGCCGCAGGCCGACGTCGCGCTTGTTGCGG
>CAZLAM010000061.1:0-2807 GCA_964557435.1 uncultured Eubacteriales bacterium
CGGACCTATCCGGCCCACATCCATGACTCCAAGCTCATGTTCCAGTTGTATGCCGAGATGGGGAATCTCTTGCGGCCGTTGAAGAAGTCGCGGATGACCCTCATCTTCGACAAGGGCTTCAACTCGCCGGAGAACATCGCCCGGATCGACGCCGACCCGGGGCTGTCGTTTATCGGGGCGCTCTCGCCGTACCATCATCCCGAGCTTTGCCGGGTTCTTCTCGAAGACTACAAGCCGATCGGTGTCTCCGACGAGGAGGAAGAACCCCTTCAGGCTTATCGGACATCCCTGGAGCTTCATGACCGGGAACGGGCAGTCGTCGTGACCTACAATCCCCGGACCTATCGAAAGAAGATCCACTGGCTGAGCCGGACGATCCGCAAAACGAAAGCCAAACTCCAGGAACTCCGCCGGGGTCTGGCGGAGGCCGACGGCCGGACAACACTGAGATCGATCCAGCGCAAAGTCGATGACATCTTGGCCGAAAGCCACATCGCCACGGTCTTCGATGTTCACGTTTCGTTTAAAAAAGAGTACCGGATGTCGATCCGGACGAATCCCCAGGTGCTGAAAGACTACCGAAGTCGGTTCGGGAAGAACATTATCTTTACCGATCGTACGGAGTGGAGCACGGACAATATCGTCCTGGCCTATCGGGACCGCACGAAAATCGAGACGGCCTTCCGTCAGACCAAGAGCCCGGAGTTGATTCGCTGGCAGCCGATGTATCATTGGACGGACTCGAAGATCCGGGTGCATGGTTTGACCTGCGTCATGGCGCTTCTGTATCTCTCTCTTCTTTCCCGGAAGATGCATCGATCCGGGTTGACGATGGCCTTGGACCGGGCGATGGAGGTGCTGCGGGGCATCCGGCGGGCCGTCTATATTTATCCCGGGAGTACGAAGCCGATTCGAAAGCTATGCCGGCTGGGTAGCACCGAGGAAGAGCTCCTAAAAGCGCTGGGGATCGAAGTCAAGGCGGTTAGGTAGCACAAGAAGAGGGGTCGTATCTTAATGAAAGATAATCATTTAAGTGGACTGACCGAGGATAATGGCGAAAGTTGGGACCGAATATCGGGGGCTCGAAATCATCATTGACTTTTACGTTTATGAAATGTAAGTTTTACTGAGTTCGTTAACGAGTTCTTTGCGGGGTGTGATTTGGCAATTCAATTTTTAAAGGCAGGATGCGTTGCGCTGAAGAGGGTATCTTTGCTTAAATCTTCAGCCGGCCCCAATGGCTGGGGATATTCGAGGAGCAAACCATGAAAACCAGATTCGGTGTAAGCCTTTTTATCATTTTTCTCTTTTGCTCCTCCGGAGCCCTTGCCGCCAACGCCCCCATACTATTGAAAAATATCAAACCGGGCGGCTCGACCAGCCACTCTTACCCCGCGAATCTGAGGGTGATTAGCGGCATCCTTTTTTTCACCGCGGATGACGGCACGAATGGGACTGAGCTGTGGAAAAGCGACGGCAGGGCGGAGGGTACGATTCTCCTGAAAAATATCGAAGGCGGCGCCGCCGGATCGGATCCGGCTTATATGATTAAAAGCGGAACTCGCTTGTTTTTTTCCGCCTATGATACAACATTTAAGAGGGAGCTGTGGAAAAGCGATGGGACTTCCGATGGAACCGTGCGGGTTAAAAACATCCATACGGCCGGCAGCTCTAATCCGCAATTCCTGACCGATGTCAATGGAACGCTCTTCTTTTCAGCCGAGGATGGCACGAACGGGCGGGAGCTGTGGAAAAGCGATGGGTCCTCGGGCGGAACGGTCATGGTCAAAGATATCAATGCGGGATCCTCCTATTCCTCATATCCGTCGAGCCTGACCAACGTCAACGGCATCGTTTTTATGAATGCCATTAATGATACGGAGAATTCCAACGAGGAGCTCTGGAGAAGCGACGGGACGAACCTCGGGACGTTCATCATCGAAATCCGAGCCGGGGCCGATTCATCCTCCCCCCAGCATCTCTATAACGCCAACGGGACGTTGTATTTTTCCGCTTCCGACAGCTGGGCGAATTCCACGGAATTATGGAAGCTTGAGCCCTTGGGGACGCCGACCATGGTCAAGAACATATGGACGGGAAACGGAAATTCATCCTACCCTTCAGGCTTTGTTTATATCGGCGGAACCATCTTTTTTACGGCCAACGATGGCAGCACGGGATATGAATTGTGGAAGACCAACGGAACGTCGGGCGGGACCGTCAGGGTCGCCGATATCAATGCCGGCGGGGGCGATTCTTCTATGGGCAGCATGACCGACGTGGGCGGAACATTGTTTTTTTCCGCTAACGACGGTTCGCACGGAAGCGAATTGTGGAAAAGCAACGGAACGACCGCCACCATGGTCAAGGACATCAACACGGGAGCCGGCAGTTCGTTTCCGGACCAAATGGTCAGCGCCGAGGGATTTCTCTATTTTATCGCTAATGATGGAACCCATGGGCACGAATTATGGCAGAGCGACGGCACAACGGCCGGAACGGTGCGCTTGACAGACATCAATCCCGGGAGTGGTTCCGCCAATATTGATAATTTAGTCTATATGAACGGCAGTTTATATTTCGCAGCCGATGACGGCGTCAACGGCAAAGAATTATGGAAATATCCTTTGACTTCAATTAAGAACGACTTCAACCAGGATGGATATGAAGACATCTTGTGGCGTCATTACGGGACGGGACAAAATGCGGTTTGGTATCTGGGAGGCTTTACCGCCTCTGGAACGGCAACGCCCTTGATGGATTCCACTCTCCATGGCTTTGCGGGGGCGATGGAGATGAAACAAAAC
>CAZLAM010000062.1:0-2255 GCA_964557435.1 uncultured Eubacteriales bacterium
GATTCAAATGCTCAAGAACAAAAGATTGAAGTCGGCCGGGAGTCTTTCGTCGCTCCCCTTATGAATCCGCCGAACAGCATGCCGAAAAACAAGCCGAAGGACGCGGTCTTCCTGCTTCAGGATTTCCTTGCGCGCGCGGCCAGGCAGCAGGCCGGCAAAACGGCGATTCTCGGCGAATCCCGGCGGACCTCCTATAAGGATCTCGACAAAACATCCACTCTCCTGGCCCATGCGTTGATTGAAATGGGTGTCGAGCGCGGAGATAGGGTCATCGTGTTTGGCGGAAACACGATGGAAACGGCGGCTGCTTTTTGGGCCGTTTTAAAGGCGAACGCGGTTGTCTCGATCGTGAATCCTTCGACCAAGGCCGGGAAACTCTCATATCTTCTCCGTGACAGTCAAGCCAAGGTTCTTATCTCGGAAGCCAACCTCGCCTCCGTGTTCGCCGAAGCCTGTTCGCCATCCGCTCATCTGAGCGGGATTATCGTTTCGGGCGACGAGCCGATACCCGCAGGGAGCCTTTTACCTAACCTCAAAGCCTGGAAGAAAGCGCTCGAGGAAGCGTCGGGACGGCCGGGCACAAGCACGCCTCCGCGCCGAACCTGCCTGGATATCGATCTGGCGGCGATCATCTACACCTCGGGGTCAACGGGAGAGCCCAAGGGCGTGATGCTGACCCACCGGAATATGATGGCGGCCGCGTCTTCCATCGTTTCGTACCTCGAAATGACCGGGGACGATGTCGTTCTCAATGTTTTCCCGTTCTCGTTCGATTACGGGCTTTATCAGATGATTATGAGTATACACGCCGGGGCGAGTCTCGTCCTGGAAGAATCGTTTGCTTATCCCGCCCAAGTATTAAAACGCATCGGGGAGGAGAAAGTCACGGGCTTTCCCGGAGTCCCGTCGGTGTTCTCGATGATGGAAAACATGAGAGATCTTTCCAAGTTCGACTTCTCGAGCGTTCGCTTTGTAACCAACACGGCGGCCGCCCTTTCCTCCAAAAACATTCGCTTCCTGCGCCGGACGTTCCCCACCGCCCGGATCTTCTCGATGTACGGGTTAACCGAATGCAAGCGGTGCTCCTATCTGCCGCCCGAAGACCTCGAAAAGAAGCCGCTGAGCGTCGGCATCCCCATCCCCAACACGGAATTCTGGATCGAAGACGAACACGGCCGGCGGCTGGGCCCCCACGAGGTCGGGATGCTCGTCGTTCGGGGAGCGACGGTCATGAAAGGCTATTGGGGAAAGCCCGAGGAGACGGCGCGAAAATTGCGGCCCGGCCTTCTGCCCGGCGAACTGGTCCTCCATACGGGAGACCTGTGCCGCAGGGACGAAGACGGATACCTGTATTTTGTGGGGAGGACGGACGACATCATCAAAACCCGAGGGGAGAAAGTCGCCCCCAAGGAAGTCGAAAACGTCATTCATGACATCCCGGGAGTTCGGGAGGTGGCCGTCGTGGGCGTCGATGACGAGGTCCTTGGACAGGCCGTTAAAGCCTATGTAACCCTGGAAGAAGGATGCCGACTCACGGAGCGGGACATCCTGGCCTATTGCGCGGGACGGCTTGAAAACTATATGCAGCCAAAGATCGTTGAGCTCAGGGATGAATTGCCCAAAACGATGACCGGGAAGATCAAAAAGGCGGCATTGTCGGAGCAAATAAAAGACATCCCGTTGAGAAAAACATAAAAACTAAAAATGGTCAATAAAATTTCGTTCAGCCCTGGATTTACAAAAGAGGATTATCGCCATCTTCTAGCAAACGGAGTCACTCTAGAAGGACGACGAGTCGGACCGGCATCGTTATTTATAGAAATTCAGTCCGGAAAGCCCGGGAACCACCCTTTTTTTTTAATTGGGACGTTAATGTTGAAGCTCATTCCTTCTATTGCCAAGGATCATCCGATTTATTGCGCTCCGGCCAGTTGGTTTTTGCTAAGTAATCCCGAACGCTATATCGTAGATACAGCAGCATTTCTCGCCAGAGAGATTCTCTCGATTGAGCCGGACGGCCCTTATTTACTGGGGGGATATTGTTTTAATGGATGGATGTCGTATGAGATCGCCCGAATCCTTATGTCTTCAAAAAAGAAGATAGCTCTTTTACTATTTGTCGACGATCGGGCGCCCCATCGATGGCCGCGTTCTTTGTTTCAACCCATCAAGCATATCTTGATGCGTATGTGGAAGCCAATTTTATGGAATAGAAGGGCGGCCGACATATCTGCACGCCGCTTCATTATGGAAAG
>CAZLAM010000063.1:0-6790 GCA_964557435.1 uncultured Eubacteriales bacterium
GGCATAGGCCATGTGATAGAAAAACATGTAGTGATAACCGAGCAGCATCTGCCGGGCCGGGCCGCCATGACCGAAGAGAATCGCCGGCCGCCGTTCGCCCGGCTTGATGTCCCTGGGGACGAAAACCTGATTGTGGAATTCCAAACCGTCCTCCGCCTTCAGCAGAACGGCCTCGGGGACGACTTGGGATTCGACCGGAAAATCGGCCGGAAGCGGGGACCCGATAATCCGGGCCTGGCCGCCTTTGGCGGGCACCAGGGCGACGGTGCGGGGACGCTTGGCGTCGGCGTAAAAAACCGCCACCTGGCCGCCCGAAGCCAGCGCGGCGGGTTCGGTTTCGATGCCGTCGCCCTTGGTCAACTGGACGGCTTCTCCCCCGCCGGTGGGAGAGGCCCACAGGTCGCGGCGGTCGATGTCTCCGACGTTGGAGGTGTAGTACAAAGTTCGGCCGTCGGCTGAATAGCCGACGAACTCGGCTTCTCCATCGCCCGGGGTCAAATCGGCGGGAACAGCATCGGGAAGCCCGGCCGCCGGGACGGAGAAATAATGGGCCCAATTGTTCCGCTCCAAGCGGAAGACAAGATGGTCACCGGCCCAAGTGACGGCGTTGACGGCGCGATAGGTCTCATCATCAAGCGGCTCCTGCCAGGCGAGTTCGGCCTTGCCCGTGGCGACATCCGCCGTCCGGAAGGTCAGGACGCGGCCGTCGGCGAATTTAGCGACCTGGAATCCGGGTCCCGATGCGACTTGCGGCGGAACGGTCGGCGCCGTCGCGGTTGCGGGCGGAACCGGGCGGGCCGCCGGCGTGCCGGAGGCGGTCGCCAAATTGGCCGCGGTAATCTGGGAAAACGACGATCCCGGCTGGCGGATAAAAGCGATTTTTGTTCCGTCGCCTGACCAGGAGGGACTCGTGTCCCGGTCCACGGAGGGCGCAAGATAAGAGACTTTTCGGCTCTTCAACTCATAGACGCCGATGAAGCTGTGATCTTTCCTATCGCTGACGAAAGCGATTCGCTTTCCGTCCGGCGACCAGCGCGGCCCGCTGTTGGCGCCCCAGGTCACGAACAGGGGACGGCGATCTCGTTCAATCATAACCGGCGGCGTTTTTCCCGCCGGCGGTATGGGGACGCCGTAAATTTGTCCATCTTTGACAAACAGGACCATCGTCCCGTCCGCGGACAATTCCGGATCGCCGCCGGCCGCCAGCCGGAAAGGCTTGGCCTCCCGCGTCCGCACCGCCCAAATGGCCTGTTCGCTCCCGTCGGGAAAGCTGGAGGGATTAGCCACCCAGCCGACCCGGTTGGGGTCATGGCCGCGGACGAAGACGACAACCGATCCGTCATCGGAGATCCGCAAACCACTCAGGTCTGTTCCGTCATCTTCGGCGAATCGGGTCAGCCGCACCGGCTTGAAATCCGGTCCGGCGGCCGTCAGGACGTTTCTTCGTCCCTGCTGGAATTCAAACCAGGCCAGACGGTCGGTTTTACCGGCCGAGACGAGTTCATAGGTAAACGGATAGCTCAATATCCGCTCGATCGTGACGGGAGTTTGGGCGGCCGCGGGACCGGCCGAGAGAAGCGCTAAAATCAGCCCGAAAACGATGAGCGACAAGACTCTCTTGGATTTCATGAACGACCTCCTGTATCGACCCGGCCCGGGATTCCGCGGCAGTCGGTGCCCCGGGCTTTGCAGTCCTCAGTCGCAAAGCGAATGAGGGCGGGCTTTGCTGGGGATCCGCTTCCGCCGCACTCAGCCGCGTGTTTACATCGCGGATGAGTGCCCTGGGGATAGGTATAGCGGCGGAACCCGCCTCCTGTCAAGGGCGTTTGATGACCGCCGCGGCCAAGCAAAAAAAAAGACCTCAAAACGAAGGCATCCACCTCCGTTTCAAGGTCTCTCCGCGCTCGGAATGACCCGGTCAGGCTTTATTCGGATTCGGGGGTCGGCTCGATCGGGGTCTCCCCGCCGCCGGTGAGCAGTGCGGCCTCGGCCTCTTCCTTTTCCCGTTCCAGGCGCTTGACACGCTTGGCTTCCTGTTTCTTCTGGCGGGAAATTTCTTTGTTTCTTTTGGCGCTTTTATAGGCGCGGTTGTTCTTCGCCACAGGGCCTCCTCTTTACTTAATTTTTTCCATCATACCACAAAAACGGCAGGACCAAAAAACGGCGCATAATGAAAAAGGGGACGGTTCAGAAGAACCGTCCCCTTCGATTTCAGTTCAGTAACAACCCCGGGAATCTGGAAAACCGGAAATCCCGGGGACGGGAAAGGATTCGCTCAGTAGCGCCGGCCGCCGCCGCCGCTGCCGCTGCCGCCGCCGAAGCCGCGATCACGGCCGCCGCCGCCGCCGCCGAAGCCGCTGCCGCCGCCCGTGCGGGGCCGATCGGTCCGGGGCTTGGCCTCGTTGACCGTCATGTTGCGGCCCTTGAGGTCGCGGCCGTTGAGCGCCGCGATGGCGCGATCGGCTTCTTCCTTGGTCGCCATCTCAACAAAGCCGAAACCGCGGGATTCGCCGCTGAACTTGTCCTTGATGACCGAGGCGCTGGTTACGGCGCCGTAGGCCCCGAACGCTTCCTTGAGGTCGGAATCGTTCACGCTGAAAGAAAGGTTACCAACGTAAATGTTCATACTCGTCTCCTTTGACGAGGGATCGTCCCGGCCGTTGAACCGGAGCGTCCCAAAACTTTGGAATCGAAATAAAGGAGAGGAGTACTAGGCCAAAGTCAGGTCCCGTGACCACTTCCTTTATTCGTCGCCCTGCATTATACCACAAAAAATAATAAATCAAGTGTTTTTTTTGCCAAAATTAACCCATTCGACTCCCCGGGCTCGGCTTCCGCCCCGGCGGTTTGACGACGGGGTTGCAGTCCTCATTCGAGAAGCGAATGAGGGCGGATGATCAAATTCAAGTCCCTCTTTCCGGGCTGAGGGCCTGCCGAACCGCCGCCGTCCAACCCCCGTAAAGCCGGGCCGCTTCGGTCTTTTTCATGACCGGCTTAAAAGTCCGGTCGTTGGAGCAAAAACGCTCGATGGCCGCGGTGTTGTCCCAAAAGCCGGCCCCCAATCCCGCCAGGTAGGCGGCGCCGAGAGCGGTAGTCTCGATCGTCCGAGGCCGGATGACGGGAAGGCCCAGAATATCGGCCTGGAACCGGCACAGAAAATTATTGGCCGCGCCTCCCCCGTCCACCCGCAAGCGGCCGATCCGCAGACCTGAGTCCCGGCGCATGGTCTCCAAGATGTCGCGCGTGGAGTAGGCCATCGCCTCCAGGGCGGCCCGGACCAAATGATTTTTGTTCGCCCCCCGGGTCAAACCCACCATGGTCCCCCGCGCCTCCGCATCCCAGTACGGAGCCCCCAGCCCGACGAACGCGGGAACGAAATAGACCCCGGCATTGTCGCTGACGGCTTCGGCCATGGCCTCGGAATCGGCCGAAGCCCGCAACAAGCCGAGCTGATCACGAAGCCATTGGATGGCCGCGCCGGCGACGAAGACGGATCCCTCGAGGGCATAAGCGGCCCGGCCGTCCGGCCCGCAAGCCAGGGTCGTAATCAAGCCGTGCCGGGAATCGATCCTCTTCCGGCCGGTATTCAAGAGAATGAAACAGCCGGTGCCGTAGGTGTTTTTAATCGATCCGGGAGCGAAGCCGGCATGGCCGAATAAGGCCGCCTGCTGATCGCCGGCCATGCCCATGATGGAAATTCCCGACGGCAGGGCGCCCAAGCGGACCGTCCGGCCGAATTCCCCCGACGAAGGCAGGACTTCGGGGAGCATGGCCGGCGGGACGCCGAACATTCTCAAGAGGTCGTCATCCCAGCGCATCGCTCCGATATCGAACAGCATCGTCCTCGAGGCGTTGGTCAGGTCGGTGGCGTGGCTTTTCCCGCCGGTCAACTTCCATAAAACCCAGGCGTCCGGATTGCCGAAACATAATCGGCCGGCCCGGGCGGCGCGGCGGAGACCGCGTTCCTTCAGGATCCATTCCGCCTTGGTGGCCGAGAAATAGGCGTCGATCGGAAGCCCGGTCTTCATCCGGACGAGCTCAGACATGCCCATTTCCGACTTGAGCCGGGAGCACCGCGCCGCCGTCCGGCGGCATTGCCAGACAATGGCGTTATAGACGGGCAGGCCCGTGCGCCGGTCCCAGACGACAGTCGTCTCGCGTTGATTGGTGACGCCTATGGCGGCTATCGAGGAGCCGGGAACTTGCTTCAGAACCTTTTGAATCGTCCGATAGACGCTGCCCCAGATCTCTTGGGGATCGTGCTCCACCCAGCCCGGCTTGGGGAAATACTGGGGAAATTCCTCGTAAGCGCCGGCCACCGTCCGCCCCCTGCGATCATAAACGATGGCCCGGCTTCCCGTCGTCCCCTGGTCGATGGCCAGGACGGTCCGCATACCGGCTAAATCCTTCCATCCAACCAGAACAGGATGTCCCGGAAAACCCGTTCGCGGTCGAGCTCGATGGACAGGGCGTGGAGCATATCGGGATATTCGATCAGGGTTTTATCCGCCAGAGCAAGTTTTTTGAACATTTTCCGGGCGGCTGGAGCATCGACCAGCAAATCCCGTCCGGCGATGAGGAAGAGCGGAGGAACCGTCAGTCCCGCGGCCAGACGGGCGGCCGCCCGCTGTTCGGACAAACTGGACATCAGGAGCTTCAGGCTGGCGACGCGGAGCTCGTCGGGATTTCCGTCCATGACGGCCCGATAATCGACATCCTGGGTGCACATGGCGGCCGTGAAAGGGACGTCGATGGTCTTGCGCGGCCGGAAGGCGATGTTGGCGGCCAGGGTCAGATAGGAAGACAGCGGAAACTTCATCCCGTTCTTGAAGGCCGGAGAGATCAGGATTTGACCGGCGAAGGCATCGGGATTTCGGCCGGACAGGTTGAAGACGATCAACCCGCCCAGGCTTTCGCCCAGGATAAAGATTTTCTTCCCCGGATGCTCGGCGGCGATGATCTCCCGAAGCGCCAGGATATCACGCTCGTAGACGCGGAAGGAGTCCACATGGCCGCGGGGGCGTTCGGGCGTGCACCCGAATCCACGAAGCTCGTTGGCGTACGAGGAGATGCCGCGGCCGGCGAAAAACGAAGCCAGGAAATCCCACCGCGCCGTGTGACCGCCCAAGCCATGGACGAGGAGCAAAACTGCCCGCGGCAAAGACACGTCTTGAGAGGAGGCGTCCGCCGAGTTCGTGCCCGAAGAAACCGCGTCCCAATAACGATAAAGAAAATCCGATCCGAGTATTTCCTTCATGGCGGGATTATATAGCACGAAGGCGGGCGGGACAACGGATTAAACCCGCGGCTTGTTCGCCGCAGCCTGCGATACGGCCACGGCGGCGATAACGGCGGCGCCCAGGCCGGAACCGTCATGGGTCTGCTCCAGGCGGATAAGAACCGACCGGTCGCCCAAAATCTCGGCCAAAGCCTCGGCTATGCGTTCCCGGAAACCGGGATGCTTTTCAAAAACGCTCCCGTCGACGGCGATGGTATGGGGACGCCGGAGGTTCGGGTCATTTTTGGAGACGGTCGCCGCCAGGACCGCGGCCGCAATCCGGGCGGCCCGGTCGGATACGATCCAGCAGATTTCGCGCAGGGCGGCGGCGTCCTCCGCGGCAACCGGGACGCCCCCTCCCGCTTCGAGCAAAGCCCGGACGCCAACAGCATCGGGCGATCCGTCTTCCTTGATCGCGCAGACGAGTTCGCCGCCGAAACGATCCCGCTTGGCCAGCGGCGCGGGGAGCGTTCCGTTGAATAAAAAACCGCGGGCAGTCTGTTCGGCCGCGACAAGCCGGACGATTTCACCCAGATATTTTCCGGAAACCATTTTTTCTTCCCATTGCCCGCCCGAATTCCCGGACTCCCGGTCGAGAAGCTCATCGAAGCGATTCCGGGGCAGATCCTTGTTGAAATTCCCCGACTCCATGTTGACGATCATGAATTCCGAGGCGTAAACACCGATCGGCTTGCGGATATGGGCGGTCTTTTCGCGATAACAGATATTCGTCCCCGTCCCCAGGATGCATCCGACATCGCAGTCCGGGTCGAGATAAGACCGGGCCACCTGAGTCCCGGTCGTATCGTTGTCCAGCGATACGGCGCGGACGCCGGAAACCCCCTGGCGGGACAATGCGTCGTTCAGAAGGGCAACCACATCGCGGCCTTCCACACCCGCGGCCGACCAGCCTTTGGTCCAATGGATTAGCTCGCCGTGCGCGATGGTATGCTGGCGGATGGGGAAAGAGAACGTAAATCCCAGGTCGAAAGCGCCCTCGAGTCCGTGTTCGGCCAGGAACCTCTTGACCGACCGGGCCAGGGCGTCGAACAAGGCGGTTCCATCCGCGGCAATGTCCTCCGGCTTCAATTGGAATTTGGCGCTCCCGACGACGGGCGGCCGGCCATCCCCTAAAAGCGACACCCGCAGGACACGGTAGTTCGTCCCGCCGAGGTCAAGGGCCAGGAACTCGCCCCGCTCTTTTCCCGTCGGGTTGTCGATATAAGCGGGCAGCATCTTGAGTGAACTTGGCTCTCCGGCCAGGCCGCGGTCCATCTCGGAGTGGAACGACGCCGGCAAGCGCCGCATTTTTTCCGTCGGAAAAGCGAATAATTCGCGGATTTCGTTCAGGGCGGCACTCGCCGGTCCGGGCATGTTACCTCCTCGCTCGACCGAAACCTATTCTAGCGTTCCCCGGGACAATATCCCGCCCCCGGGCCGGAGTCAAGATCGCTTCTCCCCTTCTCCCCTTCTCGCGGCTTCATGTTTCCTGATAGAATGGCGGCATGAGCG
>CAZLAM010000064.1:0-11854 GCA_964557435.1 uncultured Eubacteriales bacterium
GGAAAATCTATAAGAAATTCCGGGTCTATACGAAGAACCTGTAAAGTCCATTTTAGATGGAGGAAACGACGATCGGGGCCAAGGCCTGGCGACCCGCTCGGGTTTTTCACGCCGTTCCCGCGCCGTTTTCTCGGCGGCTCGGAACTCGCGTCCCGCATTGATTTTACGGTCTTTGCACGGTCCGCTCAAACATCCTCGCCGGCCGGATTCTTTCCGATCCGGCTCCCCTCGAAAACGGCGCGGAACGGCTAAACCCTCGATGGGTCGCTTCGACCATGGCCCCGATTTCCTATTTCTCCATCATAAAGAATAGAAGAAATCCATTTTTTAAACCTGGATTATTCATGAATTCAATGATCCCTAGCGGCTTTCGTTTTTTCCTCCGGAACAACGATAGCCGCGAATAAGACCGGGGAACCGGGCCGGATCCGATTTAAATTCCCAAAAGCGACCCGAGATAGGCGACGCTCAGGACGACCAGGGAGCCGATGGTAGCCCAGGAGATGACGTTGTAGATGCGCCCGTTGGTGTGCCGGCCCATCAATTTCTTGTTGTTGATCAGAAGAATCATGAAGACCAGGATGATGGGCAGGACGAGGCCGTTGATGACCTGGGAGATGTACATGACCGGGAAAAGGGGAATGCGGGGCAGGAGGACGATCCCCGAACCGAATATGATGAGCATGGTATAGAGGCCGTAGAACTGGGGCGCTTCCGAAAATTTCCGGTTCACGCCGATCTCCCAGCCCATGGCTTCGCAAACGACGAAGGCGGTCGAGAGGGGCAGAATGGAGGCGGCGAAGAGCGAGGCGTTGAGCAGGCCGAAGGCGAACAGAGCGGCGCAGTATTTTCCGGCCAGCGGGCGCAGGGCTTGGGCCGCGTCGGCCGCCGTCTCGACCCTGACGCCGGCCTTGAACAGCGTTGCGGCGCAGGTCAGAATGATGAAACCGGCGACGATGGTGACAACGACGCTCCCGACGATGACATCCAGGCGGGACATCTTGTAGTTCTTGAGGGAGACGTTTTTTTCCACGATCGAGGCCTGCAGATAGAACTGCATCCACGGCGCAATCGTCGTGCCGACGAGCCCGATGATCATGCCCAGGCTTTCCGAGGACAGCTTGAAGCTGGGGGCGACGAGGCTTGTCCCGACGGCCGCCCAATCCGGTTTGGCCAGAAACCCGGCCACGATATAAGTGACGTAAAAAATGCAGGCGTAAAGAAAAATCTTTTCCACCGACCGGTAGGTGCCCTTGACCACCAGCAGCCAGACGACGACCGCGGCCGCCGGAACGGTCAGATACTTGGAGATGCCGAAGATCTCCAGGCTGGAGGCGACGCCGGCGAACTCGGCGATGACGTTCCCGAAGTTGGTCAGGACCAGGGCCACGAGCATGGCTACGGTGATCTTGACGCCGAACCGCTCGCGGATGAGGTCGGATAAGCCCTTGCCCGTGACGACTCCCATGCGGGCGCTCATCTCCTGGACGATGATGAGGGCGATCATGATCGGCAGGAGAGACCACAGCAGGCCGGTGCCGAAGTGGGCGCCGGCCATGGAATAGGTGGCGATGCCGCCGGCGTCGTTGTCCACGTTGGAGGTGATGATCCCCGGCCCGGCCACCGCCAGGAAGAGGAGAAGGCCGCGCATGCGGAACCGCGAAAAAAGCTTGGCCATGCCCTGTCCCCCTACTCTTCGAACTCTTCCCGCAGGATGTCTTTCAGCGTGATGAGGCCCTGCTGGATTCCGCCCCGGTCGACGACCGGAAGGGATAGAAATTTATATTTCCGGAAAAGGGGCGTGACTTCATTGACTTTGTCCTCGGGTTCAACCGTGATGAGGTGGGGGTTCATCAGCGATCCCAGCGAGGCGGCCTTGTCGGCGATGATGAGGTGGCGGAGCGTGCAGACGCCGGTCAGCTTTCCGTCCTTGTCCTTGATGTAGAGATAGGCGACGGATTCCAGCGGGTAGGTGGTCCGGCGGAATTCTTCCACGGCTTGTTCCACGGTCCACTCGCCCGGCACGGAGAAGAAATCCTTGGTCATGATCGAGCCGGCCGTACCCTCTTTGAACCGGAGGAGCTCTTCGACGGCCCGGCGCGAGGGCGGGTCCATCGTGCGCATGAGCCGGTGCATCTGTTCCTCGGGCAAGTCGGCCAGCAGGTCGGTGGCCTCGTCGGGGGCCATTTCTTCCAGGATATCTGTGACCTGTTCGGCGGGAGCCGAATCGATCAGCGAGGCCTGCAGCTTGGGGTCTTCGACTTCTTCCAAGGTCAGGGCGGCCGTCTGCAGGTCCAGGGTGCGGAAGATAGACGAGCGGTTGACGGAGTCCACTTCCTCGATGATGTCGGCCAAGTCGGAAGGGTGAAGCTCGTGGATCTTGCGGGCCGTGAGGTTGAGCTTGAGATTTTTTTTATCCGGGTTGCTGAGCAGGGGCTGGACGAACTTCCAGGAGATCATTTTTTCTCCGACCTCATAGGCGAACAGCCAGCGGGTCCATTTATCGACCGTCCTCAGCCAACCCAGCCGGCGCAAAAGCCCGCGGGCGCCGAAATCGACATGGACCAGCCGCAGGTCCCGGTGGACGATAAGCAAGTGGATGTCGTTGACCCGCTCGATGCGGGCTCCGGATGTGTCCACGACCTGCTTGTCCAGAAGTTCATCCCGCAGGAGTATCTCGTCCTGGGCCACTTCCAAGGGCCGGAATTTCGCCGCGGCGCCCGGCTGGAGGATGATCGGGCCGTGGTTGCAGCTGCGGACTTCGCTCCACTCGATTTCCTGGGGTTTTTTCTTTTTCCGCCGCTTGACGGCCAACGCCGTGACGCGCGGAAAAGCCTCGCCCAGCTTGACTTTGAGGTCCACCAGCTTGCCGATGGTCGCGCCGCCATCGTCCAGGACCGGGCGGCCGAGGATTTCCGAAATGTAGACGAACAAAGGGGAGTTCGTCCCGGCGATTTCTTTCAAGGCGATTTCGACGGCCACCACACTCCTCGTTGTTTCCGGTTTCCCGAATTTTCTTATAGCACAGGGTCGGGGTCTTCACAACACGATATTTCCGGTTTTCTTAAATTCTGGATATCTTCCGTTTTGTGTGGGCAGGTAACGCGGCACGGTGTCACCGTTCGGGGGAACGGAGCCATACGCCGTGATCAGACCGACGTTTCAACAAAGCCTTGTGTGATAAAAACGGCGTATGGTCGGCCAACTCAAATTTAAGCCTTCCTGCGCACTCTTCGAGGGAACCCAACGGGGCGCCGAGTATGTTTGAGCACGCGACTCTCTCTCGGAATAGTGATGGAGTGGGTGGACTCGCAAGCCCAAAGGAACTGACTTGCGGAGTTACGCAGGCGCCGAGAAGAGCCGCGCAAGGAAGGCGTGAAAAACCCGCGCCGCCGGGCCGAATTCCGCGCCGTAAGCCACACCAAACGGAAGAGATCCTGCCGCACCCTCCTACTTGCAGGAGGCCCAGTCGCGCCCCCACCCCAGCGACACTTTGAGGGGAACTTTGAAGGCGTGCACGCCCTCCATGGCTTCGCGGACGAGGGGCCCCATCGTCTCCCGTTCGTCTTCCGGGACCTCGAAGACGAGTTCGTCGTGGACCTGCAGAATCATGCGCGAGCACAGGCCGCGGCGACCGATGGCCCGGCGGACGTCGATCATGGCCTTTTTCATCAGGTCCGCGGCCGTGCCCTGGATGGGGGTGTTGAGGGCCATCCGCCGGCCCGCCTCCCGGATGTTGCGGTCCCCGCTTTGCAGCTCGGGCACCTGGCGTTTCCGCCCCAGCAGGGTCGTCGAATAGCCCGTCGTCCTGGCTTTGGACACTTCCTCCTCGAGAAAGGCCCGGACCCGGGGAAATTTTTCGTAGTAAGTGTCGATGAATTTCTGGGCTTCGGCCGGATTCGTTCCCAGTTGCTTGGCCAGGGAGAACGCCGACGTGCCGTAAACGACGCTGAAGTTGATGATTTTGGCCCGGTGCCGTTGTTCGTCCCGAAAAAGTCCGGCTCCGGGGCCGAAGACCCGATCGGCGGTCTCCTGGTGGATATCGCCGCCGCGGACGAACGTTTCGACCAGGGCCGAGTCCTCGGACATGTGGGCCAGGACGCGGAGTTCGATCTGCGAATAATCGGCGGCCAGAAAAAGGCATCCTTCGGCGGGCACGAAAGCCCGGCGGAAGCGCGCCCCCATCTCGCCCCGGGCGGGAATGTTCTGCAGGTTGGGATCCGAGCTCGACAATCGGCCCGTGGAGGCGACCGTCTGGTTGTAGGAGGTGTGAACGCGCCCCGTTTCCGGGTTGACCAGCGCGGGCAGGGCGTCGGCGTAAGTCGACTTCAGCTTGGAGGTCTGACGGAACTCGACGACTTTGCGGATGATCGGATGAAGCTCGGCCATATCCTCGAGGATATCCATGGAGGTGGAGAAGTTTTTCGTGCCTTTCGTTTTTTTGGTCAGGGGGATTTGCAGCTTATGGAACAGGACCTGGGACAGCTGCTGGGGAGAGTTGATGTTGAAGGCCGTCCCGGCCAGCTCGGTGATTTCTTTTTCCAGGCGCCGCAGGTCTTTGTCCATGCCCTCCGCCAGGACCCGCAGGGCTTCAGAATCGATGCGCACGCCGGCCGTTTCCATTTCGGCCAGGATGGCGATGAGCGGCTGTTCGATGTCCCGATAGAGGCGGTCGAGCTTCTCGTTTTCCACGCGCGGCCACAGGAGCCGGCCCAGCGTCAGGGCGAAATCGGCGTCCTGGCAGGCATAGGGAGTGACGCTTTCGACGGGCGCTTTGTTCATCGTGATCTCGGACTTGCCTTTGCCGACGATGTCCTTGAAGGGAATCGAACTCTGCCCCAGGTAAGCCAAGGCCAGCCGGTCGAGATTGTGCCTACCCCAGTTCGGTTCGAGAAGATACGACAGGATCATGGTGTCCAGGTCGATCCCCCGCCAGCGAATCCCCTCGCGTCCGAGGACGATGAGATCGTATTTGATGTTCTGCCCGGTCCATAGGATGTCCGGGTCTTCCAGAACGCCGCGGACGATGTCCAGGGCCGGGCCGGCCGGAATCTGGGCCGGAGCGCCCATGTAATCGTGCCGGAGGGGCAGGTAAAACGCTTCATCGGGCTGGACCGAAAACGACATCCCGACCAGGCGGGCCCGCGTGGGAGAGACATTGTCGGTCTCGGTATCCACGGCCGCCCGGCCCGCTTCGCGGATCCGTCCGACAAGCGCACGGAGTTCCTCCGGCGTGAATATCGTCGTGTATTTTTTTTCGAGGGGCGCCGGTTTCCGGGCGTATTCCTGGAGAAGGGCCGTGAATTCGAGCTCCCGGAAGAGGCGGGTGACCTCCTCGATATCGGGCTCCTCCATCCGGAAGGCCTCCAGGTCGAAGACGATATCAAGATCCCGTTCTATCAACGCCAGCTTCCGGCTCATCTCGAGTTTATCCATGTTGTCCCGGATGGCCGTCCGGGCCCGGGCGTTGGCGATCGTGTCCAGGTTGGCTAGAAGGGCGTCGAGAGACCCGAACTCCGAGATCAGCGACTTGGCCGTCTTCTCGCCCACGCCGGGTACGCCCGGGATATTATCGGAAGGGTCGCCCCACAGGGTCAGCACGTCCACGACCTGAGCGGGAGAGACGCCGAAGAATTCCTTAACCTTGGCTTCGTCGAGCAGGATGTCCTTGGATGGATTGTAAACGGACGTGTTGGCGTCGACCAGTTGGAAGAGATCCTTGTCGGTCGTGACGATGACGGTCTTGAGGTTCGATGCCGCGGCCCGGACGGCCAGGCTACCCAGCACGTCGTCGGCCTCGTAGCGGGAGTTTTCGAATAAGGGGATGCGGAACGCAGTCAAAACTTCTTTAAGCCGGGGGACTTGTTTAACCAGATCATCCGGCATGGGTTTTCTTTGGGCTTTGTAGTCCTTGAAAATCTCCTGGCGATATTTGGGGCCGGGGCTGTCGAAAACGATTCCCAGGTACTCGGGCTTGGCCTCGTCCAGGATTTTCCGCAGGGCGATGATGAATCCGTAGATGGCGTTGGTCGGAAAGCCCTGCGAATTCGAGAGCCGCTGGATCGCGTAATAAGAGCGATAGAGGAGAGCGTTGCCGTCGATGAGATAGAGCGCGCCGCCGGTCATGGGCGGGGTTTGGGGAGCCGATGGTCCAAACGGCCGGCCCGCAGGTCTTCGAGGACGGAATCGTGAGCTTCCGCCGCCATCCGGGCCAGTGTATTCTTTTCCGCCGGGATGCCCAGGCGGGAGGTATAGGGAACCTTCCGGGAAAGGACCAGTTGTCCCCCGAGGTAAACCAGTGTTTCGATATAACTCGAAGGTCCGCCGATATTTTGGGTCTGAACGAGCAGACGCCTTCCACTGTAGTTGATTTCGGTGCTCAGCCCTTGCATCCTTGCCATTATACCCGGATTATTCATGAATATCGATATTCATGAGTGAAAGAATTCATGTATATTCCGGGAAGTGTCCGGATCCTAAAGTCGGGTGAGAACATCCTCCGCTTCCATCGGTAACTTCGGTTATCCGGAGTCTGACCGTATAGCACTTTTCTCTTCGAGCGAGAAAACGCATAGGGTAACGCTGCCTAAGCCGGAAAAACCGCACTACGGTCAGATCCGGAGTTCATACGTTCGCGGCGGAAGGGGCCCCGGCCGCCATCGAATGGGTTTATACATTCGCGGCGCAAAACCCCGATTTTTAAATCGGGGTACAAAGCGCCGCTCAGTATTAACCCTGGGCATGCCCCGGGCTTTGCGGGCTAGTCCTATGGTTTTTATAGGGTTCAGCCCGCCCTCATTCGCTTCGCAAATGAGGACTGCAAAGCCGAGTCGAATGGGTTTAATTGACATCCGGAAGCGAATTGGTATAATAGGGCGGCTTTAAAAGGACGCAACCAATGGTTATTGATATAGATAGACTCCCCAAAGACGGCTTGGTCGTAAGCCGGAACTTCGATTTTCCGAGCCTGGACCTGGTCGAAGAGGAAGCGGTCTTCCTCGAACCCGTCCATGCCGAATTGACGGTTAAACGGGTGGGAGAAGAGATCTGGGTCAAAGGCCGCCTCAAGACCCGGCTGAGCTTCGTCTGCAGCCGCTGCCTGGCGCCGTTCGAATTTCCCGTCAATTCCAAGTTCGACTTGGTTTACCTGCCCGAAGACGTCCACGAGTTGAAAAACGAGATGGACGAAGACGAAGTCGATACGCTTTACTTCAAGGACCGCGAAATCGACCTTCGAGAGGTGGTCTTGGAACAGCTCAATCTGACCTTCCCGGCCAAACCGTTGTGCTCGGAGTCTTGCGAAGGCATCTGCGCCGTGTGCGGCAAGGTGCGCCAGGACGGCGAGTGCGGCTGTCTGGTCAAAGAGTTCGATGCCCGTCTGGGCAAACTCAAAAATCTCATGAAAGACAAGAGATAGGATCATGCCCAATCCAAAACGCAGACACTCTCCTTCCCGGAAAGGCAACCGCCGCGCCCATGACTTTCTGACGGTCCCCTCCTTCTCGCTGTGTTCAAATTGCGGGGTTCCGAAGCTTCCCCACAAGGCTTGCCCGGCGTGCGGTTTTTATCACGGCCGCCAGGTCGTCAAAGCTCACGCGGATTGAGCCGGAGAACGATCCGTCTCCGCCGTTCTTGGCACAGGAATGAAGGATGATCTTTAAAGATCGCATCACAATCGTCACCGGAGCTTCCCAAGGCATCGGCGAAGCCATCGCTCGGGAGTTCGCCGGTGAGGGCGCCGCGATAGCCCTCGTTGACGTCAAGAAAGCCCAGCTCGAGGACGTCGCCCGCTCGATCGCCGCCGCCGGCGGCCGGGCCGGGGTCTACGAAGCCGACGTGACCAGCTTCGCCGCCGCCGGAGCCGTCGTCGAGGCCGTGATCAAGGATTTCGGCAGGATCGACCACCTGATCAACAATGCCGGCATCACCCGCGACAACCTCCTGATGCGCATGAAGGAGGAGGAATGGGACGCCGTCCTGGCCGTCAACTTGAAGGGCGCGTTCAATTTCGCCAAGGCCGTGATCCGGCCCATGATCGGGGCCCGTTACGGGAGAATCGTCAATCTGGCCTCCGTCGTCGGGATGATGGGCAACGCCGGCCAGACGAATTACGCCGCCTCCAAGGCCGGCCTCATCGGGTTCACCAAATCGCTGGCCCGGGAAACCGGTTCGCGCAATGTCACCGTGAATTGCGTGGCCCCCGGGTATATCGCCACCCCGATGACCGCAAAATTGTCCGATGCCGTTAAAAAATGGTTTCTTGATGTCATACCACTGGGGCGATTCGGAGAGCCCCTCGAAGTGGCCCGCGCCGTCCGTTTTTTATGTTCCGACGACGCCGCCTACATCACCGGCCAAATCATCGGTATCAACGGCGGGATGTATATGTAGCCATTTACTTCAAATTTTTGAGGAGGTTTTACCATGGAAAGAGATGAACTGTTGAAGAAAGTCAAGGCGATCGTTGCCGACAAACTGAGCATCAGCGAAGATCAGATCACCGAAGAAGCTTCGTTCATCGAAGACCTGGGTGCCGACTCTCTGGACACCGTCGAGCTGGTGATGGCCCTCGAGGACGAATTCAGCCTCGACATCCCCGATGAGGACGCCGAGAAGCTGACGACTGTCGGAAAGGCCATGGATTACGTCATCGGCCATGTCAAGTAATCCAGGAGACCAGAGAAAAAACATACAGAGACGGGTCGTTATAACGGGGGTCGGCCTGGTGACCCCCGTCGGAACAGGAACGGCTAAAGCGTGGGACGCTCTAGTCGCGGGGCGGAGCGGCGCCGGGCCGATCACCAAGTTCGACGCTTCGCGCTATCCGACACGGGTCGCCGCCGAGCTGCGCGATTTCAATCCGCTCGATTTCTTGGACCGCAAAGAGGTCCGCAGAATGGACCCCTTCATCCAGTATGCTCTGGCCGCGGCCCAGATCGCGGTGGACGATTCCGGGATTCCTCCGGCGTTCCTGGCCGGCGACCGGGCCGGCGTTTATGTCGGCTCGGGCATCGGCGGCATCGGAACGATCGAAGAATGGCATAAAGTCCTGCTCGAACGCGGCCCGGAGCGGGTCTCGCCTTTTTTCCTGATCGCCTCGATCATCAACGAAGCGGCCGGGCAGATCTCCATCCGGTTCCAATCGCGAGGGCCCAACGGCGCTTCGGCCACGGCTTGCGCCACGGGGACGCATGCCGTCGGCGATTCCTTCCGGCTCATCGCCCGGGGGGAGGCCGACCTGATGCTCGCCGGCGGAGCCGAGGCGCCTATTACGCCGCTCGGCGTGGCCGGGTTCTGCGCCATGAAAGCTATGACCGAGCGGAACGACGAACCGGCCGCGGCTTCGCGTCCGTTCGACGCCGGGCGCGACGGCTTTCTCATGGGCGAGGGAGCCGGGATCATCCTTCTGGAAGAATTGGGCTGCGCTCTGCGGCGCGGGGCCAAGATCTACGCCGAAATAGTCGGCTATGGGATGACCGGCGACGCCTTCCATCCCGCCGCTCCGGCCGAAGACGGCGGCGGAGCGATCCGGGTCATGCAGGCGGCTCTTATCGACGCCGGCGTGGCGCCCTCCGAGGTCCAGTATATCAACGCCCACGGCACCTCCACTCCGCTCAACGACAAGATCGAGACGGCGGCCGTCAAATCCGTTTTTGGCGAACACGCCCGAAAACTGGCCCTCAACTCGACCAAGTCGATGACCGGGCATATGCTGGGCGCCGCCGGCGGAGTGGAAGCGGGGATTGTCGCTCTCTGCGTCAAGAACCAGATCATGACGCCGACGATCAACTATGCCAACCCCGACCCCGACTGCGACCTGGACTGTGTGCCCAACACGGCTCGTCCGGCCGAGATCATCCACGCCCTGTCGAATTCGTTCGGTTTCGGCGGGACGAACGGCTGTCTGGTCTTCCGTCGCTTCTCGGACTAAGCCGGCCGAGTCCGGACAGGCCCCCCCGGCGGGCCGGGAAATCAGGGAGAATTCCATGAACATCGTTGTTTTCATCAAGCGCGTACCGGACACGGAATCGAAGATCCGGATCCGGCGCGAAACAAATACCCTCGTCGAGGAGGGCCTGAATTTCATCATCAGCCCCAACGACGAATATGCCCTGGAAGAAGCCTTGCGCCTGCGCGAAGCCAAGGGCGGCAAGGTCACGGCCGTCACGCTGGGCGGGGAGGAATCGCTCCCCATCCTCAGGAAAGGCCTGGCCATGGGCGTTGACGAGGCTGTCCTCCTCAAGGATGACCTCAAGGAAACGTACGACGGCTTGCGGGTAGCCCGCATTCTGGCCGCGGCCGTGCGGGTCAGGTTCGCCGATGCCGATCTCCTGCTCTTCGGGCGGATGTCGGTCGGTGCCGACAATGCCCAGGTCCCGGCCATGGCCGCCGAATTCCTTAGCTGGCCCCAGGCGACGGTTGTGACCAAGCTGGAGATCGACGGTTCGGCGGGTATGGCCTATCGCGAGATCGAAGGCGCGCTGGAAAAAACGGTGTTTTCTCTTCCCGCCGTGGTCTCGGCCCAGAAGGGTCTCAACGAGCCGCGGTATGAAACGCTGAAAGGGATCATGGCCGCCAAGAAGAAGGTTATTCCCATCCTGACGCCGGCGGACCTGGGACTGCGGGCCGAAGAGACCTTGCCGGTTGTTGAAGTCCTGGGGATCGAGATTCCGACGGCCAAGGCGGCCGGCCGGATCCTGACCGGGGCTCCCGAGGAAACGGCCCGCGAACTCGTCCGGCTCTTGCGGGTCGAGGCCAAAGTCATCTGAGGAGAATGGCCATGATTCTGACGTATATCGAAGTCCGCGAAGGCAAGATCAAAAAAAGTTCGCTCGAGGCTCTGGGCGAGGCCCGGCGGCGCGCCGGCGAATTGAACGTGGCGGCGGCGGCGGTTCTCCTCGGCGGCGGCCTGGACGATCTCTGCGTCGAATTGGGTTCGCGCGGCGCCGAGAAAGTGTTCGTCCTCGAAAACTCCGAATTGAATTTTTATTCGGCCCAAGGGACGGCCCATGTTCTGGCCGGATTGATCGCCGAGATCGCTCCGCTGGCCGTCTTCTTCGCCGCCTCCGCCCTGGGCAAGGATTTGGCCCCCCGGCTGGCCGCCCGTCTCGGCGTCGGGCTGGCCTCGGATTGCGTGAAAACCGCCGTCCGGAACGGCCGGCTCGAGTTCACCCGCCCAATCTACGCGGGCAAGGCTTTTCTGACCCTGGCCTTGAAAACATCGCCGCAATTGGCGACCCTGCGCCCCAATGTGTTCGCTCCCGGGGACACCGCGGCGGCCGGCGAAATGGTGAAGAAAACAGTCGTTCTCCCGGATGGCGCGGTTAAGGGCCGCGTGTCCGAAATTCTGGGCGAGTCGGGCGGGGCGATCGACGTGTCCGAGGCCGAAATCGTCATCTCCGGCGGCCGCGGCCTGCGGGCCCCCGAAAGCTTCCAACTGTTACGCGAACTGGCCGCCATTCTGCCCAAGGCCGCCGTCGGCGCCTCGCGCTCGGCCGTTGATTCGGGCTGGATCGGGCATTCCCACCAAGTCGGCCAGACGGGCAAAACCGTCTCGCCCAATCTTTACCTGGCCTTCGGCATCAGCGGCGCCATCCAGCATCTGGCCGGCATGTCGTCGTCCAAAATCATCGTCGCGGTCAACAAGGATCCCGAGGCGCCGATCTTCAAGGTCGCCGATTACGGCATCGTCGGGGACGTCTTCCAAATCATCCCCGCCTTAAAGGACGAGCTAAAAAAAATTCTAGCCGATTAATAAACTTGGATCTCTTCCGCTTTGTGAGGGGAGATCGGGGTTATGGTCGAAGCGACCCATCGAGGGTTTAGCCGTTCCAAGTCGTTTTCAAGGGGAGCC
>CAZLAM010000065.1:0-17594 GCA_964557435.1 uncultured Eubacteriales bacterium
TTCGGATTGGAGGCGGGCCACCTCGGCTTCTTTGCGGGCTTGGGAGGACTTGATGACGGCCTCTTTCTCGCCCTCGGCTTCGGCGATGGCAGCGTCGCGCTTGGCCGCCGAGATGATTGGTTTGCTCAGTGAAGTGATGTACCCCTGGGTATCGGAAAATTCCTTGAGGGCATATGAGAGGAGGAGAAGCCCCATCTTGGAAAAATCCGCGTGCGCGGCGGCCATGACCCGGTTGTTGAATTCGGCCCGGTCACGGTAGATGTCCTCGACGGTCATGGTCCCGATGACCTCCCGCATGCGTCCTTCCAGGACGTTGACCGCGATGTCGCGGATACCGTCTTTGCCGATGCCCAGAAATTGTTCGGCGGCGACCCGGATCGAGGTCTCGGAAGAATCGATCTTGACCTGGGCCGCGGCGTCGGCCACGATCGGCACGCCGCCGTGGGTCAGGACCTCAGCGGTGCGGATACCCAGGGGAATGACCTCCATGGGCAGGACATCCACGGTTTCCAGGAACGGCCGGATGAACGTTCCGCCGCCCAGGCAAATACGGTATCCGACTTTTATTTTGCGGCCATCCGGATCCGTCACGCTTTTTTTCCGCCCGGAGATGATCAGGGCCTCGTTGGGGCCGACTTTTTTGTACTGCCTGGCAAAAATCAGGATTAGAAGCGTGAGGATGACAAGGGCGATTCCGGTTCCGATCAGGATGGATAAAGTATTCATGCGGGCCTCCTTGGCAGATGAACGATTTTCAAGGACACCGATGTCCTAAACCGTTAAAAAAACAATTATCATCGCCGCGGCGGTTTAAAGTCAAGCCGCGGAAAGGAATCCTGTCTTCAGCGGTATTTAAGGGCTCGCCAGATTTTTCCGGGGATACGGAAGAAAAGACGATTGACGGCCTTGAGAACGACCGTGCCGCGGGGCAGGTTTTTCGATCGGCTTCCGGCAACTTCGTCGTTTTGGGCCAGGATCCTCTGAACAATCGGACAACCCGGGCTTTTCAGGCAGTAGGGGCTCAATTTCCCCTGGCTGAGATAGCGCCGGATCTCCTGAATCTCGGTCGAATTCCAGACCGCGGCGTAATCCGGCATTGGCCCGATGATGGGATTCCCGTAACAGCAGGGAAGGATGCCGCGTCTCAGGATATAGTAGTTTTCCCAAGGCTCGCGGCACAGGGGAAACCCGGAATAGCCCAGATCCCGGCCGTCGATTTCCGCCGCTATCGCCGCGATTTTGGTGGTCATGAGGCGGGTGCTTTCGCCGTTGGGAGAATATCCGTTTTTCCGAAATCGAATTGGCTGGCCAAGGTGACGCCGTACAACCGGGAAAACCGCTCGGCGTCCTTGAACAGCGCTTCGAGATCTTCCCGGCTCAGCATCTCCTGGGCGTAGTCGAAGTGATAGCCGCCCCGGTCGCGTTGAATTTCCGGCTTTCCCAGAAATAACAGCGGCCGTAGAACGAGCTTGTCGGCGTCGATCTGCCGGGCCAGGCGGAAATACTCCTCGAGATCGCCGGCGTTGACCCGCATAGGGATGAAAACCAGGAAGATCCGGGGAAAATTGCCGGCCTTCTTTCTTTCCTCATTGAGCCTGATGAGCGACGGGATGATGTCATCCCAGCGGTCGTTGCGGATCTTGGCATAGGTCTCCCGCGTCGCCGCGTCCAAAGAGACATAGAGGTTGACCGGCTTGCCGACCAGGGCCTTGATCGTCCGGTCGGTAAAAGCCTGCCCGTTCGACGACAACTCGACGACTTTCTTCCGGTCGGCGCAGACTTTCAGGATCTCTCCCAGCCGGGGGTGAAGCAGGGGTTCCCCGAACGAACAGTTGACCAGAAAACGGGCCGACCGGAAAAAGGGACCATAGCTTTCCAAGGTGGCCTCATCGACGACCGTGTCGACGTAAGGGCCTTCCATTTCCTTCATCCGGTCCCACAGGCAGTAGACGCAGGGCGGGCTGATGTTGCAGCGGCCGAAAAGATCGACGCCCAAAGACTGGGGGAACGAGCGCAGCTCGGTCCGCCCGGTTCTCATTTCCTCGAAGTTTATCCGGGCGTTCTCCCGGAAAAACCCAGAGTCGGCAT
Organism: uncultured Eubacteriales bacterium; assembly: GCA_964557435.1. Taxonomy (GTDB): domain Bacteria; phylum Acidobacteriota; class Aminicenantia; order Aminicenantales; family UBA4085; genus UBA4085. The sequence goes on from CAZLAM010000065.1 coordinate 2,089, forward strand.
GCCAGGCTTCGTCGTCGTGGAATTCCAAGGGGCCGATCCGGACACCAAGATCGCGCCCGTCCTGGGCATGGTATTTGGCCGGGTAGAGCTTGTTCACACGCAGCTCAAGGAGAGGGATGACGTCCACTCCCTGCCGCAAGAGATCCCGGAGAGGGGCCAGTTCATAGCTATAGAATCCCCAGCCGTGAATAACCGGCCACTCCGCCACGGGGCGGCCTTTGTACGACACAGTCAGGTTTTGGCTCGAATCGTAGAAATCCGAAAAAACGGGGAAGGTTAGAAAACGGTGGGATTGGACCTTCTTCCCGGGCAACACAACCTCGCTGCGACGGCCCATCCAGCGGAACGAATAGGTGCTGTCGCTCTCCCAGCCGTACCATCCGGCGCCGTAGACCGGGCTGTCCAAGGTGTTGACCGATATCACGTCGGCTTCATGGACCATGACGCCCAAGGAACGCCCGTCGCCGGGAGCGGAGTGAACCCGGTCCAGCCGGAAGGTGATCGAGACGTCGCCGCCCGCCGTGAAGGGGAAAAACAGGATGGTGAACAGCGGTGGGACGGAGGCTTGCCCGATGGATCGGCCGTCGACGAAAACCTCCAGCTCAGGGGATGGTTGATCGGCGAACAGATGCCTGGCGACGATGTAAAGGCAACGGGCGTCGGGGAGCCCGAGCCCGCGGATGCAAAGATCCGCCTCCCGGCTCATCCAGCGGAAAGGGATGATATCCTGTTTCTCCCAATCGTACCAGCCTTGGCCGTATTGAGCGGATATCTCCATGGGAGGCTTATTATAGGAGCGTCCGTCGGGGTTCGTCAATCGATATTAGGGGTCGATATTGGGGGTCAGGTCTTAACATATAACATTGCGACGAATCTTCATATTCTACAGGCAGTTATTTCTATCGTCCGCGGACCGGTCTGCCTCCCGGAGGTAGCCCGAGCTTCCAGCTCTGGTTCTTCTTTAAAACCAGACCAGGATGGTCTGGCTACCCTCAAGCGCGCCCGACATGGGCATCGATATAGGGGTAGTCCTTCTCCGGATACGGACGATGACCGGTCAAGTCGACTCGAACCGCCGGATACGGACCCGAATGTCCGGTGGTGGGGGGGAGGACTGCAAAGCCTGGGGTTCTACTTCCACCGTACTCATCCGTGGATACAAACTACGGGCGAGTGGCAGGCCGCAGGCCAGCCCTTGACGGCGGTTTCGCTTGTTAACGCTCCCCGTAGGCCATGAATAGAAGGCTTTTTCGCTTGAGGGCATCCTTCTGAATCTGGATGACTTCGCGGATCCCCTTGTCGGCCAGCTTGAGCAATTCCGAGAGCTGATGGCGGGAAAAGGGGGCTTTCTCGGCCGTTGCCTGGACTTCAAGGAGCTGGCCGCGATCGGTTTGGACGACGTTCATGTCCACATCGGCGTTGGAGTCCTCAGAGTAATCGAGATCGAGGAGAAGCTCCTCGTTAACCATTCCAATGCTGATGGCGCCGACCAGGTGGCGCAGGGGCATCTGATCGAGGTCTTTTTCATCCATCATTTTCTTAAGAGCCAGGGCCAGCGCCACGCAGGCGGCATTGATGGAGGCCACACGGGTGCCGCCGTCGGCCTGAAGGACATCGCAATCGATGATGATTTGCCGTTCGCCCAGGGCACGCAGGTCGGTTACAGCGCGGAGCGACCTCCCGATGAGCCTCTGGATTTCCTGGCTGCGTCCGGACGGACAACCGTGGACGCGCTCTCGGACCGTCCGTTTTGTGGTCGCCCGGGGCAGCATGGCGTACTCGGCCGTCACCCAGCCTGTTCCCGATCCCTTGAGAAACGGCGGGACTTTTTCTTCGATCGTCGCCGCGGCGACGACGCGGGTGCGTCCCGATTCGATGAGGGCCGAGCCGTCGGCGAAGTCGAGATAGTCGAGATGGATTTTGATCGGGCGGGTCTCATCGGGCGGGCGGTTGTTCTCTCTCATGCGTCCTTTATTTCGTCGGCGGGCCTGGTGTTCCAGCGTTTATGGAGCCACAGCCAATAGCCCGGGGTGCGGCGGATTTCTTCCTCGATCATCTTAGTGCAGATTTGGGTCGTTTTCAATACGGCCGCTTCCCCGCGTCCGGCGTCCCGGGTTTCGAAGGGAAGCCCGATTTTCAGGACATAGCCGCGGCCGCGGGGAACGCAGAAAAACGGCACCAGCGGGGCTCCGGTTTTCAGATGAAAAGCAGCCAAGCTCGGCGTCGAGGCCGCCGCTTTCCCGAAGAAATCCACGAAAACGGCCTGGCTTCGCAAAACGTTCTGGTCGACGACCAGAACCACGATTCCGCGCCGGGCCAGCGCTTGGAGGATCGGCCGCCCGGCTCTCATTTTATCGATCACGGCCGCTCCCATTTTCGTCCGCAGGCGGCGCAAATCGCCGTCGATGAAGTGATTGTCCAACGTCCTGGCGATGGCGCTGAACGGACCGAATTCGGAGAGGCGGACAACCGAGGCTTCCCAATTCCCAAAATGGGCGGTAAAGACGAGAACGCCTTTCCCCGCGGCGCACGCTTTTTCCAGATGCTCCCTCCCTTCGACGGCGACCAATCCGCGGATCCGTTCCCGGGAATAATGAGTGAATTTGACGATGTCGAGGGTGACGCGGCCGATGTTGGCGAAGGAAGCCCGGGCGATGGCCGCCCGTTCGGCCGGCGACTTCTCCTTCCCGAAGGCGATGGACAAGTTGGCCAGGGCGATGTCCCGGTGACACCGGTCCAGACGATAGGCCAGGAGTCCCAGTTTCTCTCCGAGGAGCAAAACCAGGGCGCGGGGAAGAAAAAAAAGAGCCCTGGCCAGGGCCCGGTAGGCTAGAAAGGCGATGATCTCGGAGGCTTTGTTCATGGCCTTTCCGGCGTTGCCGCATCCACCGTTTGCCTGACGGCGGCGAAGAATTCCTCCGGAAGGCCGAGCCGGATCTTGAGGACGAAAATCGGACCTCCGATTCGTTCCGCCGGGCCGCCGCGGAGCTTGACCGCGTCTTTTTCCGTGGTGATGAAAGCGCCGCACCCCGCTTTGCGGGCGGCCTTGGCGATCCGGTCGAGAGCGGTTTCCGGGTACTCGAAATGGTCCGGGAAAGCCAGGCGGGCCGTCGGATCGAGGCCGTTGGCGCGGAGAAGAGCGAAAAACCTTTCCGGTCCGGCGATCCCGCAAAAAGCCAGTAAACGGTGTCCTTTAAGGTGTCCGGGAGGATGTCCGGGGCCGCCCTCAAGGGGCAGGACGCCTTGAACACCGACATCGTATTCAAAGACGGCCGAAAATCCCGAGCGAGGCCGCCGGAAGGGGCCACTGACGGACGGAGAATTCTTCTTGAGTAAAAGAAGTCCGGCATGCTCGAAAGCGGAGACGCCCTCGCGGCGCGCCCGGCCCCGGCTGTCCCCATGAAGCACGATGTCCAGATCGCGGTGAAGCCGGAGATGCTGGAAACCGTCATCGAGGACGACGACGTCGAATCCCGCCGCCGCGGCCTTGAGGCAGGAAGAAAAGCGGTCCCGGCCGACGAAAATCCCGATTCCGGGATGATTCAACGCGGCCATGAAAGGCTCGTCGCCCGCTTCGCGCCAGGATCCGTAGATGGCCCGGCCGTCGGATAGCATCCCTCCCTTTTTCTCCCAGGTTCCCTTATATCCCCTGGTAATGAGGGCCGGACGCCGGCCGAGCCTCTGGAAAAAGGCCAGCAGCTCCATGGTCAGGGGGGTCTTTTCGGAACCGCCGAGGGTAATGTTGCCCACACTGATGACCGGAATCGAGACCCGCTTGGCCCGGAGGACTCCCCGGCGATAGAGTCCGCGCTTGATCCGGCAGACGGCGCCGGAGACGAGGGAATAGAGAGCGGGCAGGGGCTTCATGTGAGGATATGATATTACACTCCGCTCTTAGAGGAAAGAACAGATGCCGGGGCCCCCCACGCCCCCTGCTCGCCTTTACAGGAGTAAACGTTTTCTTTATAATTCCTCCCGATCCCGCCCCTGGAGGAACGACCATGACCCGAAAAGTCCAAGTCGCCGTCTTGTTTACGGCCGCCCTATTCTCCGTCTTCGCCTGTCGCAAGAAGACCCAAGTCCAAGGTGTCGATCTTCAAGTCTCGTTCTCGGATGCCAAGCTTTCCGACAACCTTATCACGGAGATCACTTATAAGTGGAAAACGGGCTCCGATTTCAAACCGTTGGACCTGGATTATAGTGTTTTCGCCCATTTCTGGCACAACAGCAATCTCATCGTCCAGGACGACTACCAGCCCGATGTTCCCACCATGCAGTGGGAGAAAAATAAGGAATATACTATCAAACGACGGCTTTTCATCCCCTCCTTCATTGACGAATTCGATCCTTCATTCAAAGGCGAAGAGACACTCCGGCTATCGGTCGGATTCTACAATCCCTTCGACCGGACGGGAAAAGCGCAGCGGGAAGTCTTGTCTGAAAAGCTTAAAGTCACCCCGCCCCCCCTGGGAACCCCCGAAGTCATCTACGAAAGCGGCTGGTTCGATCAGGAAGTCGACCTGAATACTCCCCTGAAGCAATGGCGATGGACGGCCAAGGAAGCCAACTGCGTCATCGATAATCCCAAGCGTGACGCCCAGCTGATCATCAAGGGCGGAGTCATTCTGGCGGCGGTGAAAGACCAGAAGATCTCCTTCAAGATCAACGGACTGCCCATCGACGAATTCATCTCCGAGGAGGGGATTTTCGAAAAGTCCTACAGTATCAAGAAGGAGATGCTGGGCGATAAAGACGAATTCACGCTCACGATCGCCGTTGACAAGCCTTTCATCCCGGCCAAGAGTATCCCCGACTCCAAGGACGAACGGGAATTGGGCCTCCAGATTTCCCTGGTTTATTTCCGCTGAGAAAAAAACATTTCGGCGCGGTTAGGGAGTGAAAAAAATAGTTGGCTCTCTTCTATTCTGTGTGGCTTGCGGCACGGTATTCGGCCCGGCGGCGCTGGTTTTTCACGCCGTTCCCGCGCCGTTTTCTCGGCGGCTCAGAACTTGTATCCCGTATTCGACCTAACGGTCTTGGTCCGGGATACTCGGACATCTTCGCCGGTCCTACGCTAAAGCATAGGACGAGCAAGGCACGCCGGATTCATTCCGATCCGGTTCCCCTCGAAAACGGCTAGGAACGGCTAAACCCGCGCGGCTTCGCCGTTGGCCGAACACCATGCTGCCTCACCTACCCACACAAAATGGAAGAGATACAAATAGTTTAACAGTTCCCCGTTTATGGCGAGCCCTCGCAGCTATTTTTTTACAAGCCCTTAGCCGGATCGGGCCGTCTAACGGATCCATAAGGCCGGGGCCTTGTTCTTGGCCGCCAGGTCGAGGGCTTTTTGCAGGTCGGCTTTGGCCTGCGTGGCTTCGGTTTGGGCTTCCAGGAGAGTCTTGTAAGTCTCGCCGATGGCTTTTTGAATCTGGTCCTTGGACGACATGCTGTTGAAGGTGAAGAGCTGCTGACGCAAGCTTCTCATTTTTAGGTCGAGAAGTTCCGCCCGCTCCTTGGCCCGATCATAGCGGTTCTGGAGTTCGGCTTGTTGTTCCCCGGAAGGAGTCACGGGCTCGGACTGAAGCGCGCCCGCCTGGGAATCCGCGGCGACGGCGGAGGAAGCGGCTGCCGGGACTGCCGTGGGAAGCGCCGAAGCGGTTTCCGTCTCAACCTCGGCGTTCTCGGGGAGAGGGGGAGCCCCGGGTTGAGTCTCGATCAGGGCCGGTTTTTTTTTCGTCCGGAGAAGGTCGGTGTTCGTGACGGCGATGATTTTGCCGCCCTTCAGGGCTTCGCGGCGGTCTTTTTCCTTCTTGGCCGTCTCGACGATACTCTGGCCGAAGGTCTGCCCGACAAGGAAGAAAACAAGAACCACAACTCCGAACGGTTTTCCCGGTTTCATTCTTGAATCAGCATAACTCCGCGCCCTTTCCATGTCAATCCTCTGGGCCGGCACCGGACTAAAAAAGAGTTGAACCCTTTTTTATACATTCGCGGCCTAAAACCCCGATTTTTAAATCGGGGTACAAAGCGCCGCTCCGTATTAACCCTGGATCTACCCCGGGCCTTGCCTGGCAAGTCCTATGGTTTTTATAGGGTTCAGCCCGCCCTAATTCGCTTTGCGAATGAGGACTGCAAAGCCCGGGGAGTCGAATGGGTTTAATTTTCTCTGCTTCGTCCTTTCCGTTCCATTACTGTAGTTTGCCGGCTTTTCAACTGAATTTGTGACATATTTGTGACAGGGGAAGAAGTCTGAGCATTCGGCGGGCTTATGATCCGTGATTATTATCAATTCCGCTCCTATAGCTCTTGGGGTTATCGGCCACCGGCTCCAGAGCCTGGAACTCTCACTCCACAGGTGGTGCACTATGTGGGGGCAGGTCAGTTCTTTTTGAAAACGTAGACGCCGAACCAGGCGAGGAAAACGAAGTGCAGGCCGACGATGCTCCAGCCCTTGGAGTTCATCAGGCCGGCGGTTTGAGTGAGTAGCATGATGGGCGTGCTGGCCAAGTAGTAGACGAACAGGCCGCGCGCCACGCCGGTCTTGAACTCCATCTTGTCAGAGCGCCGCCCGTACCAGAGCAGGACCGGGAAGCTGAGCAGTGCCGAGCCGAACAAACGGGCGAAGACGGTCGCGGTGACGTCCAGGGTGACACCGAACTGGCCCAGCATGGCCCCGGGAACGGCGATGAAGCCCGCGGCGAAGATCCCCTCGATGATCATGGAAACCAGGAAAAGAGTATTCATGGCATGGCCTCCCTTACGCTTATTTCCCTATCCCCTCTCAAGAAAAAGAAGTTGCTTTTTCACTCCGCCCGCTCGTGGACCCGATGTTGTTTTTTAAATCCCATCTCCCTGCTGCGGACAAGCATAAATCCGGGCTCGGGGGATGTCAAGGTCGATTGAATCTTCCGACCGAAGTACAGTTTCTCTGGTTAGACATGGTTGCGCCTTATGCGTTTTCCCGCTCGAAAAGAAAAGTGTCATATAGTCAATCCTCGGGCCCGTCGGGCCCGAGAGCGGGCCGGGTGAATCGGCGGTCGGCCGCGGTCCGGATGCGGATTCTGGATCCGTTCGACTCGATTTCGACCGCGCCCTGAAGGTCGGTGCGTCGGATGTCGGCGCCCGTCCGGGTATAACGGGCGATGACCTCCGGGTTCGGAAGACCGTATCGATTGTCTCTTCCCGCCGAAATGACGACGATTTCCGGAGAGACCGCGGCCAGGAATTCCTCGCCGCTCGAAGTTCGACTGCCGTGATGGGGTGCTTTGAGGACGGTCGATCGGAGCGGGCGGCCGGATCGGACGAGACGCGATTCGACGACCGTCTCGATATCCCCGGCCAGCAGAAACGATGTTTTGCCGTAGGTCAGACGGAGGACAAGAGACCGATCGTTCTCGTTGACCCGCGGGCCGGCGGTATCCGCGTCAGGCGACAGAACGTCTATGCTTACGCCGCCGACCGTTCGGCGGCTCCCGGCAGCGAGATTCCAGCGGGGAGTCTTGGCCAGGACCCGGTCGAGGTCATCCTCCTCCGCCGGCCGGCGTCCCGGCGCTTCCCAGAATTCACCGATACGGAAATTGCGGGCAACTGAAATAAGCCCGGCCTTATGGTCGGGATGCGAGTGAGTCAGGACGAGCGTCTGGACGCGCTTGATCCCCTTCGCCCAGAGGACGGGAGAAACAACGTTTTCGCCGATATCGAACTCTCCGTAAGGAACGCCGCCGCCGTCGATGAGCATCTTCTCCCGGCCGGGAAATTCGATGAGGATGGAATCTCCCTGCCCCACATCGATGAAAGTCAGCCTCAGAAAGCGGGAGCCGTTGGGAAAGGGATGCAGAATCAGGAGCAGGAAAAACAAGACGGCCGCCCCCCCTGCCGGTCCCCGCTTCTTTCCGGTCCGAAGGGCCCACAGGAACGTTAGCATAGCCGCCGCATAACCGAAACCGACCCACAACGGGGGCGCGGGAATTCGGTAGGAGAAAAAGGGCACCCCGTCGAGCAGGCTCATGGAGCGGAGAAAGGCGTCGACGAGCACGCGGAGCACTGCCCCTCCGGCCCGCGCGACCGCGTCGCCGGCCAGGGCCGCGAGCAGGTAGGGGTAGCCGACGGCCATGATCACTCCGACGAGAGGGACGGCCAGGAAATTGAGGAGGAGCCCGGAGAAAGTGACCCGGTGGAAGGCCCCGGCGATGAACGGCAGAACGCCGATTTGGGCCGCTAACGACAACGCCAGCGTCTCGCCAATTTTGAAGGGGAGTTTGGGCAGAACGCGGAGAATGGAATTATAGAACAACAGGATGGAGAGCGTGGCCGCGTAGGTCAGGACGAATCCCATGTCGAGAAGCTGAAAGGGATCGGCGACGAGGATGGCCATGGCGCTCAAACCGAGAGTGTTGAGGAGGTGAACGTCTTTCCATAGCAAACGGCCGGCGAAGTAGAGGCCGGCCATGACGGCGGCGCGAACGACGGAAGCCCGGCCCTCGACGAGAAAAGCGTAGGCGACCAGAAATCCGATGAGAACGACGGAGGAAGTCCGCTGAGGGACCCGCGCCGCCCGCAGGACGGCGAAGAAAAGCGCGGCGATGATGCCGATATGAGCGCCCGAAATAGCGATCAGATGAAAGAGACCGGTGGCTTGAAGCGCCCGCCTGACGTCGGCGCTCATGCGGCCCCGTTCCCCGAGTGAAAGGGCCTCGAAAACGGCCCCCTCGGGGTTGATTCCTCCCGGTGCGTCCGGATCGGCGAAACCGGTCTCGATGCGGTCGAGAAAAGCCTTGCGGATCCGGGAGATGATGCAAAGGGGGGAAAGCGCAGGCCCGGACCCGAGCTTTTCGATAAGAAGAGGGCTTTTTGTGGCGGCCGAGGCCTGCACCCCCTGGGTCTTCAAAAAGCGGGTGGAGAACGGTTCATCGAAATTCCGGTACTCGCGAAGGGGCAGAATCCGGGCCGAAATCCGGACCCGGTCTCCGGCGACAAGATCGCGTCGTCCGCGGGCGTTCGGCGAACGCGGCACGGAGATGCGGATGCGGCCGGCGATGGACGAGGACAGGCCGGCCCGAACCACACCGCTTAGCCGAAGATCAAGGCGGTCGAAATCGACGCCTCGCGACGGCGTCCCCGCCAACGTGCCTTCGAAATCAATATAAACGTCGGCCGGGAAGGCGCGGAGGGGATGGCGGTCGAATCGCCGCTCGGCCCCCGAATACAGCACTCCCCCGAGCGTGAAAGATACGGCCAGGATAAAAAAGAAAGACTTGGAATCGTTTTGCCGGAGGAACGACCGCCAGGCCGAGCCGAGCCCAAGGAGGAGCGCGGCGGTGCTTGCGGCGGCCGGCCAGGGCGCGACTACCGCCGTCCAGACGCCGGCGACAAAAGGAACGACCAGGACGAAAAACGGGAAGGGCATAAAGGCGGCCGAAGCGGCTGATCAGCGGGGAGTTTTGTCTGCGCCGTCCTGCTGTTCCAGGCAGTCGATCAGCAGGTGGGCCATGAGCTTGATGCCCAGGCTGATGGTCCGCTCGTCGGGGTTGAAGTTTGGAGAATGGAGCGGCGCGAGCGGTCCCAGGCGCGGATTGCGGGCGCCGAGAAAGAAGAAGAGGGAGGGGATTCGTTGGCCGTAGCGCCCGAAATCGTCGGCCATCATCTGCGGCTTGATTTCAACCAGCCGTTTTTCGCCCAGCGTTTCGTCGAATGTCGGGCTCATCAGCCGGAGAAGGTCCGGATGATTGTAGACCGTTGGGATGTCCGGGGCGAATTGAAACGTCGCTTCGCCGCCGAACGATTGGGCGATTCCTTTGGCCACATTTTCCATCGCTCGGGGCAGCCTTTTGCGGCTGGCTTCGGTGAGAGTCCGCAGGACGCCGTCAATGGTGACCCGATCGGCTGGCGCGTCTTCCTTCGTTCCGCCTTCGATCCGGCCGATGATGAGCTGGACGGGGTCGGTCGGATCGGTGACGCGTCCGAGCAAAGTCTGGAGCCCGATGATGATCTGGGCGGCCAGGACGACGGCGTCGGGACTTTCGGGGGCCTGCCCGGCGGCCGCGGACTTGCCGCGGACCTGGATATGAAATGAATCCGAGGCGGCCAGGAAGGGACCGGAAGCGAGGTAGGCCTGACCCAACAGATCGGTCCATAAATGAAGCCCGAAAATAGCTGCGACGGGGGGATTATCAAGAACCCCCTCCTTGATCATGAGCGCGGCCCCGCCCTCGTCGCCGGCCGCCGATTCCTCGGTGCCGGGCTGAAAGATGAATTTGACGCCCCCCCGCCATTGATCCTTGAGGGCGGAAAGCACCATGGCCGTCCCCAGGCCGATGGTTGTATGGATATCGTGACCGGAGGCATGCATGACGCCGGGGTTGAGGGATTTGAACCCGGCGTCGCCTTGTTCCTGGACGGCTTCGGCATCCAGATCGGCCCGTATGGCGACCCAGGGACCGGGTTGTCCGCCTCGGAGAAGACCGACCAGGCCGGTCTTGGCGGCTCCGCTGCGGACCTCGATTCCGAGCGCCAGCAGGCGGCCGCTGATGAGCTTGGCCGTCTCGCTCTCGCGACCGGGAAGCTGGGGATTCATGTGGATGAACCGGCGAATTTTGATGAGATCAGCCCGGATTTTTTCGATTTCGCGGTCAATGTCGGCGGCTGTTTTTTTGTTAACGGCGTCTGCGACGTCTGCGACGACCAGGTCGTCTTTGACGACCGAGTCGGCCGGGGCCCCAGGTTCTGCAGTCCTCATTCGCGAAGCGATGAGGGCGGGCTCTGCAGTCCTCATTCGCGAAGCGATGAGGGCGGGCTCTGCCAGAGGGTCCACTTCCGCCGCGAAGGCCAGTCCCATGCCGTCAAAGGCTGGAAGCAGCAAGGAACACACAGAAAACACGACAAATAGAATGCTTCGAATTCGTGTGTTCATAGATGTTTATCTTAGAGGGTGGGGGGAATTTTGTCAAATTTCGTCCGCCGGACTCTTGGCCGCGCTGGATTCCAAGCTACCGCCGGTATATTATACGGATGTAACCATGCTTGCCGGGAGGACACTGATATGGACGCTCCTTTTCGTGTTTTTTATCATTCGCCCATCGGACGGCTGAGTATCGAAGGTACGGACAGGGCCGTCACCGGCCTGCATTTCGTAGCCGGGAAAGCGCGGCGGGAAACCGCACCGACGCCGGTTCTCCGCGAGGCCGTCGCTCAACTCGAAGCCTATTTTTTAGGCCGGCGAACGAAATTCGATCTCGAGCTTCTTCCCCGGGGAACGGATTTTCAACGGGAGGTTTGGGGGGCCTTGCTCAAGGTGCCCTTCGGTCGGACCGCCTCGTACAAGGACATCGCCGCCGCTGTTTCCCGGCCCGCCGCGGTCAGGGCCGTGGGCGCCGCCAACGGAGCCAATCCGATTTCCATCATCATCCCCTGCCACCGCATCATCGGTTCGAACGGCAAGCTGACCGGATATGGCGGCGGTTTGTGGCGCAAAGAATGGCTTCTGGCCCACGAGCAAGCGGGAAACGGCCCCCTCTACGCCTGAAAAAAAGCCCGAGCGGGTCGACAGACCATGATCCCGATCTCTTCTCCTTCACGCAAAATGGAAGAGATCCGAATTTCTTTTTCGTCGTTCGATCAGCGAAGGTACTTGGCGAACGGCTTCATCCCGGCGTAAACCGCCTGGGGGCCGAGCTCGCCCTCGATTTCCATCAGGCGATTGTATTTGGCCACCCGCTCACTTCGGCAGACCGAGCCCGTTTTTATCTGGCCGGTGCCGAGCGCTACGCAAAGATCAGCGATGAAGGTGTCCTCGGTCTCGCCCGACCGGTGCGAAATGACGGCCGTGTAGCCGTGGGCGTGGGCGTAGTCCACAACATCCACGGTCTCTGTCAGACTGCCGATCTGGTTGAGCTTGATCAGGATGGAATTGGCGATTCCCTTGGCCACTCCGTCCTTGAACCGGGACATATTCGTCACGAAGATATCGTCACCGACGATCTGGATGCGCCGGCCGAGGGATTCGGTCATCGCTTTCCAGCCGTCCCAATCGTCCTCGGCCAAGCCGTCTTCGATCGAAACGATGGGGAACTTGTCGATTAAGCCGGTGTAAAAATCGATCATTTGGGCGGCGGTCCGGACGGACCCGTCCGATTTTTTGAAGGTGTATCGGCCGTCGGCGAAGAATTCCGAGGCCGCCGGGTCCAGGGCTAAAAAGACGTGTTTTCCGGGCGTGTAGCCGGCCTTCTGGATGCTTTCGAATATGCATTCGAGCGCTTCCTCATTGGACTTGAGGTTGGGAGCGAAGCCGCCCTCGTCGCCGACCGCCGTGCCGTAACCGCGTTTTTTGAGGATCTTCTTCAAGCTGTGAAAGACCTCCGAGGCGGCTCGAATGGCTTCGGCGAAAGTGGGCAGTCCGGCCGGGACAATCATGAATTCCTGAATGTCCACGCTGTTGTCGGCGTGGGCGCCGCCGTTCAGGATGTTGATGAGGGGGACGGGCAGGGTGATGATGTCCGCGGCCCGCAGGGAGGCGTAAAGCGGCAGGCCCTGGGCCTTGGCTGCCGCGTCGGCCGCGGCCATGGACACGGACAGGACGGCGTTGGCGCCCAGGTTGTTCTTCAATTCCGTTCCGTCCAGGGACAGAAGGAGGTCGTCGATCTCCCGTTGATGGCGGATGTCGAGTCCCCGAAGCTTGGGGGCCAGGATATCGTTGACGTTGGCGACGGCCTTGCGTACGCCTTTGCCGGCATACCGGGCCGGGTCCCCGTCGCGCAGTTCGAGGGCTTCGTGCGTGCCGGTTGAGGCGCCGGATGGAACGGAGGCCTTGCCCATGATGCCGTTCTCCAGGACGACCTTGGCGGCGACGGTCGGAAAGCCGCGGGAATCGAGGATTTCCCGGGCTTTGATGTCGATGATAGTCATTTCGCCCATAATTTCACACCTTGAATTGGATTTAAAAAAACGGTTTGGAAATGCCGGGATCAGACTTTGGCGTGCTCGTCGTCGGGCAGAGCCTCGGGGCCTCGTTTTAAGAATTCGTCCTTTTTTTTGTCGATGAACTCGCGGATGGCTTCGAGGCCTTCCTGAGTTTTCTCGCGGACGACCTTGATGCCCTTTTCGGCTTCCTTGGTGATTTTCTCGAAATTTTCCTTGGCCTTCTCGCCGGTCTTGCCGACTTCATCCTGAATCTTCTGCCGCGTTTCCTTGCCCGAGGCCGGGGCGAAGAGCACGCCCAGGGCGAACCCGGCCGCGGCGCCGAGCACGAACGACACGGCGACTTCGAGGGCCGAACCTTTGTCATTGGACATTTTTTTTCTCCTTTCGTTTTTTGACTTGCCGCAGGACGAAGCGGGCGACCGGGAGGAGTAGCGGGAGGAGCTTCGAGGACGGCTGGAGGAACTTGGAAGTGACCAGAAACGACGCCTCGGAAACGCTCAGAGCGGCTTTTTTGGAGGCCCGAAGGGTGTCCCCGAACTCGTCGACCCGGGCCTTGACGGCGAAATCGAGCTCGCTCAGGTTTTTGGCCAGAGCCCGGACCTCAACCAGGGCTTTTTCGGCCTCGGCGGCGGTCTTGCGAAGCTGGGCGAAAAGCTGGACGAGGAAGATGACGGCAACCACTGCGGCTACGGTCAGGATAATAAACAAGACTTGGCTGAGGGTCAGCGGCATAGTAGCTCAAAGATAGTGCAATCAGGGGTTTTTGTCAAACCCCCGATCCCCTAAGCCGCGGTCGCCCGGACTCTCTCCTCCTGAGACATCGCCGCCAGTCGTTTCACCTCATCGAGATTCAGACCGAGACCCGCGGCCACGCCCTGGCCGTATTCGGGATCGGCCTTGTAGAAAAGCGCTGTTTGCCGCAACTGAATGCGCTTCTGGGCGCCGCCCAAAGCGGCGACGATATTGCCCACGAGGCGTTCGCGCTCCTGCACCGTCATGACCTTGCGGTAAAGCGAGCCGGTTTGGAGGAAATCCACATCGCCGAGCACGTAGGCATGCCGGGCCGCCATCCCCGTTACATCGATGGCCGGGACGGCATAAGCGGCGTCGGGCGCCGGTCCGCCGAAGCTGTTGGGCCAGTAATTGGGACCGCCGCCGCCGTTGTCGTCCGGCCGCATGGCCCCGTCCCGCTGGTAGCTCGTCATCAAGGCCGCCTTGGGGGCGTTGATCGGCAGCAGGTGGAAGTTGGCGCCCAGCCGGTGCCGGTGGGTGTCATGGTAGCTGAAGAGGCGGCCTTGCAGCATCTTGTCCGGGGAGGGACCGATGCCGGGGACGAAGTTTGCGGGAGAGAAGGCGGCCTGCTCCACTTCTGCGAAATAGTTCTGGGGATTGCGGTCGAGGACCATGCGGCCGATCTCCATGGGCGGGAAGTCGGCGTGAGGCCAGACTTTCGTGACGTCGAAAGGATCGAACCGGTAAGTCTTGGCCTGTTCGGGAGTCATGACTTGGATTTCAACCCGCCAGAAGGGATGTTCGCCCCGGGCGATGGCCTGGGAAAGATCGCGGGTCGCGACATCGGGATCGACGCCGCGCATATGATCGGCTTCCTCGCGGGTGAAGTTCTCGATGCCCTGACCCGTCTTGAAGTGATACTTGACCCAGACGTATTCCCCTTTAGCGTTGTACCACAGGTAGGTGTGGCTGCCGAAGCCGTGCATGTGGCGGAAGGTCCGGGGCGTGCCGCGGTCGGAGAAGAGGATGGTGACTTGGTGGAGCGACTCGGGCGTCAGGGACAGGAAATCCCAGAACATGTCCGGGTCCTTGAGGTTGGTCGCCGGGTGGCGCTTCTGGGTGTGGATGAAATCGGGGAACTTGAGCGGGTCGCGGAGGAAGAAAACCGGGGTGTTGTTCCCGACCATGTCGTAATTGCCTTCCTCGGTATAGAACTTCACGGCGAAACCGCGGGGATCGCGCTCGGAGTCGGCCGAGCCCCGCTCACCGCCCACGGTGGAGAAGCGGACGAAGAGCTCGGTCCGCTTGCCGATCTGGGAAAGGAACCGGGCCCGGGTGAGCTTGGAAACGTCGCGGGTCACTTCGAAATAGCCGTGCGCCCCCGCGCCCTTGGCGTGAACGACCCGCTCCGGGATGCGCTCGCGGTCGAAATGGGCCAGCTTCTCGATCAGGTGAACATCTTGAACCAGGACCGGCCCCCGGGGACCGGCCGTCATCGAGTTCAGGTCGTTATCGACCGGCATCCCAAAACCCGTGGTCAGAATTTTTTTATCGTCGGCCATGTTGATCCCTCCCGGAGATGTTGATTATTTAAAATCTATTATGAACAACTCGACGTGTCAAGCCACCGTCGGATCGATCGGCTGGAGAAAGGGAAAACGGTGGAAATCGGTATCGCGGGTGTAGATGCGGAGGATTCCGTGTTCCCGCATCAGGACCGCCGTGTGGGCGTCGTGAATAATATTTCCGCTTAAGAGCGGCGCTTGGGCCAGAACCTGAGCCAAGACCGCGGCGTGCCTATCCGTCGGGATGAGCAGGCCGAGCGAGGGGGAGGCCAGGAGAGCTTCGATAAAACT
>CAZLAM010000066.1:0-5790 GCA_964557435.1 uncultured Eubacteriales bacterium
CTCGCCGTTGACCTCCATCCACTCACCGACTTTTGCGAGGCGGTCGATGCACGGTTGGGGAATGAGTCCTTCCGGCGTGGGGCCGACATTAAGCAGGGAGTTACCACCCTTGTTGACGATTTCCACGAGGTTGAAAACGATTTCGGCGGTGGAGACCCATTTGTGGTCATTGGGATTATAGCCGCAGCTGGTGTTCCTCGAGCCGGGGTTCTCCCACTCGAAGCCGATATTTTTTTCAAGGATTTCGTTGTCCCCGGATGTTATATAATCGCAATGCGGCGGCGGGATCTTCTCAGGAAAACGGCAGCCCTGAATCCGGCTATTTATAATGCATTCCGGTCGCAGCATGTTAGCGCAAATTAGCCCTCTAAGTGGTTCGCAAAACGGGGGTCATAACCAAAATCAATTGACATTTAAGAATGTATTTTTATATTCTTTTTTTGTGTAAGAAACAAAGGTTTTAAGGAGGGAAAAATGAAAAAGAAAACGGCTTTTGATCCGATCTTTTTTCTCGTCTTGTGTTTGAGTCTCTGTGTCATTCTTGTTCCGGTTTATGGACAGGAAAGCGCATACCTGCCTTCATGGAACTCTTTGCAGAATCATGAAATACCAGCCTGGTTCAAAGATGCCAAGTTTGGGATCTATACTCACTGGGGCGTTTATTCAGTTCCGGCCAAAGGTCCCAATGGTACCTGGTACCCGCACACTATGTATTGCAAGGGAACGGAACAATATAACCATCATGTCGAACATTATGGATTACCTTCCCAATTTGGGTACAAGGATTTCATACCTATGTTCAAGGCAGAAAAATTCAATGCCGATGAATGGGCGGAGTTGTTTAAGAAGGCGGGAGCACAGTTTGCCGGACCGGTCGCGGAACATCATGATGGATTTTCCATGTGGGACAGTGAGATCAATCCCTATAACGCCAAGAAGATGGGCCCCCGGCGTGACGTCTTGGGAGAACTCGAAAAAGCCATCACGAAAAGGGGTATAAAATTCGTTACCACTTTTCATCATGATGAGCATTGGACCTATTATCCCCATTGGGTCAAGGAGTTTGACTGCTCGGATCCGGCCTATGTCGGACTCTATGGTCCCCTGCACGATCTGAATCTGAGTCATGATCGGCCTGAGTGGTATAAACTTGATGGGACAGAACTGGCTTTTCTTCAGGAACAGCCTTCCCCAGAAGCCAAGGAAATATATTTTACTAAAATTAAGGAAGTCATAGATAAATATCAACCTGATCTGATTTGGTTCGAAGGATCATTTGACCGAATGGGTGAAGGATCCATGCTTAAGTCTTTGGCTTACTACTTCAACAAAGAGAAGGAATGGGGAAAGAAAATAGAAGTTCTTTTCAAAGGCTGGGACGTTCCGCCGGGGGTGGCCGTCAACGATTTGGAACTGGGAAAGGAAGGCGAATTGACCCGGCATATCTGGATTACGGATACTTCTATTGATGCTAAGGGAGCGTGGTCATATGTGAAAGAAGCCGGATTTAAATCGGTTGACCGATTGGTCACTGATTTAGTCGATATCGTCAGCAAAAATGGCCGGCTTTTACTGAATGTGGGGCCGAAGGCCGATGGCACAATCCCGGAAGAGGCGAAAGAACGGTTACTTGGCATCGGTGAATGGCTCAAGGTAAATGGGGAAGCGATTTACGGGACAAGGCCCTGGCTTATTTATGGCGAAGGTCCCACCGTTTGGCAAGAAGGCGCCTATTCAGATCATAGGAGACGTCCCTATACCGGGCAAGACATTCGATTCACCATCAAAGATAACGTGTTATACGCTATCGCCTTGGCCTGGCCGGGCGAAACAATTAAAATTCATTCCCTAAAAAGAAAAGAAGTCGAGCTGTCCATCTATTGGTCAAAGCAAGAAATCAAGAATATCAAGATGCTGGGAGACAATAAAGAGTTGGACTGGCATTTTGTTGACGACGGACTGGTGATCAAAACGCCTGCTCAGAAACCGTGTGAACATGCCTTTGTCTTCAGGATCGAGAGGAATATTCAATAGGTAAAAAATCTTTGCCCGTTTGGTATCCGGTTTGGACCGTCGAAGGAGAGGTCCCTCACGGAGGGAACGCAAGGACATGAATACAGCGGCCGTCACTGCTCCGCGCCGGGCGTATCTGGACAACCTCAAGGTCGTGCTTGTGACCGGCGTCATCGTGGGCCATGTCTTCATCACCTATGCCGATATCGGGTCCTGGGCCTATCGCGAACCCTCGGACAACAAGGTCTTTCTCATCCCCGCGACGTTATTCGTCGTGCTGGGATCGTTCTTCGCGATGGGGTTGTTCTTCCTCCTCGCCGGACTGTTAATACCCCAGGCACTGGCCCGCAAGGGCCCTACGGATTTCATGAAGGACCGGCTGTCGCGGCTCGGTCTGCCCTTCCTCGCATACCTGCTCGTCGTCTTCCCCATCGTGAGATGGGTGGGTGACCGTCGCGGGAGGTCTCTGGCCGGGTTCTTTCGCGCGCAGCTGAAGGAGCTCGATCCCGGCCCGTTGTGGTTTGTCCTCGCCCTGCTGATCTTTTCGGCGGCTTTCGTCACCTGGCGGAAATACCGGCCGGCACGTCCCGAGCCCCGTCCGTGGCGGCCGTCCTTTATCGTCGGGCTGACCGCCGGCATCGCGGCGGCTACGTTCATCTTCCGGCTACGGTTCCCGATCGACTCGCACCAGATCTTCGTTCTGCACGTCTGGCAGTGGCCCCAATGCATCGGCCTGTTCGGGTTGGGGATCGTCTGCGCCGAGAACGGCTGGCTCGACCCGGTCCCGGATCTGCTGCGCCGCCGGGCCGGCCTCGCGGCCATCGGCGGAGCGGCTGTGATCGCGGCGGCCATCCTGGTCAGCACGGACTCCCGGGTTGCATTCGCCGGCGGGATGTCTTGGCAGGCGGTCCTCGTCGCCTGCTGCGAAGGGATCATCGCGGTGGGCTCGTCCGTATGGCTCCTCGGGCACTTCCAGCGTCGTCTCGACCACGCCGGACCGCAGGCGCGCGCGATGGGGCGGGCCGCCTTCGGCGCCTACGTCCTTCAGGCCCCGGTGGCCGTCACGATCGCCCGTCTCTCCGGTCCCCTGCCGATCGCCCCTGAGCTCAAGTTCCTCTTCGTGGCGCCGGCCGCCGTGGCCGCGTCGTTCGGGTTCGCCTGGCTGCTCGCCCGTATCCCCGGGCTCAAGCGTTTTCTCTGACCGCCACGCTTCAGAGCGCGTCGATGATCGCGTTCAGGTTCGGGCACGGCCGCAAGGCCGCCGAAACCTTCTTCTTGTCCGGGTGGCAGCAGCCGCCCGTATCCACCGGCTTGCCCTGGACCGCGATCAGACAGGCGTCGATCTCGGCCGCCTTCTCGCCGAGCGCCTTGGCCACGCCCGCGGGACGTCGACCTGGCCGTCCCGGCTTTTGTGAAATGGCCGGCGCCCAAAAGCCCATCTGCTCAGTGTAGCGGATGAAAGAGTATAAGAAGAATCATGAAGAAAAGACGCCGAGAGGCAGGTTGGCGGGAATGGGAGTCATGGCAAGCCTTTCAAAACGGGCCGGGATTTCAGAGGGACTCCTCGAAGGGGCCCAGCCGAAGCGGATAACGGCCGTGCTCGCGGACGAGCTTGACGACCAGGTCGTAGGTCGGGCCGGAGACGCCGCTGGTGACCGAATGGTCGGACTGGAAGATGAAACCGCCGCCGCGGGCGGCGTTGAGTTTGCGCAGGATCTCGCGTTTGACCGCCTCGGGCTCTCCGGCTTCGAGGATCCGGATGTCGCCGTTGCCGCAGAAGGCCAGTTTGTGGCCGTAACGGCGCCGCAGATCGACCACGTCGAGCCCGGCCTTGGCTTCGAGCGGATTGCAGGCGTCGACGCCGATCTCGATAAAATCGGGCAGGAGCGCGGCCACATTCCCGCAGCCGTGGTAGATGACCGGAAGACCGGCCGCGTGGGCCAGTTCGACCATGCGGGCCACATGAGGCTTGAAGTGGCTCCTCCAGTAAGCGGGGGCCATGAACGTACTTTTCTTGTAGGCCACGTCGCCCCAAATGACGAACCCGTCGAGCAAGCCCGCCGCCGCTTTGATCTGGGCCTCGGTCATCGTCACGTAGCAGGCCCCGATGCGCTCGATCACGGCGCCCATCCGCCCGGGCTCCTCCCCCATCCAAAGCATGGCGTTGCTCTGCCCGACCATTCGGGTCAGGCACTCTTTGGCCTCGATGATGCTGCCGTAGACGGGAAAGTCCGGGCGAAGGGCTCGGACGGAGTCGATCCAGGGCGGAGAGTTCCACTGGAAGCCGTCGCCGACGCCGGCGATTTAGTTGTCGCCGGCAGAGAAGAAACGGCGCGAATCGGCCGGATCGTCGAAGTCGGCGCGCTCGAGCTTGTCGAAGGAATCGACGTCCCAGGCCCGCATCTCGGGCATCGGCACTTCGAAGCGCTTGTTGATGACCGCGCCGAAGCCGGTCTTGATGACGACCTCGTCGGCCGTCTCGCGGAGGGTCTGGAACGGCCGGATCCAGGGATCCATGTTCGGGGTGGTGACGATCCAGTCCAGGTCGTAGTGGCGGTAGATGTCGGCGTCGCCGGGCAAGCCATGCTCGCGGCGCCAGCGCCTGATGAATCCGCCCCAGAAGAAGTCGCTGATGGGGACCCGGTCGGGCTCCTCGTGGCGGAGGGCCTTGGCCATACGGTCGAGCTTGCGGAGGGCGTTTTCGCTTCGCGCTTCGCTCATGGCCCTTCCTCCCGATCGCTTGATGTGACGCGTTGGACAAGCATAGTTTGCGCGTCAGGGGGAAGTCAAGGAACGGATTCGGAAGGGCCGGCGTCCACAGCACGAAGTCGAACGCGACGCCATGAAAGGCGCCATTTTCATGGGCGAAATGTGCGACCGGGAGTGGACGGCCAATCGGATCGTCAAAAAGTGATCGCGGGGCGGGAAGGCCGGGACTCCGGCTTTTCCGCGAATTCATGGCGGGGAGAGCATCCTCTTTTCGGCCGCTCGTCAGCGGTCGTTCCCGCGGACCGCTAGCGGGGCGTCTTGGCGCCCCGCAGCATCATGATGGCCTGGAAGAGGTTCTCGCCGGTCATGGTGAAGGGCGCATCCGTATCGACGCGATTGACGATGACCAGCTTGTCGGCCGGCAGGATCATCAACACATGGATGCCCAAACCGGCGTGGAAAACGGCCTTCCCCAGGGGCGAGGTCTCGGGCAGGGTCCCCCAGAGCAGGCCGTATCCGATCCCGATTTGCGGGTTGTCGATCGAATACGTCTGCGTGCTGGCCTCGATCCAGGCCCGGGGAACGATCTGTTTCCCGTTCCACTCGCCGTTCCGCAGAAAGAGCAGGCCGTAAAGGGCCAGGTCGCGCGCCGACATGCGGAACGAATAGGAAGGAATGGGCGACTTCTCTTTTTCGTAACGGTATTCGCCGTCGGCGGCCTGGAAATCCATCATGCCGACCGGCTTGGCGATCTCCTCGGCAAACGCGTCGAAGATCGACTTCCCGGTCCGTCTCTCGAAGATGACCCCCAGCATATTGAAACCCCAGTTGTTGTAATAGTAGAAGGAGCCCGGCGCTGGCTGCCCCGAGGCGGCCGTGAGGCCTCCATCTCCCCGGTTTCCGCCGCCGCCGGGAGATAGACGCCGGAGCGGGATTTGAGCAGGTCGATCACCTTGGCGCTCTTTTCGATTTCCGTCAGTCCCGGCTGGATGTCGTCGAGGCCCAATCGGCCGAGCGTGCTCTGCAAGTCGATCTTTCCGCGCTCTACATAAATGCCGTAGAGCGAAT
>CAZLAM010000067.1:0-5806 GCA_964557435.1 uncultured Eubacteriales bacterium
GGAGATGGTGATGCCGGGAGACAACGTGAGCCTGGAAATCACGCTGATCGCGGACGTGGCCATGGAGAAAGGGCTGCGGTTCGCCATCCGCGAAGGCGGCCGGACGGTCGGCGCCGGAACGGTCACGGAGATCCTGGAATAGGCTGAAAGAACACCACCCATGAGAGATATCATCACCTTGGCGTGCTCGGTGTGCAAACGCCGGAACTATTCCAACACGCGGAACAAGAAGAAACAGACTGATCGTCTGGAGATCAATAAGTTCTGTCCCTTCTGCCGTAAACACACATCGCACAAAGAAGTCAAATAGGAGCCGAAACGGGATTTTCAGAGCAGGTGAGTAGCTCAACTGGCTAGAGCAGCGGTCTCCAAAACCGCAGGTTGCGGGTTCAAGTCCTGCCTCACCTGCCAGTATTTCCGACTGAGGGCCTTCCTCAGGGGAAAATAAACCGGAGGATAAGTGTCACCATGAGTCAGAAGGAACGTTGGTACAAGCGCTTTTGGAACTTCCTTAAGGACGCCAAGGCGGAGCTGAAGAAAGTCACCTGGCCGTCGCGCCAGGAAGTCACCTCGATGACCATTGTCGTCATCCTGGCCATCGTTTTCTTCGGTTTTTACCTGTTCTTCATGGATGTCGCTTTCGGTTGGGGTATCGCCAAGATCAAGGACCTTCTGGGATGAGAGACGCCGATGGCTAAAAACTGGTTCGTTATTCACACCTACTCGGGTTTCGAGAAGTTTGTCGCCGAATCTCTGCATCAGCGGGCCCTGGAAATGGGCATCCAGGACCAGATCGGCAAGATCATCATTCCCACCGAAGACGTGATCGAAATCAAGATGGGCAAGAAGGTCGTTTCGACCAAGAGGTCCTATCCCGGCTACATCTTGATCGAGATGGAGATGACCGACGAGAACTGGCTCATCATCCGCGAGACGCCCAAGGTCACGGGGTTCGTCGGGTCGGGCAAGAAGCCCTCCCCCCTCAACCCCGCCGAGGTGTCCCGGATCGTCGAGCACATGGAGACGACTTCGGAGAAGCCCAAACCGAAGCACTCCTTCGAGAAGGGCGAGGCCGTCCGGATTATCGACGGTCCGTTCTTCAACTTCAACGGGATCGTTGAGGACGTCAACCACGAGCGGTCGACTCTCAAGGTCCTGGTGACGATCTTCGGCCGGGCGACCCCGGTGGAGCTTGAATTTTTGCAGGTGGAGAAAATCTAGGAGGAATCCATGTCCAAGGAAGTTGTGGCCAGTGTCAAACTGCAGATCACGGCGGGCCAGGCCAGCCCGGCGCCCCCGGTCGGTCCCGCGTTGGGCCAGCACGGCGTCAATATCATGCAGTTCGTCCGCGAGTTCAACGAACGGACGGGCAAGATGGAGGAGGGCGTGATTGTGCCCGTCATCATCACCATCTTCAAGGATAAAAAGTTCACTTTCATCCTGAAGACCCCCCCCGCCTCCTATCTGCTCAAGAAAGCAGCCGGAATCGCCAAGGGCTCCGGCACCCCGAACAAGGAAAAAGTCGGCCAAGTGACGGCCAAGCAGGTTGAGGACATCGCCAAATTCAAGATGCCCGACCTCAATGCCAACGATATAGAGGCGGCCAAGAAAATCATCGAAGGCACGGCCCGCAACATGGGATTGGAGATCATCCGTGGCTAAACATGGTAAACAATACCTGAAGGCGAGAGCTCTTCGGACCAAACCCGAATATGCTCTCGAAGAGGCGGTCCGCCTGCTCAAGCAGGGGAAATTCGCCAAGTTCGATGAATCCGTGGAAGTGGCCATGCGGCTGGGGGTGAACCCCAAGCAGTCGGACCAAATGGTCCGGGGCACGGTCGTTCTTCCTCACGGCATCGGCAAAACCAAGAAAATCTGCGTTCTGGCCCTGGGCGAGAAGGTCAAGGAGGCCGAGGCTTCCGGCGCGGACTTCGCCGGTGGGGAGGAACTCATCGAGAAGATCGCCGGCGGCTGGATCGACTTCGACGTCGTCATCGCCACCCCCGACATCATGCGTGGCGTGGGCAAGCTGGGCCGAATTCTGGGGACCAAGGGCCTCATGCCCAATCCCAAATCGGGCACCGTGACCTTCGACATCAAGAAGGCCGTCGAGGAGACAAAAGCGGGCAAGGTTGAGTTCCGGGTGGATAAGACTTCAATCGTCCATTCGACCGTGGGCAAGGCCTCATTCCCCGAGGAGAAGCTGGTCGACAACATCAATGCCTTCCTCCAAGCGGTACTCCATGCCCGGCCCGCTTCGGCCAAGGGCAAGTACATCCGAAGCCTGTCCCTGAGCTCGACCATGGGGCCGTCGTTCAAGCTGGCCGAGGATATCCTGGAAAGCTAGGAGACGCGCCATGAAAAAAGACGTTAAAGCCTCCCTCATCGACGAGTTGAATAAGCTCTTCGAGCACCATAAAACACTTTATCTTTTCGACTACACGAAGATGACCGTGGCTCAGGCCACCTCGTTTCGAAAAGCCCTGCGCAAGCAGGGGGCGTCGCTGAAGATCGTCAAAAACCGGCTGGCCCTGCGGGCCCTGACCGGGGTCGTCCCCTCCGCGCTCCGGCCGGCCTTCCGCAAGCCGACCGCCGTCGCTTATACCGCGTCCGAACCGATCGCCCTGGCCAAGGCCGTCAAGGAATTCGCCGTGTCGACCAAGGCCATGGTTCTTAAGGGGGGATTGGTCGAGGGCGTTTATTTCGGCCCCGAACGTTTCGATGAGATCACCAAACTGGCTTCGCGCCAGGAACTACTGGGCAAGATCGCCGTCATGACGGCCTCGCCCCTGGTCAAGCTTTTACGGACGTTGCAGGCCCCGCTCGTTCAAATGGGCATCCTGCTCAGTCAGTACAAAGATAAAAAATCTACGGAAACACCTGCCTAAGGAAAGGAGAGACGAACGTGTCCAAACTAACCAAAGAGGAATTCTTCAGCCACCTGGACGGGCTGACCGTCCTTGAACTGGCCGACTACATCAAGGAATTTGAGACCCGCTACGGTATCAGCGCCGCCGCGGCGATGGCCGTTCCCGCGGGGGCCGCCCCGGCGGCCGGCGAGGCCAAGGTCGAAGAGGTCAAGACCGAGTTCGCCGTCGTCCTGAAAAGCGCCGGCGAAAAGAAAATCAACGTCATCAAAATCGTCCGCGAGATCACCAGCCTCGGCCTCAAAGAGGCCAAGGACCTGGTCGACGGCGCCCCCAAGACGATCAAGGAAGGGCTGCCCAAGGATGAGGCCGAGACCCTCAAGAAGAAATTCGAAGAAGTCGGCGCCGTGGTCGAGCTCCAGTAAGGTCGGCGAAAGGACGTCCCCTGACGGCCGTCGTGACCTTTATTGATATCGGGCACCCAGGGAGGAGTCAAGGCTCCTCCTTGGTTACCTGTCTTCCTTCGGCGATTGCGGGAGTCCGTGAACCGAGCGCCCGGCGTTCGGCAGGCGGACCCAGAGGAGTGAGCGTCCCCCATGAGCGAACCTCTTAACACTCAGCGCGAGCGTCTTGACTTTTCCAAGATCAAGACGGTTTTTCCGATGCCTGACCTTCTGGCCATCCAGCGCCAATCCTACGCGGAGTTCCTGCAAATGGACCTCTTGCCCGAGGAGCGCAAGGATACCGGCTTGCAGGCCGCTTTTAAAGACGTCTTCCCCATCTCCGATTTCAAGGAGACGACCCAGCTCGATTTCATCAGCTACTCGATCGGAAACTGGGAATGCAAGTGCGGCCGGCTCAAGGGAGTGGAAAACTCGCGCGCCCGGTGTACGGGCTGCGACACCCTCCTCCCGGCCGATGTCGTACTGACCGAAAAACAGGTCTGCCCGTATTGCGGCGCGGTCAAGAAAATCGAGATCCCGTTATGCGATCATTGCGGCGACGCCGTCGGGCTGAAGATGAAATACAACCCGAACGAGTGCCTGCAGAAGGGGTATACATTCTCCGTCCCCCTGCGGCTCAAAGTCCGCCTGATCTCCTGGGAGAAGGACGCCGTGACCAAGGCCAAGCGTCTCAAGCACATCAAGGAGCAGGAGGTTTACTTCGGCGATATCCCGCTCATGACGGATAAGGGGACGTTCATCTTCAACGGCATCGAGCGCGTCGTCGTCTGCCAGCTGCAGCGGTCGCCCGGCGTCTTTTATCGGCAAGGGGAAGCCAAGGGTTATTTTATCGCCAAGATCATTCCCTACCGGGGCGCCTGGGTCGAGTTCGAGTACGACATCAAGAACAATCTCTACGTCCGTCTCGACCGGAAGAAGAAGTTTCTGGCCACGGTCTTCCTGCGCGCTCTCGGCTTCGGATCGGACGAGGACATTCTCAAGCTGTTCCACCGCGTCTTCCGGGTCACTCCGGAAGACGGGAAGCTCTATTGGGACCTGGCCGATTCGCTGGCCGGGAAAACCCTGGCCGAGGAAATCAAGTCCCCTCAAACCGGGACCACTCTCGTCAACGCCCGCAAGAAGCTGACCGAGGACCTGATCGCCCAGCTCCGGGACGCCGGGATCGTCCGTGCGGCCATCGACCGCAAGGATCTCCAGACCGCTTACGCCTTGTCCGGCATCAAGGGGAAGGTCAAAGGCGGCGAGGAAATCGGCGACACCGCCCTGGATCTCCTGATCGGCAAGGGCGAGCCTTTCGAGGTTTTTTTCCCGACCGAAGATCCGGCCGGGATCCTCATCGTCAACACGCTCAAGAAGGACCTGCGTAAAGACACCAACCAGGCGCTGGCCGAGATCTACCGCAAACTGCGCCCGGGCGAGCCCCACACCATGGATAGCGCCCACAACCTGTTCCGCAACCTGTTCTTCAACCCTCAGAAATACAACTTCAGCCGGATCGGGCGGCTCAAGTTCAACATCAAGCTTGGTCTCCAGACTTCCATGGAGGAAAAAGTCCTCCAGCCCCGGGATTATGTCGAAGTCATCGCCTACCTGCTCAAGCTGCGACGCGGCGAAGGCGCCACCGACGATATCGATCATTTGGGGAACCGCCGCGTCCGGCAGGTCGGGGAGCTCGTCGAGAACGCTTTCCGCATCGGCCTGACGCGCATGGAACGGACGATCAAGGAGAAAATGACCATCACGGCCGACTTGGCCGCGGCCATGCCCCAGGATCTCATCAACTCCAAGCCCGTCATCGCCGCCTTGAAGGAATTCTTCGGTTCGTCCCAGCTCAGCCAGTTTATGGACCAAATCAACAGCCTGGCCGAGGTCACTCATAAACGCCGCTTGAGCGCCCTCGGGCCCGGCGGCTTAAGCCGGGAACGGGCCGGGTTCGAAGTCCGCGACATTCAAGCTTCGCACTACGGCCGGATCTGCCCGGTCGAAACTCCGGAAGGGCCGAACATCGGTCTGATCTCCTCTTTGAGCTGTTACGCCCGGGTCAACGACTTTGGCTTTGTCGAAACCCCTTACCGGCAGGTCAAGGCCGGCCGCATCATAGATTATTTCAAGCTCCTCCATCCCGGGGACAGCGACCGCAAGATAGGCGATATCGTCGAAAAGGACGAAATGCTGCGCGAGATGGCCTCGCTCAAGCGGAAGGGGGCCAAGCACATCCCCGTTCTCGAACCTCATTGTTTCTACCTCACGGCGTGGGAAGAGGAAACGTTCAACATCGCTCAGGCCAATGCCCGCGTGAACGAACACGGAGTGTTCCAGGACGAGCTCATCAGTGCCCGCCAGGCCGGCAATTTCAAGACCCTGCCCCGGGAACAGATCCACTATATCGACGTCTCGCCGAAACAGCTCGTCTCCCTGTCGGCGGCCCTGATCCCGTTCCTGGAGCATGACGACGCCAACCGCGCTCTGATGGGG